>NZ_CP095864.1:640110-1280221 GCF_023100845.1 Gordonia sp. PP30 | reverse complement strand
TCCATGACGTTCACCCCGTACCTCTTCTTCAGCGGCGACTGCGCCGACGCCTTCACCCGCTACCACGAGATCTTCGGCGGCGAGCTCTCGATCATGCGGAACTCCGACGCTCCCGCCGACGCGCAGATGCCCGGCGGCGGCGACTTCGTGATGCACGCTTCCATCGCGCTGCCCGACGGCGGCGGCTTCCTGGGCTCGGATGACCCCACCGGCGACGACGGCCCCAAGACCGGTTTCTCCGTCTCGTACACGGCCCCCGACCTGGACAGCGCCCGCACCGTCCACGCGGCGCTCGCGGACGGCGGAACCGTGACCATGCCGGTCGAGCCCACCTTCTGGGCACCCGGGTTCGGCATGTGCGTCGACCGGTTCGGCGTGCCGTGGATGATCAGCGTCGCGCACAGCAAGTAGATGCTCGGCGCCTACGTCCCCGGCTCTTCGCCGATCCACCGGCTACCGGCCGGGTTCAAGCTGGTCGCCCTGCTGGGCGCGATCATCGCGATGACCCTCACCGTCCGCACCCCGGTCGGTGCGGCGGTCGCCGTCGGCGCCACCGTCGTGGTGTTCGCGCTGGCCGGGATCGGTCCGGTCCGCGCATGGCCGATGATGCGCGGACCGCTGGTGATGATCGCGCTGATCGTCGTCCTGCAGCTGTTCCTCACCGACTGGCGCAAGGCGACCGTGGTCGGCGCGGTACTCCTCGCCTCGATCGGCCTGGCCGCCGTCGTCACGCTGACCACCCGCACCACCGATCTGCTCGACGCGATCGTCCGCGCGCTGTCGCCGCTGCGGAAACTCGGCGTCCGGACAGATTTAATCGCCATGGCTTTAGCCTTGACAATCCGCTCGATCCCGTTGCTCGCCGAGCTGTTCACCCAGGTCGACCAGGCACGACGCGCCCGCGGGCTGCGCGCCGGCCCGCGTGTGCTGTTCGTCCCCGCGGTGCTGGCCGCATTGGATACCGCCGATGGTTTCGCAGACACCCTCGCCGCCCGCGGGCTCGACTAGGCTCGGAAACGACGCCCCTCTGCCCACTCATGAGTCTAAGGATTCCCCGTGTCGAAGATCTTCGATGATGTGACCGCCGCCGTCGGCCGCACCCCGCTCGTCCGGCTCAACCGGATCACCGACGGCGCTGCCGCCACCGTGCTGGCGAAGCTCGAGTACTACAACCCCGCGAACTCGGTGAAGGACCGCATCGCGGTGTCGATCATCGACGCCGCTGAGGCCGACGGCACCCTGCCCCCGGGCGGCACCATCGTCGAAGCCACCAGCGGCAACACCGGTATCGCCCTGGCGATGGTCGGCGCCGCCCGCGGCTACAACGTGGTGCTCGCGATGCCCGAGACCATGTCGAAGGAACGTCGTGCGCTGCTCCGCGCGTTCGGCGCCGAGCTGATCCTGACGCCGGGCGCCGAGGGTATGGCGGGCGCCGTCCGCAAGTCCGAGGAGATCGCCGCGGAGCGTCCCGGAGCCGTCCTGGCCCGGCAGTTCGCCAACCCGGCCAACTCCGCGGTCCACCATGCCACCACCGGCCCGGAGATCTGGGACGACACCGACGGCCAGGTGGCCGCGCTCGTCTCCGGTATCGGCACCGGCGGCACCGTCACCGGCGCCGGCAGCTACCTCAAGGAGCAGAACCCGGAGATCAAGGTCTTCGCCGTCGAGCCCGAAGAGTCGCCCATCCTCAACGGCGGTGCCCCCGGCCCGCACAAGATCCAGGGTCTGGGCGCCAACTTCGTCCCGGAGGTCCTCGACCGCGACGTGTACGACCAGGTGATCGACGTCAACGTCGGCACCGCCATCGAGTGGGCGCGCCGCGCCGCCACCGAGGAGGGCCTGCTCGTCGGTATCTCGTCGGGTGCCGCGCTGGCCGCCGCCGTCGACGTCGCGAAGCGTCCCGAGTTCGCGGGCAAGACCGTCGTCGTCGTGCTTCCCGACTTCGGCGAGCGCTACCTGTCCACGCCGCTGTTCGAAGGGCTCGTCGACTAGTGTCCGCCGCGCAGCCCGGCCTGGCGGCCATCCTCGCCGAAGACCTCCAGGCCGCCTGCGACCGCGACCCGGCGGCCCGATCCAAGTTCGTCGTCGCCATCGCCTATCCCGGCGTGCACGCGCTGTGGTTCTATCGCGTCGCCCACACCCTGTGGATCAGCGGCCTGCCGCTGAAGCTCCCGGCCCGGCTGCTGTCGCAGTTCGCCCGGTTCCTCACCGGGGTGGAGATCCACCCCGGTGCGGTGATCGGCCGCCGCTTCTTCATCGACCACGGCATGGGCGTGGTGATCGGTGAGACCGCCGAGGTCGGCGAGGACGTCCTCATGTTCCACGGCTCCACCCTCGGCGGCACCAGCATGAACAAGGGCAAGCGGCATCCGACCGTCGGCGACCGTGTACTGATCGGTGCGGGCGCCAAGATCCTCGGCCCCATCACCCTCGGCGACGACGTCAAGGTGGGCGCCAACGCGGTGGTGGTGCACGACGTCCCGGCCGGCTACGTGGCCGTCGGCGTCGCCGCGAAGTCCCGCCCCGGACCCGACACCGTCGACCCGTACGCCGAACCGGCGCTCTACATCTGATTCGCGGCGACCGCCGCCCGGATCAGTGCGACGAACGCGTCCTCGTCGAGCACGTCGTTCTCCCCGAGGTCGACCGCGCGGCGCGTGCCCGCGGTCAGGCTCGCGTTGAACACCGACGCCGGATCGGGCAGCGATGCCCCCTTCGCGAAGGTCACCTTCACCTTGTCCTTGTAGGTCTCGACCGTGCAGACCAGGCCGTCCAGCGAGAACGTCGGAACCCCGTCCGGGTTCGACGGCTTCCGCCACTTGGCCTCCTCGACGATCGCCGGATCGGCCGCCCGGATCAGTCCCTTGATCTCCTCGACCCGTGTCTCACGCCAGTCACTCATGACTCTCACGGTAGCGCCCGTGTGGTTGACTGCTGACCGTGAGCTCCCTCCTCGACCGCGTACTGCAGCACACCGGGAACCTCGTCAACCGGATCGGCCCGCTGAACGGCGCGCCCTACGATCCCGCGCTGCCGTCGCATCCGCCGACCGGCGGCTGGGGGGTCGCCCACTACGGGATCATGGTGCCCGATCTCCCGGCCCCGGTGAACTTCTTCGACGTCATCAGTCTTTTCGGTACCGCGAAGCGCATCCGCGCCTACTCGGTGCCCTCGCTGGTGCGGACCACGCCGGAAGACTCGGCCTGGCTGCTGCTCGGCTCGGCGGTCTCCCGGGACAACTTCCGGCCCTACAGCATCGCCGACGATTGCACCGTCACCGAGGACGCCTCCGACATCCGGATCGGCGACGTGCTGCGGATCCGGCGCGACCACGAGATCACCGTCCACGCCCGCCCGGACGGCCTCACCGCCGATCTCGTCCTGCGCCCCACCGAGCACATCTCCCACTTCGCGCACCTGCCCGGCGTCTACGACCACTGGAGCCGGCTCTGCGAATACGAGGGCACCTTCACGCCCGACGGCGGCGAGCCGATCACCAGCAGCGGACTGTGCACCTGGGAGTACGCTCGCGGCCGGACCGACGTGCCGCTGCCGATCCGGTTCTTCACCTATCAGATCCTCAACATCAGCGACCGCGTGCAGGTGCTGATGACGGAACTGCTGGGACCGGCAGGCATCCCCTTCCAGCGCATGGTCTTCGTCCGCGACCTGGACCGCGGCACCGCGACCTATACGCGCGGCTTCGTGAACACCGTGCACCGGCGCCTGCCCACGCACACCACCCCGGACGGGGCCGCGATGGAGCTGCCCGCCGAATTCACCTGGTCGGTGAACGACGACGACGGCCGCGAGCTGATCACCGTGCACGGCGTCGCCCGGGACGACTTCGCCTACGGGATGGCCGCCGGCTTCGCGGGCAGCTACGACTACACCGGCCGCTACCTCGGTACGGAGATCGCCGGCGGCGGCTACATCGAGTGGATCGACCGCTGACCGGGAATCGCTAGACCGGCGTGATCGGCAGGCGCAGCGCGCCGGGCGCCCCCTCGGGCACCACCGGTGACACCGGGCGCACCGGCGCGAGCCGCCGGTAGGGCTCGCCCTGCGCCGGCCGCTGGTCGTCCTCGCCCTTGTTCGGCCACAGCGAGGCCGCACGTTCGGCCTGCGCGCTGATCGACAGCGACGGATTGACGCCCAGGTTCGCGGTGATCGCGGCGCCGTCGGTGACGTGCAGCGTCGGGTAGCCCCAGACGCGGTGATACGGGTCGATCACGCCGGTGGCCGGATCGTCGGAGATCACGCAGCCGCCCAGGTAGTGGGCGGTCATCGGCATGTTGACGATGTCACCCCAGGTACCGCCGGCCAGGCCGCCGGGCAGCTTGTCGGCGATCCGCCGGGTCGCCTCGTTGCCCTTCGGAATCCACGTCGGATTCGGCTCGCCGACCCCCTGCTTGCTGGTGACGTACTTGAACGGTCCGCGCTTGCGCACGAAGGTGGTCAGCGAGTTGTTGTTGTTCTGCATCACCAGCGCGATCACCGTCCGCTGGCTCCATTTGCGGACCATCAGCAACCGCACCAGCATCAGGGGATTCTTGACGACCTGCTTGAGGAACTGGCCGAACCGGTTCGCGACACTGCCGCCGTCGGTCAGCAGCGTTTGCAGGTAGGCCATGGCGTTGCTGCCCTTGCCGTACCGGACGGGCTCGATGTGCGTGTTCGACGCCGGATGGAACGACGACGTGATCGCGACACCCTCGGAGAAGTCCTGGCTCGGGTCGTAGGTCGCCGACTGCGCACCCAGGATCGACTCGGAGTTGGTGCGGGTCAGCACGCCCATCGCATCGGAGATCTTCGGGAGCGTCGAGCCCTTGGCCCGGTGCATGATCTTCTGCGTGTTGAAGGTGCCGGCCGCCACGATCACCTGGCCGGCGGTGAACTGGCGCCGCCGTGCGCCGAACGGGCCCCACGACGACGAGCCGTGCGCCGAGACGATCCACGATCCGTCGCCGCGCTGTTCGAGCCGGTCGACGGTGGTGCGGTCGATAACCCGCGCGCCGTTCGCCTCGGCGAGGCCGAGGTAGTTCTTGAGCAGGGTGTTCTTGGCGCCGACCCGGCAGCCGGTCATGCAGGCGCCGCACTCGGTGCAGGCGGTGCGGCGCGGTCCGGCGCCGCCGAAGAACGGATCGTCGACCGTCTCCCCCGGCGCTCCCGCACCGCCGGTCTTGGCGCCGAAGAAGACGCCCACCGGCGTCGGCCCGAAGGTGTCGCCGACGCCCATCTCCTCGGCGACCTCCTTCATGATGCGGTCGGAGTTGGTGAACGTCGGATTGGTGACCACGCCGAGCATCCTCCGCGCCTGGTCGTAGTGGGGGCTGAGCTCGGCTTCCCAGTCGGTGATGTGATTCCACTGCGGGTCGGTGAAGAACGGCGTCGGCGGCTTGTACAGCGTGTTCGCGTAGTTCAGGGATCCGCCGCCCACGCCGGCACCGGCCAGGATCATCACGTCTTTGAGCATGTGGATGCGCTGAATGCCCATCAGCCCGAACTTCGGCGCCCACACGAACTTGTTCAGCCGCCAGCTCGTTTTCGCGAACTGGTCGTCCTCGAAGCGCCGGCCGGCCTCGATCACCCCGACCCGGTATCCCTTCTCCACCAGCCGCAACGCGCTCACGCTGCCGCCGAAACCGGAACCGATGATCAGGACGTCGAAGTCGGTGCTCGCCATGACAGACGATACTAATGAGCGTTGTCACAGTAGAGATAGGAAGTGTGCCCTTACCTGGACGCCGCCCGATCCTTCGCCACCTGATGGGCGACGACGGTCGCACCGCTGGTGAGCAGGGCCCGCCGCCACGGCAGCACGCCCTCGATCTCGATCTGGATGGAGATCGACAGGATCGTCCGGATCAGCACGATGATGCCGAGGATCAGCGCATCCTGCAGCGACGGCTTGGACGTGATGGTCCGGACCAGATCGGCGGCCACCAGCACCTCGAGACCCAGCAGGATCGCCCCGCCGAGCGTCTGGCGGACGACGGCGAAGACCTCCTCCCCCGGCCGGCCACGCAGACCGGCCCGGACGCCCAGGACGATCGCGACGACGGTGCCCACGACCATCACCACAGCGCCGAGCGCCTCGAAGGCGACCGCCACCCACGTGAACACGTCCTCCATCACGTCCACGCGGTCAGTTTAGGCCCCTAGCCCCGAACGGACAGGCCCACCTTCTGAAATTCCTTCAGATCCGCGTATCCGGCCTTCGCCATCGACCGGCGCAGCGCGCCGATCAGGTTGAGCAGGCCGTCGGGGTCGTCGGACGGTCCGGTCAGGATGCGCTCGAAACTCGCCCGCGTCTCCTCCTCGGCCACCTGCAGCAGCGCGCCGCGCGGGGTGTCCGGGTGAGCGGCGGCGGACGGCCAGTACCAGCCCCGGCCCGGGGCCTCCGCGCCGGCCGCCAGCGGCGTGCCGAGGGAGACCGCGTCGGCGCCGCAGGCGATGGCCTTGGCGACGTCGCCGGAGGTGTGCAGATCACCGTCGGCGATCACGTGCACGTAGCGTCCGCCGGTCTCGTCCAGGTAGTCGCGGCGCGCGGCGGCGGCGTCGGCGATCGCGGTCGCCATGGCGACGCCGATGCCGAGCACCTCGTTGGTGGTGGTGGCGCCCTCCGCCGAGCCGTAGCCGACGATCACGCCGGCCGCACCGGTCCGCATCAGGTGCAGCGCGGTGCGGTGATCCTGCACGCCACCGGCGATCACCGGGATGTCGAGGTCGGCGATGAAGGTCTTCAGATTGAGCGGTTCGCCCTCGGCCTTCGCGACATGCTCCGCGGAGATGATGGTGCCGTGCACCACCAGGATCTCCAGCCCGGCCTCCAGCAGCGCGGGCGTCAGCTCGGGCGCGTGCTGCGGGCTCACCCGGACCGCGGTGGTCACACCGGCCGCGCGGACCTCCGCCACGGCGGCGGCCAGCAGCGCGGGCTTCACCGGCGCGGCGTGCAGCTCCTGCAGGAACCGCACCGCGGCCGACGGATCCGGATCGCCGTCGGCGATCTCGATCAGCTGGGCGAGCTTGCCCTCGACGTCCTCGTGCCGGGCCCACAGGCCCTCACCGTTCAGGACGCCGAGCGCGCCGAGCCGGCCGAGTTCGATCACCGATGCCGGGGAGCCGATCGCGTCGGTCGGGTGGTTCAGGATCGGCGTCTCGAAGCGGTACGCGTCGATCTGCCAGGCCGTGGAGACATCCTTGGACGACCGGGTGCGCCGGGACGGCACGATCGAGATGTCTTCGAGTTCATAGGTCCGGCGGGCCGTCCGGCCCATACCGAATTCGACGAGGTCACGCACCAGGGCGCCTTTCTGCGAAGGAGAAGGTTCAGCGGGTGTAGTAGTTCGGGGCTTCGGCGGTCAGCGTGATGTCGTGCGGGTGCGACTCCTTGAGTCCGGCCGCGGTGATCTGCACGAACTGCGCCTGCTGAAGCTCACCGATGGTCGACGCCCCGGTGTATCCCATCGCGGCGCGCAGCCCGCCCACCAGCTGGTGGATCACCTGCGACAGCGGGCCCCGGAACGGCACCCGGCCCTCGATGCCCTCGGGCACCAGCTTGTCCTCGGCGAGCACGTCGTCCTGGAAGTAGCGGTCCTTCGAGTACGACTTGCCCTGGCCGCGGCCCTGCATGGCGCCCAGCGAACCCATGCCGCGGTAGCTCTTGAACTGCTTGCCGTTGACCAGGATCAGCTCACCCGGCGACTCGGCGGTACCGGCCAGCAGCGAGCCCAGCATCGCGGTCGACGCCCCGGCCGCGAGCGCCTTGGCGACGTCGCCCGAATACTGCAGCCCGCCGTCGGCCACCACCGGGATCCCGGCGGCCGACGCGGCCGCGCACGCCTCCAGGATCGCGGTGATCTGCGGGGCGCCCACGCCGGCGACCACGCGCGTGGTGCAGATGGAGCCCGGCCCGACGCCGACCTTCACCGCATCCACGCCGGCGTCGATCAGTGCCTGCGCACCGTCGCGGGTGGCGACGTTGCCGCCGATCAGCTGGACGCGTCCGCCGAATTCGGCCTTGAGCTTGGCGATCATGTCGAGCACGCCGCGCGAATGACCGTGCGCGCTGTCGACGACCAGCACGTCGACGCCGGCATCGGCGAGCGCCATGGCCCGGTTCCAGGCCTCGTCGCCGGCACCGACCGCGGCGCCGACCAGCAGGCGGCCGTCGGCGTCCTTGGTGGCGTTCGGGTGCTGCTCGGTCTTGACGAAGTCCTTGACGGTGATCAGGCCGGTCAGCTTGCCCGCGCCGTCGACGATCGGCAGCTTCTCGATCTTGTGCCGCCGCAGCAGCCCGAGCGCAGCCTCGGCGGAGACGCCTTCCTGCGCGGTGATCAGCGGCGCCGGGGTCATCACCTCGGACACCGGCCGGGACTGGTCGTGCTCGAAGCGCATGTCCCGGTTGGTGATGATGCCGACCAGGTCGCCGCGATCATCGACGACCGGCAGCCCGGAGATCCGGTACTTGCCGCACATGGCGTCGACCTCGGCGAGGGTGTTGTCCGGGCGGCAGGTCACCGGATCGGTCACCATGCCGGCCTCCGACCGCTTGACCGTCTCGACCGACGACGCCTGCGCCTCGATCGACAGATTGCGGTGCAGCACGCCCATGCCACCGGCGCGCGCCATGGCGATGGCCATCCGCGACTCGGTCACCGTGTCCATCGCCGAGCTGACCAGAGGCACACGGAGGGTGATCTCCCGGGTCAGCCTCGACGAGGTGTCGACGGCGTTGGGAACGACGTCGGATGCGGCCGGAAGCAGCAGCACGTCGTCGAAGGTCAGGCCGAGCATCGCGACCTTGTTCGGATCATCTCCACCAGTGCGTACGGGCGTCATCGTTCCATCGTATCGGCCGAGGCGGCCACCGACCCGATCGGCTACGGTGGAGGACGTGCATGACCACTTCCCTCCCGGAATGCCGCCGGACCCGTTCGCGGACGACCCGAGCGATCCCGCCGCAGCTCTGGACGCGATGGAACCCGGTGTGCCCCTGGATGATCAGGAGCGCGAGGCGGTCCGCGAGGATCTGGCCGACCTCGACGTGTACGAACGGCTGCTCGCCCCGCGCGGGATCCGCGGTCTCGTGGTGATCTGCGAGGATTGTCGGGAAGATCACTTCCACGACTGGGACATGCTGCGCGCCAGCCTGCATCAGCTGCTCGCCGACGGCTCGGTCCGTCCGCATGAGCCGGCCCTCGATCCGCGCCCCGAGGACTACGTGACCTGGGATTACTGCCGCGGATTCGCCGACGCCCACGGCATCTTCGGCGAACGCCGGCGCTGACGCCGGGCGGTTATTCGGCCGGAACCGCGCTCTCCGGAATCGAACTCGACGGCGGCGACGCGGACGCGCTGGTGCTCGACGACGGCGACGCGGACGAGGACGGCGAGGACGACGGCGGCTTGGTCGGGGTCACCGGCACGGTCACCGAGGTGGTCGGCGAACCGCTCACCTCCGACGGCAACGTGGTCGGATCCACCGGCGTGGTCGCGCTCGTCGACGACGCCGAGGTCACCGGCTTGTCGTCGGACAGCAGGCGCTGAATCCACTGCTGCATCCGCTCGCGGGTGGCCTTGTCGTGGACCGGCTTGAGGTCCTCTTGCGCCTTCCGGACCAGCACGGTGGCCCCGGTGGTGTCGCCCGCGGCCATCGCGACCTCGGCGCGCTCCAGCGTGTTCTGGACGTCGACGGTGGCCTGGGTCTGCTTGGCGGACTCGGCGAAGACGACCTTCTTGACGTTCCACAGCGGGTCACCCGGCTGCGAGTTCTCCGACAGCACCAGCAGGCCGGCGGCCGCCACCGCGGTGATCGCGGCGGCGCCGGAGATCAGGCGCAGGTGGCGGGCGGTGGCGCGGCGCTTGCGTTCGGCCTCGGCGACGGCGATCGCCTGCTCGACGTCGGGCAGCCGGGGTTCCACCGGGATCGGCTCGGCGAGGGTCTCGGTGCGCCACGCGAACAGCAGCGCTCCCAGCCGCTGCTCGGCGGGATCGGGATCGGGCAGCGCCCGGCCCTCGATGAGGGCGTTCAGGAAGTCGTCGTCGTGGTGGACGGCGTTCAGGTCGACGGGCGACTCGTCCTCGTGCTTCACCACTCACCTCCCGGTCGTATCTGCTTCTTGAGCTTCGCGAGCGCGCGATGCTGCGCGACGCGCACCGCGCCGGCGCTGCTGCCGACCATCTCGGCGGTCTCCTCCGCGGACAGCCCGACCACCAGGCGCAGCACGAGGATCTCGCGCTGCTTCTCCGGCAGGGTCTCCAGGAGCGCGGCCATCCGGCGGCTCGCATCGTTGTCGAGAGCTCGTTGTTCGGGGCCGCGGGAGACGTCGACCGATTCGGGGACGGCGTCGGTGGGGTCGGCTTTGACGCGTGCCGCCGAGCGCATCGCGTCGGCGACCTTGTGCGAGGCGATGCCGTAGACGAAGGCCATGAACGGGCGACCCTGGTCTTGGTACCGGGGCACCGCCGTCATCACCGCCATGAGCACCTCCTGCGCGACGTCGTCAGCCGAGAACAGGTGCCGTTCGCCGGCACCCATGCGTGCCCGGCAGTAGCGGAGAACGGGTTCTCGCACACTTTCGAGCACTGAGCTCAGCGCCACGCGGTCCCCGCTCACCGCTTCCCGGACCTTCTGGTCCAGCGCCTCACCTGTCAGTTTCATCGTCACACTGTGCTCGAAGTGTTACATCGCTGTGCCGAGTCCGGTCCCCGGTGGAGGCGGGACGGGTTCGGCGGATCACCGGTCCACCTTATCGACCGTGGCGCTCGCCGGGCCGAAGGGGCGCGAGCGGCATGCCGCGGCGGGCCAGTACGCTGCGCAGTTCGGCGGCGGACGCCGCGTACTCCCCGGTACCGGGGTCGACGCCCGCGAGGAGCGTCGCGGCCGCCCAGCGCAGCGGGAGCAGACCCAGTTCCCCCGCCCGGTCGTAGGCGGCCCGCCCGCCCCGCACCGCCGCCTCGGTGTCGCCGGTCGCGGTTGCGACGGCCGCGGCGATCAGTCCGGTCTTGAGGCCGTGGCGCGGCGAGTCGAGCGCCTCGGCGAGGTCGGCCGACCGGGCCGCCGCCGCGCGGGCGACGGTCAGGTCTCCGGAGTAGAGGCCCCATTCGCTGCGCACCCACGATAGCCGCAGCGCGGTGCGCGCGTCGGCGCGGCAGGCGGCGGCCCGGTCGAGGAGGCGGCGGGACGCGGCGAAGTCGCCGATCCCCAGGTTGTCCGCGGCCAGCCCGACGAGCCCGTCCATCCACGCCGCGGAGAGCCATTCGTCGTCGCTGTCGGCGCCGGCGACGGCGAGCGCGCAGGCCCGGCCGTCCCCGGCCCGGGCCGCGGCGTGTCCCCCGGACTGCCGGATCAGCGAGGCACGGGTGCTGTGGGCGAGGGAGACCACCGCCGTGGACGTCCGCGGATCGGCGACCAGCGCCGCCAGGGCGGTGCGGGCGGCCGCCGCCCACCCCTGCGCGCCGAGTTCGACGGCCCGCTGCCACTGCGTGAGTCCGGCGTGCTCCCCGGTCATCGTCCTCTTCTCGTCGGATTTCGTGCGGCGTAACAATCGGTGACCACTCGTCGCTTCTCGTGACATCGGGTCCACGTCATGTTTACCCGGTGTTACCGCGAGACGGCGAAACGCCAGGAGCCGCACCACCCGTTAACCTGACCGCAAAATTGCTGCTCACAGACCCTGTCGCGGCTGTTTGACTCGCCGGATTCGGCCACCCTAGCGTGAGCGATGCGAGCGCGGATGCGCACGCGGAATGAGGAGAGGAAAGAGCCGTGACCATCACCGCAGACCGCCTGCCCGGCCCCAACGCCGATTTCTGGGACTGGCAGCGCGAGGGTGGCTGCCGGGGCCTGGACTCGTCGGTGTTCTTCCACCCCGAGGGCGAGCGCGGGCACGCACGACTGCAGCGCGAACGTCGTGCCAAGCAGATCTGCGCCGCGTGCCCGGTGATCGCGCAGTGCCGCTCCCACGCCCTGTCCGTCGACGAGATCTACGGCATCTGGGGCGGCCTGTCCGAGCATGAGCGGCACCTGATCCGCCGCCGCCGGCCCAGCCACGGAATGAAGAACACCCCGGCGGCCTGACGGCCGTCCGGGGTGTTCTCGGGTTCTTGCGTCTGCGATCAGCCGACGACCGCGAGGATGTCGCGCGCCGACAGGATCAGGTAGGCCTCGCCACCGTAGGTGATCTCGGTGCCGCCGTACTTGCTGTAGATGACGGTGTCACCCTCGCTGACGTCCAGCGGGATCCGCTTGTCGCCGTCCTCGTCCCAGCGGCCGGGGCCCACAGCGATGACCTTGCCCTCCTGGGGCTTCTCCTTGGCCGAGTCCGGAATGACCAGACCCGAAGCGGTGGTGGTCTCAGCCTCGACGGCCTGAATAAGGATCTTGTCCTCAAGCGGCTTGATGTTCACGCCTGCCACGATGTCAGTCCTTTGCGTTCGTGATGGGGGTTGTCGGCTCGGATCGGTGCCGCGTCGTCGCGGGTGCCGCGGCGGTGAACCTCTGCCATCTGGCACTCTACCCATGCGAGTGCCAGCACTCAACCCTTGGGTCCGCTAAGACGCGATGAGTTCGCTCAGAGCTTGCTGATCTGCACCGACATCCCGGGATCGGTCGCCACGTTCAGCGACGACGCCGGGGCGCCGCCGCCGATCACGTGCGCACCCAGCGTCGCCACCATGACGCCGTTGTCGGTGCACAGCCGCGGCTTCGGGACGCGCAGCCGCACCCCCGCGGCATCGGCGCGCTCCTGCGCGAGGGACCGGATCCGGGAATTGGCGGTGGCCCCGCCGCCGAGCACCAGGGTGTCGACGCCGCGTTCGGCGACCGCACGCATCGCCTTGGCGGTCAGCACGTCGGCCACCGCCTCCTGGAACGACGCCGCCACGTCGGGCACGCTGACCTCGCGACCGGCCCGCACCTCACCCTCCACGTAGCGCGCGACGGCCGTCTTGAGGCCGCTGAACGAGAAGTCGTACGGAGCGTCGCGGGGACCGGTCAGACCGCGCGGGAACTTGATGGCCGCCGGATCGCCGTCGCGGGCCAGCTCATCGATCACCGGCCCGCCGGGATAGCCGAGGTCGAGCAGCCGCGCGACCTTGTCGAAGGCCTCCCCGGCCGCGTCGTCGATGGTGGTGCCGAGTTCGTCGATCGGCCGGTCCAGGGCCTCGATGCCGAGCAGATGGGTGTGGCCGCCGGAGACCAGCAAGGCCACCGAGGGCGGCATCGGGCCGTGTTCCAGGGTGTCGACGGCGACGTGGCCGCCGAGGTGGTTCACCGCGTACAGCGGCACATCCCAGGCCAGCGCGTACGCCTTGGCGGCGGCGACGCCGACCAGCAGGGCGCCCGCCAGCCCGGGGCCGATGGTCACCGCGATGGCATCCGGCCGGTCGATCCCGGCGGCCTCGCGGGCGCGGGTCATGGTCGGCACCATGGCCTCCAGGTGCGCGCGGGAGGCCACCTCGGGGACCACGCCGCCGTAGCGGGCGTGCTCGTCCTGGCTGGAGGCCACCTCGTCGGCCAGCAGCGTCGCCGATTCGCCGTCCCAGGAGACGATCCCGACGCCCGTCTCGTCGCACGAGCTCTCGATACCCATCACGATCACGGTGACGCTGTCCCCTCGTCGGCCGGGCGCACCATGGTGTAGGCATCGGCGCCGGACGGCTGATAGTAGTTGCGCCGGACCCCGGCGACGGTGAAACCGACGCTCTCGTACAGCCCGATGGCCAGCGTGTTGTCGGTACGCACCTCCAGGAATACCGGCGCGCCCGCGGCATCGGCAACCGCCAGCATCGCCGACATCAGCGCCCGGCCGCCGCCGGTGCCCTGGAACTCCGGTGCGACGGCGATGGTGTGCACCTCGCATTCCTGCCCGCCGGGCGGCCCGAGGAGGCTGATCCCGGCGTAGCCGGCGACCGGCCCGCCGGGCTCGGCGCGGAGCGCGAAGTAGCGGTTGTGCGCCGCGGCGAGTTCACTCACGAAGCCCGGGAGCGGCCAGGGCGAGTCGCCGGCGAACAGCACGGTCTCCAATTCGGCGCAGCGCGGCAGGTCGCGCGGGGTGAGGGCGTCGACGATCACGGCAGCAACGACTTGCGGCGCTGGTCCTTCAGTTCCACCGCATCCGGCCGCCGCAGGTACAGCGGCGTGAGCGGCCCGGGAGCGGTGAGATCCGCGGCGGCCACCAGCGAGGCCGGCGTCGGGACGGTCACGGCCGAGACCGGCAGCCCGTACCGGTCGGTGAAGCCGGGGGTCCCGGCGACGACGGCCGCCTCCCCCACGACGACGGCATCGGGTGCGCTCACCTGCGGGCCGTCGATCCGCTGCCCGCCCCGGTACCGGGCCCAGTAGGCCTCGCGACGCCGGGCGTCGGTCACCACCAGCACGTCGGCGGACTCACCGGCCGCCCCGGCGATCGCGTCCAGGGTGCACACCCCGTACACGCCGATGCCCAGGGCGTCCGCGTACGCGGCGGCGGTCGCCATGCCCACGCGCAGACCGGTGAACGGGCCCGGCCCGCAGCCGACGACCACCCCGTCCAGATCCGCGCCCGTGACGCCGGCATCGGCCAGCACGTCGCGCATCAGGGTGGTGAGGACCTCGGCGTGGCGGCGGTGGTCGTCCACGACCCGTTCGGCGAGGGTGCGCGGACCGGCGTCGCCGAGTTCCACCAGCCCCACCACCACCGTCGGAGTGGCGGTGTCCAGGGCCAGGATCAGCCGCGGGTCACTCATGGCTCACCCATTCCCATTCCGCGGTGCGCACGTCGGAGTCGTCCGCGCGCCGCAGCCGCACCGTCAGATACTCGTCGACCAGCCGTTCGGCCACGCCCTCACCCCATTCGACGACGACCACCGAATCGGTGAGATCGGTGTCCAGATCGAGGGCGTCGAGATCGTCGAGCCCGCCGAGGCGGTAGGCGTCGACGTGGATCAGGCCGGGGCCGCCGCCCTCGCCGGGCGCGTGCTGGCGCGCGATGATGAACGTCGGCGAACTGACCCGCCCGCGCACGCCGAGCCCGGCGGCCAGGCCGCGGGTCAGCGCGGTCTTGCCCGCACCGAGCGGCCCGTCGAGGATCACCAGATCCCCCGCCCGCAGGATCCGCGCGAGGTCGGCGCCGAGCGCCTCGGTGTCCGCGACCTCCGGCAGCTCGCGCCGCCCGGCGGCGCCGCGGACCGGATCAGACGCTCCCATCACGCCCCCAGTACCACCGCATCTTGGGCCGGTTCAGGGCGATCCGGGATCGCTGGACCAGCCCGTCGATACCGTCGTTGACCAGGTCGGGGTGCTCCATCGGCAGCATGTGGCCGCAGCCCTCCCCGATCAGCAGCCGCGAGTCGTCACCCAGTTCGGAGTACATGCGCAGCGAATTCGGCAGCGGGGTCAGCCGATCGATGTCGCCGCACATCACCACCGACGGCACCTGCGCGAGCACCGGCAGCGCGGTCGACTCGTCGTGGCTCTCCAGGGCGTGCAGAAAGTTCACCATCGTCGAGATGGGGGTGTTCTGGATCATCGACTCCACGGCGTGACCGGCCGACGGACTGTAGAAGTCGGGACCGAAGCTGGCGGCGATCAGCACCGGTTCCACGGCCTGACGGGTGACGCCGCGCCCGGCCTGCACCAGGCGCGGGAAATACCGGACGGAGACGCGCAGCGCGTCGACGACCGGATTGTTGAGGCCCTCACCGAGACCGGCCTCGGTGATGCCGCGCGCGGCGGTCGAGATCAGTGCGACACCGGAGACGCGTCCCTTGTAGCCGAAGAGTTCGGGATGGCTCCGGGCCAGCGCCATGATCGTCATGCCGCCCATCGAATGCCCCACCAGCACCACCGGGCCGGTCGGTGCGACGGCCCGGATCACCGCCGCGAGGTCGTCCCCGAGCTGCGGGACCGACGAGCTCGCGGCCGAGGCCGGGTCGCTGCGGCCGTGTCCGCGCTGGTCGTAGAAGACCATCCGGATCCGCCGGTCGGCCCACCGCTCGGCGAGGCCGTAGCGCTGGAAATGCCACGACGCCATCCGCAGCGTGAAGCCGTGGACGAAGATCACCGTCAGTTCCGGTGAGCGCTCGGGGTCGTCGCCGGTCAGATGCGTGCGCACCGCGAGACCGACGCCGTCGTCGGCGATGACGGTCGACGACTCGTCGGTGTAGATGCGCTTGAAATCGACGCCGGTGTTCGGGTCGACCGCGGTGCCGCTCTTCTTGCGGCGCCGGGAGCGCCGGACGTTGCCGCCCAGGGTCGCGCCCAGCGAACCGACGTCCCGCAGGCCCGACGCCCAGCCCGGGCGCCGCTGCTCGGGCACGTGGACCGCCGGCCGGGCGGGTCCCGGCTCCTGCTGTTGCTCGCTCACTGCGCCTCCCCCGCCGCGCCGCGGTAGCTGCGCACGGCACGTCCGCGGATACCGGTGACGATCTCGTAGTCGATGGTGCCGATGGCATCGGCCCAGTCGGTGGCCGTCGGGAGCGACGGCTCACCGGGGCCGGTCGCGCCGAACAGGACGGCCCGGTCGCCTTCGGTCACGCCGCCGCCGTCGGGTCCCAGGTCCACCACCAGCTGATCCATGCAGACCCGGCCGACACCGGGGAATCGTCGCCCGTTGATCGAGACCTCGAAACGCCCGGACAGCAGCCGTGGCACGCCGTCGGCGTAACCCGCGGGCAGGACCGCGATCGTCGTGTCGCGCGGCGCCACCCACCGGTGGCCGTACGACACCCCCTGCCCGGCCGGGATGTTCTTGACCAGGGCGACCTGGGCGGAGAGCGTCATCGCCGGGATCAGGCCGAAGTCGCCGAGCTCCGGGATCGGCGAGTAGCCGTAGACGGCGATGCCGGGGCGGACCAGGTCGCGGGCCAGGTCGGGCCGGGTGAGCGCGGCCGGCGAGTTGGCGATGTGCACCACGTCGGGTGCCGCACCGAGCCGGCGCAGATCGGCGACGGCCGCGTCGAGACGGTCGGCCTGCCGCGTGTTCATCGGGTGGTCGGGCTCGTCACCGAAGGCGAGATGGCACATCGCGGCGCGCAGCCGGACGGCGCCCTCGGCCTGCGCGGCGGCGACCTCGCGCGCGGTCTGCTCCCATTCGCCGGGCGCGATACCGCTGCGGCCGAGCCCGGTGTCGACCTTGACGGTCACCGTCGCGGTGGTGCCGAGTTCACGGGCCGCGGCGACCACGGCGGCCAGCTGCCGCGGCGACGACACCGCGAGGTCGACGCCGGCGGCGATCCCGGCCGCGAAATCGGTGTCGGGGGTGTGCAGCCACGACGTGAGGTGCGCGTCGATCCCGTCCGCGCGCAGGGCCAGGGCTTCGGTCAGATGCGCGACGCCCAGTTCGGCGGCACCCGCGGCGAGCGCGGCCCGGGCGACCGGTGTCGCGCCGTGGCCGTAGCCGTCGGCCTTGACCACGGCGATCAGCGGCACGCCGGCGCGTTCGGTGATCACCCCGACGTTGTGGGCGATCGCCGACAGGTCGACGGACGCCTCCAGTGCCGGTCTCACGACGCGCCTCCCGAGGCACGGAGCACGCGGATGGCCTCCGGCACCGTGTCCGCCAGTGCGGAAGCGCCGATCGGCGCGCCGCGGGCGGCGAGTCGTGCGGCCGTCGCGTGCGCGCGGGCCGCCGCCGCTCCGGCGAGTCGCGGCGGCAGGCCCGCGGCGAGCAGTGCCCCGGCGATCCCGGAGAGCACGTCGCCCGCTCCGGCGGTCGCCGCCCACGACGAGCCCGCGTCGTTGCCGAGCACCCGGCCGTCCGGATCCGCGATCAGCGTGATCCGGCCCTTGAGCAGCACGGTGACGCCCAGGCGCCCGGCGAGGTCGCGGACCGCCGCCAGCCGGTCGTCGCCGGGCGGATGCCCGGCGAGCCGGGCGAACTCACCGGCGTGCGGGGTCAGCAGGGTCGGCGCGGTGCGGCCGTCGAGCAGATCGAGCCGGCGGGCCAGCACGGTCAGTCCGTCGGCGTCGACCAGCACCGGAACATCGGTGCCGAGCACCTGCTCGACGAGTCGTTCGGCGTGCGCGCCGGTGCCCAGGCCCGGTCCGATCACCCAGGCCTGCACGGTGCCCGCGTCGGCGAGTTCGCGCACGGCGACCACCTCGGGCCGGTGCGCGACCACCTCGGGTGCGGCCGTGCCGACGAAGCGGGTCATGCCGGAGGTCGCGGCCACCGCGCCGCTGGTGGAGAGCACCGCGGCCCCGGGATAGGCGTCCGAACCGGCCAGGATCCCCACCACACCCTGCGTGTACTTGTCGTCGTGCGGCCCGGGCACCGGCCACAGCGCGCCGGTCTCGGCGTCGGTGAGGGCCGCCACCTCCGGGTCGGGCGTCGTCAGGCCGATGTCGATCACCTCGACGCGGCCGCACTCGGGTGCGGCGAGCAGGTGGGCGAGGCGCCGTTCGCCGAAGGTGACGCAGACGTCGGCGCGCACCGACGGGTGATGCACCACGCCGGTGTCGGGATCGATCCCGGACGGCAGGTCGACGGCCAGCACCGGGACCCCGGAGACGGCCGCGAACGCCTCCGCGGCGGCCGGGCGCAGCGGGCCACGGCCGCCGAGTCCGACGACGGCGTCGATCACCAGATCGGTGTCGGGACCGAGCCGGTCGACGATGTGCCCGCCCGCGCGCCGGAGCGCCGCGAGCCCAGCGGGGTGGGTGGAATCCGGGGCCAGCAGCACCGCGTCGACGGCGACGCCGCGGCCCGCCAGGCGCGCGCCCGCGTAGAGCGCGTCACCGCCGTTGTTACCCGCGCCGATCACCAGGCCGACGCGCCGTCCGTAGGTCTGTCCGTACCGCCCGCGCAGCTCACGCAACGCGACCGCGGCGACCCCCGTGGCAGCCCGGCTCATCAGGACACCGCTGGTCAGGAGATCCCCGGTGGCCTCTTCGGCGGCGCGGATCCGATCGGCGGAGTAGTAGCCGAGCACGGCTATTCGACCGTCACCGATTTCGCGAGGTTACGCGGCTTGTCGACGTCGTAGCCTCGCTCCTGCGCCACGGTCGCGGCGAAGACCTGCAGCGGCACGGTGGAGACCAGCGGCTGCAGCAGCGTCGGCGTGTGCGGGATCGGGATCAAGTGGTCGGCGACCGACGCGGCGATCTCGTCGCCGGGCTCGGCGAGGATGATGGTCCGCGCGCCGCGGGCCTGGATCTCCCGGACGTTGCTGATCATCTTCGAGTGCAGCACCGGGCGGCCCTCCGGCGAGGGCATCACGACCATCACCGGCAGGCCGTCGTCGATCAGGGCGATCGGCCCGTGCTTGAGTTCGCCGGCGGCGAAGCCCTCGGCGTGGATGTAGGCCAGTTCCTTGAGCTTGAGCGCGCCTTCGAGGGCCACCGGGTAGCCGACGTGGCGGCCGAGGAACAGGACGGTGTCGGCGGCGGCGTACTCGCGGGCGAGGGCGCGGACCGGCTCCATCTGCTCCAGCACGGTCTCCACCGCGGCGGGCGCGGCCTCCAGGGCACGGAACTCGGCGACCACCTCGTCCGGGTATTTGGTGCCGACGGCCTGCGCGAGGGCCAGGCCCACCATGTAGGCGGCGGCGATCTGGGCAAGGAAGCACTTGGTGGACGCGACACCGATCTCCGGGCCGGCGTGCGTGTAGAGCACCGCGTCGGATTCGCGCGGGATCTGCGCGCCGTTGGTGTTGCAGATCGCCAGGACCCGGGCCTTCTGCTCCTTGGCGTGCCGGACGGCTTCCAGGGTGTCGGCGGTCTCGCCGGACTGGCTGATGGCCACCACCAGCGTCGACCGGTCGAGGACCGGATCGCGGTAGCGGAATTCGCTGGCCAGCTCCACCTCGACGGGCAGGCGGGTCCAGTGCTCGATCGCGTACTTGGCGATCATCCCGGCGTGGTAGGCGGTGCCGCAGGCGACGACGAAGACCTTGTCGACGTCGCGCAGGTCCTGGTCGCTCAGGCGCTGCTCGTCGAGCACGATGCGCCCGTTCTCCAGGTGCCCGAGGAGGGTGTTCGCCAGCGCCTCGGGCTGCTCGGCGATCTCCTTGAGCATGAAGTACTCGTAGCCGCCCTTCTCGGCCGCCGCGAGATCCCAGTCGATGTGGAAGGGCTTGCCGCCGGTGGGGTTGCCGTCGAAGTCGGTGATGTCGAAGCTGTCGGCGGTGATCACCACCACCTCGTCCTGGCCGAGTTCGATGGCGTCACGGGTGTGCTCGATGAACGCCGTGACATCGGATGCGACGAACATCTCGCCCTTCCCGACACCGACCACGAGGGGGGTGGAGCGGCGGGCCGCGACGATCACGCCGGGATTGTCGGCGGACATGAAGACGACGGTGAAGGCGCCCTCCAGGCGGCGCAGCACCGCGTAGGCGCTGGCCACGAAGTCGCCGGCGTTCGCACCGGAGGTGTACTCGCGGCGCAGCAGGTGCACCGCCGTCTCGGTGTCGGTGTCGGAGGCGAATTCGACCCCGGCGTCTTCGAGTTCGGCCCGCAGCGGGGCGTAGTTCTCGATGATGCCGTTGTGCACGACGGCGAACTTCTCGTCGTCGCTGACGTGCGGGTGCGCGTTGCGGTCGGTCGGCTGTCCATGGGTGGCCCAGCGGGTGTGACCCATGCCGGTGGTGCCGCGCAGGGTGTCCGGGCCGACCTGAGTGATCAGCTCTTCCAGGTTTCCGAGGCGCCCGGCCTTCTTCTCCACCGTCAGGTGGCCGGCACCGTCGGCGACGGCCACGCCGGCCGAGTCGTAGCCGCGGTATTCCATCCGTCGCAATGCTTCGACGACGATGTCCAGAGCCTGGCGCTCCCCCACGTATCCGACGATTCCGCACATGGTCGTCGAGTTTACCTGGCGAGAGCGGCCGGGCCCTTCTTGCGCTTGCCGTCCTCGTCGTCGTCCGCCTTGTAGGCGGGAATGCCCAGCAGCTGGGAGACGTGGTCGACGTCCGCGCGGCGCGCGGTCGCCACGTCGACGGCCGTGACCGCGCCCATGTCGGCTTCCGGATCGGCGAAGGCGGCGTAGCGTTCGTCGCCGGTCAGGGTGTGCAGCAGATAGCCGGTGACCTGCGCACGAACCGCCGCGTGCACCTTCCGCTCGGCCCCGTTGATCCCGATCAGCGACTTGATCGACGGATTCTCCAGCAGCGCGCGGCCGTCCACCCCGGCGAGTGTGCGCAAGACCACGTCGCCGCCCAACGCCTTCGCGAGTGGCACCGCGTTGCCGATCATGGAATCCATCTCATCGGCCGCCGCGACGATCAGCGACGGTGCGGTCACCGAGGCGGCCGCGTCCAGCAGGCTCGATGTGGTCGGCGCCGGGAACAGGCCGATCACCGCCCGGACCGGGATCTGCGGCCGGCCGAGCAGCGCCTGCGATCCGGCGGCCCGGACCGCGGCGGCCGCACCGAAGCCGTGACCGGCGACCGCGATGCGCTCGGGGTCCACGCCGATCTGGCCGGGTGCGCCGAGCCGCACGCTCTGCAGCACGGTGAGCGCCGCGCGCAGATCGGTCGCGAGTTCCACGTCGGAGGCGAGCGGTCCCCGCTCCGAATCCGGCGCCGCGACCACGATGCCCCAGCTCGCGAGGTGGAACATCAGGTCGCGATAGTGGCGGCTGCCGCGCAGCCAGCTGTGCGCGAAGGCCACCCCCGGCAGATCCTTGCCGGTCCGCGGTGCGAACACCTGACCGGCCAGCCCGACGATGCCCAGGTCACCGCGATCGACCTTGTGCGGTCCACGGCGCGCCAGCTCCTTCATCAGCCGATCCGGCGGGGGCGCTATGACCTTCTTCTTTCCGGGCACGGTCCTACCCTATCCAGTGGCACGGCGACCATCAGGCGCGGCAGCGATTCCGTTTCGCGAAAACCGCCCCGACGCTCGTCGGTGACCCGCCGATACGTCCGGCGCGCCCGCGCCAGTCGATGCCGCGCCCGCGCCCCGATGGCCTCCAGTTCGGCGATGACGCTCACCGCTCACCCGCCAGGACCAGTTCGCCGTCCGATCCCCATTCGCCGCCGAGTGCGGCGATCGACTCGTCCACCGCGCGGGAGGTGGCCCGCCCCGCGGCTTCGGCCAGGTCGAGCCGTGCGGCGAGCTCGTCGCGCACCGCCGCCGGACCGGTCCCGGCCGCGACGGGTCCGGTCACCTGTTCCATGGTGCTGCGGTAGTCGGCGAACACCTCGCCGAGGATCTCGTGCGCGGTGCTCACCGTCCGCGCGTACCGGCCGACCGCCTCCGCGGTGGGCAGCAGATCGGCGGCCAGCCGCGCCGCCGCGTGCTGCGCGGCCAGCGCGCCCGTGCCGGTCCAGCCGAGCGGCGTCTCGGCCACGACGGCGTCGAGCCTGGTCAACGAGTCGTCGAGCACCGCGGACTGGGTGCGCAGGGCCTGCGCCGTCGCCCCGAAAGCATCGAGGTCGAAGTCGCGGAGCGCGCGATGCGGGGCGGCCACCTCGTCGTCGTCGAACGCGACCGCACCGCGGTCACGCCACAGCCGCAGGAGTGCCAGGAACGCCTCAATCGGATTCACCGGAGGCCCCCGCGGCCGGTAGCGGCGTATCCGTCTCGGTGACGGTGGCGGCCTGCACGGCGGTGGTCAACGCGATCACCGCGAGCGACCGGCCCGCGGCGCCGATCCGCGCGGAGAGCTCGTCGAGGCGCCGCTCGAGCGTCCCCGCCACCTCCCGGTGCGCCGGCGTCCGCGCCCAGTCGAGCGGCGGTCTCAATCGCTGCGCACAGCCGTCGAGCGCATCGGCGATCGCGAATTGCCGGGCGACGAGCAGATCCAGCGCGGCGGCGTCGAGCCGCAGTTCGGTCCCCATACAGAATTAGACGCACCAGGCCCCCGTCCGGTTCCACTTCTTCCGAAAACGGTTCAGGCGACCTGCACCCGCTCACGGGCGACGGTGAACTTCTCCCATACCCCGGTTGGACCGCCGGCCGCATGCACCGCAGCTCGAACCGCGGCCAGGCCTCTGCGCGCGGCGCGCTCATCATCGTCGTCGTCGTCGTCGTCGAGTGTGATCGCCAGTGAGATGAGGCGCTCGGCCACCGTCATGCCGACGTCGCCGTCGAGAGGTCCGTGGTCATCGGAACCGATATCGGCGACAGCATCGGCAAGCGCGTCGAACACAGACTGCAGTTGTTTCACGTCTGTGTCCAGGTGTACGACGAGCCCCACCTCCACCAGGTGGTGATTCACAACTACTCCTCCCGGCACTACACGCCGGACCGGCGCAAGAGCATCTCAGGCGATCTGCCCCCGGTCGTCGCCCCTCGCGTACTCGATCACGAGGTCGCCGTCGACGGCCGCGACATATTTCCGGAGAGTACTCACCTTCGAGTTGTCGAGGTCCCCGCTCTCGATCTTCGACACCTGCCGCTGCGACACGCCGATCCGCTCGGCGACATCGGCTTGCGTGAGTCCCGCCGCCTCACGCAGTTCCCGGAGACGATAGGCCCGCACCTCCCCCAGCATCCGGCGCTTGTGCTGCTCGACACGATCCCGATTCACCGGGTGGTCGGCAATGAACTCCTGTAGCGACTTCGACATGCGAGTCACCGCCCCTTCATGTTCCGCAGGTGCTGACTTAGACGCACCAGCCCTCGCGCCGGATCCCCGACACGCCCCAGAAAGCAGCGGATCGGTACAGAAGCAGCGCGTCGGTGCACAGGCAGCGCTCGCGACCGCTGCTTGCGCACCGATCCGCTGCCACGTTCGTCGGTACCCGGATTCTTCCGCGGTACCTGTCGTCCGTGCCGTCAGACCGCGGCGACGACCTCGGCGACGCGTTCGGCGATGGCCTGCGCGTCGTCGGCGGTGGTGGCCTCCACCATCACCCGGACCAGCTGCTCGGTCCCCGACGGGCGCAGCAGGATACGACCGGCACCGTGAAGTTCCGTCTCGGCGGCGGCGACCGCGGCCTCGACCGACTCCGCGGCGGCGACGGCGTGCTTGTCGCTGACCGGGACGTTGATCAGTACCTGCGGGAGCACGGTCATCACCGCGGCCAGATCGGCCAGCCGACGACCGGTCTCGGCGACCCGGCGGGCCAGCAGGAGGCCGGTGAGGACACCGTCGCCGGTGGTCCCCGCCGACGGGATCACGATGTGCCCGGACTGCTCGCCGCCGAGGGCGTAGCCACCGGCGCGCAGTTCCTCGAGCACATAGCGGTCGCCCACGCCGGTCACCTTGACGTCCACCCCGGCCGCCGTCATGGCCAGGTGCAGGCCGAGATTGCTCATCACGGTCGCCACCAGCACGTCGTCGGTCAGTTCCCCGCGCTCGTGCATCGCCAGGGCGAGGATCGCCATGATCTGGTCGCCGTCGACCACGGCGCCGGTCGAATCGACCGCGAGGCAGCGGTCGGCGTCACCGTCGTGCCCGAGGCCGAGGTCGGCGCCGTGCTCCAGGACAGCGCGCTGCAGATCGCCCAGGTGGGTGGAGCCGCAGTCCTTGTTGATGTTGAGTCCGTCCGGCGCGGCATGGATGGCGATCACCCGTGCCCCGGCGGCCTCGTACGCGCGCGGGCCGACGTGCGCGGCGGCGCCGTTGGCGCAGTCGACCACGACGGTCAGACCGTCGAGGTGCGTGCCGCCGTGCGCGGCGAGATGGTCGAGGTAGCGCGTCACCGCGTCGGGGGCGTCGACCAGCCGGCCGACTCCCGCGCCGACCGGGCGAGGCTGCTCACCGGCCATGGCGGCCTCGATGGCGTCCTCGGTGGCGTCGTCGAGCTTATGCCCGCCGGCGCCGAAGAACTTGATGCCGTTGTCGGGCATCGGATTGTGGGAGGCGGAGATCATCACGCCGAAGTCCGCCGCGTAGTCGGCGGTGAGGAAGGCGACCGCAGGGGTCGGCACCACGCCGACGCGGATCGCGTCCGCACCCGCGGCGGCCAGACCGGCGCACAGCGCGGCTTCCAGGAGTTCCCCCGAGGCGCGGGGGTCGCGGCCCACGACGACGCGGGGCCGCGTCTGAGCATCTGCACCGAGAACGCGAACGGCGGCCGAGGCCAGGGCCAGCGCCAGCTCTGCAGTGAGCTGGTCGTTGGCCCGGCCCCGGACGCCGTCGGTGCCGAACAGTCGCGCCAAAATCAGCGCTTGCTGTACTGCGAAGCCTTGCGGGCCTTCTTCAGGCCGTACTTCTTCCGCTCCACGGCGCGATCGTCGCGGGTCAGGAAGCCGGCCTTCTTCAGGGCCGGACGGTCCTCCGGGCTGACCTCGATCAGCGCACGGGCGATCGCCAGGCGCAGCGCGCCGGCCTGGCCCGAGGGGCCGCCGCCGACCAGCTTGGCCTGGATGTCGAAGACGTCGGGACGCTCGACGGTGACCAGCGGAGCCTTGATCAGCTGCTGGTGCACCTTGTTCGGGAAGTAGTCCTCCAGGGTGCGGCCGTTGAGCTTGAACTCACCGGTGCCCGGCAGCAGCCGGACGCGCACGATGGCCTCCTTGCGGCGGCCGACGGTCTGGATCGGGCGATCGATGACGACCGGGCCGCGCGAGACGACCTCGGCGACCTCGACGTCAGCCGACTCGGTGGTGTAGCCGCCGTCTTCCAGGACGACCTCGTCGAGAGCGACCTCGACGTCGTTGTTCACGTTCTCGTTGGTCACTGGGAAACCTGCTTGATCTCGAAGGGAACGGGGCGCTGGGCCGCGTGCGGGTGGTTCGGGCCGGCGTAGACCTTCAGCTTCGAGGCGATCTCGGCGCCGAGCTTGTTCTTCGGGAGCATGCCCTTGACGGCCTTCTCCACGAGACGGTCGGGACGGGTCGCCAGAACCTCACCGACGGTGCGGGACTTCAGGCCGCCCGGGTGACCCGAGTGGTGGTAGATCTTCTTGTCGGTGGCCTTGTTGCCGCTGATCGCGACCTTCTCGGCGTTGATGATGATGACGTAGTCGCCGCCGTCGACGTTCGGGGCGAAGGTCGGCTTGTGCTTCCCGCGCAGCAGGTTCGCGGCCTGCACGGAGAGGCGGCCGAGCACCACGTCGGTGGCATCGATGACGTGCCACGTGCGCGTGACGTCACCGGCCTTCGGGGTGTAGGTAGGCACAGTAGTCCTCACTGTTCGTTCGATTCTGCCGGTCGGGCGCGGCGACACAGCTCATTCCCGGCGACCGGTAGGGACCCGGGGCTGACGTTCCGGCTCCGGCGGAGACGGGTCGAGCACCAGCGGACAACCTTACCCTCCGTGGGCTGACCTCCCCAAATCGCCGACCGGGGTCCTTGGGCCCGACATTCGCCCCGACCGCGCCCGATCACTGGCCGCCGGGTCGCACACCTGCCACAGTGGAGACCATGGGCTCCACCTGGAATCTCACCGCCGCCGACGGCGATCTGCTCCTGCACACCGCTACCGCCGGCCGCGCCGCCCGCACCGGGCATCGGCTGACCATCGAGATGACCTCCTGGACGGCGACGGCCGAGGTCGACGACGACGGCCATCCCCTCTCGGTGACGCTGACCGTCGACGTCGACTCGCTGACCGTGCTCAAGGGTGAGGGCGGCCTCGCACCGTGGACCGGCGCCGAGCCGGGCATCGCCCGCAGCAACGCGCTCAAGTCGCTCGACGCCAAGAAGTTCCCGACCATCACCTACCGTTCCACCGCGGTACAGCGCGACGGCGACACCTACCGGGTCGACGGCGAACTCACCGTCCACGGCGTCACCCGCCCGCACCCGCTGACCGTCACCTCCGCCGACGGCGTCTTCTCCTGCGAGACCGTCGTGACGCAAACCGACTTCAAGATCAAGCCGTTCTCGCTGATGATGGGCACCGTCAAGGTGGCCGACGACGTCGCGCTGACGATCTCCGCGCGCACCTGAACCTCTGGCGGGGTTGTCCCGATTCCGGACACTTTCGGCTACTCGCCGGTTCGGCGGCGGCCACCCCCTAGCGTCGCGGCCATGACCTATCGCATCACCGTTCTGTACGGACACCCCGCCGATCCCGCCGCCTTCGACGCCTACTACCAGGGCACACACGCCCCGATCGCGCTGAAGATTCCCGACTTGCAGGGCGTCGAGATCCAGCGTCTGGACCCGGATGCCGAGGGCAACACCCCGCCCTTCTATCAGATCGCCACGCTGACCTTCGCCTCCGCCGAGGCCATGGGTGCCGCCCTCGCGACGCCGGAGGGGCAGGCCGCCCTCGCCGACGTGCCGAACTTCGCCGACGGCGGCGCGACCGTCGTCACCGGCACCGTCGTCACGGCACTGTAGGGTACAGAGCACACGACGACCGAGCACGTCACGACCGCACCGAGGCCACGGCCGCCCGGCACGGCGGGTCGATCGGCGCGTCACCGGTTCCCGGCTGACATCCGACGCTGACCTGCAGCGGGGCGGCCGTCGTCGTGAGTTCCGGACCGACGACGACGTACCAGCGGATCGCCGCGCCCGACGCCGGCGCCTCCCGGTAGCTGATCACCCGGCGCCCGCCGTACGTGCTGGTCTCGGCGAACTCGACCACCACGTCGTCGCCGCGCTGGGCGATCCGGTTGCGCAGACTGGCCGCGACCGAATCCACGGTCGCGCCCTCGCGGAGTCCGGTCACCACCACGATCAGCCGGCGGCCGTCACCGCCGTCGGCGAACACCGCCCGCAGTCCGCGCCCGTCGTCCGGCCGCTGCCCGGTCAGCGCGGTCCGCCGCCAGCCGGCCGGAATCTGGATCGAGACCGGGCCGATCCGTTCGACGCCGGGACGGGCCGCGACGGGCCCCGGGCGCGGCCAGCGCGCGACGGCCCCGGCCGCCCCGAGCAGCACGACGACCGTCGCCGCGAGCGCGATCGCCACCGCCGCGCCGCGGCGCGTCTCGGTGATCGGCGGCGGGGCGAAGTCGAAGGTCAGCGCGCCCCGCGGCGCGAAACGGTGGCCGTGCGCCGCGATCAGCGCACGATCCACCGGTATCGCGGCGTCCGGTGCGAGCGCGGCCGCGAGGTCCGGGGTGCCCGGTTCGGCGAACACCGTGTCCGCCCCGCTCACGAAGGCCGCCAGCTCGTCGAGGTCGCCGGGCCACCCCGCCGTGCACCGCTCGATCCGCCAGCCGTCCGCCGACCGGGCGACCCACTGCGCCGTCCAGAGACCGCCGGGGTCGTCGCCGGGCGGCCCCGGCACCGGCAACGGTTCGACGACGACGCAGCTGCGCGTCGCCGCGTCGGCGTGACTGCCCGCGA
This sequence comes from Gordonia sp. PP30, assembly GCF_023100845.1. Taxonomy (NCBI): domain Bacteria; kingdom Bacillati; phylum Actinomycetota; class Actinomycetes; order Mycobacteriales; family Gordoniaceae; genus Gordonia; species Gordonia sp. PP30. Next base: position 1,252,101 of record NZ_CP095864.1, on the reverse strand, counting down.
TCAGCAGTGCCCTCGGCACCAGGCGCGCCGGACTCCCGACCAGCCGCAACGCGCGGTTCAGACGATCCCGGCGTGGGCTGCCCCAGGCACTCGGGCCGCCGATGATCCGCGTGTCCGGCCCCACCCCGGCGGTCGCCAGCCCGGCCGCGAACCGGGCCACCGCATCGGAGTCGTCGGCGGCGCGCAGGAAGCCGGCGCCGCCGAGGTCGACCGTGCCGCACCCGCTCACCGGGCTACCTGGATCATGTCGGCGGCCCGGCTCCGCGAGACCAGTTCACCGCGGCCGGCGCCGAGCTTCTGCATCCGGTGACGGCCCACGATGTAGCCCTCGTCCGGATCTCCGGACAGCAGCAGGACGTCGCACGAGAGGTCGCGGAGTCCGGCGATCACCTGGTCGAACATCGCCCGGCCGAGCCCGCCGGAGCGTCGTGCCAGAATCACCCGCAGCCCGATGTCCCGCGCGTGGCCGAGCAGTTCGGTCAACGGCTGCAACGGATTTCCCGTCGCCGTGGCGACGAGGTCGTAGTCGTCGATCACCAGGTACACCGTCGGCCCGGTCCACCAGTCCCCGGCCGCCAACTGTTCGGCGGTGACGTCCTCACCGGGCAGTCGTGCGCGGAGATACTGCGCCAGCTGGACCATCATCGGCCCGGCCGTCTGCGCCGAGCTCGCATACCCGGCGAGGTGATCCACGTCGACCTCACCGAGCAAGGAGCGCCGATAGTCGACCAGCACCAGTTTCACGTCCTCCGCGGAGCCGCCCGCGGTGAGACCGGCGATCAGGGTGCGCAAGGTCTGCGTCTTGCCCGATTCCACGTCTCCGAAGACGAGGAGATGGGGTTCGGCGGCGAAGTCGATCAGTACCGGCGCCAGGTCCGACTCGCGCAGCCCGAGCGCCACCCGTCCCGCTCGCGGCGAAAGACCCTGTGCGGCCACGAGTTCGGCGACCTCCCCGATGGACACGTCGTCGCCGAGCAACCGGACGGGAGGCGCGGAGCGGCCCGGGTAGTGCCGGACCGCGCTGTCGACGAACGCGGCGGTGCCCGCGGCCAGGGTGTCGGTCTCGGCCGTCCCGTCGAACCGCGGCAGCGCGACCAGCAGATGCTTCTCATCGGCGGTGATACCGCGCCCCGGCCGGCCGGACGGCACCGTCGCCGCTCCCCTGCGGCCCATCTCCGAATCCAGCGGATCGCCCAGGCGCAGTTCCAGCCGCGCACCCAGCAGGTCTTTCACCGCCGGCCGGATGTCGGCCCACCGGGCGGCGGTCACCACCACGTGCACGCCATACGAAAGACCTTGCGTGACAAGCATGTTGACGTCGTCTTCCAGTGACTCGAAGTCCTTGCGGAGGACGGTGAGACCGTCGATCACCAGGAAGACGTCGCCGTGCCGCTGATCGGGATACCGGCCCTGTTCCCGCGCCGCCCGGTACTCGCGCATCGACTCCAGACCTTCGGCGGCGAAGAACTCCTCCCGGTCGGCGAGGATCGTCTTCACCTCGGCGAACGTCCGCCGGACCGCGTCGCGCCGCGCCTTGGTGGCCACCCCGCCCACGTGCGGCAGTCCGGCGAGAGCGGCGAGGGTGCCGCCACCGAAGTCGACGCAGTAGAAGGCGACCTGTTCCGGAGTGTGCGTGGCGGCGGCCGCGCAGATCATGGTCCGTACCGCGGTCGACTTGCCGGACTGCGGACCGCCGACGATCGCCGCATTGCCCGCCGCGCCGGTCAGGTCGAGCCACAGCGTCTCGCGCCGCTGGTCGTAGGGACGATCGACGACGCCTATCGGGAGGCGCAGCGACCCGGCCGGTCCCTCCGGGTCGACATAGGCATCGAGGGTGACGGCCTCCTCGAGGGGCGGCAGCCACACCTGGTGCGGCCGCGGCCCGATGCCGGCGATCCGCCCGACCAATGTCTCCACCAGCGTGGGTGCACTCGTGACGGCCTCGAGGGCGGCGTCGTCGGCCGCCGGTGGCAGCGGTACCCGGCACGCGGTGAACCGCAGGAGTTCACCGCCGCCGCGCCGTCCATCGATCAGGGCGGCGACCGGAGATCGGGGCGGTTCGTACGGCCCGGACACGAACGACGTCGAGAAGCGCAGCGGCGCACCCGAATCGGATTTGAGATACGCGGCGCCCGGTGAAGCCGGCAGATGATAGGCGTCGGGCACACCGAGCACCGTGCGGGATTCGTTGGCGGAGAAGGTCTTCAGGCCGATCCGGTAGGAGAGGTGGCTGTCGAGGCCCCGCAGCCGCCCCTCCTCCAGACGTTGCGAGGCCAGGAGCAGGTGGATGTGCAGTGAACGCCCGAGCCGGCCGATCGCCACGAACAACTCGGCGAACTCCGGTTTCTGCGCCAACAGCTCGGAGAACTCGTCGACGACGATGAACAGCGCGGGCAGCGGGTCCAGCGCCGCCCCGGCCTCCCGCGCCCGTTCGTATTCGCCGACGTTGGCGAAATTGCCCGCGGCCCTGAGCAGTTCCTGCCGCCGGTGGAGTTCTCCGGAGAGCGCATCGGCCATCCGGTCGACCATCGAGAGTTCCTGCTCGAGGTTGGTGATCAGTGCGGCGACATGCCTGGTCGATTCCAGGTTCGCGAACGTGGCGCCGCCCTTGAAATCGACCAGGACCAGGTTGAGTTCTTCCGGGGAGTGCGTGGCGATCAGCGCCAGCACGAGAGTCCGCAGAAATTCGCTCTTACCGCTGCCCGTCGCGCCGATGCAGAGTCCGTGCGGCCCCATCCCGCCGTGCGCGCTCTCCTTCAGGTCGAGGTCCACCGGTGTGCCGTCCGCCGTGTAGCCGATCGGGACGCGGAGCCGTTCGTGTGCGGTGCGACCCCGCCAGGCCGTCACCGGGTCGAAGGTCGTGGCGTCCGGAATCCCCAGCAGCGCAGGCAGTCCGGGATCGGCGGCGACGTGCGAGGCGTCGAGTCCGGGCAAGGGAAGACTGCTCGCCGGCCGGTACCGCGCGAGTCCCCGGGCCAGCGCCTCGCTGCGCGGCAGCGACAACTCGTCGACCACGCCGAACCGCTCCAGCCCCGCCGCGCTGTACGCCGAGATGCTGCCCGGGCGCGCCACCAGTCGTAGCCCACGCCGCGCCGCCAGTGACTCGGCGTCCGCCTGCAGGTCGAGCACCGTCACGCCCTCGCGGCCCGCGCCGATGGTCAGTTCCTCGTCGCCGGTGCGCCGCCCGCCGTCCAGCACCACGACCACGTGCGGGCGCCCCGTGATCGGCGGCGCCGACCGGGAGAACCGGCCGCGCTCGGCGAGTTCGCCGGCGAGATCGGATTCGCAGTCGTCGAGCGCGTCGTAGATCATCCGGACCGGGCCGAGGCGGTCGCGGAGCGCCGGGTGCCCGGTGTGCGGCAGCCATTTGGCCCAGTCCCAGTCCGGACTCCGCGGGTCGTCGGCGACGATCGCGATCAGCACGTGATCGGGGCCGTGCAGCACGGCGAGCTGCGCGAGCATCGCCCGGGCGAGGGCGAGCACGCAGGCGCGATCACCGTCCAGGCAGACGGCCGGAAAGGCGCGCAGCGACACCGCGGTGGGCAGGTCCGCGACGGTGGCGTGCACCTGCACGAACCGCCGCAACGCCAGCGCACAGACCGGTTCCAGGTCCTCGGCCGGCGCCACCTCCGGCGGCACCAGTGCGGTGGCCAGCGGCTGGGTGCCGACGCCGACCCGGACCTGGGCGAAGTCGGCGTCGCCGGGCCTGCGCTCCCACATCCGGGTGCCGCCGAGCACGGCGGCCAGCGCCGCCGGCGCGGGGTGGCTCCACAGCGCGCAGGCCCGCTGCGCACTCGCCGTCTGCCTGACCTGTTCGCGTGTCTGGCCGAGATACCGCAGGTAGTCCTTGCGTTCCTCGTTGAGTTCGGCGGCCCGCGCCGGGCCGCCCCGCCCGCCGCCCGCGAGCATGCCGACCATGGACATCACCATCATCAGCGGAAACATCAGGAACAGCGGATTCGACAGCGCGCCGCGCCCTCCGGTCACCACCATCAGCCCGACCATTCCCACTACGGCGACGACCATGACCACCGGCAGCAGGCGCACGAGCATGCTCTGCGGTACCGCCCGCCCGACCTCCGGAGGGCCGGTCAGCACCAGTTCCCCGCCGGGCGGCACCGGCGGAGCCGGCCGGCCACGGCGCACGAAAGCGACTGTCGAACTCATCGCGAATTCCCCCGAATTCCCCCGTACCGCCGTTCGCCCGGCGATGATGTCGGTTGTATCAAGAACCTCGGGGGAGGGTTTGCGAAATGGCGATAGGCACCGCGGAACCGGATCTGGTCCGCATCTCGATTCTCGGCGGCGACACCCAACTCGATCTGGCGCTGCCCGGCGATCTTCCGATCACCGCACTGATCGGCGACGTCCTCGGCCTGCTCCGGCTGCCCGAGCCCGCCCACGACCCCGAGCGCGCCGGCGAACTGCCCCGCTGGACGCTCGCCCGGATCGGCGCACCGCCACTGCCCGCCGAGCAATCGCTGTCCGGCGCCGGCGTGGTCGACGGCGAGCTGCTGATGGTCCATCCCGATCTGCCTGACGCACCCGGGGCGCTGATCGACGACGTCGTCGACGGCCTGGCGCACCTGGCGGGCCGGCAGCGCCCGGGATGGTCGTCGGAGGCGGCCCGCCTGCTCGGCTACGGGATCGCCGTCGCGGCCACCCTCGCCGCGGTGATCGCCGGCCGCACGGTGGTCGCCGCGGGGCCGCTGGTGCCGATCGCGAGTGGCGTCGCGTGTGCGGCCTTGCTCGCCGGGGTGCTGCTCGGTCACCGGCTCGCGGTCGATCCGCGCAGCCTCGCCACCGCGTCGTGCTGCGCATTCCTCACCGGTGGCCTCGCCGGATCCTTTGTGCCGCACGGTGACTCACCGGGAGCAACGGCGGCGACCGCGGCGGGGTGCGCACTGGTCGTCGCGGTCATCGTGCACCGCTGCACCGGGGTCGCGCCGCGTCTGCACGCGGGCCTCGGCACCGGCGCGACCCTCATCGTCCTCGGTGGACTGCTCGCCATGGTCCTGCCGGGCGGACCGCCCGCGGCGGCGGCCGTCACCGCGGCCCTCGGCGTCCTGACCGTCCTGCTGTCGGCACGGGTCGCCATCGCGGCGGGCCGCTTGCCGCTGCCACCGGTGCCGTCGGTCCCCCCGCCACCGCCGGACGCACTCGACACCGACGTGGTGCTCGACGGCGTCGGCGCCCTCGGCACGCCCGCCGAGCACGACCCGCTCACCGCCATCGCCGATCTCGCCCTCGTCGACATGCGAAGCCTCCAGCGTCGCGCGGCCGTCGCCTCGGCCTATCTCACCGGGATCGTGGCGGGGGCCGTGGTCGTCACCGTCGCGGCCGTCGCCGGCGTCGCGGCGACCTGCGGTGGGGCGATCGCCGCACTGCTCTTCTGCGCCGCGGTCTCCGTCGCACTGCTGGCCCGCGGGCGCGTGCACGCCGATCGGGCGCAGAGCGCGATACTGCTCGGCGGCGGCAGCGCCGGGCTGCTCGCGATGCTCCTGGGTACCGGATCACCGGCGATCGTGTTCGTCGGCGGTCTGGCCCTGGGTCTGGCCGCATTCGTCATCGGGGTCACCGCCGACGCGCACGACTACTCGCCGCTGCAACGCCGCACCCTGGAGCTCGCCGAGTACGCGGTGATCGCCGCGATTCTGCCGCTGCTCTGCTGGCTGCTCGACGCCTACCGCGCGATCCGCGAGTTCTAGATGCGAGCCGCCGCCGCGGTGAGCGCCGCGGGAATCCTCGCCGCCGCCGTCACGACCGGGCCCGCCGCCGCACTGCCACCCGCGCAGGTCGCCGCTCTCGTCGCGGTCGACGCGCAACCGGTCGGTCCGCCGCAGCCGACCCGGCAACGTACCCGGTGTGCTCGCGGCGCACCGGCCACCACCGATCTCACCGCGCTTCCGCCCGGGCACGTGCTGCTCGATCTGCCCGGCGCCTGGCGGTTCAGCCGAGGCGCCGGCGTCACGGTGGCGGTCATCGACACCGGTGTCACCCCGCACGGGCGGCTCCCCCGGCTCAGCGGCGGCGGCGACTACGTCTCGGCCGGTGACGGCCTGACCGACTGCGACCTGCACGGCACGGTGGTCGCCGGGATCATCGCGGGCCGGTCGTCGGCCGCCGACGGCTTCGCGGGCGTCGCCCCGGAGGCCACCGTCGTCTCGATCCGGCAGTCCAGCGGCGCCTACGACGCGGTGTCCCGGGAATCGTCCGACGCGCCGGCGGTCGGCGCCGGTTACGGGCCGCTCTCGACGCTCGCGAAGGCCATCATCCGGGCCGTCGAGGCCGGTGCCGGCGTCATCAACATCTCCGAGACCGCTTGCGCTCCCAGTGGTTCCGGTATCGACGACGACGCGATCGCCAGCGCGCTCGATCTCGCCCACCGGCGCGACGCCGTCGTCGTGGCCGCCGCGGGGAACGTCGCCGACACCGGGTCGTGCCGGGAGCAGAATCCACTCGCGGCGGCCTCGGAGAGCCTGGCCTACGCCGGGGTGACGACCGTCGCCACCCCGGCCCGGTTCGGTCCGGCGATCCTCACCGTCGGGGCGGTGGACACGGCCACCGGCCTGCCTGCCGACTTCAGCCTGCGCGGGCCGTGGGTCAGCGTCGCCGCACCGGGCACCCGGATCGTCGGGCTCGCCGCCGGCCGCCCGATCGACGCCCTCGACGGCGCGGACGGCCCGCGCCCACTGGCCGGGACCAGCTACGCGGCCGCCTACGTCTCCGGTGTGGCGGCCCTGGTCCGGGCGGCGTTCCCCCGGCTGTCCGCCGACGAGGTGATCGACCGGATCGTACGCACCGCGCGCGGCGGCTCGGCCGGTGATCAGGCGATCGGCGCCGGCCTCGTCGATCCGGTCGCCGCCCTCACCGCACAGTTGCCCGCCGGCGACTCACTCCCCGACCCGCGCACCGGTAAGGACGTCGCCGCGCCGGAACCGAAGCGGCCCGACCACACCGCCTCGACCGCCGTCACCACCACTCTCGCCCTCGGCACGGCACTGCTCGCGGCGGTGTTCGCCCTGACACGCGCGGCCCGTCCACGCGACTGACCGCCTGCGAGACCGAACCGCCGGACCATCCCGCCCCGGCAACGATCACCCGCGCTCGTCACCGTCCCCGGTCCGCGCACCCCGCTCGCGCGCCGCCTGAATCGCCGCGACCACCGCACCGGCGGAGAGCGCGATCACGATCCCCAGCACCTTCCCCGGCCCGGCGATCGTCGCCGCACACGCCAGCGCGACCAGGATCAAGAACCACGGAAACAACAGCCGCGACGTATTCCCTGCTCGTTCCTCCACGTCGTCTGCCGCACCTTGCTACTAGATGAGTTACTTGACCTTCAGTCTGTCCCAGTTCAGTGGCCTACCGGAACTCGCGGTCTTTCCCGCTGCCCACTCGCCGGGGCGGCGCCGGTGACGTCCCCGATTGCCCTATCCGTGACACGTTCATGTCCAGAGCACACGATCGAGATCCGTTCGCCCAGGTCGCCAAACGTGACAGAGGTGCCTACGCCACAGTTGGGACAACTCGGCCGATACCCCGGGAGAACGAGCCCGCGCGCGGTCCAGCGTCGTCCGAGAGGTCAGCGGCGGCGCCCGGCGCGAAGCTGCGCCGCACCGACCAGCACGGCCAGCACCGCGACCACGATCGCGAAGACCAGACCCGACTCGCGCAGGCCGATCGCCGTCCCGAGAAGCCCCACGCCGATCGCCGGACAGGCCAGCAGCACATACAGCGATGCGAAGAACGCCGACGAGACCTCGCCGCGGTGCTCCTGCGGCACCTGTTCCACCGTGGTGGCCAGCGCACCGTTGAGGCAGAAGCCACCGGACACGCCGAGCACCACCGCCGCGATCACCAACGGCGCGAGAACCACCACGCCGAGGGCGACCGCCAGCAGGACACCCGCCAGCACCAGACCGGCGCACCCGCCCACGATGGCGCGGTTCGGCGCGACCCGTCCCGCCGCCAGCTGCCCCAGCGCCATCGTGGAGAAGATGAGGAACACGATCAGTCCGGCGAGCCAATGGTTGCGCACCCCGAGATCCTCCGCAAGGAACAGCGCGGTCACCGCCGTCAGCACCCCGGAGACGGAGAACGCGACCCCGGCGGCGAGGACCCCGCGAACGAACGCACCGCGGATCTCGGCGGGCACGCGCAGACGCTGAATCCGCCAGCGCACACCGGGCTGCCGGCCGGGCCGCGGGGTGAGCAGCCACAGGCCAGCGGCGGCCAGCACGACCAGCCCCAGATGGATCGCGAACGGCACTCGCAGCGGCGACGCGCTGAACGACGCGACCAGGCCGCCGAGCAGGTTGCCGACGCCCAGACCGCCGGAGTTCACCGCGATCGCCAGCATGCCGCCGACCGACCGCCGGGCCGCCGGAAACAGGTCGATCACCGCGGCCGTGCCTGCGCCGCTCATGAAGCCCGCGCTGAAGCCAGAGATCACCCGCGCCACGATCAGCAACCCCAGGGACGGCGGCAGCATGAAGAGAACGGCGCTGACGGCCGCGCAGCCGAGGGCGATGAGCAGCACGGGCCGTCGTCCGATCTGGTCGGACAGCCGCCCGAAGACCAGCAGCGCGAACACCACGCCGAGCGCATAGACCGCGAACAGCACGGTGACCGTCAGCGAGGAGAACGAGAGCCGTGCCGAATAGATGGAGTACAGCGCGGTGGGCAACGTCGTGCCGACCATGGTCGCGAAGAACGCGAACGCGGTCGCCGCGATCGCCCAGCGCCGCGGCGAAGTTCCCGGTCGGCGGAAGTCGAGAGTCACCGCACGTAGTCTACGACTGCGGCCCCTGCCACCATCGACCACGGAGCACCATCGACCGTGGAGCACCGGCACCCCGTTCGCACGAAAGGATCGGCCATGCCCATCACGGACGACCCGATCTACCTCGATCACAATGCGACCACGCCGGTCGCGGCCGAGGTCGCCGAGGCGATGTGGCCGTACCTGACCGGCGTCTTCGGCAATCCGTCGAGCACGTCACCGCAGGGCGCCGCGGCCCGGCGCGGCGTCGACCGGGCCCGCGGGCAGGTCGCCGCCCTGCTGGGCGCGCACGCCGACGAGATCGTGTTCACCTCCGGCGGCACGGAGTCGAACAATCTCGCGATCCGGGGAGCCGCCGAGCACCGCGGCCGACGACTCGCGATCACCTCGGCGGTCGAACATCCGGCCACCGCGGCACCGCTGCGGCACCTGCGGGACCGGCACGGCTGGCGGGTCACCGAGCTCGGCGTCGACGGGGACTGCCGCGTGCGGCTCGACGACGCGCTACCGCACCCGGCCGGCCTCGGCACCCTGATCCTGGCGCACAACGAGACCGGGACCATCCAGCCGATGCGCTCGTTCGCCGAGCTGGTGCGCGAGCGCGGCGGCGTGACGCACGCCGACGCCGCGCAGGCCGCGGGCAAGATCCCGGTGAACGTCGACGATCTCGGCGTCGACCTGCTGAGCATCGCGGGCCACAAGATGTACGCGCCGAAGGGCGTCGGCGCCCTCTACGTCCGCCGCGGCACCCCGGTGGCACCGGTCCTGCTCGGCGCCGGGCAGGAGAACGGCCTCCGGCCGGGCACCGAGAACGTCGCCGGGATCGTGGCCCTCGGCGCCGCCGCCGAACTGGCCGCCGGGATGCTCGACCGCGAGTCACTGAGGCAGGCAGAGCTGCGCGACACCCTGGCCGAACGTCTCGCCGCCGCCATCCCCGGACTGGTCCGGGTCACGCCGCGCCGCGACTCGCTGCCGAACACGCTGATGGTCGCCGTCCCCGGTGTGGTGGGCGCGACGGTCCTGGACGACGCCACCGCGATCGCCGCGTCCACCGGCAGCGCCTGTCACGCGGGCACGCACACGCCGTCGGCCGCGCTACTCGCGACGGGTCTCGAGCCGGAGCTGGCACTCGGGGCGCTGCGCCTGTCCCTCGGGCGCTCGACCACCCCGGCGGACGTGGAGACCGTCGCGGAAACGCTGGCCGGCGCCGTCGACCGCGCCCGCCGCCGCTCGTGACGGCCTCGATCACGACGCGGCCTGCTGTCCGGTGGTCGCTGAGCAACCACGGAACAGCAGGCCGGACGTTCTAGGACGAGTTCCGGGCCGGGCGCAGCTCGCGCGGAAGCGCGAAGGTCAGCGTCTCCTCCGCCGTCGTGACGGTGTCGACCTGGGTGAAGCCGTGTTCGGCCAGCAGGTCGAGCACGCCGCGCACCAGCACCTCGGGCACCGACGCGCCGGACGTCACCCCCACGGTCGACACCCCGTCCAGCCAGGCCAGGTCCATCTCGCGCGCGTAATCGACCAGGTACGACGCCTGCGCACCGTTCTGCAGCGCCACCTCCACCAGGCGCACCGAGTTCGACGAGTTCTTGGATCCGACGACGATCACCAGATCGCAGTCCGGGGCCATCGCCTTCACCGCACCCTGCCGGTTCTGGGTGGCGTAGCAGATGTCGTCCGACGGCGGGTCGTTGAGCAGCGGGAAGCGCTCACGCAGCCGCTTGACGGTCTCCATCGTCTCGTCCACCGACAGCGTGGTCTGGGAGAGCCACACCAGTTTGGCCTCGTCGCGCACCTGCACGTCGTCGACATGATCGGGGCCGTCGACCAACTGGATGTGCTGCGGTGCCTCCCCGGCGGTGCCCTCCACCTCTTCATGGCCCTCGTGGCCGATCAGCAGGATGTCGTAGTCGTCGCGGGCGAAGCGCTTGGCCTCCTGGTGCACCTTGGTGACCAGCGGGCAGGTGGCGTCGATCGTCTTGAGGTTCCGGCGCTCGGCGGTGGCGTGCACCTCCGGCGACACCCCGTGCGCCGAGAAGACGACGATGGCGCCTTCCGGCACCTCGTCGGTCTCGCTGACGAAGATGGCACCGCGTTCGGCGAGCGTGTCGACCACATGCCGGTTGTGCACGATCTCCTTGCGGACATACACCGGGGCGCCGTGCTTGTCGAGTGCGCGCTCGACGGTTTCCACCGCCCGGTCGACTCCGGCGCAGTAGCCGCGCGGCGAGGCGAGCAGGACGCGCTTGGGCGAGTCTTGCGACGGGAAATGATCGGTATCGGCCATAACTCCCAGGGTACGGATGTGGCACAGTGAAAGCATGAGACGTCCTCCGTATCCCGCTCGCGTGGCCGCCGGCGTGCTGGTGACCACCCTCGACGAGACCAAGCGGTTGCCGACCCGGATCATCACCTTCCCGATGTCCGCGGTGAGCCGCGGGCTGCAGATGGGCATGCGGATCCAGCAGAACATCGCGGAGATGGCGATCAAGGGCGACGAGTTCTTCGCCCCCTTCTGCGATCAGCCGGAGGAACAGCCGTCGTGGGCCCGGTTCGACGACGACGAGGCCGTCATCAGCCTGCCCGAGCCCGAGCCGGCCCCGCCGACGACACTCGCCAAGGCAGCCGCGACCGCGCCGCCCGCCGCGAAGAAGACCGCCCGCAAACCGGCCCGCCAGGCCGCGCCGGTACCGGCGACGACGGCCCTCGATGCCGAGCCGCCGTCGGCCACCGCGGGACGCTTCGCGCTCTACAGCTCGCCGCCGGCCGACGCCGCGCCCGCCCCGGGGCCGGACGCAGCCGCGAAGCCCGCACCGGCCGCCGACGCGCCGGCGATCGCGGAGACCCTCGAGTACGACGGCCTCACCCTCGCCCAGCTGCGCGCCAAGCTGCGCGGTCTGTCCACCGACGATCTCGAGGCCCTGGCCGCGTACGAGCGGGCCGGCCGCAACCGCACCCCGTTCGTCACGATGATCGACAACCGGATCGCCAGCCACCAGAAGAAGTCGAGCCCGTCGGCGTGAGCGAATGACCGGTGACTCCGCGCCCAACACGGCGGAGAACCCCTGGCCGGTCCGCACCCTCAGCTTCAAGCTCGCCGAATGGATCCACCGCCTCGGCCAGGTCTGGGTCGAGGGTCAGCTGACGCAGGTCAACGCCCGGCCGGGCACCCGCACCGCGTTCCTCACGCTGCGCGACCCGGCCGCGGACATCTCGATCTCGCTCACCTGCGACCCGGACCTGCTGCGGCGCAGCGAGGTGCCGCTGACCGAGGGCGCCCGCGTGGTGGTCTACGGCCGCCCCAGCTTCTACGCCGGGCGCGGCACCCTGTCGCTGCGGGTCACCGACATCCGCCCGGTCGGCATCGGCCAGCTGCTCGCCCGTATCGAGCGGATCAAGTCGCTGCTGGCCGCCGAGGGACTGTTCGACGCCCGGCGCAAGCGGCCGCTCCCCTTCCTGCCGCACACCATCGGCCTGATCAGCGGCCGCGGCAGCGCCGCGCAGCGCGACGTGATCGCCGTGGCCACCGCCCGCTGGGGCCACGTGCGGGTGCGCCTGAGTGAGACGCCGGTACAGGGCCCCCTCGCGGTCCCGGCCATCGTCGAACAACTGGAACTGCTCGACGCCGACCCGCACGTCGAGGTGATCGTGATCGCCCGCGGCGGCGGCAGCGTCGAAGACCTGCTGCCGTTCTCCGACGAGACGCTGCTGCGCGCCGTCGCCGCGTGCCGCACGCCGGTGGTCAGCGCGATCGGCCACGAACCGGACAATCCACTGCTCGATCTGGTCGCCGATGTCCGCGCCGCCACCCCGACCGATGCCGCCAAACGCGTGGTGCCCGAGGTCGAGGCCGAACTCGCCGGCATCGAGGCGCTCCGCAACCGCAGCGCGCACGCCCTGCGCAACTGGGTCACCCGGGAACAGCGGCTGATCGACGGCCTGCGCGCGCGGCCCGTCCTCGCCCGGCCGCTGCGCCTGGTCGACGAACAACGTGCGGCCGTCGACCGGCTCACCGGTGACCTGCGCCGCTCCGTCCGGCACCACCTCACCGTCGAGCAGCACCGGCACGCACAGCTGTCGGCGCGCCTCGCGACCCTGGGGCCCGCGCAGACGCTGGCGCGCGGTTACGCCGTCGTGCAGCGGCTCGACGACGACGCGCCGCACGCGGTGAGCAGTGTCGATCAACTACCGTCCGGGGCGCGGGTGCGTATCCGGGTGGCCGACGGGGCCGCGCGCGCCGTCGTCGAACAGGAAGGACACCCGTGACCGACCAGGCACCCGTGGAATCACTCGGCTACGAGGCCGCCCGCGACGAGCTCGCCCAGGTGGTGGCGACGCTGGAGCACGGCGGATTGGGCCTCGACGAGTCGCTGGCTCTGTGGGAGCGCGGCGAAGCCCTCGCCACCCACTGTCAGGCGCAGTTGCAGGGCGCCGCCGAGCGCATCGAGGCCGCGCTGAACAGCGACGACTAGGTCATCGCCTCATGATCGAACGCCAGGACATCCCGTGGGGCCGCCCGCCGGTCCCCGGGATTCCGGTGCCGCCGTTCGACGACGCCGAACAGAGCCGGGCGTTCCATTCGGCACTGGCCGAACACGTCTTCTGCCTGGCGCGGGCCGCGGGCCGGTTCGATCCGGCGACCTTCGCCCTGCTGTCGATCCTGCCGGGCGCGGCACCGGGCACCGGCCTCGAGCCCTGGGTACTGCGGATCGCACTGTCGACGTTCTTCCCGGCACCCTGGACGCCGTGGAATCTGGCCACCGCGCTCAACGCGGCGGCGCTCGACGGATACCAGAGGTGGTTCATCGAACGCGACCGCATCGGTTACCACAGCGATCCCGAATTCTGGGCGGACCGTTCGCCCGACGGAAGCTGGACGTCGTACTTCCGGGAGCGAGGGCAGCTGCGACGCGACCGCGAGGCCGCCTCCGACGACGACATGGTGCTCCTGCTGACCGCGCACGTGCGCGCCCATCCCTACCCGTTCGGCTGGCGCGTCCGTGACGAGACGCGGATGGCAGCGCTCGCCGATCGCGCCGGACCGACCCTGGCAGCCTGGGAACAGCACGCCACCTGGCCGTACATCGCCGACCGTCTGACCGGCGACTGAAGCAGGCGATCAGCCGCTACTGATCCCGCGGCAGCGGCGACGCGGCGAGCACGGCCTTCGCGAGCACGGTCATGTCGTCCTCGGCGCCTGAACTCAGCACCGCGATCCGGACGTCGCCGAGGTCGGTGATCCACACCTTGTTGTTCTTCTCGGTGTCCAGGTAGGCGATCCAGTGGTGGCCGGCGATGGTCTTGTCGCCGGTACCGGTCACCGAGTCCCCGCCGAGGGAGCGCGCCAGCTGTTCCTCGGTGGCGCCGGACTGGGTCAGCTGAACGAAGTTGCCGTCCTTCTGCGCGGTGATCCAGCCGACGTTGCTGGCCAGCGAACTGCCGACATCGGTGGTGGAACCGGAGTTCGCGATCCACGCGGCGGGGACCGCCGGCTCGCGGATCGGGAACGGCATGGTCCGCGCGTCCGCCTTGAATCCCGCGGCGCTGTCGAAATGCGGGATGTTCTGTTTGGCGGCATCACCGGAGAAACTGCACTGGCTGAGTCCGGCGATCGCGGCGAAGACCGCACAGATCGCGAGCAGCGGGATCAGCGACCACACCATGTCCCGGCTGTCTTGCATTATCCGCGGTTTCTTCTCGGCCATGACGCCCAGTATCGCAGTCGGCCCCGAGCCGGAACCAATCGCCGGTCGTGACAGAATCAGAGCAATCTCACGCACCGACGCAAGGAGCCGACCACATGTCGAAGCAAGCCCCGGACCGCAACCTGGCCATGGAACTCGTCCGCGTGACCGAGGCCGCTGCTCTCGCGGCCGGCCGCTGGGTCGGCCGCGGCGACAAGAACGCCGGTGACGGTGCCGCCGTCGACGCCATGCGCGAGCTGCTGTCGACGGTGTCCATGCGGGGCGTCGTGGTGATCGGCGAGGGCGAGAAGGACGAGGCCCCGATGCTGTACAACGGCGAAGAGGTGGGCAACGGCGAGGGCCCCGAGGTCGACGTCGCCGTCGACCCGATCGACGGCACCACGCTGATGGCCGAGGGCCGCCCCAACTCGATCGCGGTGATCGCCGTCTCCGAGCGCGGCACCATGTACGACCCGTCGGCCGTCTTCTACATGAACAAGATCGCCGTCGGCCCGGAAGCCAAGGGCGCCATCGACATCACCCAGCCGGTCGCCTGGAACATCAACTCGGTGGCCGCCGCCAAGGGCATCGACGTGGCCGACCTCACCGTCGTCGTGCTCGACCGTCCCCGCCACGCCGAGCTGATCCGCGAGATCCGCGAGGCCGGCGCCAAGATCCGCCTGATCTCCGACGGCGACGTCGCCGGTGCGATCGCCGCCGCCGGTGACTACAGCACCGTCGACATGCTGATGGGTATCGGCGGCACCCCCGAGGGCATCATCACCGCCGTCGCTATGAAGTGCATGGGCGGCGAGATCCAGGGCCAGCTGTGGCCGAAGGACGACGCCGAGCGGCAGAAGGCGATCGACGCCGGCCACGACCTCGACATGGTGCTCACCAACGACATCCTGGTCCGCGGCGACAACTCGTTCTTCTGCGCCACCGGCGTCACCAACGGCGACATGCTGCGCGGCGTCACCTACCGTCCGAACGGCGCCACCACCCGCTCGCTGGTGATGCGCTCCAAGTCGGGCACCGTGCGCAACGTCGAGGCCCGCCACCAGACCGCCAAGCTGCGCGAGTTCGCCCGCCTCGACCTCTGACCCCATGCCCGAGACCAGTGGCGGCCTCCGCGCGTTCATCGACATCCGCGCGGAGGCCGCCGCCGTCTTCGGTGTGCTCACCGTCGCCGCGAACTGGCCACTCCTGCTGCCGGAGGGGATGACCGCCGACCGTCCGGTGAACGATGTGACGGCGGGCGCCGAGTTCCCGCTGCGCCTCGCCTGGCCGTTCACCGAGGCCGCGGAGCGGTCGACGACCGCGCGCTTCGGCGTCGTCGATGAGACCGCCGGGCGGCTGTCGCTGGAATTGCGCGACCCGCGGCGGCCCTTGACTCTGGTGTGGTCTGTCGAGCCGGTGCCCGGCGGCTCGGCGACCCGGGCCGGCGTCACCGTCGACGACCCGCCGCCGGATCTCTCGGAGTTCTCGTTTCAGCAGGCGGCGACCCGCGCACTGTACGGCCTCGCCGCGCTCGGCGAGGGCCCCGAACTCTGGGCGTCGACACCGCGCGGCTTCGAACCCAGGCCGAGGCAGGGCACCTGGGGCGGCGGAATGCCACCGGCGCGCCGCGTGATCCGGTTGTTTCCGGACTGGGGCCGCGACTACCCGCTGTGGGAGAACTCGGCCGGCGCCTGGGACGTCGGCTACACGACCGGTCCGGACACCTATTTCCTCTCTCCAGAGCTCGCGGGGCGGCTGGCCGCGTGGCAACGGGATTGGGAGGGCATCTTCGACGAGGATCGCGAGCCGGATCCCCGCGCCTCGGCCCGCTGGCGGACCGAGGGCGACGAGTTGGCCCGGCTCCTCGCCGACGAGGTGGCCGAGTACGCGGACGTCGAATACCGGCCCTGAGCGGCACGAATCGGGCATCTCGGCCGACTCCGCGGGTGAACCCGGCGCGAGCGCTCCGGGTGCGCTAGCGTCACCACTCATGGGGTCAGATCAGATCGCCGGGATGAACCGGCGGGAGTTCATGCGGCGCGTGGGTGCCGTCGGCGGTACCGCTCTGCTCACGTCGTGGGCGGCGCCGATCATCGAGAAGGCGTACGCGTCGGCCGACCCGGCCGGGACCGGCGGCCTGCACGACATCGAGCACATCGTGCTCTTCATGCAGGAGAACCGGTCGTTCGATCACTACTTCGGCACGTACTCCGGCGTCCGGGGCTTCGCCGACGCCGGTGACGCGCTCAAACAGCACGGCTGGGCACCCGGTAAGGGCCCCACCCGCACCGGCTACACGCTCCCCTTCCGGCTGAACACCCAGCACGACGCGTCGCTCGACGGCTCGTGCATCAACGACCCCGACCACTCGTGGCAGGGCATGCACGAGGCCCTCCACGGCGGGCGCAACGACCGCTGGCTGCCGATGTCGATCAAGGCGGTCGGGCCGAACAACGCACCCGCGCTGATGGGGTACTACGAGCGCGAGGACATCCCCGTGCACCGGCTGCTCGCCGAGACCTTCACGCTCTGCGACAACTACCACTGCTCGGTGCTCGGTCCCACCGATCCCAACCGCCTGTACTGGATGAGCGCCACCCTCGATCCGGACGGCACGCACGGCGGCCCGCTGCTGACCACGCCGACGATCATCCCGAAGAACGCCTACAGCTGGCGGACCATGCCGGAGAACCTGCGCGACGCCGGCGTCAGCTGGAAGATCTACAACAACCGCGATCTGGGCCCGATCTCGTCGGTGATCCTGGACGGCATGATGGGCTGCTTCAAGCAGGCACAGGACCCGAAGTCCGAGCTCTACCGGCGCGGCATCGCGCCCACCTACCCGGACGGTTTCGCCCAGGACGTCAAGAACAACCGGCTGCCGAAGGTCTCCTGGGTCATCCCACCGGTGATGAACTGCGAACACCCGGCGCTGCCGGCCGCCCTGGGCGCCGTCGGCATCGTGCAGCTGCTCGACATCCTGACCTCCAATCCGGCGGTCTGGGAGAAGACCGCGCTGATCATCAGCTACGACGAGAACGGCGGCTTCTACGACCACGTGGTCCCACCGACCGCGCCGCCCGGCACCCCCGGCGAGTACGTCACCGTCAAGAACCTGGCGAACGTGGACGGCGCCAAGGGCATCCGCGGCCCGATCGGTCTGGGCTATCGCGTCCCCGGTCTGGTGATCTCGCCGTATTCGCGCGGCGGCCTGGTCGCGTCGGAGACCTTCGATCACACCTCCCAGCTGCGGCTCATCGAGCGCCGCTTCGGCGTCGACGTCCCGAATCTGACGAAGTGGCGGCGCAGCGTGACCGGCGACATGACGTCGGCGTTCGACTTCGCCCGCAAGCCGAACGCCGCGCGCCCGCACCTCGGCGATCCGGTCCCCGAGATGAAGAACTCGCTGGTTCAGTGCGGGCCCAACATCGCCCTGGGCACCGCCGGAATGGGTATCGCCTACCCGGTACCGCCGAACCGGATGCCGCGCCAGCAGCCGGGCACGCGGCGCGCGCCCTCGGGCGTCGTCTGATCAGAGTCTGATCAGAGGCGATCGCGCCGCCACCGCGCCACGTACCACGGTTGCGGGCCGTGCCAGCTGAACCGCAGGGACGCCAGCCGCACCGCGGTGGCCATCGCGGCGCACGCCAGGCCCATCCACGGCTGGTAATGCGCGAAGCGGAGCAGCGCGGCGACCGTCGAGGAGCAGAGCAGCGCGGGGATCGCGTACAGGTGCTGCTGAGGCAGCAACACGCTCGGCACCTGACCGGTGAGCACGTCGCGGATCGCACCGCCACCGATCGCCGTGGTCATACCGAGCAGCGCCGATCCGGGCGCGTTGAGGCCCGCACTGTAGGCGATGACGGTGCCGGTCACCGCGAACAGGCCGAGGCCGATCGCATCGGTGATGTCCAGCGGCCAGCGGGTGTAGCGGAACGGCGGATGCCAGACGCACACCACGGCCCCGGCGATCAACGCGCAGATCAGGTACTGCATGTTGGTGAACGCGCTCGGCGGCGTATTACCGATCATGACGTCGCGGATCACACCGCCGCCGAGCGACGTCGCCACCGACAGCAGCATGATGCCGACGACGTCCAGGTGCCGGCGCACCGCTGTGAGCGCCCCGGACGCCGCGAAGGCCACCACTCCGGCCAGCTCGCCGATGTGGTGGAGCGTCGACGCCGCATCATTGATTCCCGTCACGGATACGAATCCTAGCCGAGTTAGGATGCACTAAGACGCAGGTCAGGGCGGGTGCTCCGTATCATCGAGACCCGTGAGTGAATCAGCCCCCGCCCCCGAATTCCTCTACTCCGATCTGCTGCCCGCCGATCACGACGACACCCCGTATCGCCTGATCACCAGCGAGGGCGTCTCGACCATCGAGGTCGACGGCCGGACCTTCCTGAAGGTGGATCCGGAGGCCCTGCGGAAGCTCACCGCGGAGGCGATTCACGACATCAGCCACTACCTGCGCCCGGCCCATCTGCGCCAGCTGCGGAAGATCATCGACGACCCGGAGGCCTCGGGCAACGACCGCTTCGTCGCGCTCGACCTCCTCAAGAACGTCAACATCTCGGCCGGCGGGGTGCTGCCGATGTGCCAGGACACCGGCACCGCGATCGTGATGGGCAAGAAGGGTGAGGGCGTGCTCACCGGCGTCGACGACGGCGAGTGGATCTCCCGCGGCGTCTACGACGCGTACACCAAGCTGAACCTGCGCTACTCGCAGCTCGCACCGCTGACCATGTACGACGAGAAGAACACCGGCACCAACCTGCCCGCGCAGGTGGAGATCTACGCGACCGAGCAGGGCCCGAAGGGACCCGAGTACAAGTTCCTGTTCATGGCCAAGGGCGGCGGCTCGGCCAACAAGTCGTTCCTGTTCCAGGAGACCAAGGCGATCCTGAACCCCAAGAAGATCCTCTCCTTCCTGGACGAGAAGATCCGCTCGCTGGGCACCGCGGCCTGCCCGCCGTACCACCTCGCCGTGGTGATCGGCGGCACCTCCGCCGAGTTCGCGCTCAAGACCGCCAAGTACGCCTCGGCGCACTACCTGGACGATCTGCCGACCGAGGGCGACATGACCGGTCACGGTTTCCGCGACACCGCGCTGGAGGAGGAGGTCTTCAAGCTGACCCAGTCCTTCGGCATCGGTGCGCAGTTCGGCGGCAAGTACTTCTGCCACGACGTCCGCGTGATCCGGCTGCCGCGCCACGGCGCGTCGTGCCCGGTAGCGATCGCGGTGTCGTGCTCGGCCGACCGCCAGGCGCTCGGCAAGATCACCGCCGACGGCGTCTTCCTGGAGCAGTTGGAGACCGATCCGGCGCAGTACATGCCCGACGCCGGTGTCGCCGAGGACATCGAGGGCGGCGCCGTGGTCGAGATCGACCTGAACCGGCCGATGGACGAGATCCTCGCCGAACTCACCAAGTACCCGGTCAAGACCCGGCTGTCGCTGACCGGCCCTCTGGTGGTGGCGCGCGACATCGCGCACGCGAAGATCGCCGAGCGCCTCGAGGCAGGCGAGCCGATGCCCGAGTACCTGAAGAACCACCCGGTGTACTACGCGGGCCCGGCGAAGACCCCCGAGGGCATGGCGTCGGGATCGTTCGGCCCGACCACCGCCGGCCGCATGGATTCGTACGTCGAACAGTTCCAGGCCGCCGGCGGTTCGCTGGTGATGCTCGCCAAGGGCAACCGCTCCAAGCAGGTCACCCAGGCCTGCGACGCGCATGGCGGCTTCTACCTGGGCTCCATCGGCGGCCCCGCCGCCCGCCTGGCACTGGACTGCATCAAGAGCCAGGAAGTGATCGAGTACCCCGAACTCGGCATGGAGGCCGTCTGGAAGATCGAGGTGGAGAACTTCCCCGCCTTCATCGTCGTCGACGACAAGGGCAACGACTTCTTCACCGATCCCTCGGGCGCCGTGAGCGTCCCGATCTCCGGCGTCCGGATCCGCTCCAAGGAGCGCTGACCCGTCAGGGCCGAGCTCGTCGAGCGCAACGGGCGAGGACACTGCCCCGAGTGATGCGGTGACACGGCGGGGTTGTGGGGTCGTGACGACCCACAACCCGCCGTCTCAGATCCGCGCGCTAGAGTTAGGTAACCCTAAAGTTCTCTGGCGCGAGGAGCAGACCGATGACCGAGTACCGCATCGAGCACGACACCATGGGCGAGGTCAAGGTGCCCGTCGACGCCCTCTGGCGGGCGCAGACCCAGCGCGCCGTGGAGAACTTCCCGATCTCGTTCCGTCCGCTGGAACGCTCCCAGATCCGCGCCATGGGCCTGCTCAAGGCGGCCTGCGCACAGGTCAACTCCGACCTCGGGCTGCTCGACGAGACCAAGGCCGAGGCCATCATCGCCGCGGCCACCGAGATCGCCGACGGGCGCCACGACGACCAGTTCCCGATCGACGTGTTCCAGACCGGCTCGGGCACCAGCTCCAACATGAACGCCAACGAGGTGATCGCCTCGATCTGTGCCCGCCGCGGCGTCGACGTGCATCCGAACGACGACGTCAACATGTCGCAGAGTTCCAACGACACCTTCCCCACCGCGACGCACATCGCCGCCACCGAGGGCGTCGTCCGCGATCTGGTCCCCGCCCTGCAACATCTGGCCGACGAACTCGGCGTCAAGTCCGATACGTGGCGCACCGTGGTCAAGAGTGGCCGCACCCACCTGATGGACGCCGTGCCGGTGACCCTCGGCCAGGAGTTCGGCGGCTACACCCGGCAGATCGAGGCCGGTATCGAACGCGTCCAGAGCACACTGCTCCGCGTCGGTGAACTGCCGATCGGCGGCACCGCGGTCGGCACCGGACTCAACGCCCCGGACGGCTTCGGCACCAAGGTGGTCGCCGAGTTGCAGCGCCTCACCGGCGTCGAGGCGCTGGCGCTCGCCCAGAACAACTTCGAGGCGCAGGCCGCGCGCGACGGCCTCGTCGAACTGTCCGGCCAGCTCAAGACGGTCGCGGTCTCGCTGACCAAGATCGCCAACGACATCCGGTGGATGGGCTCCGGCCCGCTCACCGGTCTCGGCGAGATCGCGCTTCCCGACCTGCAGCCGGGCAGTTCGATCATGCCCGGCAAAGTGAATCCCGTCCTCCCCGAGGCCGTGACGCAGGTCGCCGCGCAGGTGATCGGGAACGACGCCGCCGTCACCTGGGGCGGCGGCAACGGCGCCTTCGAACTGAACGTCTACATCCCGATGATGGCGCGCAACGTGCTGGAGTCGATCACCCTGCTGGCGAACGTGTCCCGGCTGTTCGCCGACCGCTGCATCTCCGGGCTGGTGGCGCACGAGGACCGGCTGCGCACCCTCGCCGAGTCGAGCCCCTCGATCGTCACGCCGCTCAACAGCGCCATCGGCTACGAAGAGGCGGCGGCCGTCGCCAAGGAGGCCCTCAAGGAGGGCAAGACCATCCGGCAGACCGTGATCGACCGCGGCCTGATCGGCGACGCCCTCTCCGAGGAGGAACTCGACCGTCGTCTCGACGTGCTGAAGATGGCGAACCTCGACCGCGAGCGGTAGTCCACAACTCGCGGGTAGGGTCTGGCAGGCGCGCCCTCCCCCGTCTTCACTGGAGACATGACGGGGGAGGAACACTACGATGGCGACCATGACGACGCAGGTACGAGGTTTGCCCTACGGCAGGCCCCTGACCAACGCGGATCTGGACTCGATACCCGACGACGGGCATCGCTATGAGCTCATCGACGGCGTGCTCATCGTGAGCCCGGCACCGAGGCTACGTCACCAACGGGTATCCATGCGGCTCAGCGTCGTGTTGTTCAACGCCTGCCCGGACGACATCGAAGTTCTCGCCGCACCCTTCGATGTGGTCTTGGCCGGCGACACCACGATGCAACCGGATCTGATCGTCACCAGAACCGAGCACCTGACGGAGCGAAACCTGCCCGTTGCCCCGCTCCTCGCGATCGAGATCCTGTCACGCTCCACACGCACCTTCGACCTTCTTCTCAAGAAGGACCGCCTCGCCCGCGCCGGCTGCCCGCACTACTGGGTGGTCGACCCCGACGAGCCGTCGATCACCGCCTGGAGCCTCGGTGACGGCGACTACGTCGTCGCCGCCGAGGCCACCGGCGACCGGCCCTTCGCGGTCACCGACCCCTTCCCCGTCGCCTTCGCGCCGAGCGATCTCGTCCTCTGACGCGCGGATCAGCGCACGACTTCCCGGTGTCCGCCGTCGATCCGGCGGGTCCAGCCGCGGGCATCGAGGTGTTCCAGCAGCGGGATCGCCACGCGGCGCGAGGTGTGCAGCGCCCGTCGCGCCTCCGAGGTGGTGAACGGCTGCGGCAGCCGCACCAGTTCCCGCATGGCCAGGGCCGGGGACGTCGGCAGCAGCACCAGACCGTCGGCCAAGCGCAAGAGCCGGCCGCTCCGCTCGGCCGCAGCCAGTTCCCTCGTGCCCAACCGCAAGCCTGCCAGATCGTCGGCCTCGGGAGCGGCGAACGGCGCCGCCCGCAGACGACGCTCCAACTCCCCTATCCCGGCTTCGGCCTGCCCCAGATCGCGCCGCAACTCGGGCAGGAACAGGAGTCCGCCGTCGGCCGTCACCCCGGCACCGCCGACCACGGCCGCCAGCAACGCCGGATCCGGCAGCGCCAGCACATCGCGCGCCGCCCCGTACGACAACCCGGCCGCCAACGGGTCACGCTCGTGCAGATCGACGACGGCCCCGCGCAGCCGCGCCTGCCAATCGCCGAACACCTGCTCGCTCACCCACCAGTCGCCGAGCACGACGACCCCGTCGGGCACCGCCGCGGTGTCGAGTCCCAGTTCCGCCAGCCGCGCGGCGGGCACCGCACCGCCCCTGGCCACCTCGTCGGCCGCACCGGCGGAATCATCGAACCCGGACAGCGCGTCCGCGCGGCGCGCCGCATCGCCGCGGCGGCGCAGCGGCGGCGGATCGACGTCGAGCACCATGCCGCCGCCGACGATCCGTCCGGCCGCCGGATCGTGCAGCAGAAGACGGTCGTCGCGCTGCAGCGGGAGCGGCCGCGCGAGGGTCAGTCGCAGGTGCGCGTCGCGCAGCGGCCGGGCCCGGGCCGGAACGGCCGCCGTCCCGGCGTGCACCGTCAGCCACTCGGGCACGTCGCCGGTGGCATCGGTCCGCACCACATCGACGACGGCCACCGACCGCCACGCGCGCGGGGTCGCCAGCGCGTCGCCGCGGCGGATCTCCTCCGCGCCGGCGCCGCGCAGGTTCACCGCCACCCGGCTGGTCGGCCGCACCACACCGGCGTCGCGGCCGTGCGTCTGCAGGCCGCGGACCGTCACCGTGCGCCGCCCGTCACGCGCGTGCAACTCGAGTCGGTCGCCGTCGGCGAGGCTCCCGGCCGCGAGCGTGCCGGTGACCACCGTGCCCGCACCGGTGATGGTGAACGACCGGTCCACCCACAGCCGGACCCGTCCGGTGTCCGACGGCGCCGGTGAGCCGCCGAGGACGGTGTCGAGCGCGGCGCGCAGCTCGTCCATTCCGGTTCCCGCGACGGCGGAGACACCGACCGCGGGCACCCGCGCGAGCCCGGTCCCGGCCAGTTCGGCGCGTGCCTGCGCCACCACCTCGCGCACGCGCTCCGGCCCGGCCCGGTCGGTCTTCGTGACGACGATCAGTCCCCGCTCGATACCCAACGCGCGCACCGCATCCCGGTGATCGGACGACTGCTCCTGCCAGCCCTCGTCGGCCGCCACCACGAAGCACACCACCGGCGCCGGGCCGATCCCGGCGAGCATGTTCCCGAGGAAGCGCTGGTGCCCGGGGACGTCGACGAAGCCCACCTCGCGGCCGGACGGCAGGGTGGTCCAGGCGAACCCGAGATCGATGGTGAGCCCACGCCGTCGTTCGTCCTCCCAGCGGTCGGGCTCCATCCCGGTGAGCGCCTTGACCAGCGTCGACTTCCCGTGGTCGACGTGCCCGGCCGTCGCGACGACGAACATCAGGGCACGGCGTGCGCGGCCAGTACCGCCGCGGCGACGCGTTCATCGTCGGCCTCCGGAACGCACCGCAGGTCGATCAGGGCGGCGCCGTCGTGCACGCGCGGCACCACCGCCGGGGTGCCGGTGCGCAGCGGCCGCGCGAGCGACTCCGGCAGCCGCACCGCGTATCCGGGCAGCGGCACGCCGGGCGCGCCTCCCCCGCCGACCCGGCCGTCGTGCTCGACGACGGTCCCCCCGACCCGCGCGGCGAGGGCCTCGGTGCGCTCCCGCAGCCGCTCCGGATCGGCGTGCAGGGACCGCATCACCGGAGCCGCGGACCCGGCGACGGTGGCCTCCAGCGCGGCCAGTGCGAGCTTGTCGATGCGGACGGCGCGGGCCAGCGGATGCCGGGACAGCCGCTGCACCAGCGGAGCCCGGCCCAGGATCAGCCCGGCCTGCGGACCGCCGAGCAGCTTGTCGCCGCTGGCGGTGGTCAGGTCGGCGCCGTCGTTCAGGGTGGTGGTGGCGTCCGGCTCGTCGGGCAGCAGCGGGTCGGGTGCCAGCAGCCCACTGCCGAGGTCTACGACCAGCGGGATCCCGCGCTCGGCGGCGGGACCGGCCAGCTCGCGCACCGAGACCCCGGACGTGAAGCCGGTGACCCGGAAGTTGCTCGGGTGCACCTTGAGGATGCAGCCGGTGTCCGGCCCGATGGCATCGAGGTAGTCGCGCAGGTGGGTGCGGTTGGTGGTGCCCACCTCGCGCAGTCGTGCGCCGGTCGACGCGATCAGGTCCGGCAGCCGGAAGCCCGCGCCGATCTCGATCAATTCGCCGCGGGAGACGATCACCTCGCGTCCGGCGGCCAGGGCGGTGGTCGCGAGCACCAGCGCCGCCGCCCCGTTGTTCACCGCGAGGGCATCCTCGGCGGCCGGGCAGGCCGCCAGCAGCGCGGCCCGCGCCCCGACGCCGCGTTTGCTGCGGACTCCGGCGTCCAGATCCATCTCGACGTCCACGTATCCGGCGGCGTCGACCAGCGCGGCGATCGCGGCAGGCGGCAGCGGCGCCCGCCCGAGGTTGGTGTGCACCACCACCCCGGTCGCGTTGATCACCGGGGTCTGCGACACCGGACGGGCGGCGGCCAGGTCGTCGGCCAGGGCCCGGGCGACGTCCTCCGGGGCGAGTTCACCGCGCCGGGCCCGCTCCGCGGCGTCGCGCACCCGCGCAGCCACCACGTGCTCGGCGAGTCGTGCGCGGGCCGCGGCGACCTCGGGCAGCGCGAGCAGCACATCGGTGCGGGGGATGCGACGACGCGGATCACCTTGCGCGGCAATCTGATTCATCGCGACCTCTCACATCCGGCACAAGTTGGCGGAGACGGACGGGAATCGAACCCGCCAGACCGAGATACTCGATCTCACCGGTTTTGAAGACCGGGGGGCCCACCAGGAACCCAGACGCCTCCGCTGACCAACATAGCGGCCTATCCTCGGTTGGTGTGAGCGACCTGAAGCGACTGACCGATTACGCGCACGGCGGCGGGTGCGCGTGCAAGATTCCCGCGGGCGAATTGGAGGAGGCGGTGGCCGGGCTCGTCGGCCAGACCTCCCCGGATGTCCTGGTCGGCCTCGATGACGGCGACGATGCCGCCGCCGTCCGGATCGCCGACGGTCTCGCGGTGCTCTCGACGGCCGACTTCTTCACTCCGGTGGTCGATTCGCCCTACGACTGGGGCGCGATCGCAGCGGCGAACGCGCTCTCCGACGTCTACGCGATGGGCGGGCGCCCGGTGGTGGCGATCAACCTGGTCGGCTGGCCGCGCGGCGTGCTGCCGATGGAGATGATGACCGAGGTGCTGCGGGGCGGCCTCGACATCGGCGCACGGGCTGGGTGCCCGGTGATCGGCGGTCACACGATCGACGATCCCGAGCCGAAATACGGCATGGCGGTGACCGGTGTCGCCGACCCGGACCGCTTGCTGCGCAACGACTCCGCGGCCGCCGGGCTCCCGCTCACCCTGACCAAGCCGATCGGTGTCGGTCTGCTGAACAACCGGCACAAGCGGACCGGTGAGGTGTTCGCGGGTGCGATCGCGTCGATGACCGCCCTCAACCGGGAGGCCGCCGCGGCGGCGCTCGCGGCCGGTGCCCGCGCGGCGACCGACGTGACCGGTTTCGGCCTGCTGGGCCACCTGTACAAGATGTGCCGCGCCTCCGGGGTCTCGGCGGTGCTCGACGCCGCCGCGGTGCCGGTGCTCGAGGGGGCCCGCGAGGCCCTGCGCGACGGGTTCGTCTCCGGCGGCACGCAGCGCAACCTGGACTGGGTCCGGCCGCGGCTCTCCGCCGGGGCCGGGATCAGCGAGGACGACCTCCTGCTCCTGGCCGACGCCCAGACCTCCGGCGGCCTGCTGGTGGCCGGCGAGGTGCCCGGCTACCCGGTGATCGGCCACCTGGTGCCCGCCGACGGCGGCCCGGCCGGCATCACAGTCCGGTGATCGCGTCGCCGGTGATCCCCTCGGCACGACGCCGCGCGAGGCGCCGCTTCTGCGGTTCGATCGTGTAGCGCGGATCGGCCGCCGACTCCAGACCCGCCTCGAAGACGCCGAAGCGGGTGCACGCCGAGGCGGCGAGCAGCGTCGCCCCGGACAGCGCGGCCACGCCGCGTCGCACGCGCCCCCGGCGACCACCGGCCAGCAGGGCGCCGACACCCCCGGCGACGGCGAGTCGTTCCGCCCAGCGCATCAGTTTCCCGGGTGTCCCGTGGTGCAGCGGCTCAATGGCCACCGGGTCGGCCCGCTTCTCCATCACCCGGGTCGCGATCACGTCACCGATCACCCCCAGCACCGCGAGGTTGCGGGCGGGTCCGGCCTCCGGTGCCGGTGTGGTGACGAGTGCGGCGCCGGCGGCCGCGAGACTCGCCGAGCTGACGAACACGAACGGCAGTTCCCGGTGCACCGCGTTCCAGGTCGGCATGGCGGTGTCGCCGAGCAGCACGGCCGTGTACGCGGCGAGCGGGGCGGCCAGGCCTGCCGCGGCCACCCCGGCGGTCGGCTCCACGGCGCGCATCACCGGGCGGAGCGGCCCGAGCGGCAGCCGGTCACCGGTGAGCCGGTCCACCTCCCCGGCCGCGGCCACCCCGATGAAGCTGCTGTAGCCCACCAGGATCCAGGAGCCCACGCTCATCGGCGAGGTGACCTTGAAGGTGCGCAGCATATGCAGGAAGCGTTCGGGCCGGCCCAGATCCGCCAGGAGCGCGACGGCGCCCAGGCCTGCCGCACCCAGACCGGCGAGCCGGGTGTTGCGGCGCAGGACCGGCCGGCCGGTCAGTTGCGCGCCGAGGGCGAGGAGACCCGATCCCCCGGCGACACCGCCGAGGAAGAGATAGGCGCCGACCGGCCATTCCCACGGCGGCGCCTTGACCACCGGGTGACCGTAGTAGCCGCGCGCGTCGAGGTGCTCCACCTCGGCCTGCGGCACCATGAGGTCGTCGCCGCGGCGACCGGGCCCCTTGCCGCCGCCCTTGCGTCCCTTGCCTTTCCGCGGTGGACGCGGCGGGCGGAACTGGTCGTACTCCGAACTCGTCATCGGCTTCTCCCGGAGCGGTCCCGCCAGGAACCGAGGAACGACACGGCGACAGCCGCGGCCATCCCGGCCACCGCCACCCCGGCGCGCTTGTACATCGACGGCAGGTCCGCGGTGCACACGCGCGGATCCGGCGGCAAGCCGTAGACCTCGGGCTCGTCGAGCAGGAGGAACACCGAACCGGTGCCGCCGACGCCGTCGTGCTCGTTGGCGCCGTAGAGCCGCGCCTCGGTCATTCCCTGCGCGTGCAGCTGCTCCACCCGCGCGTGTGCCTGCGCCACCATGTCCCTGCGGTCCCCGAACTTGATCGAGGTGGTCGGGCAGGTCTTGGCGCACGCCGGAGTCTCGCCGTCGCGCAGCCGGTCGTAGCAGAGGGTGCACTTCTGTGCGATGCCCTTGTTGGGAACCTCCGGCTGCTCGCCCTTGCGCTCGCCCTGCCGGGTGGTCGGCGCGGCGGTGCCGTCGCTGCGCCGCTCCACCACCCCGAACGGGCAGCCCGCGACGCAGGTGCCGCACCCGTTGCAGATGTCGGTCTGCACCACGACGGTGCCGAACTCGGTGCGCATCATCGCCCCGGTCGGGCACACGTCCAGGCAGCCGGCGTGCGTGCAGTGCTTGCACACGTCCGACGACATCAGCCAGCGGAACTCCGGAGTGTCCGGCGGCGTCGTGTCCGGTCGTTCCCCCTCCGTCGGCGCCTGCTCGGCCGCGGACGACGAGCCGCGCATCTGCGGCATACCGAGCCCGACCAATCGCGCGCCGGACTCCCGGGCCGCGGCGATCCGTTCGGCGTCCTGCTCGATGAAGGCGACGTGCCGCCAGGTGCTGGCGCCGAGCGAGACCGAGTTGTCGTACGACATCCCGGTGAACTCCAGATCACCGTCCCGCGGGTTGCGGTTCCATTCCTTGCACGCCACCTCGCAGGCCTTGCAGCCGATACAGAT
Organism: Gordonia sp. PP30; assembly: GCF_023100845.1. Lineage (NCBI taxonomy): Bacteria > Bacillati > Actinomycetota > Actinomycetes > Mycobacteriales > Gordoniaceae > Gordonia > Gordonia sp. PP30. Next base: position 1,223,165 of record NZ_CP095864.1, on the reverse strand, counting down.
CGAGGTGTCGGTGAAGAAGCCGCGGCGTTCTTCATGGACCGGCCAGTGCGCGTCGGCGCTGGGGTCGGACGGTCCGGTCAGCTGGCCCATCAGGCACCTCCCTCCATCGGCTCGGTCCCGGTCGTCTCGTCCGGAACCGTATCCTCCATCGCCGAATGAACGATGCGGTGGCGCGCGGTGACCGCCGACGCGGCCGCGATCTCCGGCGGCACCGTGAGCCGGACGTTGTCGGTCTCCACCGTCGTTCCGGCGCGTTGCTGATATTCGCGCACCAACTCGTCGACGGCCGCGCCCTGCGGTCGTCGCCCGGCGACCACCGCGCACGAACCGACCTTCGACTCCTGGATGAAGACGTTCGGATCCATGGTGACGCCCACCAGGTCGTTGGCCGCATCCCCGGCGACCACCGCATCGCTGCCCACTCCCCAGTGATAGGGCAGGCCGACCTGATGCACCACCCGGCCGTTGATCTGCAGCGGTCGCAATCGGTCGGTCACCAGCACTCGGGCCTCGATCGCCGCACGCGGTGAGATGATCGTCGCCCAGCCCTCGTTCACCAGCCCGCATTCGGCGGCCAGCTCCGGGGACACCTCGCAGAACATCTCCGGCTGCAGTTCGGCCAGGTACGGCGACCAGCGGCTCATGCCGCCCGCGGTGTGGTGCTCGGTGAGCCGGTAGGTGGTGAACACGTACGGGTACACGTCGTCGCCCGGCTGCCCGGCACTGGGGGCATCGAGGTTGTCGGTGCGCGGCATGGTGAGCCGCGCCGGCGCCTGCTGCTGCGGGTAGAGGGCGTTCGCGACCGGCGATTCCTGTGCCTCGTAGTGCGTCGGCAGCGGGCCGTCGACCAGCCCGGTCGGGGCGAACAGCCAGCCCTTACCGTCGGACTGCATGATGAACGCGTCGTCGCCGCCGATCGCGTCAGCGCCGGTGGCGCCGTCCGGCGGCACGGTGCCCGGGGCCCGGGTCGCCGGGAAGTCGACGACGTCGGCTCCGGTCCAGCGGCCGGCCTCCTCGTCCCACCAGACGTACTTCTTGCGCTCGCTCCATGGCCGGCCGTCCCGGTCGGCCGAGGCGCGGTTGTAGAGGATCCGCCGGTCGGCGGGCCAGACCCAGCCCCACTCCGACTGGGTGACGCCGGGCCCGCCCTGCGGCACCCGGCGCGCCGATTTGTTCACGCCGTCGGCGTACACGCCGGTGTAGATCCAGCAGCCGGCGATCGTCGAGCCGTCGGCCTTGAGCTGGCCGAACGAGGTGAGCGGTTCCCCCGCGCGCTCGCCGGTGAGATAGCGGCCGTTGATCTCCGCGAGCACCGACTCGGGAATGATCTCACCGTCCTCGTCGACTGGGTAATCCCAGGTCAGGTCGAGCAGCGGCCGGTCCCGGGGATCGTCGGAGCCCGCGAGGCGCTCGCGGATCCGCTTGCCGAGTTCGTAGTAGAACTCCAGCTCGGACTGCGCCTGCCCCGGCGGGTTGACGGCCTTGTGACGCCACTGCACCATGCGCTGTGTCTGGGTGAACGAGCCCGCCTTCTCCACGTGGGTGGCCGCCGGGAGGAAGAAGACCTCGGTGCCGATCTCCTCGGTCTTGAGTTCACCCGACGCGATCTCCGGGCCCTCCTTCCACCAGGTCGCACTCTCGATCATGTTCAGATCGCGCACCACCAGCCACTTCAGCTTGGCCATCGCCATCCGCTGCTGGCGGCTGTTGGCCGAGCCGACGGCCGGGTTCTGGCCGACGACGAAGTAGCCGTCGACCTTGCCGTCGAGCATGTCCACCACCGTCTGGTAGGTGCCGGCCGGCCCGTCCAGGCGCGGCAGATAGTCGTAGCACCAGTCGTTGTCGGCGGTCGCCGCATCGCCCCACCAGGCCTTCAGCAGGCTGACGGTGTAGGCGTCCGCGTACTCCCAGTAACCCTTGTGCGTTTCCGGGCGGATCGCGTCGAGGTACTGCCCGAGGGTGTCGTGCCGGCCGGCCGACGGCATCGGCAGATAGCCGGGCAGCAGGTTGAACAGCGTCGGGATGTCGGTGGAACCCTGAATGCTCGCATGTCCGCGCAGCGCCATGATGCCGCTGCCCGGACGTCCGACGTTGCCCAGTAGCAACTGCAGGATCGACGCCGTCCGGATCACCTGCGCGCCCATCGTGTGCTGCGTCCATCCGGTCGCGTAGCCGATACAGCCGGTGCGCTCGGGGCCGGAGTTGTCGAGCATCGACTCGGCCAGGTACACGAACTCGTCCTCCGGGACGCCGCACATCTGGGCGACCATCTCCGGGGTGTACCGGGCGTAGTGCCGCTTGAGGATCTGGAACACCGTCCGCGGATCCTGCAGCGTCTCATCGCGCTCGTCCGCGTACTGCCACGACGTCTGATCGTAGGTGCCGGTCTCGCCGTCGAACCCGGAGAACAGCCCGCCGAGGTCCTCCGCATCCTGGTATTCGGCGTCAATCAGGGTCGCCGCGTTGGTGAAGGCCACCACGTAGTCGTGGAAGTACCGCTCGCGGCTGATCGCATAATTGATCAGCCCGCCGAGCAGCACGATGTCCGATCCGGCGCGGATCGAGATGTGCCTGTCGACCACCGCCGAGGTGCGGGTGAATCGCGGATCGACGTGGATCACCCGGGCGCCGCGTGACCTGGCCTCAGTGACCCACTGAAATCCGACGGGGTGCGCTTCGGCCATGTTCCCGCCCATGAGCAGGATGAAATCCGCATTGGCCATGTCCTGCAGGGACTGGGTGGCGCCGCCGCGGCCGAACGAGGCTCCCAGACCGGGAACCGTGGCGGAGTGTCATATGCGCGCCTGATTCTCGATCTGGATCGCGCCGGCGGCGGTGAAGAGCTTCTTGATGAGATAGTTCTCTTCGTTGTCGAGCGTGGCGCCGCCGAGTGAGGCGATGCCCATCGTCCGGCGCAGCGGCCGGCCATGAGCGTCCACGTCCTGCCAGTGGTGGCGGCGCGCTTCGATGAACCGGTCGGCGATCATGTCGATCGCGGTGTCCAACTCCAGGTCCTGCCACTGTGTGGCGTACGGTGCCCGGTAACGGATCTTGGTCTGCCGCAACGGGTTATTGACCAGTTGCTCGCTCGAGCTGCCCTTCGGGCACAGTCGGCCCCGGGAGATCGGCGAATCCGGGTCGCCCTCGATCTGGATGACCCGATCATCTTTGACGTACACCTTCTGCCCGCAGCCGACGGCGCAGAACGGGCACACACTCTGCACCACGCGGTCGGCGGTCGTGGTGCGCGACTCCATCTTCTTGGTGCGCGCCGATTCCACCGCGGGACCGCGGCCGAACGTGTCGCCGGAGCGGAGTTGCCGGATCACCGGCCATTCGAGGGGGCTGAACCTCGCCATGAATCCAGGGTAGCGTCTGGGGCCATGGAGATCACCGCTTTCCCCGGGGACTGGTCCACCGCGCTCGTGCTCGTTGCTCATCCGGACGATCCCGAGTACGGGATGGCAGCCGCCATCGCGAGGTGGACGGCCGAGGGCAAGGTCGTCACCTACGCCCTCGCGACGTCCGGCGAGGCCGGGATCGCAGGCATGTCGCCGGAGCAGGCCGGGCCGCTCCGCGAGGACGAGCAACGTGCCTCGGCAGCCGTCGTCGGCGTCGGCGAGGTCGAGTTCTGGGGATTCACCGACAGCGAGTTGTTCAACACCCCCGAACTGCGCGCGAAGATCGCCGAGACCGTCGTGCGGGTGAACCCGGACATCGTGCTGTCGTTGTACGGCGGGCCCGAGTGGGCTCCCGGGCGACCCAATCAGCGTGATCACATGGAGTTCGCGGCGGCCGTCGTGGACGCCTACGACTCCCTGCCGGATCCACCGCGTGCACTGTTCGTCAACGGCCCCGGTTCGACGCACGCCGTGGACGTCGACGGCTTCGTGGAGACCGCCGTCGCCTCCCTGGCCGAACACCGCGAGTACCTCTCCGTTCTCGATCCGAGCACCCCGGTGGTCGACCAGGCGCGCGCCCAGGTCGAGATGACCACCGGCCCGATCGACGGCTTCCCCGCCGCCCACGCCGCCGGCTTCACCCGGCTCCGGCCCACCGATTGAGAAGACCCCCTCAACGACGCGGACCGGACGGGCACCACAGACCGAGGTCGGGGGGCCAGACAGAACCATGTCGCGGGCGCGCTCGCGACATGGTTGACCGGCAACACCCCGACCCCTCGACTCCGCGCGAGCATCGAACGCCACGGCTGGGGCGACCTCCTCGACACCGAGTCACGTACCGCATAGTTCTCCGGCCCGTCAAGACCCGGTGGCTCGATGCTGTGGACGACGTGAGTTGTCCACAGCACACCGCAACCACCTCTTCCGCGCGGCACACGCACCGACGACGGTGGTCACATGACGACCGCCGAAGTACCCGTTCCCGATCTGCTCCGCACCCTGGACCACGCCGTCCATCGCAGCGAGTTGAAGGCCGCCGGCCTGGCCATGGCTCCGATCCGGGCGGCCGAACGCGCCGGGCTGATCGCCGAGTTCCGAAGCGAGTTCTTCGGCCCGCCGGACATCGCCCGCGGTGACGGCCGCCGCCAGCTGCTGGCCGCGATCGGCGCCTACCTGCGGCTACCGGAGGTGTCGGGGCTGGTCGTCGGTGGCAAGACCGCGGCCCGACTGCACGGCGTGGTGCCGCTGGAGAACAGCCATCGAACCTACTCGCACTACCGCTACGACCCGATCGAGTTCTACAACTACCTCGACGAGCGCAGGACCATCCGGCGCAGCGCCGCGACCAGTACTCATGATCATCGGCCGCCGTCGACGGTCGTCGTCGAGGGCGTCGAGGTGATCAGCCTGGCCCGGACCCTCGTCGACCTGTGGCGGCCCCGGCAGTACGCACAGAGCGACGGCTTCGTGGTCGTCGGCGACCGCATCCTCCGCGAAGGCATCGCGACGATGGCCGAGTTGGAAGCGGAGGCCGCGCTCCTGGGTCCCGGCGAACGCCAGCGTGTCACCGACGCACTCGCCCTGCTCGACGGCCGCGCTCAGACCGAATCCCAGAGCCGAAGCCGGATCCTCCTCGCCGGACTCGGCCTGCCCACACCCGAGCTGTGTATCGACATCATCGACGACGACGGCATCGTCGTCGCCACGCCGCCGTTCGTGTGGCCCGAGCAGAAGGTGATCGGCTTCTGTGAAGAGGTCGACCGGTTCTGCGATTTCGACCGGCGCGGCGACGAGGACGACCGCCGCGGCTGGCGGCGCGAGCGCGACTGGCGGCCCCGCCATCCGGACGGCCCGCACCGCGAATGCCGCGAGCGCGACGCGATCGACGCTCGCCTCCGCGACCTCGGGTACCAGGTCTTCCGCTGGACCGGCGAGATGATCGACCGCGATCCGTGCAACCCGTGCGGCCTGCGCCGCGCATTGACCGTCCCACTCCCACCGAAGTTCGACGACCCCTTCGCCTGGTGACCCCGGCGCGCGAATCCGATTTCCGCGCGCCGTCGAATCCCAGACAGAGAAGGGGTGGGTCCCCGGCCGCACCCCTCCCCGCGGCCGGGGACCATCCACGTGACGTGTCACCGTTGAATCTCGGATATTCTCTGCACACCACGGTATGCACGACAAGGGGAACAGTGACCACGACACCGATCGATCGCGCTGCGCTCAACCTCGGCGACGAACTCGGCAAGGGCGGTCAGGGCGCGGTGCTGCGCACCGGTTCGGCGCTCTTCGGGCGGGACATGGTCTACAAGGCGTACAAGCCCGGACCACTCGCCGACCTCGACGTCGACGCCCTCCACGCCATGGTCGCGACCATGGCCGGGATCGACGATGTCCAGCGAGACCGCCGGCTGGACGTCTTCGCGTGGCCCTGCGCTCTGGTCGCCGACTCCGGCGCGGTCACCGGTTTTCTGATGCCTGCCGTCCCGGCTGAGTTCACCTCGCCGAGTCCGCGCGGCGCGGACCGCAAACCGATCCTCAACGAATTCCAGCATCTACTCAACAGCCCGCAGTTTCTCGGCAATCTCGGCTTCGCGATCAGCCGACGCACCCAGATCGACCTGCTGATCTCCGTGGCGACCGCGATGGCGGTCCTGCACAAGGGCGGCTACACGATCGGCGACTTCTCGCCCAAGAACATTCTCTTCGACCCGGCGACCAGCGCGGTCTACTTTCTCGACTGCGATGCCATGGTCCATGGCGGCAGAAGTGCCCTCCCCCAGGCCGAAACGCCGAGCTGGAACGTTCCCGCCGGAGAACAGGTCGGCACTCCCGAGGGCGATGCCTACAAGCTCGGCCTCCTCGTACTGCGCCTCTTCGCCGGTGACCAGCACACCCGCGACGCCGACGACCTGCCCGCGGATCTCGAAGTCCTGAAACCCCTCCTCGTTCGAGCACTCACCACGACTGTCGCCGACCGTCCCACCCCCGGTGTCTGGGTGAGCCTCCTCCGCGATCTGCAGCCCCAGGCAGATCCCACTCCGCTGATGTCCGCCGGGCTCCCCGCTCCTGCGACCACTATTGGCCTGCGGCAAACTCCGAGTCGCCCGCAGTCGGCGTCCCGGACGACTCCGGTCCAGACGCCACTCGGAGCACCCGTGAGCGCGCCACCCGCACCATCACCCGCCGCTCCCTCTGCCGCCGCCTACCAACCGCCGCCGTCGCAGCCGCCAATTCCAACGCTGCTCCGATACACACTCGGCATGGATCGCGTTGAGGCCGCAGACTATTGGAGGCGCGCTCGCATCACAGCTGAGCGACGCGGCACCGGATGGGCGATCGCCGCCGTACCTGCGATCTGGGCCGGAGGAGCGTTCGCATTCAGCGCGCAGGACATGACCGGCCCCGGCCACCAGCTCAGCGCGCCGGTGGGCCTCTTCCGCACGATCGGAGTGGTTCTTCTCCTCGTCGGCGTCTACGCCATCCGTTCGTGGTGGACCAACCGGAAAGCGCGCGTTTACCTCACGACAGCCCAAGCAGCACTCAGTTCCGTCCTCGCACCCGCGGCCGTCATCGACGCCGTCCTGGACGTCGTCCAGATCCACGGCGAGCGGCGAACGATAGTCTCCGTTCGAGTTGCCGATCCTTACCTTGACCTCGCTGAGTATCAAGACTGGGAACAGCGGATCACCGCGGCATACCATCGCAAATCAACGAGTCTCCCGGCTCTCGGTGCGGTCTTCATCTATCCGACGGATCAGTAGTGCACCCCGAGCGCTCACTGCAGAAGCTCGCATTGATAGCTGTGATCGGCATACTGGCCGGCTGTTCGACCCACGACCACGCCGCCCCCGAGCCTTCCGGCCACACCACCTTCGAGCGCTCCGAAGACCTGTTCCCGCCGCTCGCAAATCCCGCGCCGATGGCCGGTCCACCGCCGCACACGCAGGTGTGTCCCGGGCTGATCACCCCGCGCTACTACGCGATGGACCGCACCGACTTCGCCGAGCGACTGAAGGTCGCCATCCCGACCTGGCCCACACCTGTCAGCGTCAGACCGAGTTGCGACCTTGCCGAACAAGTCATGTACCAGGACCCGGCCGACGGCACGACGAACAATGTGTGGGAGCGCGGGATGGCGATCGGCAAGCCCGTGGCGTGCCGGCAGACCGGCGACTACGACGGCTTCGTGTTGCGGTGCGCGACGATGTTCGACGAGCAGCGGATCGGCGACGTCGTCGCGTACTTCTACTACTGACCCGTACTGACCCGCCAAGCCACCGAGCGGGGGCACGGGCGACCGCCCATGGCACGACGAGGAGCATCGCGGCCAAGCCGAGGGACGCGTAGTAGGCCCAGCCCATGTGGATCGCGACCCCGTCCGGCAGGTGGGCTCGATTCGGCCACGCCGCACGGCCGATCCACGTCAGGAGAACCACCACGAACACCACGATGCCGCCGATCGACGACGCCGCCGCCGAACCGGCCGTGGTAGGTCGCTGCCACGCCCGGACCGCGAGGAACGCGAGCAGCGCGGCAAGCGAGATCGCCCAGCCCGGACTGCCCGAGAAGTCGTCGACCTCCGGCGTCGCCGTGTCTACCTGCCGCGAGAGTGTAACGGTCACCAGTGACGTGTCACCCGCTCGCACGACCACCCACGGCGCGGTAAACGCGAGGATCCCGATCGTCGCCAGGATCACGGTCGCCACGACCGCAGGACCTCGCGGAACATTCGACGGTGATGCCGTCACTGCGGCACGCAAGTCGGGTACACGCGACGAGTCTACGGCCGCTGTCGCATTCGATCTCCCTCCGCCTTGCGGCCTGGCCGGGGGATCATTCCGACGAGCGTCAAAGACGAGGGAGGTCCGATAGCACGCCGGGTCGGCGCCGCTGGTGTTCTTCTGCGAGACCGCCGGATCTGGACCGTGCTGGCGTTACCTGAACCGCACCGTCCAGATTCGCCAGCACGGTCTAGATTCGCCAGCACGGTCTAGATTCGCCAGCACAGCGGCGATGCAGGCTCGGAAGGGTGACGTGATCTCCCCTCGGACGTGCTCGCTCGTCGCGGCACGTTCCAGCGGCCTGGCCACTCAGGTGGTGGTCAGGCTGCCAGGTCCTTCCAGCTGAGGCGCGTGACGCCGGATTCGGCGGTGGTTCCGATCCCGGGCGGGCCGGTGGTGCCGAGCCGGTGATTGACCGCCGGCGGCGGGGTGCGCTCTGCTTCCGGGGTATGCGGTCCAGTGCGGAGTTTGTCCGGGTGGAACAGCGGATTGACGATCCACGGCCCGTCCTGTCCGACCGGCCGCCATGCCATGCGGCCCCTGTCCGGGCCGCCGGTCAGGACGGTCGATTCCCAATCACCCGGATTCTTCCCATTCCAGCGGTTGTGCTTGCCGCACGCGCCTCCCAGGTGGTCGATGTCGGTAGGACCGCCGTCCTGCCAGTCCGGCGCATGGTGCATCTCGCACTGAGAGAACGGCCGCGTACAGCCCGGGGCGGTACAGCCGCGGTCCCGGGCGAACAACGCCAAGCGTTGCGCGCGCGACGCCAGCCGGTGCGCCCGCCCGAGGTAGAGCGGCTGCCCGGTGGCCTTGGCGAACACGGCCAGATACGGGACCGCGTCGGCGGCCATCTTCACCAGATCCGAGACCGGCATCCGGGTCCCGGTCGTCGTCCAGGCGATGCCGGCCCCGCGAGCCAGATCCTCATCGGTCACGGTCACCACGATCTGATTACGCAGACTCTCCGGCTTAGCGTGCACCGACTGCGCGTTGGCCCACGCCAACAGGGCCAGCAGCGCGTCGTGCTGACGCCGGCCCAACAGCCGCGTATCGCGCTCGGCCGCCGCGGCGAGCACGGCCGGGTCGAGGCCGGGCTGATCGGCCGCCCCGTGCGGGGAATCGGGGTCGTCGGGGTTGTTCATGCCGGGGGTGGCCCACTGGGTGAACATGACCTCGAACTCGGCCCGCAACTGCGGCGTCAGGCGGGCCTGGACTGCCGACATCAACTGCCGGTCCTGCGCGGAGAGTCGGAACTTGGCCTGCCGCTGCCGGTCTTTATCGTCGGCGAGAGTGCCGTCGGGGTCGAGGTGGGCCAGGATCCGGTTCCCGACGATGGTGACACCGGCCGAGTCCAGGGTGCGGGCCGCCGCGGCCAATAGTTCCTCGGCCCGCGCCCGCTGCTCCGGGTCGACCGAGGCCGGGATCTTGTCCATCACCTCGTCGATCGCCCACACGTGTCCGTCCCCGATCGCCCCGTCGGCGACCGCGACCGCGGTCGCCGGATACTTCGGCGCCAGACGCTCGCCGGTCATCGCGGTGAACCGGCCGACCGAGGCCGCGGTCACCCGGCGGCGCCGGGATTCGGCTTCCCCGATCCGCAGTCCGTGGGCGAGCAACTGATGCAGTGTGGTGTACCCGGCGCGCCGGTAGGCGCCGCGGTCGGAGATCTCCACCAGCAGCGCCGCATCGGCGACCACACTCTTACGGCGCGCCTGCTCCCGGGATTCCAGCAAGGCGAGAAGACCATCCTCCGACAGCGCGGCCAGCGGTGCATCAATCAGCCGCTGCTCGGCGGCGCCGATCACCGCCACCAACTCCGCCGGCGTCAACTCCGGCAGCAGGGCGTCGGCGTCGAACGCGTCGTCGCACATCGCGGACCCCTTTCGCTGCCGGCGGATAGTCCTTCCCCTACCCCCAGGATACGCCCGCCGTGATGTTTAGACAACAGGTCACTAGAACCTACTTTCGAGTGCGCTGTCGTACCGATTCCCGGACTGTTATGTCGCAGGTGCGCCGGCCGGCGGCCCGTCGGTCCACCCACCACAGTCGAACATCACTGACCGGCACCACAGTCCCCGCCCCCGCTGCGACACCGGGAGATCAGGGAGCGATACTCCCCGAATCGATCAGGATCGCCGCAAGCTTCAGCGCGATGGCGCGGCAGTCGGGACAGCGAGGGGAAACACCGGCCGTGATCTCCGCGAGGGCTTTGTCACCGCCCACCGGAATCAGCGCGATCCAGAACGTCTCCTCGATGCCGCGCGACTTGAGGGTCTCGCTCTGCAGATAGGCCCGGCGCCCGGAAATCGGGTGGGGCTCGGTGTGCCATCGGGTCTCCGACACGTGCGACTGCGGTGCGGACGACGCGGGTGTCCGTGTCTGCCGGTTCAGAGCCTGCAATCCCCGGCTGACGCTGACCGCCACCAAGACATCCTGGGTGCGCCAGGCGCACGTCCATTCCACCGACCTGGTCGGGTACCGCTGCCACTCGGTGTCGTACAAGCCGACCGCGGCGAGGTCTTCCTCGGTCAGCACCGAGCACGGATCCCGCGTCCACCGATCCCACCAGGCGGTGAACGCGGCGTCGCCGGTCGGTACCGGGAGCGTTGAGCTGGTCGTCACCGAGTGATCCATGGTCGACCGGACCGTCGACGAATCGGGAGTAGCGGGCCCGGACAACGAACAACCCGTCGCGGCAACGATCACGATTCCGGCAACGATCAACGCACCGAGACCGCGATCGGTCACGCGCACGCTACCCCTCCGTCGCCGCGGCGACGATCGACGGCACCACGAACAGCGCCACCGTCAGCGCGAGCGACACGTAGTAGGCCCAGCCCATGTGCATCGAGACTCCGTCTGGGAGGTGCTTCGTGTTGAGCCACACCGCCCGGCCGAGCCAGGTGAACAGGACAGCCAGCAGCACGACGACCGCACCGACCGAGGTCACCCCCGCCGAGTCGTCCGCGCCAGGGCGATTCCACGCACGAATCGCGACGATCGCGAGCAACACCGCGAGCGAGATCGCCCAGCCCGGGCTTCCGGAAAGCTCGCCCATCTGCATGGCCACTCCCTCGGCGCGCCTCGACAACGTAATGGTGAACAACGACGTCTGGTCCGCCTTCACCACCACCCACGGCGCCGCGAACGCCAGAATCCCGATCACCGCCATGATCGCCGTCGCCACCGCAGCGGGCGCCCGGGAGGTGTTGGGTACGGACGACTCAGGTCCGGGCGTCTCCGTTCGCCGATTCCCGGGTACCCGCTTCGGCGTCGCCGGCACATTCGACGGCGGTGTCGCCGGACGGGGCGCGGGCCCGCCGGCGCCCGGCACCGGCCGCCATCCGCCGGGCGGCTCGCTGGGACTCTGCGGCCCGGTCACGACGGAGCCGCCGTCGGGTACACGGCGACGAGCGTCCGGTCGTCGTCGAACCGTTCCCGGGAGAAGTCCAGCGCATGCGCGAGGTGGATCAGGGCGGGCGGCCCGTCTCCGAGCACACTCCGGAAGAAGTCGCCGACCACGCCCTCCCCGGTGCCCAGCGGATCGCCGAAACCATCCGTCCCGACCAGCAGCGCCTCGCCCGGCCACAGCGTCAGGTCCACCGGCTCGACCTCGCCGATCGTCGTCGGCAGCGCACTGGTCGCGTGACTGATCAGGCCGTCCGCCGAGGCCTTCCCGGCACCGAGCGGCACGAAGCCCGCCCGGCCGAGGATCCAGCACCCCGAGTCGCCGACGCTGATCGTGCGGCCCCACAGCTCACCGGCACCGCCGTCAGCCGCCTCGAGCACCGCGACCACCAGTGTGGTCGCGAAGTCCGCGGCTGCCGCGGGATCGGGCTCCACCAGCCCGAGCGCCTGCGCCGCCGTCGCCACCAGCCCGTAGTTCGCATATTCGAGCAACTTCCGGAAGTCCAAGTCCCACAAGGGAACCGACCGGCTCTGGTCCAGCCACGCGGCGGCATAGCGGCAGACCGCCGCCGCCCCCACGTGCGCGTACTGCGCCGCGGACACCCCGTCCGCGACGCACACCACGACCCGCCCGGAATCCTCGGCCAGCACCATCTCGTCTTGCCGTGGCGCCCCGTTGAAGCGGTGCAGGTGGCCTCGCATCGTGGTGCCGCGCACCGCCATCGAGTCGTTATCCCATCCGTCGATCACGGTGTCGGCACGGTAGGGCGTGCGCCGGTACGACGCCGACGTCGGCACCGTCGTCACCACGGGCGACGGTTCCCCCACCATCACCTGCTCGCGTGAGTCGAACCGCGAGGTGCCTCGCTCGAGCTCACCGGCCATCAGCGCCGCGTCGAAAACCGGTTCTGGTATCGGTGGCGCATTCTCGTAGGCGAGCGCCGGCGGCGAATCCGGGATATGCGGCACCGGCTGGGTCGGCTCCTTGCCTCCGCCGAGCCACGACGGCCTGTCCATCGCCTACAGCACGTCCATGTCGAGCGAGATGAAGTTCGCCGGTCTCTCGATCTCCAGCTTGTTCTGTCCGGCGGCGACGTTCTGTCCGGACTGGATGATCGACTGCGTCAGCGAACTGAAGAACTCCACCAGCGCGTCGGCCACGCTCACCCCGTCACGAACCAGGAACGCGTACTTCGGCTCGGTGGCCACCGCGCGGACCACATCGGCGTCGGCGTCACCCATGCCGAACGCCAGCAGGTTGGGCCGTTCCCGGATCGAGAGCAGTCGTTCGCGGGCGGGCTGCCAGCGGCCGTCGTCGGTCGGCAATCCGTCGGTGAGGAAGTAGACGGCGGGGCGCGTCACCGAGAAGCCCTGCGCTTTCAGCTGCTGGACATCGTACGGGATCTGCGCGGTCAGCAGATCGAATGCGGAGGCGTACTCGGTGGTCGCTTCCGCCGCCAGCGACGGAAGGTGCGTGACCTCCCGCAGATCGGTGGGCGGCAGATAGACCCGCGCCTGGTTGTTGAAGCCCAAGATCGCCAGCCGCACCTTCGAGGTGGCGAACGACTGCTCGTGCAGCGCACCCAGCAGGTCGTCGAGTGCCGTGTTCAGGCCGTTCATGTGCGGATCCATCGACCCGCTCTCGTCGGCGACGAGATAGAACGGCAGAACCGTCCCCAGCGATTCGGTCATTTGCTTCTCCCCAGTCCGAGGCGGCGTTGCCCGCCATGCCATACACACCATAGTGTGCTCAGCTTCGCTATGCTGACGACGGACGTGAATCCGGCGATTGCCGGAAGTGCAAGGAAGGGGGAGGCATCCGTGGGCGGTCCCGTACGACCGGTGGAGCCCGCCGGAGGTTGGCGGACACCCGGCAGCGCATCAACGACCAGCACGCGCCGGCGCGCGTCGCTTCCCCGAACCACTGCGCCCGGTGTCGTCGCCCGACCGATGGACTACACCCCGACTCTGCTGGCACCCGCCGCACCGGCACCGCGTTCCGCGCCGACCGCCGTTCAGCGCACCATTCCAGTTGGAGGGTCGCATCTGTTCCTGCCGATCCTCGCCTGCCTGTGCTTCCTGCCCGCCGGGGTCTGGTCGCTGATCGACGCCCGCCAGGCCCAGCGCTACCTCGCGACCGGGGACGACGCAGCAGCACACCGCTGTATCCAGACCTCGAGAACGATCGCTCTCGCCGGGATCGGTGTCGGCCTCGCCGTGGCCATCGTCATTCTGGTCGTGGCGCTCACCGGATGAGACGCCGTCCTCGGCCCGCCTGAACCCCCGACGAATCCGGACACATGACAGACAGCATCCCCAGCGGCACCCCGCTCGATCGTGACCGCATCGGCCGTGTCGAACCGCCGATCGGCGGAGGCGGACAGGGCAAGGTCTACCGGGTTGCCGCCACCTACGGGGCCCGGGCGCTGGTCTACAAGGAGTACAGCGCGGCGGCTCGCTCCGAGCTCGATCCGGCCGCCCTCGACGCGCTGATCGCGTACCTGTCCGAGACCGGCGCCGCCGACCGCGCGGCTCTACTGGCGACCTTCGCCTGGCCGATCGCGCCGGTGACCTCCGGCGGCACCACGGTCGGCTTCGTCATGCCCGCCGCCCCGTACGACTTCACCTCGGAACGCCCGCGGGGCCCGGCCGGGGCCCGCCGTCTCAACGAGATTCAGCACCTCCTCAACGAGCCCGGCTTCGTCGCGCGCCTCGGATTCCAGATCAGCCGCCGCACCCAGATCGAGGTGCTGGTCTCCGTCGCGACCGCGCTCCGCGGGCTGCACAACGCAGGCTTCGCCCTCGGTGACCTCTCCCCCAGAAATCTCCTGTTCGACCCGGACAGCGGCGAGATCTTCGTCCTCGACTGCGACGCGATCACCCGGCCCGGACTCTGCGTCCTGCCGCAGGCGGAAACGCCCGGCTGGCACCTCCCGAACGGCGAACCCACCGGCACCACGGCCGGCGACCGCTACAAGTTCGGCCTGTTGGTCCTACGCCTCCTCGCCGGCGATCAGCACACCACCAGCCCGTCGGCGCTCCCAAGCGAGCTCGCGGTCCTGCGGCCGCTGCTGATCCGGAGCCTGACGGATACTCCGGACAACCGCCCGTCGGCGGCGGTGTGGATCAGCGCGCTGCGCGACGTGGTGCCCGGTGCCCCGATCACACCGCTCACGACGACCATCAGCGCGCCGACCGTCCGGTCGGCGTCCACTCCGCCGAAGACCGCGGCATCGAACGCCCCGGCGGCGGCCCACACCGCGACGCCCCCGGCATCACCGGGAGCGAGGCACCAATCCAAGGCCGGTCTGTGGATCACAGGCGCCGCCGTTGTCCTCGCCCTCGCTCTCTTGGGAGCGCATGCGGCCTTCGTGCACGTGTCGAACCACTCCGCAGCGACTCGGTCGGCGACCACCACAGACCAGACGACCGGCACCTACCCCGGGACCACCTACGACCCCGGACCCACCAGCGACAACGACGTCCCGAACGTCACCTATTACCCGGAACCCTCGATCACCACACCCGAACCGACCACTCGGGAGTACACCCCACCGCCGACCCGACCGATGCCGGGGCCACCCACCGACGCGCATTCCGCGGACACATCCTGGATACTCAAGGGTCCGTATTCCTCGACATGGACGTGCGACCAGGACCGCGGCAACTGGCCGCTCACCACCTCCGTCTGCTTCACGCACAACGGCTCGGCGTACTTCTACGGCCTGTACCCCGACTCTCAGCGCGGCTGACCGCGCCGGGATGCACACCCGGATCGTGCTTCACCCGACCGCCGATCCCCAGGCCGCACGGCGACGGATCGACCGTACTGTGACGTCAAGGTCACCGACGGGATCGAACGCCCTGATCCCTCGGCGCACCACCGCGTACGCGACTCTCGACATGCGAAGCTACGTCACAGTTAGGCCGGGAGAGCGAAACGCTCGGGCACGGACAGGCCCCCAGAAGACTGCTGAAGAGCCCCTGCGTGTGCACTTGCCGCTGGTTGAGCCGGTGACCAGCGCAGGACGGATCCGAGGAGCCGTGTCGAAACCCCGCCGGTGCCGGGGTCGGAAAGCGCAGCGCCCCAGCACATCTCGCAGGGTTTCGACACGGAACTCCGCTAACGCTCCGTTCCGGCTCAACCGGCGGGTACCGGCAGCCGACGTGCTCCGAACACCGTGTTGGTTGGGGCGACGCGCTGACCGGATGCAGACAGGCCCCGAGACGTCTTCCCCCGGAGTCCTGCCTTCGCATGCTGGTCTGCGCCGGCCGGCGTGGGCGAAGTCCGTCGCGCTTCTCCCCAACCGTTCCCCGCACGCCGCTCGCCGGGGCCGCCCCTACTGTCCCGCGGCCGGCGGCACCACCCCCGCGCTCCCACGATGCGCACCGGGGCCGCGCGCAGACTGAACTGCACACGGCCCCGGGCGGGAACGATCGGCGGCTACGAACCGGTCGCCGACCCGAGAAGCTGCGGGATCACGCTGGTGAACTGGCTCAGCACGCCGGTCAGGGCGTCCCCGGTCAGCGGTGAGCCGGACTGGTCGTTGAGCGACGGCGCGGTGGCCGGATCGGTCGGGGTCTTCTCGTTGACGCCGATCGCGATCTTCGGGTTCTTGGCCGGGTCGAGCCACTTGAGGATCTTGACCATCGACTCCTTGTCGATGGCGACGCAACCCCAGGTGGGCTCGCTGCCGACGTGCAGGAAGATCGCCGACGCCTTGCCCGGCGTGTTGGTCGGGTTGTGCACGATCTGCACGGCGTAGTCGTAGGCCGGGCCCATGTCGTACAGGTTCTCGCTGTCCGCGCCCGGGCTCTGCGACTGGCGGACCATCCGGTTGTAGGTGGGCGACTTCATGTTCGCGTCCCACCAGTCCTGGTCGTCGACCTTCTTGTACGGCATCTTGGTGCCCGGATTGTCCTGGCGGCCGAAGGCCTGGCCCAGCGTGAAGGTGCCCTCGGGGGTGCGGTGGACGTTGTCCTCCGGCGCACCGATGCCCTTGTCACCGACGTACGCGTCGACCGGACCGATCACCGGCTCCCACTGACCGTTCGCGTTCTTCTCGAACGCCGTCAGCGTGCCCTTGGTGGCCGACGCCTCCGGCACCGACACGACGATCATCTGGCTGGTGTCCCCGGCCGGTGTGGTCGGGCTACCGGCACCGGGCAGGAACGACTTGAGCAGGTTCTCGATCATCGTCTGCACGTCCGGGGTCGCCGGCGCCGCGGGCGCCGTCGGCGCGGCATTGGCCGTTCCGGGCGCGACGACGAGGGCGACCACTACGGCCATCCCGAGTAGTCCCAACTGCCACATACGACTCATCAGCAACTTCAGCACCACCCCAGTGTGCCAAGGAATCCGGCCCCGTGCCACCCTGGGAGATCATCGTCACCGGACCGCAACCCGGCGAAGACGCACTACCGTGGAGCCATGACGACGCCGCAACCCCGCTGGATCACCGACACCAAGCCCGGCCACAGCCAGTGGTACGTCGACCGTTTCCGCAAGATGGCGGCCGACGGCGACGACCTGGCCGGAGAGGCGCGCTTCCTCGACGCGATGGTCCCCCGGCACTCACGCGTCCTGGACGCCGGCTGCGGGCCGGGCCGCGTCGGCGCCCACCTGTACGCGGCGGGACACGATGTGGTCGGCGTCGACGTCGACCCGGTCCTGATCGCCGCGGCCGAGGAGGACCACCCCGGACCGACCTGGCTGGTCGACGACCTCGCCCGGCTCGACCTCCCCGCCCGCGGTGTCCCCGAGAAGTTCGATGCCATCGTCTGTGCGGGCAACGTCCTGATCTTCGTGGCGCCCGGCACCGAGGCTCAGGTGCTGCGGCGCCTCGGCGCGCACCTCAAAGACGACGCGCCGTTGGTGGTCGGCTTCCACACCGACCGCCACCTGACCCTCGACGTGTTCGACACGGCCGTGGCCGAAGCCGGACTCCGCCTCGATCTCCGCCTGGCGTCCTGGGACATCCGTCCGTGGACCCCGGAATCGGACTGGGCCGTCTCGATCCTGCGCCGAGGACGCGCCGACTGACGGTCGCACCCGATCGGACGACCGGCCTGCTGTTCTGTGGTTGCTCAGCGACAGAACAGCAGACCCGACTGGCGATCCACCATTCACCGTCCGGGCGACGGCGCCCGCGCCGTCAGCCCTGTCCGGGCGCGAACTCCTCCAGCATGTCGGTCACCAGCGCCGCGATCGGCGAGCGCTCGCTGCGCGTGAGCGTCACGTGCGCGAACAGCGGGTGGCCCCTCAGCTTCTCGATCACGGCGGCCACCCCGTCGTGCCGCCCGACCCGCAGGTTGTCGCGCTGGGCCACGTCGTGCGTGAGGACCACGCGGGACCCGGCGCCCAGCCGGGACAGCACGGTCAGCAGCACATTGCGTTCCAGGGATTGCGCCTCGTCGACGATCACGAACGAGTCGTGCAGGGAGCGCCCGCGGATGTGGGTCAGCGGCAGGACTTCCAGCATGCCGCGGGAGAGCACCTCGTCGATCACCTCCGTGGACACCAGCCCCTCGAGGGTGTCGAAGACGGCCTGCGCCCACGGGCCCATCTTCTCGTCGGCGCCACCGGGCAGGTAGCCGAGTTGCTGGCCGCCGACCGCGTAGAGCGGCCGGAAGACGACCACCTTGCGCTGGGTGCGCCGCTCCAGCACCGCCTCGAGCCCGGCGCACAGCGCGAGCGCCGACTTCCCGGTGCCGGCCTTGCCGCCGAGCGACACGATGCCGACCGACTCGTCGAGCAGCAGGTCCAGCGCGACGCGCTGCTCGGCGGACCGGCCACGCAGCCCGAACGCCTCCCGGTCGCCGCGGACCAGCTGGACCTGCTTGGTCTCGGTGACGCGGCCGAGCGCCGACGATGTCGCGCCGACCAGCTTGACGCCGGTGTGGCAGGGCAGGTCACGGCCACCGTCCAGGTCGATGATCCCCTCGTCGAACAGGTCGTCGACATCGGAGTCGAGCACGTCGAGCTCGTCCATCCCGGTCCAGCCCGAGACGACGACGTCCTGCGCGTGGTACTCGTCGGCGGCCAGGCCGACGGCGCCCGCCTTCACCCGCAGCGGCGTGTCCTTGGTGACCAGTACCACCTCGCGGCCCTCGGCGCGCAGGTTGAGTGCGCACGCCAGGATCCGCGAGTCGTTCGAGTCGTTCCGGAAACCGGCCGGCAGCACCGACGGATCGGTGTGGTTCAGCTCCACCTGCAACGACCCGCCGCAGTCCCCCACCGGCAGCGGCTGATCGAGGCGCCCGTGCTCGATCCGCAGATCATCGAGCAGCCGCAGCGCGGTGCGCGCGAACCAGCCGAGTTCGCTGTGATGGCGTTTACCCTCGAGTTCGCTGATCACCACCAGCGGGAGGACGACGTCGTGCTCGTCGAAGCGGGTCACCGCCCACGGATCGGAGAGCAGGACGGAGGTGTCGAGGACGTAGGTGCGTGCGGTCACGGCGGACTCCCGGTTCCCGTGCGGCTCCCGCGCGGGCGAGATCTAGTGGCCGGCAGGCTCGACGAGAGCCGGGGCCGGCTCCCTCGTGACCCAAAGGTCGTTCACGAATCGAACCTCCCGGACGAACCGCTTCCCCACGGCCCGTCACCGCTGACGCTACGCCCGGCGCAGGTGACGGCCAGGGAGCACCGGGCAGCGTGTCGGTGAACGTCGTGTAACGGGACTATGCCGCCGGTGCGGGCGCCAGCAGCGGCACCGTCGTCCACGAGGGATCGATCCTGACCGGCCGCAGCGGTTGCTTCACACCGGGCTTGGCGACCTCTTCGAGCGGCTGCGCGGGCCTGCGCGCGTAAGCCAGGCCGACCGTGGCCGGGTCGACCATCGGTGCCGCGGTCAGGAACGGCCGGCCACCGAGGGGACGCTGCAATTCACGGGTGACGGCCGAGGGCTTCTCGTCGTCGCACATGGGCCTCAGCGCACGCGGCTCCGCCGGGTCATCGGACCAGTGGACCGAGAAGTCGATGACCGAGCGCGTCACCTGAACCACGATCGCGTTGGTGTGCTCGTAGACGCCCACCCCGGTGGTACAGCTCGCCAGATAGGGCGCGTCGCCTTCGAGAACGACGAACTGCAACGTCAACTCGCTCGGGTAGCGATAGCCGACGATCGTCCCGGGACCGAGATCCTCCTGGCGCGGGGACGGGTCGGCGGACGTCAGGGTCACCGAGGTTCCCGACCGCGACCGCTCGGGCTCTCCGGAGTGGCGGCTCGCCGTGTACAGCATGATCCCGCCGAGTATGAGCCTCACCAACGTCAACACACCGCCGAGGCGGGACAGCGCGTACGCCGCGTCGATCGGCTCGTTGGCCTCGGGATTCTTGTACTTCCACGCCTCCGACGCGCGCCACGCCCCCTTGGGATCGAAGATCGCCCAGAGCAACAGCGGCACGAGGATGAGGAAGATGAGAATGACGAAACCCATGCCCGTTGGACGGGCATGGGTTTCGGAAATGTTCCCTTCGGCGGAACCGCCGGGCGATCAGGCCTTCGCGGCGAGCGCCAGGATGCGCCGGCGCGCGGCCTCCGCGGTCTCGCTGAGTTCCTGCACGCTGTCGAGCTTGAGCTCATCGACCAGCTTCGCGGCGATCGCCGCATCGGTCTGCTCGGTCTCGAAGTCGGCGAACAGCGCGCGCTGGGCGTCGTAGTCGGCGACGTCGGAGCCGATGTGCTCGATCTCCGCGAGCGCCTTGTCGACGGCCAGCACGGTTGCCTCCTGGTCGGCGACCATGCCGGCCATCAGGAACGCCTGGAAGGTGGACGCCTGCACGGCATCATCGACGGCGATCTTCTCCAGGATCGTCACCAGCTGCGGGTCCTCGGCGCGCTCGGCGAGCCGGCCGATGAACTGGACGCACTGGTTCTCGTGCACGGCCAGCAGAGCGAGCGCGTTCATCGGGCCGACCTGGGCGACGGCCTCCGGGTTCTGCTTCCATCCGGCGACGACGTGGATGCGGCGCCGGTTCTCGGCGTCCACCGGATCCATGGCGCGCGTCACGACCAGGTAGTCGCGCAGCGCGATGGCGTGCCGGTTGTCCTCGGCGGTCCAGACGCCGACCAGCTGGCGCCAGTCGGAGAACGCCGGGAAATGGATGGCCAGCACGCGGTGGAACGACGGCAGGTTGTCCTTGGTCAGCAGCAGCGCCAGCAGCGGCGCGGCGGTCGCCGGATCGAGGCTCGCCTGGTCGGGCTCGAAGTCCTCGCCGCCGAGGAAGCGGAAGTTGCGGCCCCGGCTCCACGGCACCCAGTCGTGGGGCTCCCAGGCAGCCGCACCGAGCTGGTGCTCCTCGGCGATCTCCGGGAGCGCCTTCTCGAGCGCATTGATCAGTTCTTCGTCGTCCAGTACAGCCACGGGGTCCACCTTAATCGACGGTCAGCGTCCGCTCATCATTCCCCAGTCCTCGAGTCCCTCGTACAGGGGGACGTCGAGGGACAGTTTGGCGACCCGCGAGCGCAGGGCGACCACATCGGCGTTCTTGCCCGCCGCGAGTGCGGTGGCGATGATGTCGGCCACCTCGGCGAACTCGGTCTCTCCGAATCCGCGGGTGGCCAGCGCCGGGGTGCCGATGCGCAGGCCGGACGGGGTCATCGGCGGGCGCGGGTCGAACGGGACGGCGTTGCGGTTGACGGTGATGCCGATCTCGTGGAGCAGATCCTCGCCCTGCTGACCGTCGAGGTCGGAGTTGCGCAGATCGACCAGCACCAGGTGCACGTCGGTGCCGCCGGTCAGCGGGGTGATGCCGGCGTCGGCGACGTCCTTCGCGGTCAGGCGCTCGGCCAGCGCCTGCGCGCCGGCGACGGTGCGGCGCTGGCGCTCGGCGAACTCCTCGCTCGCGGCGATCTTCAGCGCGGCGGCCTTGGCGGCGATCACATGCATCAGCGGGCCGCCCTGCTGGCCGGGGAAGACCGACGAGTTCAGCTTCTTGGCCCACTCCTGCTTCGCCAGGATCAGGCCCGAGCGCGGGCCGCCGAGGGTCTTGTGGACGGTGGTCGAGACGACGTCGGCGTACTCGACGGGATTCGGGTGCAGACCGGCGGCCACCAGACCGGCGAAGTGCGCCATGTCGACCCATAGGTACGCACCGACCTCGTCGGCGATCTCCCGGAAGGCCTTGAAGTCGAGGGTGCGCGGGTAGGCCGACCAGCCGGCGACGATCACCTTCGGCTTGGTGTCGAGGGCGATCTTGCGCACCTCGTCCATGTCGATGCGGTGGTCTTCCTTACTGACCCCGTAGAAGGCGTTCTCGTACAGCTTGCCGGAGAAGTTGAGCCGCATGCCGTGCGTCAGGTGACCGCCGTGCGCCAGGTCCAGGCCGAGGAGGGTCTCACCCGGCTCCATCAGCGACATCAGCACCGCCGCGTTGGCCTGCGCACCCGAGTGCGGCTGCACGTTGGCGAAATCGGCCCCGAACAGCGCCTTCGCCCGGTCGCGCGCGATGTCCTCGACGACGTCGACGTACTCGCAGCCGCCGTAGTAGCGGCGGCCCGGGTAGCCCTCGGCGTACTTGTTGGTCAGCACGCTGCCCTGCGCCTGCAGCACGGACCGCGGCACGAAGTTCTCCGAGGCGATCATCTCGAGGGTGTCGCGCTGCCGCGCGAGTTCGCCGTTCATCGCGGCGGCGAGGTCCGGGTCGAGCTCGGCCAGGGACTGCGTAAACAGGGTCATGCGCGCCATTTTAGGCGGCCAGCTCGGCCCGCAGCCGGGCCGGGGTCAGCGGCTCGTCCAGCAGGCGGCCGAAACGGTCGATCCGGCGATCCCCGGCCGCCTCACCGGCGTCGAGCCAGCGGCCGAGCAGCTCGTAGCCCTCGACGTACGTGGAGATGTAGGCCCGCCACAGCGGCGAGGTGAGGAAGCGCAGCATCTGCCGGGCGCGTTCCGGGGGCGCCAGCAGCCACCGCTGTAGGAACTCGGCGACGTCGTCGGGGTCGGTGTGTGCGTCGTGCAGGGCCAGCGCCGCATCCTGGCGGACGTGCAGCAGGCCGGCCGTCGCCGCGGAGAGCGCGCGGGCCTTCTCGGCGTCGAAGCGCAGCCCGAAATCGGCGTAGATCTCCGCCGCCCACGTTTGCCAGTCGTTCCCCTTCGCGGCCGCCAGCGCGTGGTCGGCCAGCCCCTCGGCCATCAGACACTGCGGCGTGTTGACCAGGAAGATCATCTGCTCCGCCTCGCCGCGCTCACCGACCAGGAACTGCTCCTTGCGGCAGTGTTCGGTGTGATGCCCGGGGTAGGCCTCGTGGGCGACGAGTCCGGGCAGCACCGACAGGTATTGCGGCAGATCGGTGTTGATGGCGACCTTCGACCGGTAGTCCCCGAGGTAGTAGTTGAAGCCCGACCACGGCTTGTCGGAGACGATCTCGAACTCGACCGCCTCGCTCGGCGGAAGCGGATACCGCCCGCGCACCACCTCGCGGAGGGCACCGGCGAACTCGTCGACCAGCGGCTGGACCAGGTGCGGCGGGATCTCCTCGCTGCGCCGATGCGCGGCGTAGGCCTCGCGCAGCCGGTCGCCGGTGGCCCCCGGGACGCCGAGCGCGTCGGCGATCGCCGCGTGCGCCTGCGCGTACCCGTCCGGGTCGGCGGGCGTGATGTCGACGTCGAAGTAGGCCTTGACCTCGTCGACGAAGCCGATCCGTTCCCCGGCGAACCTGCGCGCCGAGCATTCGAGCGCCGTCAGGTGCGAGCCGATGAACGCGGCGCGATCGGCCGGGAGGGCGCCCGGCAATGCGCGCGACAGGTCCCGGGCACGGCGGGCCAGTTCGGCCGGATCGGGCGCCGGAGCGTTGTCGGCCTCGGCCCGCAACGCGGGGTCGCCGGTGTACGCATCGACGAAGCCCGGCTCGATCCGGTCGAAGGCCAGCCCGAGCCGCAGGTAGTCGTCGACCAGTGCGTGGGCAGCGTCGGTGCTCATGTCGGCCCACGCTACCGGCCGCACCCCCGGCCTGTAGTGTCCCTGCCATGGCGCGCCTATCCAGCGATCGCGACCCCGGTCTCTATCTCGAACTGGACCGGCGGCAGTGGCGCGAACTCCGGCAGTCGATGCCGATGGTGCTCGATGAACGCGAGCTCGAGCAGCTGGTCGGTCTGGGCGAACAGATCGACCTCAACGAGGTGGCCGAGGTCTATCTGCCCCTCTCGCGGCTGATCCACCTGCAGGTCGAGGCCCGGCAACGGCTGTTCGCGGCGACGTCGACCTTCCTCGGCGAACGCCAGCGCAACCGCCAGGTGCCCTTCGTCATCGGCATCGCGGGCAGCGTCGCGGTCGGCAAGTCGACCACCGCCCGTGTGCTGGCGAAACTGCTGTCGCGCTGGGAGACCCACCCGAAGGTCGACCTGGTGACCACCGACGGCTTCCTGTATCCGACCGCCGAACTGCAGCGCCGCGGGATCATGCACCGCAAGGGCTTCCCCGAGTCGTACGACCGGCGCGCGCTGCTGCGGTTCGTCACCGAGGTCAAGTCGGGCACCGAGTCGGTGCGGGCACCGGTGTACTCGCACGTCTCGTACGACATCGTGCCCGGGGTGTTCCACACGGTGAATCAGCCCGACATCCTGATCGTCGAGGGCCTGAACGTCCTGCAGACCGGACCCACCCTGACCGTCTCGGACCTGTTCGACTTCTCCGTCTACGTCGACGCGAAGCTCGCCGACATCGAGGAGTGGTACATCTCCCGATTCCTGACGATGCGCACCACGTCGTTCACCGATCCGGAGTCGCATTTCCACTACTACTCGTCGCTGACCGACGAGCAGGCGACGATCGCGGCGCGCGACATCTGGACGTCGATCAACCGGCCGAACCTGATCGAGAACATCCTGCCCACCCGGCCGCGGGCCACACTGGTGCTCCGCAAGGACCGCGACCACTCGATCAACCGGGTGCGGCTGCGCAAGCTCTGAGCTCCGGCCCGATCAGAGTTTGCCGAACGCCACGCCCCGCCAGCCCCAGCCGTTCGCCAGGGCCGCCTCCTGTAGCGGCTTCTTGATCTCGCCGGTCGAGAACGAGTAGTCGTATACGACGCCGAGCCGACGGTCCTCCTCCCGGAAGGCGGCGGCCGTGCCGAAGCTGATCTCCTTCTTCGGCCCGCGGAATGCCTCGGCGGCCAGCGAGAGCCGCGGCACACCGGCCTGCCACTGCACCGACCACTCCTGATCAACGGCACGGAAATCCCCGGCGGCGTCGTCGAATCTCATCAGGGTGCGGAACACCTTCTCCAGTCCGGCCTTGCCGAAGACCTCGTACCAGCGCGCGTCGACGATCTTCCACTCGGCGACCAGGTCGACACCCACGGCGGAGCCGTCACGCACGCCCCATGGCGCGGTCGGCCGATTCAAGTTCAGCAGCGCCTGCCGGACGACCGGCAACGGCTGGCGGGCCACTCCCTTCGGCGCGGACTTGGAACCGGTGAAGACGTCGAACATTCCCATGGAACGACCCTACCCAGGCGGCGACGGAAAGTCGTGACGTAAAGGACTCTTGACATTGTCATGTCAAGAGTCCTTTACTTATGTCGTGCCCGAGAAGACCCTCACCGACGTCCGCGCGGCCCGCACCCGCGCCGGACTGCGCCAGGCCGACCTCGCCACGGCCGTCGGGGTGAGCCGGCAGACGATCGTCTCGCTGGAACGCGGCGACTATTCGCCCTCGGTGTATCTCGCGCTCCGGATCGCCCGGACCCTCGGCAGCACCGTCGAAGAGCTGTTCCCACTCCCGGAGGAGAATTGACATGACCGCCCGCACCCTGCCCGACCTGCTACTGGCCCCGGCCGCCCACTCCTGGGGCGACGAACGCGAACGCACCGTGATGCTCGAGGGCTACGCCTACGTCTTCCTACTCACCCAGTTCCTCCTGTGGACCACCGGCGCCGTCGTCGCGTGGTTCGTCCCGGGGTGGGTCATCGTGGTCCTGTTCGTAGCCTTCCTGCTCCCGGCGATGGAATGGCAGCGATACACGCGGGCGCGCGATGTCGACGCCAACACGCTCGCGTACGCCGGCGGCTCGCTCGCACGGGTCGTCACGACCGGCTTCTACTTCGGCGCCTGCGCGATCTCGATGTGCGTCGCGGCCACCACACACTGGCTGCCGAACGACGGCTCAGCCTCCGGCGCGGTGGTCGGCGGCGTGATCGGCGCGGGCACAGCGATGTTCCTCGGCTGGTGGCGCGCGAAGCGCGTCGCCGCCCGGTCCCACGACGACGCACCCGACGAGTTCTGACCGATCAGCCCACCGCGATCGGGGCGACCATCGCACCGGTGACCTCGATCAGATCGGCCGGTGCCAGTTCGATCTCCAGCCCACGCCGGCCCGCGCTGACCAGCACGGCGTCCCACTCGCGCGCCGACGCATCGACGACGACGGGCAGCGGCGTCTTCTGACCGATCGGCGAGACCCCGCCCAGGACGTATCCGGTGGCCCGGGTGACCGCCGCCGCCTGTGCCATCACCGCCTTGGACACCCCGAAGGCCCGCGCCGCGGCCTTGAGCGAGAGCTGCTGCGGGACCGGAAGAACCGCGACCCCGAGCCGGCGGTCGCCGAGGTCCACCACCAGCGTCTTGAAGATCTGCCCGGGCGCCGCGCCGATCCGCTCCCCCATGATCGCGACGGCCTCGGCGCCGTAGTCGGTGCTGGTCTTCTCGTGCGCGTAGCTGTGCACCGCATGCTCGACACCGGCCTTCTCCAGCGCGGTGATCGCCGGGGTGGCACCCATTACTTGCCGTACCGCCGGCCGCGGGCGGCGAAGTCGCGCAACGCCCGCAGGAAGTCCACCCGCCGGAACTCGGGCCAGTAGGCATCGGTGAACCACATCTCCGAATACGCGCTCTGCCACAGCAGGAAGCCGGAGAGCCGCTGCTCCCCCGAGGTCCGGATCACCAGGTCCGGGTCGGGCTGGCCGCTGGTGTAGAGGTTCGCGTCGATCCCCTCCACCGACACGGCGTCGATCAATTCCTCGGCGGTGGCGCCGGCCGCGAGCTTCTCCCGCAGCAGGGCCCGCACGGCATCGACGATCTCCTGCCTGCCGCCGTAGCCGACGGCGACGTTGACGTTCATCCCGGTGCGGCCGTCGGTGCGCGCCGAAGCATCGCGCAGGCGCTGGGCGACGTCGCCGGGCAGGACGTCGAGGTTGCCGACGATGCGCACCCGCCAGTCGCCGGGGGCATCGGCGATCTCGTCGACCACGTCGGGCACGATCTGCATCAGCGCGTCGAGCTCGTCGGACTCGCGGGCCAGATTCTCGGTGGACAGCAGGTACACCGTCACGGTACCGATGCCGAGTTCGGAGCACCATCCGACCATGTCGGCGATCCGCTTGGCACCGACCCGGTGGCCGTGCGCGACGTCTTCGAAGCCGGCCTCGCGCGCCCAGCGGCGGTTCCCGTCGCAGATGATCGCGACATGCCGCGGCACCGATTCGGGTTCCATGAGCTGGACCAGCCGCGTCTCGTAGACGTGGTAGAGCCCGCCCCGCACACGATCTGGGATCAGTTTCACACGCAAGAGCTTACGCGGGAGAGAAGTTACCGAAGCGGAACTTACGCTACCGTAGGTTCTATGGCAGACCTGATCTCGAACGCCGTCGAAGCCGTCAAGCCCCGGCTGCGCGGCGTCATCCACAAATACTCGGCGTTCATCGCGGCCTCGGTGGGCATCCTCCTGATCGTGGGCACCGCCATGCATCGCAGCGCCGTCGACGTGGCAGCGGTCTGCATCTACGTCCTCGGGATCACCGGGCTCTTCACCACCAGCACCGTCTATCACCGGATCAATTGGGTCTCGCCCCGCGCGCGGATCGCGATGAAACGCGCGGATCACTCGATGATCTTCATCTTCATCGCGGCCACCTACACGCCGTTCTGCATGATGGGACTGGACAGCCCGGAACGGTGGTGGGTGCTCGGCATCGTCTGGGCCGGCGCGCTCGGCGGAGTGCTGCTCAAAGTCCTGTGGCCGGGTTCGCCGCGCTGGCTCGGGGTGATCCTCTACATCGTGCTCGGCTGGGTGATCGTCTGGGTGGCCCCCGACCTCCTGCGCAACACCGGGGTCGCGGTCTTCGTGCTGCTGGCCGTCGGCGGCGTCTTCTACAGCCTCGGCGGCATCCTGTTCGCCCTTCGCTGGCCGGAGCCGTGGCCGGGCACTTTCGGTCACCACGAGGTGTTCCACACCTGCACCGCGATCGCCGCGCTGCTGCACTACATCGCGGTGTGGCTGGTGGTCCTCGGGTAACGACCCGGGGCCGACGTCTAAGATCGGCGGGTGCCCACCTCGTCCGACGCCCCGCTGCTTCCGCGGTTGCGAGCGGGCGCCGTCGGCGGCACGGTCGCCGGCACCGGCATCGCCGCGCACGCCCAGGGCCAGGGCTGCCTTCCCGGTTCGGACGGACTACTGCTGGTCGCGGCGATCGGCGTCGGCCTGGGTGTCATCGCCGGCCGGCCGGGCACCACGACCCGAACCGCCTCCGCGTGGCGGCTGCTGCCGCTGCTCGGGGCAGGCCAACTGCTGGTGCACCTGGCACTGATCGCACTCACCGGGCACCATCACGACCTGATCACCGCCCCGATGGCGGTCACTCACACCCTCGGCGCTCTCCTGGCACTCGGCCTGGTGGTCGTCGCCGAGGCCCTGGTGCGCGCGGCCGGTGGCCTCGCACGGCGCGTGGTCGCGCTCGTCGGCCGCCGCCCGATCGCGGCGACCGGCTCGCTCGTCGTCGTCGCGTACGACGGCCCGCGCATCCCGTCGCTTCGGCGACTCGGCACCGCAGGCACCCGCGGGCCTCCCCTGCACGTCTGAGCACGCATTTCTTTCCGCCGACCCGACGGTGGCGCCCGGCGCCACCGCGGCCGGTGATCTCTGCTTGGACGAAAGGCACTGCCCCATGGCGAAATCCGCCGAACCTTTGACCCCCACCGAGACCCCGGGCTCCCCCGCGGTCGCCACCGATCCCGGCCCACCGCGCCCCCGCGCGGCGAGCATCACGCACCTGCTGCGCAGGCTGCACTTCTACGCGGGTGTGATCGTCGGCCCATTCCTGCTGATCGCGGCGATCAGTGGCGGCCTCTACGCGCTGGCACCGTCGGCCGAACAACTCATCTACCGTGCGCAGTTGCACACCGATTCGACCGGCGAGGCGCATTCGATCGCCGAACAGGTCGACGCCGCGCGGGCTCAGCGCCCCGACCTCACCGTGTCGGCGGTCCGCCCGCCCGCGTCGCCGGGCGACACCACGCAAGTGCTGTTCGCCGACCCGTCGCTTCCGGAATCGACTCGGCTCGCCGTCTTCGTCGATCCGGTGACCCTGCGTGTTCAGGGCGAACTGCCGAGCTATGGCAGCAGCGGCTCGCTTCCCGTACGGACCTGGCTCGACGGCCTGCACCGCAATCTCCATCTCGGTGAGCCGGGCCGGATGTACAGCGAGTTCGCCGCATCATGGCTCTGGGTCATCGCCCTCGCTGGCCTGGCGCTGTGGGTGGTGAACGTCCGCAAACAGCGCCGTACCCGGGGCACCGGCCGGCTCCTGACCCTCGACCGGTCCGCCCGGGGCCGGGCACGCTCGATGAACTGGCACGCCGTCGTCGGTATCTGGATCATCCTCGCGCTGCTGTTCCTGTCGGCGACCGGTCTCACCTGGTCGCGGTTCGCGGGTGAGAACGTCTCCGAACTGCGCTCCACACTGAGCTGGACCCAGCCGTCGGTCGACACCTCGCTGGGGAATTCGCCGTCCGCCGACGACGGCATGGCCGACATGCCCGGCATGGGTCACGGCCACGGCGGATCCGCGCCGGCCGCGACCGGCTCCGCGGCCGTCGCCGCCACCAACGCCGGGTACGTCGACACCGCGCTCGCCCTGGCCCGGTCGGTCGGGGTCGGCCGCAGTGACGCCGTGGAGATCTCGATTCCGTCGGACGACGACACCGCGTTCACCGTCGCCGAGGTCCGCGCGCCGTGGCAGTTCTCCCCGGACACCGCCGCCGTCGACCCCAGCCGCGATCGGGTCGTCGCGGTGGATCGGTTCGCGCACTGGCCGCTCGCGGCGAAACTGGCGAACCTCGGGATCGCCCTGCACATGGGCATCCTGTTCGGGCTGCTCAATCAGCTGGTGCTGTTCGTGGTGGCGGTCGCGCTGGTCTTCCTGATCGTGTGGGGCTATCGGATGTGGTGGCAGCGCCGCCCGCGCGGCGCCCACCGGCCGGGCCGGGCACCGACCCGCGGCGCGCTGCGGGAACTGCCCTGGCCGGCCATCGGCGTGCTGGCGGCGATCGCCGCGGCCGTCGGCTGGTTCATCCCGCTGCTGGGCTGGCCGCTGCTGGCCTTCCTGGTGATCGACGTGGTGTTCGGGCTCGCGCAGCGGGTCCGGCCCGACGCCTAGCCTGCGGCGCGGGCGAGGGAGGCCAGGACCTGGGCACTGGCCTCCCAGCCCATGCACTTGTCGGTGACCGACTGACCGTAGACCAGCGGCTCGGCGTCGACCGGCTGCGCGCCGGGCACCAGGAAGCTCTCCAGCATCACGCCGCTGATCAGCGGATCGAGGCCGGCCGCGCGCGCCGCCGCCACCTGCTCGGCGACCTCGACGGCTACCCGCGCCTGCCGCTCGTGGTCCTTGCCCGAGTTGGCGTGCGAGCAGTCGACCATCACCTTCGGCGCGAGACCGCCCCGACCGAGCGCGTCGACCGCGGCGGCCACCGAGTCGGCGTCGTAGTTCGGTCCGCCGGTGCCGCCCCGCAGGATCACATGGCAGTCCTGGTTTCCGGTGGTCGCCACCACGGCACCGCGGCCGAAGTCGTCGAGTCCGAAGAAGACGTGCGGGCTGGCGGCCGCCTTGGCGCCGTCGACCGCCACCTGCACGTTGCCGTCGGTCCCGTTCTTGAAGCCGATCGGCATGGACAGCCCCGACGCGAGCTGCCGATGCACCTGCGATTCGGTGGTGCGGGCGCCGATGGCGCCCCAGGCGACGGCGTCGGCGATGTACTGCGGGCTGGTCGGTTCGAGGAATTCGCAGCCGACCGGGAGACCGAGGTCGATCACGTCGAGCAGCAGCTTGCGCGCGAGGCGCAGACCCTTCTCCACGTCGTAGGACTCGTCCATGTCGGGGTCGTTGATCAGGCCCTTCCAGCCGATCGTGGTCCGCGGCTTCTCGAAGTAGACGCGCATGACGATCTTCAGGGTGCCGGCGTATTCGGCGGCCAGGGGTGCGAGCCGGCTGGCGTAGTCGAGCGCCGCGACCGGGTCGTGCACCGAGCACGGGCCGACGACGACGATCAGCCGGTCGTCCCGGCCGGCCAGGATCGCCGCGATCTCTTCGCGGTCGCGGGCCACCGCCGCGGCGCGGCGAGCGGTGAGCGGCAGTTCGCTGCGAAGGGTGTCCGGTGACGGGATCGGCGAGAACGCGGTGATACGGCGGTCGGAGGTCGAGGCGGTCGTCTGGGCGGCGACGGCGTCGGGGGCGATGGTCATCTGTTCGGGCCCTTCGGGTTTCGGCGGAGTTGCGGGGAGTCCGTCGTTCCCGGGCGGTCGCACTTCATCCCCGGAAACGACGGAAGCAGCGACCTGATGGTCACTGCTTCGGCTCCGGGTTGCGGCGTTGCGTGCGCGCGTCAGCGCTTCATCGCAGGCTCACCCGGAGCCTCGATAAAGCGCCAATAGACGCGCGCGGTGGTGTTCACGCGTTCGAGGCTAGCACAGCGCCCGGACAAGCGGTCTACCGTCGAATCCATGAGCTCCCGCGTCCATCACCCCCGCGTCCTGCTGATCCGCCACGGCCAGACGGAGTGGTCGGCCACCGACCGGCACACCGGGCGCACCGACATCGACCTGACCGCCAAGGGCGAAGCCGACGCCACCGAACTGGTGGGAATCGCCGACCGCCTGGCCCTGCGCGACCCCTACGTGATCTGTTCGCCGCGCCGCCGGGCGCTGCGCACCGCCGAACTCGCGGGACTGCGGGTCGATGAGGTCGACGACCGGTTCGCCGAATGGAACTACGGGGACTACGAGGGCATCACCCGCAAGCAGATCCAGGCGGAGTACGAGCCGGGCTGGATGATCTGGACGCACGGCGCCCGCGGCGGCGAGTCGGTGGCGCAGATGACCGCCCGGGTCGACGGCGCCGTCGCCCACGTCGCCGCTCTCCTTCCGGAACGCGACGTGGTCGTGGTGTCGCACGGGCACTTCTCGCGGTCGTTCGTGTGCCGGTTTCTCGGCTGGCCGATCGCGCAGGGCGCCGCGATCGACCTGCGTCCGGCGGGCGCCGCACTGCTCGTCGATCTCGCCGGCGATCGTCGGCTGTGCCATCTGGTCGGCCCCGAGGGCGCGATGGCCGGTATCGGCGCTATCTGATCGGGCCGAACTCCAGGCGATCGGCCGAGGTGACGGGCAGATCGCACACCTGACCGCGGCACAGGTAGGCCGCATCGACTCCGTCGACCGGTCCCCGGCCGTCCAGGAGCGGCAGCGCGCCCGGGTCACCGGCGACGACGACGGTCCCGCCGGGCGCGCGGTGCCGTACCCGACGGGCCAGGTCGCCGGTGCTGCCGGCGGTCTGGGCGACGGCCACCTGGATCGGGCCGGCGAGTCGTGCGAGGGCCACGGCGAGCCAGTGCCCGGCCGAGCGCGGCATCTTCCGCAGGATCAGCACCCCGCGCGCGAGCGTCTGATCGGCGAACTCGGCATAGCGGGCCGCCGCCTCGTCGGGCGCGAGCGCCGCCGCGGTGAGCAGCGCTTCGGCCATGAGCGACGCCCCCGACGGCGTCGCACCGTCGACGGGATCACGGGGACGGGTCAGGAGCGTGCCGGGCGGCGCGTCGTACCAGGCCCCCGGAGCGTCCGGATCGGCGAACTGCCCGATCGCCGAGTCGAGGACCGCCAGCGCGCGATCCCGCCAGTGCGGTTCGCCGGTGACCTGGTGGAGGGTGAGCAGTGCGGTCGTGAAGGCGGCGTAGTCGTCGAGCGCGCCCAGGGGTTCGCCGACCCGGCCGTCCAGCGAGGCCCGGCGCAGCGTCGGCCCGTCGTCGCCGGGCACCACGTGTGACGACCACAGCGCCTCAGCGGTCTCCCCGGCGCGCTCCACCCACTCCGGGTGCGCCAGTGCGCCACCGGCTTCGGCGAGCGCCGTGACCGCGAGGGCGTTCCAGACGGTGACCACCTTGTCGTCGCGGGCGGGCTGCGGCCGCCGGTCACGGGCCGCGAGGAGTCGTGCGCGCACCGATTCGTAGCGGGTGGCGTCGTCCGGGTCATGCTTGAGTTGGAGCGTCGAGGTCCCGTTCTCGAAGGTGCCGCGCTCGGTGACCTCGAAAAGCTCTGCGGCCCAGGCACCGTCGTCGCCGCCGAGGACTTCCCTGAGCTGCGCCGGAGTCCAGACGTAGGTCAGGCCTTCTACCCCGTCGGTGTCGGCGTCGAGCGACGACGCGTAGCCGTGACCGGTCCAGAGCGCGTCGTTCAGGAAGGCGACGGTCTCGGCGGTGACGCGCTCGGCGAGGGTCCGATCGCCCGTCGAGCCCGCCCCGCCGCCCATTGAGCCCGCCCCGCCGCCCATTGAGCCCGTCCCGTCGCCCATTGAGCCCGTCCCCTCGCCCATGGAGCCCGCCCCGCCGCCCATTGAGCCTGTCGAAATGCTCCGCGCGAGATGCGCGTACGCCCGCAGGAGCAGCGCGTTGTCGTACAGCATCTTCTCGAAGTGCGGGACCACCCAGTCGTTGTCCACCGCGTACCGGGCGAAACCCCCGGCGAGCTGGTCGTAGATGCCGCCCCGCGCCATGGCCTCGCACGCCCGCTGCACCCCACCCCAAGATGGTCGAGCGGAGTCGAGACCATACTCACCGGCCCGAAGCAGCGCCTCGAGCACCGACGACGGCGGGAACTTCGGCGCACCACCGAACCCGCCGGCACGCGGATCCTCGTCGTCGAGAATCGCGGCGACCGCCCCCGCGAGGAGCCCCGCGTCGATGCCGGGCCCGGCCGGAACGGCCCCGGTGCTGGCGCGCAGATGCTCGGCGATGCGCGACGACGCCTCGGTCACCTCGTCGCGCCGGGTGGCCCAGGTGTCCGAGATCGCGGCGAGGATCTGCCCGAAGCCCGGCATCCCGCCGCGCGGCACCGGCGGGTAGTAGGTGCCGCAGTAGAAGGGCTCGCCGTCGGGCGTGAGGAAGCAGGTCATCGGCCAGCCGCCCTGTCCGGTCATCGCGACCGTCGCCGCCATGTAGACCGCGTCGATGTCCGGCCGCTCCTCGCGATCCACCTTGATGCAGACGAAACCGTCGTTCATCTGCGCCGCGAGGGCCGGATCCTCGAACGACTCGTGCGCCATCACATGGCACCAGTGGCAGGCCGCGTAGCCGACGCTGAGCAGCACGGGTACGTCGCGCTCCCGGGCCTCGGCGAACGCGTCGTCGCTCCATTCGCGCCAGTGAACCGGATTCTCGGCGTGCTGTCGCAGGTACGGACTGGTGGCGCCCCCGAGTCGATTGGCCATGCCGCCCAGCCTAAGCCCGGTCAGCGACCGGGGTCGTCTCCGTTGTCCGACTGTGTGGCACCGGCCGATGCCGCGGCGCCGCCCTCGGCGCCGTCTGCTTCGTCGACCGTGTCGGTGCCCTCGTCGAAGGCCTGGTCGGGTTCGGGATGCGAGGAGTCGAAGCTGTCCGGGAGTTTCCGGAGTTGCTTGTTCATCGACCGGATCAGCAAGAACGTCGCGAGCAGCAGCACGATCACGGCGAGCAGCCCGATGGGCGAGGCCTTGCCGAATTCGGGGCCCTTCGTCTCCTGGTCGGCGGCGAGCCGAAGTGCACCGCCGGCCAGCGTCATTACGCCGTTCATGTCTCCTCGATTCCCGCGAAGAGGTCCGTCTCCGGGATCGCAGTCTGCACGCGCGTCTGCGCGAGCTCGAATTCCTCGGTCGGCCACAGTCGCTGCTGCCATTCCAGCGGCACCGCGAAGAAGAAGCCGTTCGGGTCGATCTGGGTGGCGTGCGCGCGCAGGGCGTCGTCGCGCTGCGGGAAGTAGTCACCACACGTCACCTGGGTGGTCACCCGCCCCATCAGGTCACCCTGTTCGCGCCGCCACTTCGACAGCCACTCCTTGAACGGGCTCTCCTGGCCCGACTTCTCGAACTCGTCGGAGAAGCGGTGGATCCGGTCGCGGATGAAGCCGTGCGTGTAGTACAGCTTCAGCGGCGTCCACGGCTCGCCGGCCTCCGGATAGGCGTCCGGGTCGCCCGCCTTCTCGAAGGCCGCCACCGACACCTCGTGGCACTTGATGTGATCCGGGTGCGGGTAGCCGCCGTTCTCGTCGTACGTGATCATCACGTGCGGCTTGAACTCACGCACCACCTTGACCAGCGCCTCGGTCGACTCCTCGATCGGGACCAGCGCGAAGCAGCCTTCCGGCAGCGGCGGCAGGGGGTCGCCCTCGGGCAGTCCGGAGTCGACGAAGCCGAGCCAGGTCTGCTGCACACCGAGCGCCGCCGCGGCCGCGGCCATCTCTTCCTTGCGGATCTCCGGCAGGTTCTCCTTGACCCCGGGCCGATCCATCGCGGGGTTGAGGATGTCGCCGCGTTCGCCACCGGTCAACGTCACGACCAGGACGTCGTGCCCGGCCGCGGCGTACTTGGCCAACGTCGCCGCCGCCTTGCTCGACTCGTCGTCAGGATGTGCATGCACAGCCATGAGTCGCAGGCGCCCCGTGCTTTCGGTCACGCTTCCTCACCTTCGCTCGGTTCCGCCTTCCATGGTAGGTATTGAGCCGTGAGCAGTTCAGACGGGGTCTCCGACCAGCCGAAACCACAGAGCGGTCCGAGGGCGACGTACCCGGCAGAACAGTCACGGTCGAGCCGTCGGCGCTGGTTCATCATCTGCTCGGTGGTGGTGCTGATCGCCGGCGTCGTGATCGCCTACATCGGCTACCGGCAGTTCGGCGACCCGGACGTGTCCGGGCAGGCCACCGCGCACGAGGTGCTCAGCTCGGACACCGTGTCGGTGCAGTACACCGTCAATCGCAAGGACCCGCACAAGGCGGTCGCCTGCGTCGTGCGGGCTCGCGCACAGGACGGTTCGGAGGTCGGCCGCCGCGAAGTGCTGATCCCCGCCTCAGACGACATCCAGGTCGGTGCCCGCACCGACGTCTACACCTCCCGGCCCGCGGTGATCGGCGAGGTCTTCGGCTGCACGACGGCGGTTCCCGCCTATCTGCGGCCGGACAAGTGATTCATCTCTCGAACCTGTAAAGGAGCTGCTCGTGACCGAGGAGCCGACCGAGTCTGGGCAGCCGGGCGACCACCGCCCGGCGAAGCACCAGAACGCCGTCTTCGCGACGATCTCGTCGCCCTACTATCCGATGCTGATGGCCGTCTTCGTGGCCATCATGCTGATCAGCAACATCGCCGCCACCAAGGGCGTCGGCCTCTTCGGGGGCTGGCTGGTGACCGACGGCGCCTTCTTCCTGTTCCCGCTGAGCTACGTGATCGGCGACGTGATCAGCGAGGTCTACGGCTTCAAAGCCATGCGCCGCACCATCTGGACCGGCTTCGGCATCCTCATCCTCGCGTCCGTCGCGTTCACGATCACCATCGCGCTGCCGCCGCTCGACGGCTACGACAACCAGTCGGCGCTGGAATCGGTCGTCGGGGCCGTCCCGCAGCTGGTCGCGGCGAGCCTCGCCGGCTACCTGGTGGGCGAGTTCACCAACTCGTGGGTGCTGGTCAAGATGAAGGAACGAACCGGGGAACGACGGCTCTGGGCCCGCCTGATCGGTTCCACCGTCGCCGGCGAGTTCTTCGACACCCTCGTCTTCTGCACCATCGCCGCCCCGGTGATCGGCGTGCACGGCTGGGGCCAGTTCACGTCGTACGTGGCGATCGGCTTCGTCTGGAAGACGGCCGTCGAGGTCGTCGTGATGCCGGCCACGTACGCGGTGGTCCGCTTCCTCAAGCGCGCCGAGCCGTCGTACGCCGAGGCCCTGGGCTCATCTGTGCGATAAACCACATCTGGTGATAGCATGGACGGCGCACGACTCCGCAAGGGGTCGTGCTGCTGCATTCAGAGCATGATTGCCGGCAGCGAGTAACGAACGCGCAGTCCAATGGCGGACAGCAAAGGAGATCCACAATGACCGACGCAGGCGTGACCTGGCTGACTCCGGAGTCGGCCAGCCGGCTGAAAGAGGAGCTCAATGCGCTGATCGCGAACCGAGAGGTCATTGCGGCAGAGATCAACGAGCGACGTGAAGAGGGCGACCTCAAGGAGAACGGCGGCTACCACGCCGCCCGCGAGGAGCAGGGCCAGCAGGAAGCCCGCATCCGCCAGCTCCAGGACCTTCTGAACAACGCGAAGATCGGCCAGGCCCCGACCCAGTCGGGTGTGGCGCTGCCGGGTTCGGTCGTCACCGTCTACTTCGACGACGACAAGAACGACACCGAGACCTTCCTCATCGCGACCCGCGAGGAGAGCATCTCGACCGACGTCGAGGTCTACTCCCCCAGCTCCCCGCTGGGCGCGGCGATCATCGACGCGAAGGTGGGCGAGACCCGCACGTATCTGGTGCCGAGCGGCGCCGAGATCAGCGTGACGGTGGTCAGCGCGGAGCCCTACCAGCACTGAGATCGTCGACGAAGCCGGGCCGCAGCCTCCTGCGGCCCGGCTTTCGTTTGCGCACTTCCGGTTCCGGGTCGTGTCCGCGACAGCCGGATCCCCCGCGCGACACCCGTCGCGGAAGCGACGACCCCGATCGTCGCGGGAATGACCGGCCGTCGCGTAAACCGTCCGGCTGTCGCGGTGCGGTCAGCGGTTCAGTAGATCGAGTCCCGCTCCGCGGCGATCACGCCGTACAGCTCGGCCTCGATACGCGACATCGCCTTGTTCGACTCCTGCTCGGTCGACCGCGTCTTCAACGGCATCGAAACGTCCGGCAGCAGCAGTTCCGGTGCGACGTCGAGCGCCTTGGCCAGCCGGTACACCGTCGAGAGTTGTGGATCCGACACGTACGGCTCCCGATTACCGGTGCCGCGCTCCAGGTTCGACACCGCGTTGCGGTGCATCCCGCTCCGGTGAGCGAGCTCTTCTTGCGAGTATCCACGCGCCTTCCGGACGGTCACGAGCCGATGCGCGAACGAGAACGCGAAGGTGTCCCATTCGAGGGATCCACGTTCTCTGCCGGACATGGTTCCAATCTGTCCAACACACACCAAAATGTCTGCCCACCATGATGTGTAGACGTCCGGCACCCCGTCAGCGACCCTTCTCTACCCGGCTGACCAGGCACGACACGCCCGCCCGTGACCAGCCCCACCGAGGCCCTATGGCGTCGCAGGACCCGCGCGGCGCGGCAGCGAGCGAGCGTCGTGGCAGCGCCTGAGCATCGTGGCAGCGCCTGAGCATCGTGGCAGCGCCCGAGCATCGTGGCAGCGCCCGAGCATCGTGGCAGCGCCCGAGCATCGTGGCAGCGCCCGAGCGCCGTGGCAGCGGATCGATACATGCGCAGCACTCGCGAGCGCTGCCTATGGACTCGACCGCTGCCACGTCCGACGATGCACACGAGTGAGGCGGAGGCCGGGCTCCCCGCTGCCCGACCTCCGCCTCGTTCCCCCAAGCGGCCGACCACCGGTTCCCCCGTACCGGCTGTCGACCATCCCCCTCGGCGATCAACCCGCCGTCCCCCGGGCGGCAGCTTTCTCGCGTCACATATTTAGACGCACCAGACCTCTGTTCGGTTCCATCCGTCGGTGAGGAATCTCCTCAACGCGGCATCTTCCCGATCGTGGCGCGCGTGAACTCGATCGCCTTGGCGCAGATCTCCTCCGGCGCCGGGTGCGGGGAGCCATGGTGAATGACCATCGTGTTGACTGCAGCCATCCCCGACTGCACATAGGTGTCGCAGTTCGCACCGTTTGTGAAGCGGTGCACCCCAACCACGCGGCCGTCGATCAAGATGTCCGGGAGCCACATGTCTAGCGACGACGCCTGGCGCTGCTTATCCGCCGCAAGCCCGGGCGAGTTCCCAACGAACTGGCTGAGGTCCCACTCGACTCGACCTCTCTCAACAGCCGAAGTCCACACGCAGCCACGGAGCGTCTGCCCATCAGTTCCCGCGGCATCACGCACCGAGCGAGGCTCCATTCCTACCGCCAGCAAGTCCGTGGCTGTCACCGCAGTGCACGGTTCATAGGTCGTTCCGTCGTTCGCGCCACTCCAACGATGAGCGTGAGTGGTGACGAACGGCAGCACGTGCCCATCAGCATCCGTTTGCCGAACACCGGCGGCTCGCGAGTCAGCCGCCACGGAACCAGATCCGACCACTTCGGACCTACGGTCATCGTCCGCGCTGCACGCACTCGTCATCGTCAATACCGCGCCGCCCGCCATCAACAATCGGACCAACCCGAGTGACCGTTCTGACCATAACCAGCCTGTCACCAGACGTCCGCCTCGTCGTATGCGGCAGCGGCTGCCGTACACCGACTCGATAGCTGGTCCAGTTCGGCACATTGAGCGTCGAAGTCGGCGGCAACTTGACCCGTCACCTGGATCAGCTTGTCGAAGAGCGCCTGCCCCTCAACGCAATCGACGCCGAAGTAGTTCCGTCGAAGCACTCGTCGCAAGTCCGACGCGAGACCCCCGAGTTCCCGCGCCGCGTCCTCAGCCGCCGCGGCGCGCAAGCGCCACACGTCGGCTTCCGACCTCACCTCGCCGGCCATCGAGCTCCCCCTCCGTCGTCCCCGATACGGATGCGGTTGGGGATCCGGCTCCCCCGCCGTCGGACCCCCAACCACGTCCCCCGGAGTGACGTGCGCCCGGCTCCCCCTGCCGGGCCGCCCGCCACTTCCCCTCAACCGCGAGGCTCCTCATGATCCCCCGTTCCACCAGGAACCTCGTTGTAATAGTTAGACGCACCGACCCCCCTTTCCGGTTCCACTTCCGGAAACATACTCTTGGATGCTTTTCGCAATCCTCTGACCAGGACGTTTCCCTCACGCCAGTCGGCCTTCCGCAAACCTTGAAGTGCCTTGTCCGACCCGTCGGCTAGTGTTCTCACATCTTGGTGTGCATGCACCATTCGGGACGATGGAGGGATTTCATGAAGGTCGTATACCTGCACTGTGTCGGGCCGGACGGCGACGCCGACCATGAAGGCTTGCCGCGCTGAACGGATCGCTCGCGATCCTCGGCGCCGAGCCGATCGACGAGCGGGGCGTCGTGGCGCCGCGCTACGCCGCCCTGCTCGGGACCACGGGGCTCAGCGTCGCCCACCCCAAGAACACCTACAAGGAGAAGGACGACCGCGCCGCGCCTTCGAGCGGCGCCAGGCGTAGGTCGAGCGCACGATTCGCCGCTGCGAGGACGTCAAGACCTTCGGATTTCACCGGATCTCCGGGGCGATGGTCCACCCCATCCAGAGCGCCGCGATCAATGCGGCCCCGATCGCGGAACTCAAGCAGGTCAAGAACTACTTGACCGACGAGAAGACGCGCGCCGCGGTGCTGCAGCGCGTCATCGACGATCTGCCGCACAAGGACGACATCATTCTGATCGGGCACAGCCTCGGCAGCGTCATCGCGATCGATCTGCTCGACAACCTGCCCTCCGGCGTCCATGTGCGGCGCTTCATCACCATCGGCAGTCCCGCGGGCTCGCCGGTCCTGCATCAGGGTCGGGCCCGCATCCTCAAGCGATTCCCGTATTCGCGCGTCGACGACTGGTCCAACTTCCTCGATCCCGCCGACGCGGTGACCGCCGGCAAGGGACTCGCGGCACTGTTCCCCGGCGCTCAGGACTTCATGATCACCGGCGCGACCGGGCACCGGTCGCCCTCGTACCTGCGACATCCGGCGATCGCGACGCTGGTCGACCAGATACTGAATCCGGGCAAGGACGTCGTGATCGCGTCGAGCGCGGTCGTCCCCCGTCTCACCGAAGACCAGGCGAGCACCCTCGCGACCATCGAGTTCGCCAATCACGTCACCGACAAGATCGACGACGAGAGGGCGAACCGTTTCGAGGACGCCGTTCAGCGTTCTCCGCGACAACTACGTCGCCGAACTGATCGAGCAGAGCACCGGGCACGCGATTCCGCAGGAGATCGAGGAACTCAGCAAGGGTCGCATGCCGAACCTCCCCCGAAGGTGGGACCTGTCCGAGGCGATCGCGCTGACCGTCGTGCTCGCCAACACCAACCTGATCGCGCCGCACGAGATCGACACCGGCGACGCCGCACTCCAGGCGATCGTGGCCGTTCATGGTGCAGTTGGGCTATCCGACCGGAACCGGCAAGAAGGTGCAGGCGGCCGTGCAGGAGGTGAACGATCACCTGTCGGGCAGCCGATGGTCCCCGAGCACCACCACCCGGGTCGCGATGGCCGCGGTCGGCGTCGCCCTGCTCGCCGCGGGACCGGTCGGCGTGGCCATGGCCGGCGCCGCGGGCACCGCGGGCGCCGCGGCGGTCACCAGCGGGCTCGCCGCCTTCGGCCCGGGCGGCATGGCCGGCGGCATGGCGATGCTGACCGGCCTCGGCGGTACCGGCGGGATGGTGGCCGCCGCCGCGGCGACCGCCCGCACGGGCGGCGAGAACCTGGTCCTCGATCCCACGAGCCTCGCGATCCGGGTCGCGACCGCTCAGGCCCTGCGCGATGTCGGGGAGC
This sequence comes from Gordonia sp. PP30, assembly GCF_023100845.1. Taxonomy (NCBI): domain Bacteria; kingdom Bacillati; phylum Actinomycetota; class Actinomycetes; order Mycobacteriales; family Gordoniaceae; genus Gordonia; species Gordonia sp. PP30. The sequence continues at coordinate 1,181,947 of NZ_CP095864.1, read as the reverse complement.
CGTTCGACGACAACCTGTGGCAGGACATCGCCGATGCCGAGACCGGACTCGCCGCCGACTACAACCGCATGGAGACCTTCAGCGATCCCAAGTCGCCGGCACTGAAGAAGATCGACGCCGCGCGGACCACGCTCACCGGGCTGCAGGGCTACATGCTCGCGCACGGCCTGGTGCCCGACGACTTCGAGGCACCGCTCCGGGACGGCTCAGCGCCCGAGCCCTCCGGATCCGGCAAAGCGAAGACCCGCTTCCAACTGCGACGCGGCCGCGACGACGACTGACGACCGCCGAAGCGGCCGCGGGCCCTCAGCCGAGGGCCTGCTCCACGTCGGCGATCAGGTCGTCGGCGTCCTCGATGCCGACCGACAGCCGCACCAGGTCATCGGGTACCTCGAGCAGGGACCCCGCGGTCGACGCATGCGTCATCGCGCCGGGGTGCTCGATCAGCGACTCGATGCCGCCGAGCGATTCGGCCAGCGTGAAGACCTTGGTGCGGGCGCAGAAGTCGAGCGCCGCCTCCTTGCCACCGGCCAGCCGCACCGAGATCATGCCGCCGAAGCGGCGCATCTGACGGGCGGCCGCGTCGTGCCCGGGGTGATCGTCGAGCCCGGGGTACAGCACGGACCGCACCTTCGAGCTGCCGGAGAGCACCTCGACCAGCTTCTCCGCGTTGTCGCAGTGCCGCTCCATCCGGACCGCGAGGGTCTTGATCCCGCGCATGGTCAGGTAGGCGTCGAACGGGCCGGGCACCGCGCCCGCGCCGTTCTGCAGGAAGGCGACGTCGGCGTCGAACTGCTCGTCGGCGGTGATCAGCGCGCCGCCGACGACGTCGGAGTGGCCGCCCAGGTACTTGGTGGTCGAGTGCAGCACCACGTCGGCCCCGAGCGCCAGCGGCTGCTGCAGGTACGGGGTGGCGAAGGTGTTGTCCACCACCAGTTTCGCGCCGCCCTCGTGTGCGACGTGGGCGATCGCCGCGATGTCGCCGACGTTCAGCAGCGGATTGGTGGGCGTCTCGGTCCAGACCAGCCTGGTCTTCGGGGTCATCGCCGCGGCGACGGCGGCGACGTCGTTGACTGGCGCCACCGAGTATTCGATCCCCCACTGCGAGAACACCTTGTCGATCAGCCGGAAGGTGCCACCGTAGGCGTCGTTCGGGATGACGAGGTGGTCACCGGGACGCAGGGCGGCCCGCAGCACGGCGTCGGTCGCCGCCATGCCGGATGCGAAGGCCCGGCCGTACGCACCGCCTTCGATGGCGGCGAGGTTCGCCTCCAGCACCCGGCGGGTCGGGTTCCCGGTCCGCGCGTACTCGAAACCGTCGCGCATGCCGCCCACGCCGTCCTGCGCGAACGTCGAACTCGCGTAGATCGGCACATTGACGGCGCCGGTGCGGCCGTCCGGATCCCAGCCCGCGTGAATGGCCTTGGTCGAAAATCCGGCGGTCGAAAATCCGGCGGTCGAGAATCCCTCTTCTGTCACTGCTTGTCCTCACGAATCGGAAGCGGATGGGTGCTGGCGTAGGCGAGCAGGTCGTGCCGGGTGATGACGCCGATCGGCTTGCCGTCCTCCACCACCATCAACGCATCGGAGGTACTCAGAGCTTCCAGCGCCGACGACACGGGTTCGCCGGCACCGATCAGCGGGAAGGCGGGCCCCATGTGCGCCGACACCGGATCGGCCAGCGTCGCCCGGCCCTCGAAGACCGCCGACAACAGGTCACGCTCGTTCACCGCACCCGCGATCTCACCCGCCATGATCGGCGGCTCCGCGCCCACGACCGGCATCTGCGACACACCGAACTCGCGAAGGATCTCGATCGCGTCGCGCAGCGTCTCCTGCGGATGCGTGTGCACCAGGTCGGGCAGAACACCGGTCTTGCTGCGCAGCACCTCGCCCACGGTGAACTCCGGCAGCTCGCCTTCCAGGGGCGTGCGCAGGAAGCCGTAGCTGCTCATCCAGTCGTCGTTGAAGATCTTCGACAGGTATCCGCGGCCGCCGTCGGGCAGCAGCACCACCACCACAGCGTCCGGCCCTTCGCGCTCGGCGACCTCCAGTGCGGCGACGACGGCCATACCGCACGACCCGCCCACCAGCAGGCCCTCCTCGCGGGCCAGGCGCCGCGTCATCTCGAACGAGTCGGCGTCGGAGACCGCGATGATCTCGTCGGGGATGGTCGGGTCGTAGGCGTCCGGCCAGAAGTCCTCGCCGACGCCCTCGACCAGATACGGACGGCCCGAGCCGCCCGAATAGACCGAGCCCTCGGGGTCGACGCCGACCACCTTGACGCGGCCGTCGGACACCTCCTTGAGGTAGCGCCCGGTCCCGGTGATGGTGCCGCCGGTGCCGACGCCGGCGACGAAGTGCGTCACAGTGCCGTCGGTGTCGTTCCAGATCTCCGGGCCGGTGGTCTCGTAGTGGCTGAGCGGACCGTTCGGATTCGCGTACTGGTTCGGCTTCCACGCGCCGGGCGTCTCGCGCACCAGGCGGTCGGAGACGTTGTAGTAGCTGTCCGGGTGCTCCGGCGGGACCGCCGTCGGGCACACGACCACCTGCGCGCCGTACGCGCGCAGCACGTTCCGCTTGTCCTCGGCCACCTTGTCGGGGCAGACGAAGATGCACTTGTAGCCGCGCTGCTGCGCCACCAGAGCCAGTCCGACACCGGTGTTGCCCGACGTCGGCTCCACGATGGTGCCGCCCGGCTTCAGTTCGCCCGACGCCTCGGCGGCGTCGATCATCCGCGTGGCGATGCGGTCCTTGGAACTGCCTCCCGGGTTCAGGTACTCGATCTTCGCGGCGACCAGTCCCGCACCCGGTTTCACCACCGAGTTGAGCTTGACCAGCGGTGTGTTTCCTACCAGGTCCACGACGTGATTCGCGATGCGCATGGGTCCATAGTGACACTCCGCCCGGAACCACTCGACCCCGGCTATTCTGACCGCATGTCTGAAGCTGTGATCGTCTCCACCGCCCGTTCCCCCATCGGCCGCGCCGGCAAGGGATCCCTCAAGGACGTCCGTCCGGATGAGCTCGCTCGCCAGATGGTCGCCACCGCACTGAGCAAGGTGCCCGAGCTCGACGTCGCCGACATCGACGACATCCACCTCGGCATCGGCCAGCCCGGCGGTGCAGGCGGGTACAACATCGCGCGCGTCGTCGCCGTCGAACTCGGCCTCGACCACGTCCCCGGCGTGACGGTGAACCGCTACTGCTCGTCGTCGTTGCAGACCACCCGCATGGCCCTGCACGCCATCAAGGCCGGTGAGGGCGACGTGTTCATCTCCGGCGGCGTCGAGAGCGTCTCCAGTTTCGGCACCGCCGGTGCCGCCGACGGCCTGCCCAACTCCAAGAACCCGATCTTCGCCGACGCCGAGGCCCGCACCGAGCTCGCCGCCCAGGGCGGCCAGGGACCGTGGCACGACCCCCGCCAGGACGGCCTGCTCCCCGACGTCTACATCGCCATGGGCCAGACCGCCGAGAACGTCGCCAGCTTCACCGGCATCTCCCGCGAGGACCAGGACCGCTGGGGCGTGCTCAGCCAGAACCGCGCCGAGAAGGCCATCGCCGAGGGCTTCTTCGCCCGCGAGATCGACCCGGTCACCCTGGCCGACGGCACGCAGGTCACCACCGACGACGGCCCGCGCGCCGGCACCACCTACGAGAAGATCAGCCAGCTGAAGCCGGTCTTCCGCCCGGACGGCACCATCACCGCGGGCAACGCCTGCCCGCTGAACGACGGCGCCGCCGCCCTGGTCATCATGAGCGACACCAAGGCCAAGGAACTCGGCCTCACCCCGCTCGCCCGGATCGTCGCCACCGCCGCGACCGGTCTCTCCCCGGAGATCATGGGCCTGGGCCCGATCGAGGCCGTGCGCAAGGTGCTGCGTATCGCGAACATGACGATCGACGACATCGATCTCTACGAGCTCAACGAGGCCTTCGCCGTCCAGGTGCTCGGCTCGGCCGCCGAACTGGGCATGGACCACGACCGGCTGAACGTCTCCGGTGGCGCGATCGCCCTCGGCCACCCCTTCGGTATGACCGGCGCGCGGATCACCACCACCCTGCTCAACAACCTGCGGACCCACGACAAGACCTTCGGTCTGGAGACCATGTGCGTCGGCGGCGGCCAGGGCATGGCGATGGTCATCGAACGCCTCAGCTGACCCGTCACGAACCACGACGCGCGGCCCCCGGGAAACTTCTTCCCGGGGGCCGCGCCCGTCTGCCGATCGACCGATGAGCCGTGATCTCCGATGACGACCACGGCCGGACAGATCGCAGACCGTCGCACAAGCGGGAATAGTGACCGCATCTGCGACGGTCTGCGGATGCGCACCTGAAACGAGCGGCCCCGCGGGTCTCAAAGAGGATCGCGGGACCGCTCGTGGGGTTTCGACAGGCTCAGCCGGCTTACTTGGGCTCAGCCGGCTCACTTGGGCTCAACCGGCGAGCCGAGGCGACTAGTCGCTGTTCAGGTAGCTCAGCAGGCGCAAGATCTCGACGTACAGCCAGACCAGGGTGACGGTCAGGCCGAGGGCGATACCCCAGGCGGCGCGGGACGGGGCGCCGGCCTTCACCAGGCGGTCGGCGGCGTCGAAGTCGACCAGGAACGAGAAGGCGGCCAGCGCGATGCAGACCAGCGAGAAGATGATCGCGATGGGTCCTCCGCTGTACAGGCCCATGTTCACACCGAACAGGCTGAGTACGAAGTTGCCCAGCGCCAGCACGATGACGCCGACCATGCCGGCCATCAGCATGCGGGTGAAACGCGGAGTGACGCGGATGGCGCCGACCTTGTAGACCACCAGCATGCCGATGAACACGCCGATGGTGCCGAGGACGGCCTGGCCGATCATCGCGCCGGCGCTCACGTTGTCCCCGACGGTGAGGTTCGCGAAGACGAACGAGATGGCGCCGACGAAGAGGCCTTCCAGCGCGGCGTAGCTGAGCACGATCGCCGGATTATCCTGCTTGCGGCCGAAGCTCGCGATCAGGACCATGATCAGGCCGCCGATCGCGCCGACCAGCATGATCGGCATGGCGAGGGTCACCTGGGCCGATTCGGTGGCCCGGGTCGCGATCGCGGCGTAGGTGGCGATGGCGACCGCGATCAGCACACCGAGCGTGATCCCGGTCTTCACCACGACGTCATCGACGGTGAGCTGCCCCTGCGCGGTGGCGGGTGCGTAGTTCTGGGTCTGCGAGTCCTGCAGATACGGGTTGGCTTGCTGGCCGGTCATCATGGCGCCCTGCTGGGCGCCGGGGATGGCCTGGCCGAAGCCGGCATAGGGGGCCGGCTGATTGTCGCGGACCACGCCGCGCATCACCGGGTTGCTGCTGTCACGCACTCGTTGCTCCTTAGGCAGGGGTGGTAGACGGGACGCTCTCATCGAGTTCAACGCACGACGCGCTGTTCTGGTTCCGACTTTACCGATTCTTTAACGAATCCGCGGAGTGCGGCGGTCAGGACGTCCTCGGCGAGCGACAGGTCGTCGCCCCATGGTAGACCGGGTTTGGCCGTCATCAGGTCGGCGATGCCGTGTGCCACCGACCAGAGTTTGAGCACCATCGCGACCACGTCGCCGCGCGGCAGCACGCCGGTGTCCATCGCTTCGACGACGGTGTCGGCGAAGTGCCGGAACGCCGACGCCATCAGCACCTCGTCGGTCTGGGTGGGCGTCGTCGACGAGCGCGCGAACGCCTCGCGGAAGATCACCGGATTGTCAATGGCGAACCGCACGTAGGCCATGCCCTGGGCCAAGCCGCGGTCGACGACGTCGTCGACCCCCTCGGACGCGGCCATCATCACCGCATCGAACTGCTCGAAGAAGCGGGCGCAGACGGCGTCGAGCAGTTCCTCCTTGTCGGTGAAGTGCAGGTAGATCGACGGCGGGGTGACACCGACGGCGTCGGCGACGGCGCGGATCGACACGGCCGCGTGACCACCGCGCTCGATGAGGAGATCGGTGGCGGCCTGCAGGATCTCGTCGGCCAGCAACTCGCCCGAACCCCTCGGCGACCGCTTCCGCATCCCGCACGTCCCCTTCCTTCTCACTCGTCGACCAGCCCGATCCGGTCGTGCAACCGCCGCAGCGGGGCCGGCGCCCACCAGTTCCACCGGCCCGCCAGCCGCATGAACGCGGGCACCAGCATCATGCGGATCAGCGTCGCGTCCATCAGCACGGCGAGCGCCAGTCCCACCCCGAACATTCGCATGAACGACACCTGCGAGGCGGCGATCCCGGCAAAGACGATGGCCATCAGCAGCGCGGCGGCGGTCACCACGCGGCCGGTCCGGGCGAGCCCGATCGCGACCGCGTGGTCGTTGGCGGCGCGCGTGCGGTCCGACTTCAGCCACTCCTCACGGATCCGGCCGAGCAGAAACACCTCGTAGTCCATCGACAGCCCGAACGCGATGCAGAACATCAGCACCGGCATGGTCGCCACCAGGTAACCCATCGGCGTGGTACCGAGCCCGCCGAGATGACCGTCCTGGAAGATCCAGACCATCGCGCCGAAGGTCGCCGACAGCGACAGCACGTTCATCACCAGCGCCTTCAACGGGAGAACGACGCTGCCGGTGAACAGGAACAGCAGCAGGTAGGTGGCGACCGCGATCACGACCAGCACCCACGGCAGCGAGGCGTAGATGGCCGAGACCGTGTCGGCGTTGACCGCGGCGAGACCGGTGAAGCTGACCTGCACCCCCGCCGGTCTCTCGACGGCCCGCAACGCGGTGATCTGTTTCTGGCCGCTCGGCCGCATCGGCTCGACGTCGCCGGTGATCTGGATCAGCGAGTCGTCGCCGCGGACCAGACCCGGCGGAGCCGGCGCGAGCCGCCGCCCGTCGCGGAACACTCCGGCCGGACTCGACACCGAGGTCACGTCGCGCACTTTCGAGAGCTCCCCGGCGTAGTGCGCCATCCGTCCCTCGTCCAGCTTGCCGTGCACCACGGCGGTCACGTTCGACGCCGCGCTCTCGTCGTACTGGTCCCGGATCTCCTGAGCGATGGCGTGCGGCGGAGACGACGCCGGGAGCACCCGATCGTCGGGGAAGCCGAACTTGATACCGGCGAACGGCAGACCGAGAACCACCAGGAACGCCGTCACCGCGAGCGCGACCGGGACGGCCCGGCGGAGCACCCACTGGGCGCTGCGGTACCAGAAACCCTCTTCGAGAGGCTTCGGCTCGGGCGCCGGCCGGCGCAGCAGCTTGCGGACCCCGCGACGCAGGTCGAGAGCGTCGACCCGCCCGCCGAGGACCGCCAGCAGCGCCGGGGTGATCACGATCGCCGCGACCACGGCGACCACCACCACCCCGATACCGGCGTACGCGAACGACCGCAGGAAGTACATCGGGAAGATCGCGAGCGCCGCCAGCGACAGTCCGACGGTGACCGCGGAGAAGATCACCGTGCGGCCGGCCGTGTTGATCGTCCGCACGATGGCCTCGTCTCGCGGCCGCCCGGCGGCGACCTCCTCGCGGTAGCGGGTGACGATCAGCAGCGTGTAGTCGATCGCGAGCGCGAGTCCCATCGCCGTGGTGAGGTTCAGCGCGTAGATCGAGACGTCGGCGAACTCGGTGATCACCCGCAGCAGCGCCATGGTGCCGACGATCGCGACGATCCCCACCAGCACCGGCAGCGCGGCGGCGACCACACCGCCGAAGATCACGATGAGCAGCAGGAAGCTGATCGGGATGGCGATCGCCTCGGCGATCGCGAGGTCTTTCGAGGTCTGCTCGTTCACCGTGCCGTAGACCATTGCGGCGCCGCCGACCTTGATCGTGATCCCGTCCCGGGTCCCGGAGAACTCCTTGCTCAGCTCCTCCGCGCGGCCGGGCGCCTTCGCGTCGCCACCGTCGAGACCGGCGATGATCTGCGTCGACGACTTGTCCCGGCTGAGCAGTTCCCCGGCGAGTTCTGGCGACGACCAGATCGACAGCACCGGCTTCTGCACCCACGACGTGGTTTCGAGCCGGTCGAGGATCTGCTGTCCGACGGCGCGGGCGGCCGGATCGGTCGCCATGTCGGTGCCGGCGGGGCCGTCGAGTTTGAAGACCACCTGCGGCCCGCCCTGGCCGAACACGTCGTCGAGCACGCTGGTGGCGTGCGTCGATTCGGCGCCCGGATCTTCGTAACCACCGGGCAGCATCTTGCTCGCGGCACCCGCCCCGTACAGGCCGGCGGCGATGAGCAGGACGACGGCCAGACTCAGCACCAGTCGTGGCGCCGCGATCACGCGCCTGGTCAGCGAATCGAGCATGGAGAACCTCTTCGACGGGGTCCGGCGGACGCGGACACGAGTGGGTTATCAGCGTTAAGTTATCACCGATAACTTTGAGACGGTAGAGCGTTCTCGTCCGGCTTCCCTCAGATCCTCACGACGGCGGTCACGGCCGTGTTTGGATGACGGCGTGTCTTCCCTCGCCTCCGATGCCGATGAGGGTCGCGAGATCGCGCGACCGACCCGATCCCAGCGCGACCCGGAGTGGCTGCGCGAACGTCTCACCGCCTGGATCAAGACCCGGGCCGGCGACGACGCCGAAGTCACCGAGGTGGTGCTGCCGTCGGCGAACGGCATGTCCAGCGAGACGCTGCTGGCCGAGGCACTGATCGACGGTGCACCGCAGAGCCTCGTCGTGCGGGTGGCGCCGGTCGCCGAGAGCGATCCGGTGTTCCCGTCGTACGACCTGGACGGCCAATACCGCTTGATCGAACATGTCGCCGCCACCACCGACGTGCCGCTGCCGCGGCTGTGGTGGTCCGAACCCGACCCCGCCCCGCTCGGGGCACCGTTCTTCATGATGAGCCGAGTGGACGGGCGGGTTCCACCGGATGTGATGCCGTACACCTTCTCGTCGTGGGTCACCGAGGCCACGCCGGACGAACGCGCCGAGATGGCACGACGCAGCGTCGAGGTGCTCACCCGGATCCATACCGCGCCGATCGAGGGCTCCGGAGTGGAACCGCCCCGCGAGGGCGAGACACCGCTGCAAGCGCATCTGCGGCGGCTCCGCGACTTCTACGAGTGGGCGAGTCGCGACGGCGTCTCGTCGCCGCTGATCGAGCGCGGTTTCGCCTGGGCCGAGGAACATCGGCCCGCCGAGACCGAGACCGTGCTCTGCTGGGGTGACTCGCGGATCGGCAACATCATCTACGACGGCTTCACGCCCGCCGCGGTGCTCGACTGGGAGATGGCCACCGTCGGCCCCCGCGAACTGGACATCGCGTGGATGATCTTCATCCACCGGTTCTTCCAGGACATCACCGAACTCGCCGGGCTCGACGGCCTCCCCGACTTCCTCACCCGCGACCAGGTGGCCACCGACTATCTCGCCGCCAGCGGGCACCAGCCGCACGATCTCGACTACTTCACCCTGTACGCCGCACTGATCCACGCCGTCGTGATGTACCGGATCCAGACGCGCGCGATCCACTTCGGCCAGGCGGAGGCACCGGCCGACCCGGACGACATGATCATGCACCGCAAGACGCTCGAGGCCATGCTGGCCGGCACCTACTGGGGGTCGATCAAGTGACGCTCTCACCGATGGACGACCACCCGGTCCACCAGGTCGCCGAACCGATCCGGAACGTCGGCACGTCCGACCGCAACTTCTACGACCGCTACTACTTCAACTGCCATCCCCGGCTGTCGAGCGATCCAAGCCGGTCGAGCGACGTCGAGACCCCTGGTTCATCTTCGGTCTCGGCGTCTATCCGAACCTCGGCGTCACCGACTGCTTCGTCGTCGTGCGCCGGGGAGACGACCACATCGTGGTGCGCGGTTCGCGGGCGCTGGGCGCCGACCGCGACGATCTGCGGGTCGGGCCGTTCCGGACCGAGGTGGTGGAAGGTCTTGCGCGCCTGCGGATCTCACTGGAACCCGGTCACGGTGACGTCTCCTTCGACCTGGAGTTCACCGCCGACGCCCCCGCCGCGCTCGAACCTCGGCACTTTCAGCGGCAGCTGGAGCGCGTCACTTTCGACACCCAGCGATTCGTGCAGACGGGCGACTGGACCGGGTCGATCACCGTCGACGGCACCCGGTACGACGTGACCCCCGAGGAGTGGCGCGGCAACCGCGACCGGTCGTGGGGCGTGCGGCCCGTCGGCGAGGCCGAACCGCCGGGGCGGCGCGCGGCATCGTCGGACGATGCGAGCTTCTTCTGGATCTACGCGGTGATGCGTTTCGACGATTTCGCGGTGGTCTCGATCGTGCAGGAGAAGCGCGACGGTGAGCGCGTGATGGACGACGCCCGCGTGATCTGGGCCGACGAATCACGGGGCGTGCAGTGGCTCGGCCGTGTCGAGCACGACGTGACCTTCCACCCGGGCGGACGCGAACCCGCAAGCGCCACCTTGCGATTCATCAAACCGTCGGGTGCGACGACCACGGTGACCGCCGAGCCGAAGCTCGCCAACTACCTCGGGTTCGGCACCGGCTACGGGCTGGAACAGGATTGGCGGCACGGCATGTGGCAGGGCGACGAGAAGGTGGAGGCCCTGCGCCTGAAGGTCTCCGAGATCGACCCGACGATGAAGCTGTTCTGTCCGGTCGATCATCTGGCGTCGTTCACGCTGACCGACGCGGACGGGACCGTCCACACCGGAGAGGGCCTCTTCGAGTTCGCCGTGATCGGCCCGCACGATCAGTACGGGTTCCGCGACTACGTGGACGTCGCGCCCGAGATGTAGTGCTCCCAGCCCTGTCGCAGGAAGTCGGCGTAAACCTCGACCGGCTGCGCCCCGGAGAGCACGTAATGGCGGTCGAGCACGAAGTACGGCACGCCTTGGCATTTCAGTTCGTGGGCGAGCGTCTCGTCGTCGCGGACGGCCTGCGCGAAGCGGGTGTCGTCGGCGAGCACCGCGCGCACCTGCGCCTCGTCGAAGCCCTCGCCGACGGCGATCTCGACGAGTCGTTCGTGGCTGCCGAAGAGCTTGCGCTCGTCGGCGAAGTTGGCGTGAAAGAGGGCGAGGAGCATGTCCTCGGCGCGGCCCGACTCGCCGGCGAAGTGCACCAGCCGGTGCATGTCGAAGGAGTCGCCGAAATCCCGGCCCGACGTCACATAGGGGAGCCCGAACTCGGCCGCCTTCTCCCCCAGCTGGATCTCCCCCTGCGACGCCTGCTCCCGCGTGAAGCCGTATTGCTTGGCCAGATGCGCGACGACCTCCCCCGATGCCCCGCGCGGCTGCGTCGGATCGAGCTCGAACGACCGGTGGATCACCTCGGTCTGATCCTTGTGCTCGAAACCCCCGAGCGCCTCGAGGAACTGGTGGACACCGAGGTAGCAGAACGGGCAGTTGATATCGGACCAGATCTCGACCTTCATCATCCCTCCATCGAACCAGAGCGCCGCCACGCCGGTCGAGCGACGCCCAGGACAGTCGATCCCCATGCTGGTCGAGCGGCGTCGAGACCACCCACTTGTCCAGAGGTCTGATCTCGACTCCGCTCGATCATCATGAAGAGCACCTCGACGCACGGCCCTCTGTTGGTCGAGCGGAGTCGAGACCACCCCTCACCTCGCCGGGCCACCCACCTGGCAAGATCGACCCCGCGCCCCCGTAGCCCAATTGGCAGAGGCAGCGGACTTAAAATCCGCCGAGTGTCGGTTCGAGCCCGACCGGGGGCACTACTGCACCGCCTTGGCCACGCTGATGCACCGCGTGATCCACTCACGCTCGGCGTCGTCCAGCTGGCGATTCACACGTCGCGCATCCTCGACGGCCCAGTGCGCGTTCAGCATCATGCGGACGATCACCCAGTCGCGGGCGCGCTCGTCGTCGAACCCGGCCGCTTCCACGACCGCGAAGAAACGCCGCCGGATCGATTCGCGCAGGTAGCCGTCCATCTCGGCCCAGCGGTTCCAGAGCAGCGGCGCCACCTCGTAATGCGGGTCGCCGGAGAGAGGCTGCGGGTCGATCACCAGCCACGGCTCCCGCTGAGCGGCAAGGACGTTCCCGTAGTGCAGATCGCCGTGCACGATCGTCCCGGCCGAATCCGGATCGGCCACGAACTCCCGTCCGCGTACGAGTGCGCGGTCGATCAGCCGGCGCGGCACCGGCAATTCGTGCGCGCCGGCGTCCATCGCGTCGAGCCACCGCGCCAGCAGGTCAGGCAGCGCGGGGAATCGGCGCGGGGCCGGGCGGTGCAGTCGCGGATAGAACGACGCGACGATCTCGCATGCCTGCAAGTCCCATTCGCCGGACAGATCCTCGTGGCCGAGCCGCTCGAGCAGCATGGCGCGCCGGGCCGGATCGGCGCGGTACATCCGGACGGCACCGTCACCGGCCCATGTCTGCAGCGCCAGATGCTCCTGCGCGGACTCCTCGGCACCGTCGAAGCCGACCTTGAGGACGGCCTCGGTGTCGTCGTCCGCGCGGACCGGGATCACGACCGACGCGAAGCCGTGCAGGGCGTCGCCGTCCAGGGTCAAGCGCCATTCGGCCAGCAGCTCATCGCACAGTCTGGGGAGTCGGTCCAGCCACGACACCCAGTCCGGCCCCAGCCGCCGCTGGGCTTCGAGACCGTCGGGAATCCGCACACGCCCACCCTACGAGCAGTCGTGGGGCGGCGGGCCCACCCGAGCTCGGGGAGCGCGTCGGCCACCCCCGAATATCGGCTCACGAGGGACGATTCCCGTCGTCACCTGATATTCGGGGATGGCCGACGAGACCGCTCGTCCACACCGCCGCCCAGGCAGAATGGCGCCATGCAGACTCCATCCGTCCGGATCATCGAGCGGATTTCCGCAGAATTGATCGCCGCCGACCCCGGCCGTCCCTGGCGCGTCGGCGTCGACGGGGTGTGCGGTGCCGGGAAGTCGACGTTCGCCCGCACGCTCACCGCGGTGATCCAGGGTTCCGGCCGCCCGGTCGTCTTCATCGACTCGGACGGATTCCATCACACGCGTGCGCGGCGCTACCGGCAGGGACGATCGTCGGCGCGCGGGTACTACGACGACGCGTACGACTTCGACTCCCTGGCCTCCGAGGTCTTGCGGCCCCTCGGTCCGGATGGATCGCGACGGTACGCGACCAAGGTTCATGACCTGACGTCGGACGAGGTGATCACCGGCGCCACAGCCGTCGCGGCGGCGAACTCGATCGTCATCTTCGATGCGACGTTCATTCAGCGTCCAGAACTCGACGGTCTGTGGGACGACGTGCTCTATCTCCACAGCGACGAATCCGCCGCGATCGCCCGCGGAGTGACGCGCGACGCCGATGCCCTCGGTGGCGAGGCCGCCGCACGCATCGCGTTCGAGTCGCGCTACATGGCCGCATGTCGTATCTACCTCGCCGAACGGCAGCCGAGGTCACGCGCGTCCATCGTCATCGACAACACCGACCCCGGAAGACCGGTCGTCGAACGGCTGAACTCTCGCGCGCGCCAGGCCCGCTTTGTAGTCTGAGCGGACAATTGTCCCTCGCTCGGGGGACAGACGATCCGCAAAGGAATCCGCGATGCGTGCACGATTCGCCGCCGTCCTCGCCGCCGTCGGCCTCCTCCTCGGCGTGTCCGTCCTCGCTCCCGCGGAAGTGCACGCCGCGCCCCGACTCGAGGGGGCGTCGAACTTCCGCGACCTCGGCGGCTATCAGACCTCCGACGGCAGGACCGTCCGCGAGGGCCTGGTGTTCCGGTCGAACAAGCTGAGCGATCTCACACCGTCCGATAAGCAGAAGATCACCGACGCCTCGATCACGCTCGCCGTCGACCTCCGCAATGTCCAGGAACGCAAGGACGAACCCGATCAGTTGCCTCCGGGGGTGCGCTACCAGGTCGCCGACGTGGTGAGCTTCACCAACGGGATCTGGTTCCACGAGCCGGTCCCGCTCACGCTCGGCCGCGGGCTGATCGACTACTACACGACGGGGTCGTCGAACATCGGCCAGAGCCTCGGCTATCCGTTCATGGTCAGCTATCACGGATCCGATGTCGCCTTCCACGACCTGCTGGTGGCGATCGCCCGCAACACCGACGGCGGCACCGTCTTCCACTGCAGCGCGGGCAAGGATCGCACCGGCTGGGGCGCGGCGATCCTGCTGAGCATCCTCGGCGTCCCGCGGGCCACCATCGACGCGGACTTCCTGAAGTCGAACACCTACCTCGGTCGCGACGACGCCGTGGAGCTGTCGTGGCTGAACGCGGCGTTCGACCAGGTCAAGCGGCTCTACGGATCGATGGATCGCTATGTCCGCCACGGCCTGCGGATCGATCAGCCGACCATCACCGCGCTCCGCACTCGACTGCTCACCTGAACCCGGGCGACTCCAGCGATAGCGGACCGAAGTCCGGATAGGCGGGGTGTTCGGTACCCTCGAAACGACATCGAGAACCGAGGAGAACCATGAGCCTGTTCGACATCGCCGGCCGCGCCCTGACCGGACTGCCCTTCGTCAAGCTCGGCTACGCCGCCGCCACCGCACCCGGCCCGCGCGTCGACATGGCCAAGCCGGTGCTCGATCCGCTGCGCAAGGTGGTGCCGATCCCCGTCGACGACGAGATGGTCGTGCGCGCCAACGGTGCCGCGCAGGCCGTCGGCGGCGCCCTGCTCGCCGCCGGGGTCCTGCCGCGCGCCGCGGCGCTCGGCCTCATCGCCTCGCTGGTCCCGACCACCCTCGCCGGTCACGCCTTCTGGACCTCCGACGACCCCGCGGTCCGCGGACAGCAGCAGGTGCAGTTCCTGAAGAACGTCACGATGATCGGCGGCTTGACCGCGATCGCCGCTACGTCACGGAAGTAGCCGGCGCCACCTCGGCGTCGCCGGGGACGTCGACGACCTCGATCTGTGCGGGCGCCCGTTCGGCCAGCACGAACGAGGTGCCGAACCCGACCGCGAGCAGCGCCGCGAGAATGACGAAGACCCAGCGCACGCCCACACCGTCGGCGATCATGCCCAGCAACGGGCTGACCACACCGCCCAGCGACAGGGTGAGCCCGAGCGTGACCCCGCTGGCCACGCCGATCCGGTTCGGCAGATACGAATGCGCGAGGGTGATCTGCCCGGCGAACGGCGCGAAAAGCGCCAGCCCGAGCGCGCCGGTCGCCACGAAGACGACCAGTGGCGACGGCGCGAGAACGATCGCGACGATACCGCCGACCCCGGCCAGGTAGCCGCAGCGCAAGACCGGCAGCCGGCCCACCCGGTCCGAGAGCCACCCGCCCGCCAGCGTGCCGACCGCGCCGGCGGCGGGGAACACCGTCAGGGCGATCGACGCGTAGTCGGGCGTGGAGTGAAAGCGCGCGACGCAGTACAGCACGACGAAGGTCGAGGTGCCCACGTAGGCGACAGACCAGGTGGCGAGCACCGCGGTGAGCCAGCCGAAGGCCCGCCAGTCGTCGCGCAGATCGGTGTGCGCGGCGACCGCGACATCCCGGGGTTTCACCCGCCGGAACAACTGATGCCGCGCGACGACGAAATACGCCAGCGCGAGCACGACTGCCGGCACGATCAACAGCCCGGTCCCCCGCAGCCCGAACGCACCGACCACGGCGACCGCCGCGGCGGGCGCGAGTGCCACCCCGGCGTTGCCGCCGACGGAGAACAGACTCATCGCGGCCGTCGTGCCGCCGCCGGCCTCACGGGCCTGCATGGTCGCGGCCGGATGATAGGCGGCCACCCCGATTCCCGACATCGCGATGAGCACCCACACCACGATGTACGACGATGAGAAGAACCCGCTCAGCGCGACACCGGCGCCCGCGGCCAGCAGTCCGGCGAGGCTGATCCAGCCGAGCCCGTACCGGTCACTCAGATAGCCGAAGCCCGGTTGCGCGATGCTCGACAAGGCAGTCGCCGCCAGTGTGATGCCCGCGACCGCCGCATACGAGTAGTGCGCGTGCAGCACGAAGAACGGAAGGAGCGCGGCCACCGCCCCGGTGTAGAAGTCGTTGGCGGCGTGCGTCGCAGTCAGCACCCACAACTGTGCGCGGCGCCGTTCGGGCGCTACGGTCGAATCCATGATGTTCCTCTCGATCTCCCCTGCCAGGGACGAGACGGACTCTACACAACTCCTCAGACAAGTAGACAATTGAGGTTACGGTGAGCCAGGTCAAAAGAACTCCACTCGCGAATCAGGCGGCCGAGCTGCTGCTGAACCGGATCCGCGCCGGGGAGTGGCCGCTCGGAGCCAGGATCCCCGGTGAAACGACCCTCGGACCGCAGCTCGGGGTCGGTCGTTCCACGGTCCGGGAGGCCATCCGGCAGCTCGCGGGCAAGGGCGTCCTGCAAACGAGACAGGGAGCCGGAGTGTTCGTCACGGCGCTCGACGCCGCCGAGGACTGGAACACCGTGTTGCAGCGGGCCGAGATCGCCGCGGTGATCGAGGCCCGCACGGCCATCGAAGCCGAGGCCGCCTACCTGGCCGCACAGCGTCGCTCACCGCAGGCGTTGCGCGCCATCCGGCGCACCCTCGCCGACCGCGAGCGCCACCGGGAATCCGCCGCCGACTACGTCGACGCGGACATGCGCTACCACCGCGCCGTCGTCGAGGCCGCAGACAATCCCGTACTGCTCGAGCTCTTCGATTCTTTCGTTCCCCGGCTCCGGCAGGCGATGATCGACATGCTCGCCCTCGGCGCCGGCATGGATGACGACGCCGACCGCGGCGCACACGAGCAGCTCACCGAGGCGATCGCCGCCCACGACGGCGACGCGGCACGTCGGCTCAGCCGAACCCACCTCGACGCCCTGTGCGAACGCATCGCGCGCTGACTACAGCCGGAGGAGCCGGTTCCGCACCGGGAAGTGTCCGTCGATGGTGAGCCACAGCGGGTCTCCGGCGAAGGGCTTCGCCGGATCCGGCGACCGCCGCTGCGCATGGATGTGCAGGTGCGGTTCCGCCGCGTCGCCGCTGTTCCCGACCTTGCCGAGCGGAACGCCGATCTCGACGTGGTCACCGGCGCGCACCACGACGCTCTCGTGCTGCAGATGCGCGAGCAGCACCTCGTAGTCGCCGCAGGAGACGAGCACATAGTTTCCGGCCGGGTTGTCGCTGTCGATGTCCGGAACCCGATGGTCCGGCAGGTCGGCGCGCGTCTCGGCGACCGTCCCGACGCACGGGGAGATCACCGGCGCACCGTAGATGTAGTACGCGGCCGGATCGGCCGGTGCGATCCCGTGCGCACGACGCCCCAGGCCGTCGACCTTGACCAGATCGACGCCGCGGCGCTGCCCACGCCACTGATCCGAGTCGGATGTCAGCAGGTGCCGGTTCACGGCGGAGCGGGACCCACCACTGGTGACGTAGTACGCGCCGGGGTCGAGCGGTTCGGCGATGTCGACCGCCCCCGGCGGCTGGGAACGACCCGCCGCGGCGGGCACCACCAGCAGTGCGACGACCGCCACCACGAGCAGCGCCACGATCGTCGTCTCCGACCACCGCCAGCCGCGCCGCCGGGTGGTCCCCCGGCGCGACAGCCGCAGCACCGGCCGGACGAAGCTCGCGAGCGCCAGAACGACCAGCACGAACGGCGTCCACCACGGCGGATACAACCACGTGCCGCCGAGGATCAGCCAGGCCAGCCCGGTGGCCAGCAGCAGTGCGCGCAGGCCGAGCGCCCACCACGACGACGCCGGCACCACCGCGTTGAGCAGGATCAGCAGCAGCGGAATCCCCACCTGGATGATCGCCAACTGTGCGATCGGCGTCATCGGCGCGCCCTTCTACGATTCTCGATCTGCCAGGATTCCGTCATCTCATCTCAAATCGGTCACCGTGACGCATCGACTCGACCACACAAGTAACACCCGACTCTTCAGTAACGCGAGACTTCTCGCATAGTCCCCAATTCAGGTGACACGACTGGAGAAAGATCGACCATGACCACCGTCCTCCGGCGGCTCGCCCTCGTCCTGGCAGCCCTGCTCGTCCTCCCCGTTCTGCTCGCGGCGCCACCCGCGCGGGCCGCTACCCCGCTGAGCCAGCTCACCGCGCGCGGCGGTGCCATCGTCGACGCACAGGGCCGCACCGTGCTCCTGCACGGCGTCAACAACGTCGACAAGGAACCGCCGTACGTCCAGCTGAAGGACGGCTTCACGCTCACCGAGAACGACGCCCAGTACCTCGCCGACCAGGGCCTCAACGTGGTCCGCCTCGGCGTCTCGTTCGACGGTCTGATGCCCGAACGCGGCCGGATCGACCACGCCTTCATCGATCGCATCGTCGCGGTGGTCGACCTGCTCGCGGCGAAGGGGATCTACACCCTCATCGACAACCACCAGGACGGCCTGTCGTCGATCTGGGGCGGCAACGGCTTCCCGGCCTGGTCCCTCACCGCGCGCCCGGCCGGCTGGGAACCCAACCCCGGGTTCCCGCTCTACTACCTGATGCCGAGCATGAATCAGGGCTGGGACGAGGTCTGGAGCAACAAGAACGGCCTGATCGACTACCTCGGCACCGCGCTCGCCGCCGTCGCCGACGCGGTCAAGGGCAAGCCGGGCGTCGCCGGCATCGAACTGTTCAACGAGCCGTGGCCCGGCACCGCGGCACTGACCTGTTTCCCGGTCGGCTGCCCGCTGTTCGACCAGCAGTACCAGTCGGTGATGAACAAGCTGACCACCCGGATCCAGGCCGCCAATCCCGCGGTCCCGGTCTGGTGGGAGCCGAACGTCACCTGGAACCAGCTGATGCCGAGCTACCTGGGCCTGAGCAAGATCGCCTCGCCCAATGTCGTGATCTCCCCGCACGACTACTGCATCCCGTCGCAGCTGGGCATCTACCTCGGCCTGCCCGAGCAGCTGCGCAGCCTGTGCCCGCTCCAGCACGACCACACCTGGAGCAACATCGACCTGGTCAAGGCCCGCACCCGTCGGCCGGTGGTGGTCACCGAGTTCGGTGACATCGACCCGACGGTCATCGGCAACACCGTCACCCGCGCCGATGAGCGGATGGCCGGCTGGATCTACTGGCACCTGAGCTCCGGTCAGCGATTCGGCGCCGACGTGGCCAAACACCTGGTGCGCACGTACCCGCAGGCCACCGCGGGCGCCCCGCTGTCGATGTCGTACGACGAGGACACCGGCGCCTTCCGCTACACCTATCGGCCGAACCGCGCGATCAGTGCGCCGACGGTCATCGCGGTGCCCGCGCTGCACTACCGCGGGCACCCGGCCATCACCGTCGACGGCGGTTCGGTGGTCGGCCCGACGGACGGCCCGACCGTCTCGATCAAGGCCGACGGCGCCGGTCCGGTCACCGTGAACATCGTCGCGGGCGGCACCGCGTCGCCGTAGGCTCGGCACCATGACAGACACGTTCGACGTCGGCGCGGTCCTCCTCGACATGGACGGCACCCTGGTGGACTCCACCGCCGTCGTCGAACGTGTCTGGACCGCCTGGGCACACGAGCACGGCCTGGACCCGGCGGCCGTACTGGCCGTCTGCCACGGGCGGCAGGGTCACGAGACCATGGCGGAACTGCTTCCCGACCGGCCGCGCGAGGTCAACGTCGCCGAGAACGACGCCCTGCTGAAGGTCGAGACCACCGACCTCGACGGGGTGGTCGCGATACCCGGCGCCCCGGAATTCCTCGCCGCCCTGCACGACGTCCGGCACGCGCTGGTCACCTCGGCCGACACCGGGCTGGCCACCGCCCGGATGGGTGCGGCCGGGATGGCGCTGCCGGAGCTCTCGATCACCGCGGAGAAGGTGACCCGCAGCAAGCCCGACCCCGAAGGCTTCCTCGCCGCCGCGGCCGCGTTGCACGTCGACCCGGCCGACTGCCTGGTCTTCGAGGACTCCCCCGCCGGCATCGCCGCCGCTCATGCCGCCGGAATGCCGGTGGTCGCGGTCGGCCCGCACGCGACGGATCTGCCCGCCGAGCGGCACATCGACGACTATCTCGGAGTCCGGGTCACCGCGCGGCCGGACGGCCGGGCACTCATCCTGATACCAACCTGAGGAATCGGGCCTCAGCGGGCACCCGCACCAGATAGCGCGTGCGTCGCATATGTCCACCCAGAGCAGGCGGTCACCCGACAAATGATGAAGTTCCTTCAGAACCTCGGCAAATCAATCATGCTGCCGGTGGCTGTGCTGCCGGTCGCCGCGATCCTGGTCGGTATCGGCAACTGGATCAAGGGCGCGGCCGGCCCGAACGTGGTCGAGGCCTTCCTCACCACCGCCGGTCTCGCCGTCGTCGGCAACCTCGCCCTGCTCTTCGCCGTCGGTGTCGCGATCGGTATGGCCGAGAAGTCCGACGGCACGTCGGCCCTGGCCGGCCTGGTGTCCTGGCTGGTGATCACCAGTCTGCTCGCGCCGAGCTCGGTGATGAACCTCCTGGGCAAGGGCTTCACCTCGACGCCGGTCGCCGACGGGACGGCCGTCACGGCCGGCCAGCAGATCGCCGAACAGAACGGGCACTTCGTTCTGCAATCACCGGACGTCAACGCCGCGTTCGCGCCCGGCGCGTTCCAGAACGCATTCATCGGCATCCTGTGCGGCATCATCGGCGCGCTCTGCTACAACCGCTTCAAGGACGTCCAGCTGCCCGACGCGCTGTCGTTCTTCTCCGGTCGCCGCAGCGTCGCGATCGTGACCGCGGGCGTCTCCCTGATCGTCGCCCTGTTCCTGCTGTTCCTCTGGCCGCTGATCTACACCGGCCTGGTCAACTTCGGCGAGTGGATCGTCGACCTCGGCGCCCTCGGCACCGGCCTGTACGGCTTCTTCAACCGCCTGCTGATCCCGTTCGGCCTGCACCACGCGCTGAACTCGGTGTTCTGGTTCGACGTCGCCGGCATCAACGACCTCGGCAACTTCCTCCAGGGCAGCGACGGCCCGGGCGTCTTCGGCGTCACCGGCCAGTACATGACCGGCTTCTTCCCGATCATGATGTTCGGCCTGCCCGGCGCCGCCCTGGCCATGTACACCACGGCCAAGCCCACCCAGAAGAAGGTGGCCTACGGCATCCTGCTGTCCGGCGCGGTCGCGTCGTTCTTCGTCGGCGTCACCGAGCCGCTCGAGTTCTCGTTCATGTTCCTGGCGCCCTTCCTGTACGTGCTGCACGCGCTGTTCATGGGCATCTCGATGGCGATCAGCCAGCTGCTGCCGGTCCGCATGGGCTTCGGCTTCTCCGGCGGCTTCGTCGACCTGGTGCTGAACTGGACCAACCCGCTGGCCGAGAACCCGTGGATCATCCTGGTGATGGGCGTCTGCTGGTTCGTCATCTACTTCGTGGTGTTCCGCTGGGTGATCCTGAAGTTCAACCTCAAGACGCCGGGCCGCGAGGACGACGCCGACTTCGTCGAGGAAGAACTCGACAACGGCGGCGACAGCCCGTTCCTCGGCACCGCCGCCCGCTTCATCGACGCCCTGGGCGGCGCCGCGAACATCACCAGCCTCGACAACTGCGCCACCCGGCTTCGCATGGAACTGGCCGACACCTCGGTGGTCGACGAGGCCGCGCTCAAGAAGGCGGGCGCCGCCGGCACCATGAAGCCCGGCGGGCACTCGATCCAGGTGATCTACGGGACGCGCGTCCAGTTCGTGAAGGACGCGATGGAAGACCTCATCGCGGGCCGCGCCGCCGCACCGGTGACCACCGCGGTGATCGACAGGCCGGCCCCCGAGAACGACACGCCCGAGGACGACGCCGACGAGCCCGCCACCGGCAAGACCGTCATCCTGCAGCAGCCGATCCCGGGCGAAGTCCTCGCGCTCGACGCGGTCCCCGACAAGGTCTTCGCCAGCGGCATGATGGGCCCCGGCCTGGCCGTCGACCCGGCCGCCGGTCTCGTCGTCGCCCCCGCCGACGCCACCGTGGTGACCGTGTTCCCGACCGGTCACGCGCTCGGGCTGAGGCTGGCCGACGGCACCGAGATCCTGATCCACGTCGGCCTGGACACCGTCAAGATGAAGGGCGACGGCTTCTCGCCGCTCGTCAAGGCCGGCGACACCGTGAGCGCCGGGCAGCCGTTGCTCGAGGTGGACCTGGACAAGATCCGCGAGGCCGGCTTCTCCCCGATCACCCCGGTCGTGGTGATGAACGACAAGCAGGCGACCGTCACGTTCGGCTGATCGGCTACCGTCGAGCGTGTGAGCCACCGTCTCCCCGAGCCCGCGGACTCACCGGCCGCGAGCGGCCCGCCGCCCGGCGCATCGCCGGGACCGGCGCCGGGTGGCCACACGCACGCCGGACACGTCCACGCGACGGGACCGGTGGAGAACCTCGCCCGCTACTCCCGGCCGGCCGTCGTCGGTCTGCTGGTCCTGGCCGCGCTGGCAACGGTGATCGGCGCGATCCTGCTCTGGCCGAGCCACGCCGAACGACCCCTGCCGATCCCGTTCCAGGCGGCCGACGGCGGGCCGATCCGGACGGTCGACGCCACGGTGATCTCACAGTCGCGCGCCGACTGCGGAACGCTGACCCCGGGCACCGCGACCACCGCGTATCCGGCGATCGCGGCGACCGGCGGGCCCTGCATCGCTTCGGTCACCCGGCTCACCTCGGGGGCGCAGCAGGGGCAGTACGTGGTGCTGTCCATCGCCACCAACCGCACCCAGACCGACGACGTCCCCGGCCAGCCCTCCACCAAGGGACTGGACCCGAACGCGCCGATGGCCGGACAGCCCGACCTGCACCTCGACGACCATCTGCGGCTCTCCGTCATCACCGATCCGTCGGGCACGCTCCGCTACGCCTTCTACGACTATCAGCGCGGCACTCCGCTGATCTGGTGGGCACTCGCCTTCGTGGTGGCGGTGGTGGCCGTCGCGACCTGGCGCGGACTGCGGGCGGTGATCGGACTGGTCTTCGCGTTCGGCGTGCTCGGCTACTTCACGCTGCCGTCGATCCTCGACGGGCACTCGGTGGTGGGCGTGGCGCTCGTCTCGTCGGCCGCCATCCTGTTCCCCGTCCTCTATCTGGCGCACGGGGTCAACATGCGGACCAGCTCCGCGCTGTTGGGCACCGTGGTCTCGCTCATCCTGGCGGCCGGGCTCAGCCAGGCGGCCGTCACCTCACTGTCCCTGACCGGCTTGTCCGGCGAGTCCACCCGGACCCTGCAGCTGTATCAGGGCTCCCTCTCGCTGTCCGGGCTGCTCCTGGCCGGCTTCGTGATCGGTACGCTCGGCGTGCTGAACGACGTCACGATCACCCAGGCGTCGACCACTTTCGAGCTGGCCGCCGCGGCGGGCCAGTCCCGGCTGGGCGCGTTCCGCGGCGCCATGCGCGTCGGCCGCGACCACATCGCCAGCACCGTCTACACCCTCGTCTTCGCGTACGCGGGCAGTGCGCTGCCGCTGCTGCTCCTGTTCTCGGTGGCCGGACAGCCGTTCTCGTCGCTCCTGACCGGCGAAGAGGTGGCGATCGAGCTGGCCCGCACCTTTGTCGGCGGTATCGCGCTGGCCCTGTCGGTGCCGTTCACCACCGCGATCGCCGCCGCCCTGATCGCACCGCCGTCGCCGGAATCCGGCGTCGCGCGGCCGTAAAGTGGGCGGCATGTACGCCAAGGTATGCGGCCTGACCGCGATCGACGACGTCGACGTGGCCGTCGCCGCGGGCGCCGACGCGATCGGCGTGGTGATCAACCGCACCAGCCCCCGGGCCATCGCGCCGGAGCTGGCACGACGGATCGTGGCCGCCGCCGACGACCGGGTCGACACCGTCCTGGTCGTGAACGACATGCCTGCGACCGACGCCGCCGAGCTCGCCACCGACCTCGGCGTGAGCGTCCTCCAGCTGCACGGCACCTATACGCGCGACGACTTCGCCGCCGCCACCGCGCACTTCGGCCGCGTCTGGCGCGCCACCTCCCTCGCCCACGACCCCGACCTGCACGTCGGCGCGTACGGCGAGGAGACGCTGCTGCTCGACGCCCCGCGCCCCGGGTCCGGTGAACAGTGGGACCTGAGTGTGCTCGCCGAGAACGGCCCCGACGGACGGTGGATTCTGGCCGGTGGGCTGCGCCCGGACAACGTCGCCGCCGCGATCGCGCAGGCGCGGCCGTGGGGCGTCGACGTCTCCTCCGGCGTCGAGTCGTCGCCCGGACGCAAGGACCACGATCTGATCCGCCACTTCCTCGCCGAGGTGTGCGCGGCTTCACGCTGAAATCACGTTGCCGACGGAAGTGTTACTCAGTAACACTTGTTGGCATGTCTTCAGTTCTCTTCCGGCTCGGCCGGTTCTCCTTCCGTCACAAGTGGTGGGTACTCGCCGCGTGGGTCGCGGTCGCGGCGATCTTGAGCACTCTCGTCCTCACTCTGCATCCCAAGTTCGCCAAGGACTTCGAGCTGCCCGGCACCGACGGCGGCGTCGCGATGGAGCAGTTGCAGAAGAACTTCCCGGCGCTCTCGCAGCAGCAGACCAAGTCGCGCACCATCGTCGTCGTCGGCGCGGAGAACGGCCTGGCCGCCCACACCGGGCAGATCAACAAGCTCACCGGTGAACTCGCGAAGCTGCCCAGCGTGACCGATCCGCAGACCATCACCGACCCGGTGACCGCGGCCAAGGCCGATCCGGCGATCGCCGAGAAGGTGCTGTCCAAGGACGGCAAGATCGGCCTGATCACGGTCAGCCAGGACGTCGACCTCATGGACGTCAAGGCCGCCGACAAGGAGAAACTGGTCAAGATCCTGGAGGACAACCGCACCGGCGGCCTCCAGGTGGAGGCGACCGGCAGTCTGATGCAGGCGCAGGAACAGAGCATGGCCGAGGTTCTCGGCTTCGCCGTGGCCTTCGTCGTCATGATCGTGGCGTTCGGCGCTCTGATCGCGGCCTTCATACCGCTCATCACCGGCATCGTGGGCGTCGGCCTGACGATGATGCTGCTCATGGTCAGCGCGACGTTCATGAGCGTCAACCAGACCGCGACCGGCATCGTCATGATGCTCGGTATCGCCGTGTCGATCGACTACGCCCTGTTCATCGTGACCCGGTACCGCACCGAGCTCAAACGCGGCGGCTCACCCGCCGACGCCGCGGGACGGGCCGTCGGCACGGCGGGCACCGCCGTGGTCTTCGCCGGCCTCACCGTCATCATCGCGGTGGTCGCGCTGATGGTGATCGGCATTCCGCTGATCACCCAGATGGGCCTGGGCGCCGGTCTGGCCGTCCTGGTCGCGGTGATCGCCGCCCTCACCCTGATCCCGGCGCTGCTCGGCGCCGTCGGACGCTTCGCCTTCCTGCCGAAGATCCCGTGGATCAAGCACGCCGAGGAGTCCGACACCGCCGATACCCTCGGGGTGAAGTTCGGCCGCGCCGTCGTCGCCAAGCCGATCCCGTTCATCGTCGTCGGCCTGGCGATCCTGATCGCCGCCGCCATCCCCGTCAAGGGCATGCAGCTCGGCATGGACATGAACTCCGATGAGGAGGCCGCCGCGCAATCCCTGGTCGCCAAGGGCTTCGGCGAGGGCATCAACGGCGAGCTCTACGTGGTCGTCCACGCCAACGACGCCGCGGACCTGGCTCCGGCCGCCGATGCCGCGGTCGCCCGGATCAAGACCATGAAGGACGTGTACCAGCCCGAGTCGCTGGCCTGGATGGGCAACGGCACCGACAAGCAGAATACGAACGCCGGTGCGGACACCGCCCTCATCGTGGTGACCCCGAACAGCAAGCCGAGCGCGCCACAGACCCACGACCTGATGGAATCGGTCCGCGCGCTCAGCCCCCAGCTGCGCGAACAGCACGCGGAGATCCACGTCGGCGGCCAGACCGCGATCATGTCCGATCTGTCGGCCAAGCTCGACAAGGCACTGATCCCGTACATCGCGGTGGTCGTGGGCCTGGCGTTCCTCATCATGATCGCGGTGTTCCGGTCGATCTGGGTGCCGCTGATCGGCACGCTCGGCTTCGTCTTCTCCGTGCTGGCCACGTTCGGCATCACCACCCTGGTGTTCACCGACGGCGCCCTCGGCCTGATCGATCACACCAAGCCGCTGCTGTCGTTCCTGCCGATCTTCCTGGTGGGTGTGGTCTTCGGCCTGGCGATGGACTACCAGGTGTTCCTGGTGACGCGGATGCGCGAGGAGTTCTTGCACGGTATGTCGCCCAAGGACGCGATCATCGCCGGGTACCGGCACGGCGCCCGCGTGGTGACCTCGGCGGCGATCATCATGATCAGCGTCTTCGCCGCGTTCATGCTGTCGCCGGAGACCACCAACAAGATGCTCGGCTTCGCGATGGCCGTCGCGGTCTTCTTCGACGCCTTCATCATCCGGATGACGGTGGTGCCCGCGGTGATCTCGCTGCTCGGTGAGAAGGCGTGGGGTCTGCCCCGCTGGCTCGACAAGCTGGTGCTCAACTTCGACGTCGAGGGCAGCGCGGTCCGTAACCGCGGCCTGAGCGAGGAGACCTCCGAGCCCGTCGAACTGACCCCGGCCACCCCGGCGGCCGCCACGTGATCGAGCCCCGGCCCGGGTCGCGCGCCGAGCACAAGGCGCGCACCCGGGCCGCGATCCGCGCCGCCGCCCTGGAGCTGATCTCCAAGCAGGGTTACCAGGCCACCACGGTCGCGCAGATCGCCGAGCGCGCCGGGGTCTCGCACACCACGCTGTTCCGGTATTTCGACTCCAAGGAGCAGGTGCTGGTCACCGATGACCTCGGCGAAGCCCGACAGCGGATGCTCGACGCGGTGCCGCCCGGTCTGAGTCACTTCGACCTGGCCCGCCGGATGCTCACCGACCTCTTCGAGGTGGCCCGTGACGACCCCTGGGCCAGTGATCCGCAGCGGCTGCATCTGCTGCGCACCGAACCGGTACTCCGCATGGCGTATCAGCTGGAGGCCGACCGGGTGATGCTCGAAGCCGTCGAGTTCATCGCCGACTACACCGGCACCCCCGCCGATGCCCTCGAACTGCGGGTCTTCGTCGCGGCGCTGTCCGGGGTGATGATGATGATCGCCGAGCAGGCCGCCGAGCCCGACGAGGCCACCCTCGCCGAGTTCCTGGCCGCCGTCGACCTCCTGGAACAGGGCTTACCGCTGGTCACCCGGTAACCTCAACCCCTATGAACACGGGGGATCGCCGGGGAACACAGCTCGGCCCGTACCGCCTCGTCCGGCTCCTCGGGCGGGGCGGTATGGGCGAGGTCTACGAGGCCGTCGACACGGTCAAGGACCGCACGGTCGCACTGAAACTGTTGCCGCCGCAGCTGTCCGGCGACGACGACTTCCGCACCCGCTTTCTCCGGGAGTCCCAGACGACGGCCAAGCTGCACGACCCGCACGTCATCCCGATCCACGACTACGGCGAGATCGACGGCCAGCTCTACCTGGACATGCGGATCGTCCGCGGAGACGACCTCCGGGCACTCCTGCGACAGGGATCGCTGCCGGCCGAGCGAGCCGTCGACATCGTCTCGCAGATCGCCGGCGCGCTCGATTCGGCCCACGACGCCGGACTCACCCACCGCGACGTCAAACCGGAGAACATCCTCCTTGACAAGGGCGGCTTCGCCTACCTCGTCGACTTCGGACTGGTCCAGTCCGCGGGCCAGACCTCACTCACCGCCACCGGCGCGGCGATCGGGTCGTTCAACTACATGGCGCCGGAGCGATTCGGCGCCGGTGCGCCCGGCACGGCGGTCGGCCCGGCCAGCGACACCTACGCTCTCGCCTGCGTGCTCTACGAATGTCTCACCGGCGCCAAGCCGTTCGGCGCCACCAGCATGGAGCAGATCATCGCCGGGCACCTGCACCGGCCACTGCCGTCGACCGGGACCGCGTTCGACGCCGTCATCGCACGTGGGACCGCGAAGGACCCGGCGCAGCGGTACCCCACCACCGGGGAGTTCGCGGCCGACGCACGGCGGGTCCTCGCCGGCTCGCCCCCGGCGCTGCCCGCGCCGCCGCCGGCAGCGCCGTTCACCGCCGAGGCACCGACCGGGCCGACGCCGGCCGGGACCCGCCCCGTGACCGGATCGGCCGGGTTCACCACCCCGACGTACCCGCACCCGGTCGGCGCCGCCGGGTACCCGCCCGCTTCGCGCCGGGACGCCCCGAACACCGCGCTCCTGACCATCGCCGCGGTGGTCGCCGTGCTGGCACTCGCCGTCGTCGGCATCTGGCTGTGGCCGCGCGGAGACGACAGCCACCAGACCACGACCGCGGCCGGCGATGTGACCGTCACCGAGACGTCGCCCGCGACCTCCCCCTCGGCGGGCGAAGCCCCCGCCGGCACCGTCACCCGGACACAGACCCCGATCCCGCAGGCACCGCCGGGCACGACCACCGCCCGCGGCGTCGGTGACCTCGGCCTGTCCACCCCGATCTCCACACCGCCGTGCGACGGCCGCATCATCACCATCGTGCAGAGCCCCCTGGGCGACGCTCCTGTCGCCGAAGTGCAGGCCGCTTTGGACAAGTACGAGGGCTCCCAGTACCTGCGCGCGGATCAGTCGTGCTCATCGCTGCGCCCACGCGACGAGCACGGCAACGTGATCTACGCCGTCTACTACGACGGCTGCTCGAAGAAGTATCGGTACCCCGGCTCCTACGGGCGCCGCCTGGAGAACTCGGGTGTCACCGGTGTGGAGGTCTGCTGATCACCGTGGTCGCTGAAACACTCGTTGACCTGCCATGACAGACCTTGGTCACAAGGTGTTCCGATCCCGTCTCGGTTGTTCACCTTGAGGGGTTACCATCCACACGTGCTGGAAGATCTCAACAAAAAGGCGAAGGGCGTCGGGTTGCACGTCGCCGACGCCAAACGGTCCAAGCTCTATACCATCCGCAAGGTGAAGAACGGCAAGCTCGTGGCCAAGAACGTCGACGCCGACGAGGCCTTCAAGATCATCAAGAAGTACAAGTGATCCCCGGCGTGCGCGCCGTGATCACTACGGCGCTGCAGCCGGCCCGCACCCTCACCGACCTCCCCCGCCTTCTCGGGTTCCAGCACACCGATGCCGCGGGCGACCTGGTGGTGATCACCGGCGCATCGTCGGGAATCGGGGAAGCCGCGGCCCGCCAGTTCGCGCGGTCCGGTGCGGAGGTGGTCGCCGTCGCGCGGAACCTCGACGCGCTGGCCGCCGTCTGCGACTCGATCGCCGCCGACGGCGGAATCGCCCATCCGGTCACCGCGGATCTGTCCGAGGTCGCCTCGGCCGAGGCCCTCGCCGAGACCATCCTGGCCCGGTTCGGCACCCCGGACGTCCTGGTCAACAACGCCGGACGCTCGATCCGCCGCTCCGTCGTCGACAGCGTCGACCGATTCCACGACTTCGAGCGCACCATGGCCGTCAACTACTTCGGCGCGGTGCGGCTGACCACCGCGCTCCTGCCCGCCATGCTGCAGCAGCGCCGCGGCCGGATCGTCAACGTGGTCACCTGGGGCGTCGGCGCCGGCTCGATGCCGCGATTCAGCGCCTATCACGCCTCGAAGGCCGCCCTCGCCGCGTTCGGGCGCAGCCTGGACGACGAGTGCCGCGGCACCGGCGTCAGCGTGAGCAACGTCGGGTTCCCGCTGGTGCGGACCCCGATGATCGCGCCGACCGCCGAGTACGACGAGGCGCCCGCCCTCGACGTCGACGACGCGGCCCGCTGGATCGTGCGCGCGGCGGCCACCGGCCGGCCCGCCACCTATCCGCGCTACACCGTCGTCCTTCGCGCGATCGCCGACGTCTCCCCGCGTCTGGCCGGTGAGCTGATCCGCCGAGCCGGAATCTGAAACCGAGCGAGCGATCTGTCAGACTGGTAGGCATGGCCGATTTCATGTCTCGCAACGACCTCGACTTCCTCCTCTACGAATGGCTGAACGTCACCGAGCTCACCGAGCGGGAACGGTTCGCCGAGCACTCCCGGGAGACCTTCGACGACGTCCTCGACCTCAGCCACGACATGGCGGCCAAACTCTTCGCGCCGCACAACAAGAAGTCGGACCAGAACGAGCCGTCTATCGGCCCCGACGGCAAGGTCGTGCTGCTCGACGAGGTGACCGAGGCGGTGCGCGCGTTCTCCGCCGCAGGTCTCAACGCCGGCTCGTTCGACGAGAAGCTGGGCGGAATGCAGTTGCCGCACACCATCTCTCGCGCGTCGATGGTCAACTTCCAGGCCGCGAACGCCGCGACCTCGTCGTACGCGTTCCTCACCGTGGGCAATGCGAACCTGCTCGCCAAGTACGGCACCGACGAACAGATCGACACCTGGGTGCGCCCGATGCTCGAGGGCCGTTTCTCCGGAACCATGTGCCTGTCCGAGCCGCAGGCGGGGTCGTCGCTGGCCGACATCACCACGCGCGCCGTACCCGCCGGCGACGGCACCTACCGCATCACTGGCACCAAGATGTGGATCTCGGCCGGTGACCACGAGATCACCGAGAACATCGTCCACCTGGTGCTCGCGAAGGCGCCCGGCGGCGGCCCCGGGGTGAAGGGCATCTCGCTGTTCATCGTCCCGAAGGTCCTGCCGGACGGGACCAGGAACGACGTCGCCCTGGTCGGTCTCAACCACAAGATGGGCAACCGCGGCACCACCAACACCCTGCTGAACTTCGGCGACGGCACCTTCGCCCAGTCGCCGGCTGAGCCCCGTCGAAGCCCCGGCGCCGTCGGCTATCTGGTCGGCGAGGAGCACAACGGCCTGCGCTACATGTTCAACATGATGAACGAGGCACGGATCGGCGTCGGTTTCCTGGCGACCGCACTCGGCTACGCCGGCTATCTGCAGTCGGTCGAGTACGCCAAGACCCGCGTCCAGGGCCGTCCGGTCGACGCCAAGAGCGCCGACGTGCCGCCGGTGCCGATCATCGAGCACGCCGACGTCAAGCGGATGCTGCTGGCGCAGAAGGCCTATGCCGAGGGCGCCCTCGCGCTGGGGCTGTACGCCTCGCGGCTGGTCGACGAGGAGATGACCGCACCTGTGGAGGCGGACCGGGTCGCCGCACACACCCTGCTTGAGGTGCTCACGCCGATCGTGAAGAGCTGGCCCAGCCAGTGGTGCCTGGAGGCCAACAGCCTCGCGATCCAGGTCCACGGCGGCTACGGCTACACCAAGGAGTTCGACGTCGAGCAGCTCTACCGGGACAACCGGCTCAATCCGATCCACGAGGGCGCCCACGGCATCCACGGCCTGGATCTGCTCGGCCGGAAGATGGTGATCGACGGCGGCGCCGGATTCACCGTGTTCGCCGAGGCCGTCGGCGCCACCGTCGCCACCGCGCGCGACGCCGGAGGCGACGCCGCACGGTACGCGGACGCGCTGAACGACGCCGTCGGCCGGCTCGGCGCGGCGACCGCCGCCGCCTGGTCCTCCGGCGATCCGGCGCTGGCCCTGGCGAACGCCACCGCGTATCTGGAAGCGGCCGGGCACATCGTCGTCGCCTGGATGTGGCTGGAGCAGCTGCTGGCCGCGGGCGACAAGACCGGCGACTTCTACGACGGCAAGCGCGCCGCGGCCCGGTACTTCTTCGCCTATGAACTGCCCAAGACCCGGGCTCAGCTCGACCTGGTGTCGTCGAACGACCGCACGACGCTCGACACCGATCCCGCCTGGTTCTAGGCGGCGAGCCCCATAGCCCGTCGAGCCGCCCCCAGCCCGTTGAGCCGTCGAGCCGATAGGCGAGACGTGTCGAAACGCAGCCCCGACTGAAGGCCGCTTCGACACGGCCGGGCCCTGAGGGGCCCGACCGGCTCAACGAGCTACTGACGTGGTGCCCGACCGGCTCAACGAGCTACTGACGTGGTGCCCGGCCAGCTCAACGAGCTGCTGACGTGGTGCCCGGCCAGCTCAACGAGCTACTGACGTGGGGCCCGGCCAGCTCAACGGGCTACTGAGGATCCGGGGTGCTCGCCCAGCCACGCGAGCACGTCGCCCTGCACCTCGTCCTGTTCGGGCTCGTTGAAGATCTCGTGGTACAGCTCGGGATAGATCTTCACGGTCACGTCGCCGCCACCGCCGAGCTCGCCGATCATCCGGGTGCCGTCGGGGTTGGCGAGGACGTCGCGGCCGCCGTGCAGCGCCAGGGTCGGCACCCGCAGCGTCGGCAGCCGTGCGGGGAACTCCCCCATCGCGCCGATCAGTGCGCCGCCGAGCCCGGCCGGGATCTTCCCGTGCCAGACCAGCGGGTCGTTCTCGTAGGCCGCCACCACGGCCGGGTCGCGGCTCACCGCCGACGCCGACAGCGCCGCCGCGGGCAGCCGCGGCACCAGCTTCCCGAGCACCGGCGCCGCCTTGATCATCAGCGGCGAGAGGTCGTCGCCCGGCATCACGGCGGGCCCGGAGAGCACCAGACCGGTGAGGTCGTCGGGGTGGTCGAGCGCGTAGCGCAGCGCGATCGCGCCGCCCATGCTGTGTCCGAGGACGTACAGCGGAAGGTCGCCGGTCCACACCGCGGCGATCACCCGGTGCAGGTCGTCGCCGAAATCGCCGAAGTCCCGCACCTCGGCGAGGGTGCCGGACGACCGGCCGTGTCCGGCGTGATCGGGCGCGACCACCAGGTAACCGGCGCCGGTCAGCCGGGACACCACGTGCCCGTACCGGCCGGCGTGTTCACCGAGTCCGTGCACCAGGGCGATGACACCCACCGGGTCACCGTCGGGGCGATGGACGTCGTACACGATGGTCCGGCCGCGCGAACCGGTCAGCGAGCGTTCCTCCGACCTCACGTGCCCACCCCCGGCGTCGACTGGTCACGGACGGGCAAGGCGGGGCGCGGCGGCCGCGACGTCTTACCGCCGAAACCCAGCAGCCCGGCCACGCCGTGCGCCGCGGACTCGACGGCGCTGATGGGCCGCAGGGCCGTCTCGGCGATCGCGACGAGGCCCTCCACCTGCGTGACGATCCGTTCCAGCCGGGTCACGACTCCCGCCATCCGGTTGACGGTGCTGTCGACGTTGTCGAGCGAGGTGTTGAGCCGTTCCAGCGTGACGTCCAGGCTGTCGATCGACCCGTCGAGGGAAGCGACCGTCGTGGAGAGTCCTTCCAGCACCGGTCCCATGTCGCCGAGGATGCCTTCGACCTGGTCGACCGTCTGGTCCGCGTTCATCGCGGCCTGCGCGAGCTTGCGCAAGCGCTGTCGTTCGCGGCCGGGCCGGTCGTTCAGGGGGTTCGCCATGCTTCTGATTATGACGGTTGTCACTTCAGTTGGGAGCGATTGGGCCGGGAACCGCCGGGAATAGACCGACCCGTGACACAGTTGAGTCGTGTGTAATACTTCAAATCTGAACTACTTTGGAGGACACCATGCCCGCCATCACCGTCGACACCCTGACCCTGCCCCGCCTGGCCGACGCCGCTCCGGCCGAAACCGAACGCACCGTCGTCTCGGTCACCACCGGTCCCCGCGCCTACGAAGGTGAGGGCTTCCCGGTGGTCCGCGCCTTCGCCGGCGTCTCCTCGGCCGCGCTCGACCCCTTCGTCCACATGGATCAGATGGGCGAGGTGGAGTACGAGCCGGGCGAACCGAAGGGCACCTCGTGGCACCCGCACCGCGGTTTCGAGACCGTCACCTACATGATCGACGGCCTCTTCCAGCACCAGGACTCCGCCGGCGGCGGCGGTCTGATCACCGACGGCGCCACCCAGTGGATGACGGCCGGCTCCGGAATCCTGCACATCGAGACCCCACCGGCCGAACTCGTCGAGTCCGGCGGCACCTTCCACGGCATCCAGCTGTGGGTCAACCTGCCGGCCAAGGACAAGTTCGCCGCACCGCGCTACCAGAATCTGGAAGGCAGCGCGACCGCACTGGTGTCGTCGTCCGACGGCGGGGCGCTGCTGCGCGTCGTCGCCGGTGAGGTCGACGGCCACACCGGGCCGGGCGCCACCCACACCCCGATCACCTTCGCGCATGCGACCATCGCACCGGGCGCTCAGCTCTCGGTGCCGTGGCGCCGCGACTTCAACGCGCTGGTCTACGTGCTGTCCGGCAACGGCACCGTCGGTCCCGAGCGGCGCCCGATCACCGGCGGCCAGCTCGCCGTGCTCGGCACGGGCGACCGGATCACCGTCGCCGCCGACGCCCACGGGCAGGACTCGCATCGCCCGGCGATGGAGGTGCTGCTTCTCGGTGGCCTGCCGATCCGCGAGCCCGTCGTCTCCTACGGCCCGTTCGTCATGAACACGCGGCAGCAGCTGATCGAGGCCCTCGAGGACTACCAGGCCGGACGGCTCGGCGTGATCCCCGACGACGCCCTGATGCCACACGTCGCGGGGAGCGACCGCTGAGCATGCAGCCGCTGCCGATCGACGACGCCGACCCCCGCGGCGTCGCCTGGCGCCTGTTCATCGAGACCAGCGCCCGCCTCACCACGGCGCTCGATGAGCAGCTCCGCCGGGACGCGCACCTGACGCTCGCCGACTTCCATGTGATGCTGCTGCTCTCCGAGGCGCCGGATGGGCGCCTGCGGATGAAGGAGGTCGCCGAGCGGATGGTCTTCTCCCCGTCCCGGCTCACCTATCAGGTGGATCAGCTGTGCAAGCGCGGCTGGCTGTGCCGCGAACGGGCCGCCGAGGACCGGCGCGGCAGCTACGCCGTCCTCACCGATGACGGCCACGAGGTGTTCGCGACCGCGGCCCGCGACCACGCCGCGCTGGTGCACCGGCTGTTCCACGATGCCCTGTCCCCCGCCGACGGCGGCGAGCTGGCGACCCTGATGCGCCGGCTCGCCGACCACCTCGACCGACAGGACCCGCGATGACCAGCGAGATCATCCGTGCCGACGACCGGCACCACTGGCGCAACGAATGGCTCACGTCGTGGCAGTCGTTCCCGGCCACCGGCAACTACGACCTGTTCGGCAACGCGCACGGCGTGCTGGTGGTGCACAACGACGACGTCGTCGATCCCGGCGAGGGCCTGGACGCCCACCATCACCAGAACATGGAGATCCTCACCTGGGTGGTGGAAGGCGCCGTGGCGCACCGCGATTCGTACGGCAACGAGGTGGTTCTGCGGCCCGGGACAATCGGCCACATGAGCGCCGGGCGCGGAATCACGCACTCCGAGCGCAATGCCGGAGCCCGGCACGACGGCGCGCGCCTGCGAGTGGTGCAGATGTGGGTCGCACCGCACGCCGACGGCCTGCCACCGGCCCACGCCGAGCACGACTTCTCGGCGGAGCTCGCGACCGGAGAACCGGTCGCCGTCGCCTCCGGCCGCGCCGGGCACCCCGGCGCGCTGCCGATCGCGAACCGGTTCGCGACACTGCATGTCGCGCGGCCGCATCGGGGCACGACCATCGAGTTGCCCGCGGCGCCGTTCGGTCACCTGTACGTCGTGCGCGGAAGCGTCGTCGTCGAGGATGCGGAGCTCGCCGCGGGCGACGCCCTGCGGACCACCGGGGCCGGCGGCCTCACCCTGACCGCGCCGGACGACGCGGAAATCCTCTACTGGGAGATGCACGCCGCGTTCGACGTGTGACAGTGGAGGGATGACACCGAACCCCCTCGCCGACCGCGTCGACGCTCATCTGGATCTCGCCCGTTCCGACCTGGCCGCGCTGGTGGCCCACGCCTCCGTTCACGGCGACCCCGCGCGCGCCGAAGCGGGCCGGCTCAGCGCCGAATGGGTGGCCGGCCGCTTCGGCGAGCTGGGCTTCGCGTGCGAAGTGATCGTCACCTCCGACGGCTCACGCGCCGTCGTCGGCCACCGGCCCGGTCCGGCAGGCAGCCGCACCGTGGCCCTCTACAGCCACCACGACGTGCAGCCCGCCGGGGACGAATCCCTTTGGAACACACCGCCTTTCGAGCTGACCGAGCGAGACGGCCGCTGGTACGGCCGCGGCGCCGCCGACTGCAAGGGCAACGTGATCGCACATCTCACCGCGCTGCGGGCACTGGGCGACGATGCGTCGTGCGGAATCCGGATCATCATCGAGGGCTCCGAGGAGGCCGGCGGCGAGGGACTGGACCACCTGGTGCGCGAACGGCCGGAACTGTTCGACGCCGACCTGATCCTGATCGGCGACACCGGCAACGTCGAGGTCGGTGTACCGACGCTGACCACCAGCCTGCGCGGTGTGGTGAATGTGCGCGTTCGGGTGGCGGCGCTGGCCGGTGCGGTGCACTCCGGCCAGTTCGGCGGTGCCGCTCCGGATGCGATGGCGGCGCTGATCGCCCTGCTCGGCACGCTGCGGGATGCCGACGGCGACACCACGATCGACGGCCTGCCCGCCGATCAGACCTGGGCCGGAGCCGCCTATCCGGTGGACCGCTTCCGCACCGATGCCGGCGTGCTGCCCGGCGCCGACGTGCTCGGCTCCGGCACCCCGGCGGACATGGTCTGGGCACGACCCGCCGTGACGGTGATCGGTGTCGACGCCCCCGGCATCGACGACTGCGCGGCGGCCGTCGTGCCCGTCGCGTCGGCACTGCTGAATCTGCGGATCCCGCCGGGCGTCGACCCGCAGCGGGCGTACGACGCGCTCGCCGCGCACCTGCGCGCCCACGTGCCGTGGCACTGCGACCTGCGGGTCAGCGCCGAGGCGATGGGCGCACCGTTCGCGCCGGCCACCGACGGCCCCGGCTACGCGGCGCTCACCGCGGCGATGTCGGAGGCGTATGACGGAGCCGCCGTGGTCCAGTCCGGGCAGGGCGGCTCCATTCCGCTGTGCACCGCGCTCGCCGAGGCCGTCCCGGGCGCCGAGATCGCGCTCCTCGGCGTGGAGGAACCGCGGTGCGCGATCCACGCGCCGAACGAGAGCGTCGATCCGGCCGAGATCCGCCGCACGGCCCTGGCGGAGGCGCTGCTGCTGAGCCGGTTCTGACCGGTCTCCGCGGCGCGCGCCGCCCCCCCTACCGCCGTTCCGGTGCCGGAGTCGTGGCGGTCGGAGCCGGGGCCGTGGGAGTCGAGGTGTCGGGAGCCGGGACCTCGGGCGACGCCGGCACCGGGGCCTCGGCCGCCGGTGCGGCGAGCGGCGCACATCGGCCCGCGGGCAGCTTGTCGAGGTTGGCGAGCAACCACTTGCCGACACGGGTGACCATCGCGGTGCCGTCACCGAACGACCCGCTCGCCGGCAGCGCCGCGATGGAGACGCCGTAGCGGCCGGCCGGCGTGGTGACGACGGCCAGCTGGCGAACGACGTACTTGCCGGTGGCGTCGCTGGCCGGGCCCCAGCCGCCCTTGACCGCCGAGGTCACGGCCTTGGCTTTCGGCTTGGCGACGCCCCACTGCTGATTCGGCGCAACCCGGTTCATGTGCCGCAGCACGTCCGCGGTGCCGGGCAGGCACGGCAGGTGCGCGGCGAAGACCGACTGGTCCCGGAGGGCCCAGGGCGTGTAGCCCGGGTAGCTGCGCGGCACGTCGATCTCCGACGAGACGCGAGTGTTCGTATCGTGCCCTTCGCGCAGCACCGCGGTGACGGCGTCGACCGAGGACCGGCCGCCGCCGAGCGAGGCCCAGAGCGCCTCGGCTGCGTCGTTGTCGGAGAGTTCGATCGCCCGGGTCTCGGCGGGCGCCACCGCCGCGCCGCGGGCACGTTGCGCGGCGATCGAGACGGGCACTTTGAGCGTCGACCAGGCGCGCGCCGTCTTCAGCGTGCCGAACGAGACCGGGACGTCGCCGTTCACCGGGGTCACCGCGAGACCGATCCGGCCGGGCAGGGTCTTGGCGAGTGACTTCGACATGGCCGCGAAACTCTTGTCGAGCTGCGCCTTCGGCACCACCGGGTCGCCGAGGCTGCCGAGCGGCGGCAGCGGCAGCCCCCGGGCGGCCCCGGCCCCGGTCACCACCGCGGCCGTCACCACGGCCGCCACACCGAAACCGACCATCATCCGCCGAAGCTGCACCACACTTACCCCTCACACCACTTTAGTAACAGCAGTAACACTAGGGAGTCCGCCCGACCGGAGCCAGCCGGGCGCCCTCGCCGAGACCCAGCCGTGGCCGCGCCGTGACCGGACTCCGGCGAATCCGGCAGAATTCAGCAGCGCCCGCCCGGCATGGCGGCGAGATGAGCGCCGATCCAGGTGCCGACCTGGTTGAGTGCCGCGATACCGCTGTTCATCGACGCACCCGGCGCATGGGTACTCAAGGCGAACGCGACCTGCGTACCGTCCTTCCGGGTGAGCAGACCGAGCTGGCGAACCACGTAGCCGCCATCGAGGCTGGGACCCCAGCCGCCCTTGACCGCGGTGGATCGCCCGGGGATCACTTCGATCCCCCACTGCTGGTTGCCCGCGACCTGCCCCATGAGCGTGACCACGTGCTTGCTGTCCGGCAGGCAGGGCAGGTGCGCGGCGAAGGTCGCCGCCGCGGGAAGCGCCCAGACCGTCTGCCCGAAGATCGTGAACTCACCGCGCCGCCGCACCGACGGCACCGTGGTGGACGTGTCCCCGCCCTCGCGCAGCACGGCCGTCACCGCCGCGGCGGCCTGCGCGTCGGTGCCGAGCGAGGACCACAGAGACTCCGCGGCGTCGTTGTCGGAGTTGACGATCGCCGGAGTCTCGGCCGCCAGGACACCGTTCTTACGCTGCGCGGCGATCGCCAGCGGCACCTTGATCGTCGACCAGGCCACCTGCGCCGTCTGGTCCCCCAGATCGATCGGCGCGCCGCCGCCGACCGGCACGATCGAGACCCCGACCGGCTGACCGAGCGTCTTCGCCAGCGCCGCGTAGCTCGTCCGCAGACCGGCCGCGCCCTTCTGCGTCGGCACCGGCGCCGAGGAGGCCGCCGGTGTGCTCGACGACGCCCCGGCCGTCACGTACACGATCTCGGTGGCGGCGGGCTTGCCGTCGTCGTTCGATGAGCACGCGGTCAGTCCCGCGGCCGCGACCATGACGGCGAGCAGCGCCAGCGCGCGGCGCGGTGACTTGCGTTCGGAACGCACGATCACGAGGAATTCCGATCAGTAGATGTGGACGATGGCGTTGTTGCCGCCCCGGCAGACGACGATGTCGCCTTCCGGACCGCACGACATCGTGTAGTTCACGCCGGTCACCGGGCTGTAGGCACTGATGACGCGGGCGCCACCCTTCGGGCCCGCGGCCAGATAGGCGGCGCGGACACTCGCCGCGAACTCGCAACTCGTCACCCCGCTGCCGATTCCCTCCGTCGATGAGCACGGGGTCGACCAGGACGGCGGAGCCGCCACCGTGGTGGCGCCGTCCGGGGTGACGGTGCTGGTCAGGGTGGTGGTCGACGACGGCGCGGCGGACGAATCGTCGCCACTGCCGCCGAAGACGCCCAGCCCCCACGCGATGCCGAGGCCGGCGAGGACCGCGATCAACAGGCCGATGAGACCGGCCAGCACGTAGTTGGTGGCGCGGCCGCTCTCGGGCGGCTGCTGGTAGCCGATCGGCCCGGAGTACATCGGCGGCGCACCGTAGGGGCCGGTCACCTGCGGCCCGGAGACCTGCGGTCCGAGCGGCTGCGGCCCGCTCGCACGCAGCTGCGTCGCCGAATACGCCGCACCCGCCTCCGGGCCGGTGGCATGGACCTCCGTGGGGCCGGGGATCACCCCGGTCGGCATCACGACCGTCACGCCGCCGCCGGAGAGGGCCTGTTTCGCGGCGCGGCCGAGATCACCGGCGGTGGCGAAGCGCTGCGCCGGACTCTTGGCGAGCCCGCAGGCCAGCACCGGATCGAGCGACGCCGGCACCGCCGGATTCACCGTGCTCGGCGCGGGCACGTCGTTCAGGACGGCCGCCTTGATGATGGCGCTGACCGACTCACCGTAGAACGGGGCGCGACCGGTGAGCAGTTCGAAGAGGACCGCCGAGAGCGAGTACACATCCGAGGCCGGTGAGACCGGTGCGTTGTCGAACTGCTCGGGCGCCAGGTACGACGTGGAGCCGATCGCGGTGCCGGTCTTGGTCAGACCGGGGTCGGCGTCGTCGTGCGCGATGCCGAAGTCGACCAGGTACGCGAATCCGGTGGGCGTGAGCAGGATGTTCTCCGGCTTCACATCGCGGTGCACCAGCCCGGCTGCGTGCGCGGCGTCGAGCGCGTCGCCGACCTGGGACACGATGTCGATCGCCTTCTCCGGCGGCAGCGCGCCCTCGCGACGCAGCACCTGGCGCAGGTTCTCGCCGTCCACCAGCCGCATGTCGAGGTAGAGGCGGCCGTCGATCTGCCCGTAGTCGTGGATCGGGATGATGTGCGGTTCGCCGAGCTTGGCGACCAGGTGGCACTCGCGGCGGAATCGCTCGGCGAACGTGCCGTCGTCGGCACCCGAGCCGCCGAGCAGCTTCAGCGCCACCTCGCGGTCGCGGACCGTGTCGTAGGCGCGGTACACCGCGCCCATCCCGCCGCGCCCGATCAGGCCGTCGATCCGATACGGGCCGAACCGAGTCCCCACCAACTCGTCACTCATCGAGTCCTCCACTGCCCCATCCCCAGGATGACCATGATCATCTGCTTCTCCGTGCGCTCGACCAGGGCCTTCTCCGCCCCGGGCCGGCCGTCGCCGTCGAGCAGTTCGGCGATCGCGGTCATCATGATGGTCACGATCAGGTCGGCGGCGACCTCAAGATCATCGGCCTCCCAGCTCGCCAGCGCGGGAGTACGCGCCAGATCGATCGCCAATTCCCTCGAAAAGAGCCGCAATTCCGTGTTGATGGCGCGGCGCACCTCGGCGACGCCGCCGTGCTGCTCGCGAATCAGGAAGCGGAATTTGGCCTCGTCGGCGTGGACGTGGCGCAGCAGGATCGCCAGCGATTCCCGCGCCGGAGGCAGTCCACTCGTCGCCAGATCGCGCCGCCCCTCGCGCAGCGCCCGCCGCAGGACCCGCATC
The DNA here is from genome assembly GCF_023100845.1 of Gordonia sp. PP30. Classification (NCBI taxonomy): domain Bacteria; kingdom Bacillati; phylum Actinomycetota; class Actinomycetes; order Mycobacteriales; family Gordoniaceae; genus Gordonia; species Gordonia sp. PP30. Next base: position 1,141,333 of record NZ_CP095864.1, on the reverse strand, counting down.
GAGTCCTCGACCAGCGTGACTCCCACGTCCTCCATCGACGCGAAGTGACGGTAGAAGGCGGTCGGCACGATCCCCGCACCGCGGGCCACCTCGCGCAGCGAGAGACTGCCGAATGAACGGTCGTCCACCAATTCGATCGTGGTGTCCAGGAGCGCCTGGCGGGTCTGTTCCTTCTTCTCCGCGCGGGAGCCGCCACCCTCGGCGCCGGCGCGACCGCGACCGGTACGACGGCGCGCCCCGCCAGCGGAATCGGTCGTTGCAGCCACTCGTTCAGTCTAGGCGGTGACGGGCGACACAATCGAAACCGCTTGCCGACCACCGGCCGATGTGTCAACCTTTTTGGTGTACAGACGTTCACCGAAACGGAACACAGCCCAAGGAGAAATCATGGCAAGCCGACTCGCAGGCCTCCTGGAGAACCTCGTCGAAGCGACCGCCACCCCGTATCCGGTGGATCGCTACCTGGAATTCGTCTCGCCGATGCTGACCTGGCGTGAGACCCACGCCAAGGTGGTGGGCCTCGAGCACCGCACCGACCGCACCGTGACCCTGACCCTCGCGCCGACGCGACAGTGGAAGGGCCACACCGCCGGTCAGTACATCGAGGTCAGCGCCGTGGTCGATGGTGTTCGCCATCGCCGGTTCTTCTCCCCGGCCAACGCCGAGCAGGACACCAAGACCATCGAGCTGACGGTCACCGCGCACGACGACGGCTTCATCTCCAAGCACCTGCGCGACGACCTCGGCCTGGGCGACGTGCTGACCATCGGCGCTCCCGCCGGCGATTTCCAGCTCCCCGCCGCGCGCCCCGGGCGCGTGATCCTGGTCAGCGGCGGCAGCGGCATTACACCTGTCATCTCAATGTTGCGCACCTTGATCGCCGAAGGACACTCCGAGCCGATCACGCTCGTGCACTACGCCCGCACCCCCGACGACGTGCCCTACGCCGTCGAACTGGACGTCGCGGCGCGGACCCTCGACAACGTCGACGTCCAGCTCCACTACACCCGCGAGGCCGACGGCGGACACTTCGCACCGGAGCATCTCGACGGACTCGCCGACGCCGAGGGTGCACAGGTGTTCCTGTGCGGACCGCCGTCGCTGATGGCCGCCGTCCGCGAATACCACGACGAGCGCGGGCTGTCCGACCGGCTGCACAGCGAGGCCTTCACCATCGACACCACCCCGGTGATCGACCCGAACCAGCCGATCACCGGCACCGTCACATACTCCGAGTCCGAGACGACGAGCGAGAACGACGGCCGCACCATCCTGGAGCAGGCCGAGGCCGCCGGACTGAATCCGGAATTCGGCTGCCGCATGGGGATCTGCTTCTCGTGCACCAAGGTCCGCAAGTCCGGCTGCACCCGCAACATCCTGACCGGCGAACTCGACTCGGAAGCCGATCAGCAGATCCAGATCTGTGTCAGCGCCCCGGTCGGCGACGTCGACATCGAACTCTGACCCTCCATCCCCTTCCCCGCCCAGCCACTCAGAGAGGCGACCATCATGGCCATCAACATCACCGACTACTTCAAGAGCGACAAGAAGTCCGACGTCATCGAGGTCGATCTGACCGCCGCGCAGGTGGAACAGATCGGTGCCGAACTCGACGAGCTGCGCGCCCGCGTCGTCGCCGACCTGGGTCAGTCCGATCGCGATTACATCTACGGCATCATCGAGGCGCAGCGGAAGCTGGAGTTCGCCGGCCGCGCCATGATGTACGTCCCGTTCATCCCGCCAGTGTGGCTGGCCGGCGTCGCCTCGCTCGGTGTCGCCAAGATCCTCGACAACATGGAGATCGGCCACAACGTGATGCACGGCCAGTACGACTGGATGCGCGAGGACACCTACAACTCGCGCGAGTTCGACTGGGACAACGTCTGCCCGGGCGACCAGTGGAAGCACAGCCACAACTACCTGCACCACACCTTCACCAACGTGCTCGACGAGGACCGCGACATCGGCTACGGCATCCTCCGGATGGCCCGCGACCAGAAGTGGAACCCCTACTTCCTGGGCAACCTCGCCTACGCGACCGCACTCATGCTGCTCTTCGAGTGGGGCGTCATGCTGCACGACCTCGAGGCTGAAAACCTGGTCCAGGGCAAGCGCAAGTGGAGCGACGTCAAGGGCCTGGTCAAGGGCATGTGGCACAAGGCCAGCAAGCAGGTCGCCAAGGACTACATCCTGTGGCCCGCACTGACCGGACCGTTCTTCGTCACCACGCTGATCGGCAACGCCGGCGCCAACCTGATCCGCAACGTCTGGGCGTACTCGATCATCTTCTGCGGCCACTTCCCGACCGGCGCGCAGACCTTCACCAAGGAGGAGACGGCGAACGAGACGAAGGGCGAGTGGTACCTGCGCCAGATGCTCGGCTCCGCCAACATCGAGGGCGGCGACCTGTTCCACATCATGAGCGGCAACCTGAGCCACCAGATCGAGCACCACCTGTTCCCCGACGTCCCGGCCAACCGCTACCCGGAGATGGCCAAGGAGGTCCGGGCGATCTGCGAGAAGTACGGCCTGCCCTACAACACCGGCAACCTGCGTCATCAGCTCGGCTCCACCTGGATGAAGATCGCCAAGCTGTCGCTGCCGAACTCGTTCACCGCCGATGACAACAACATCGTGCTGAACATCGAGCGCGAGCACGACGCGAGCAAGGCGACCCGCTCCGAGAAGGTGGCCTGACCACCGCCTCCGAGTCATCGAGGGGAAGGGCCCGGTGCGGACAACCATGTCCGCACCGGGCCCTGTCGGTATCCTCGTACCTCGAGCGAAACGAAGGAGTCGCCATGGTCGGCAAGCTGGAACGAAACAAGGATCTGATTCAGGACGTGGTCGAGAACACCGCGCGCGGTGTCGGATCGATCACGTCGATCATCACCGGGGCCGTCGCCGATGTGACCCGCGAGATCGGCGACATCGTGACCGACGGATTCGAGATGCGCGAGGCCGCCAAGGCGGCCGGTCGTGCCGAGCGCGCCGGGGCGGCGGGCCTCGACGCCGGCGAGGCCGCCGACACCGAACTCGACGCGGCACCGGAGCCGGAGCCCGCACCGGAACTGGAACTCGAGGCCGCCCCCACCGAATGGGAACTGGAGCCCGCACCGGGCGACGACTCGGCCGCCGGTTGAGCCCCGTCGAAACCTCGGCCGGCGCCGAGACGCCCGCGCGCCAGACGCTCCGCACCGTCTTCGGCTACGAGGCGTTCCGCGGCGATCAGGAACAGATCGTCGAGCAGGTGATCGGCGGGGGCGATGCCGTGGTCCTGATGCCGACCGGCGGCGGTAAGAGTCTCTGCTATCAGATCCCCGCCCTGGTGCGCCCGGGCTGCGCGATCGTCGTCTCACCGCTCATCGCGCTGATGGCCGACCAGGTCGGCGCGCTGCGGCAGCTCGGGGTCCGGGCCGCGTACTTGAACTCGACGCAGAGCCTCGACGAGCGGCGCGACGTCGAGCAAGCGTTCCTCGCCGGCGAGCTGGATCTGCTGTACATCGCGCCGGAACGCCTCAGTCAGCAGTCGGCGCGGGAATTCCTGAGCCGCGGCGAGCTGAGCCTCATCGCGATCGACGAGGCGCACTGCGTCTCGCAGTGGGGGCACGACTTCCGGCCCGACTACCTCGCGCTCGGCGACCTGGCCGAACTCTGGCCGGACGTCCCGCGCATCGCGCTCACCGCGACCGCCACCGACCGCACCCACGCCGAGATCACCGAGCGCCTGCACCTGGACCGGGCACGGCACTTCATCGCCAGCTTCGACCGGCCCAACATCAGCTACCGGATCGAGGCCAAAGACCGCGTCCAGCAGCAACTCCTCGAGTTCATCGCCGCCGAGGGGTTCGACGACGGCGTGCCGCTCTGCGGGATCGTCTACGCCCTCAGCCGCAAGAGTGTGGAGAACATCGCGAAGTTCTTGTCCGCCAACGGAATCGACGCGATGCCGTACCACGCGGGCATGGATGCCGCGGCGCGCGACGCCACCCTGCGCCGCTTCCTCCGCGAGGACGGCGTGGTGGTGGTCGCCACCATTGCGTTCGGCATGGGGATCGACAAGCCCGACGTCCGCTTCGTGGCCCACGTCGATCTGCCCAAGAGCGTCGAGGGTTACTACCAGGAGACCGGCCGCGCGGGTCGTGACGGACTGCCATCGGTGGCGTGGATGGCCTACGGCCTCGCCGACGTGGTGCAGCAGCGCCGGCTGATCGAGATGTCCGACGGCGACCAGATGCACAAGATGGCGCAGGGCCGGCTGCTCGATGCCATGCTCGCGCTCTGCGAGACCGCGACCTGCCGCCGGGTGCAGCTGTTGCGCTACTTCGGGCAGGAGATCGCCCCCTGCGGCAACTGCGACACCTGCCTGAATCCCCCCGCCACCTGGAACGGGACCGTCGCCGCGCAGAAGGTGCTGTCGACGGTCTGGCGGCTCGACCGGGAATTCAGCGGTCAGCGCTACGGCGCCGGGCACCTGATCGACATCCTGCTCGGCAAGGAGAACGCCCGGATCACCCAGTTCGGGCACAGCCGGCTGTCGACCTACGGCATCGGCACCGAACTCGACGCGAACGCCTGGAAGGGGGTGATCCGTCAGCTCATCGCGCAGGGCCATCTCGCCCCGCACGGCGACTACGGCGTCCTCACCCTCACCGAATCGTCCGCCGGTGTGCTGCGCGGCGAGGCGACGGTGACCTTCCGCGAGGAGGCCAAGCGGGTGCGGTCGTCGTCGGGCGGCCGGTCCAAGCGGACCGCGACCGAACTCTCCGGCGAGGAGGGGCAGCTGTTCGAGGTGCTGCGGAAGTGGCGGTACGCGGTGGCCAAGGAGGCCGACGCCCCGGCCTACACGGTGTTCAACAACGCCACCCTGGAGGCGATCGCCCAGGTCCGTCCCGGGAATCTGGACGAGCTGCTCGGCATCTCCGGTGTCGGCCAGGCCAAGGCCGACAAGTACGGCGAGGCCGTCATCGGCGTGATCGCCGACTTCGACGCCGCCTGAGCCCTTCGACTCCGCTCAGGAACCACCGGGCGAGCCCGCCGGGGCGAGACCGAGTCGAAGGCAAGCCGCCGTCTCGCGGGAGTTCGGATCACGGCGCGCACAACCCTGTCGTGCGCGGCGCCACCGCCGTACCGTGAAGCGTTCGGTAAGCATGGAGGTAGCAATGACGGACCTGTTCACGCAGGTGGACGAGTCGATCTCGGTGGAACGGCGGGGCGTGTTCGCGTTCCCCAATCCGGTCAACGACTACGCCGCCCGGTCCACCGCGGGCCTGGTGATCCTGCTGGCCATCGCCGCCATCGTGGTGAACCAGTGGTGGCTGTACGCGGTGCTGACCGCCGGATTCGCGCTGCGCGTCGCCGGTGGCCCGCGCTACTCCCCCTTCGGGCGACTGGCCGTGCACGTGATCGTGCCGACCATCGTGAAGAAGACCAAGCTGGTGCCCGGCCCGCCTAAGCGCTTCGCGCAGACCGTGGGCCTGGTGTTCTCCGGCACCGCCCTGATCCTCTCGGCCACCGGCTTCGGTCTCGCCGCGCAGATCGTCACGGGTGTGCTGATCGCCGCGGCCTTCGCCGAGTGCGCTTTCGGTTTCTGCCTGGGCTGCGTGGTCTTCGGCTACCTGCAACGCGCCGGGGTGATCCCGGACACCGTCTGCGAGGCCTGCAACCGCGTCGGCGCCTGACCCGGCGTCGGCGCCCGACGTCCGCGTCGCGGACCCCCGCCGTTCACCCAGCGTCTCCTCAGCATGGATGCGCGACGATGTCCGGATGACCTCGTCTCGCAACACCCGGATGACCGCGGGCCTCGTGCTGCTCGCCCTGGCCGTGATCGGCGGAGTGGTGTTCGCCGTCCACCCGGGTCCGCTGGGTGTCGATTCGTCCATCGCGCACTGGCTGATCGACGGCCGCACGCCCGGCCTCGACCGCGTGGCGAAGGCCCTGACCACGGTGTTCGGTCCGAGCTGGATGCTGGCGGCGGCGCTGCTGATCGGCGTCGCCCTGGCCGTCCACGACCGCTCACCGCGCCGCGCCCTCCCGGTCGTGGCGGCGGAGGTGGCCGCTTTCGCTGTCGCCGAGGTCCTCAAGCTCGGCGTCGACCGGCCGCGGCCGCCGCTGTCGCTGCGGATCGGTACGCCCGACTCGTCCGCGTCGTACGTCTCCGGGCACGTGTGCGGCCTCTCGGCGCTGGTCGTGGCGCTGCTGGTGGTGGTCGTGCCGTCGTTCCCGCGCGGCTGGGCCGTCGTCTCGTACATCGCCGGAGTCGCGCTCATCGCGTCGTGCATGTGGACCCGCGTCTACCTCGGTATGCACTGGCCGACCGACGTGCTCGGGGCACTACTGGTGGGCGCCGGCAGCGCGCTGGTGGTACCACCGCTCGTCGATCAGGCACTCGCCCGACTCTGGCCCCGGCAGGAGGCCCGGCACCGGGCCGGAGCCTGACACCCTCAGCGTTTACTCAGCACCGGATCCGCACCGTGGACGCATGGAATCGGTACGTGGCCGGCAGCAGCTCGGCATCGTCTTCTTCGCGCTCGCCGTGCTCGGCGCCGGCCTCTTCGCGGCGCATCCCGGGCCGCTGGGCATCGACACCTCGGTGTTGCACGGGCTCGCGTCCACCCGGAACCCGGCTCTGACGACCTGCGTCGACGATCTGAGCTATCTCTTCAGCCCGGTCGCGACCACCGTCGCGGCCGGGGTGATCGCGGTGGTCCTGCTGCTGCGTGACCGATCATTGCGGCGGGCGCTGCCGGTCGGCGCCAGTGTCGCGATCGCCGCCGGCGTCGCGGGCGTACTGAAGCTGGCCACCGCACGCCCCCGGCCGCCGGAGTACCTGCAGGTCGGGTCCCCCGAGGCCACCTACTCGTACCCGTCGGGCCACGTGACCGGCACGTCCGCGCTGGTCGTGGCGCTCCTTGTGGTGGTGGTGAGCACCTGGCCGCGCCATCGGGCGATCATCGCCGGCGTGCTCGGCGCCGCCGTCGTCGCGATCTGCGCGTGGACCCGCCTGTACCTCGGCATGCACTGGTTCACCGACGTGACCGGCGCCGCCCTCCTCGGCCTCTCGGCCGGACTCCTCGTCCCGCCAGTGGTCGATCTCCTCCTCGCCCGTCTGGGCCCCCGCCTCGCTCTGAAGGAACACCGATGACACACGCGAGATCCGCCTTCACCACCGTGCTCCTGAGCAAGGTGCCCGAGGTCACGCTCTACTTCTGGATCATCAAGATCCTCTCGACCACGGTCGGCGAGACGGCCGCGGATTACCTCAACATGAACCTGGGCTTCGGCCTGCGGTGGACTACGCTCATCACGGTGGTGCTTCTAGCCGCAGTCCTGACCGCCCAGTTCCGGCTGAACCGATACGTTCCGGCCGTGTACTGGGCCGCGGTGCTGCTGATCAGCGTCACCGGCACCCTGATCACCGACAATCTGACCGATGTCGCGGGCGTCCCGCTCCCCGCGTCGACGACGGTCTTCGCGATCGCGCTCGCGGTGGTGCTGGTCGTCTGGTACCGCGTCGAGGGCACCCTGTCGATCCACTCGATCCGGACGCGCCGCCGCGAGGCCTTCTACTGGCTGACGGTGCTGGTGACCTTCGCGCTGGGCACCGCGGCCGGCGATCTGATCGCCGAGAAGCTCAGCGTCGGCTACGGCTGGTCGCTGGCGATCTTCGCCGTGGTGATCGCCCTGATCTTCGCCGCGCATCGCGGTCTGGGCCTCGGCGCGGTGCCCGCGTTCTGGGCCGGGTACATCGTCACCCGCCCGCTGGGCGCGTCGGCCGGCGACCTGCTGATCCAGCCGGCCAGCGCCGGCGGTCTGGGTCTCAGCTCGACCCTGGTGAACGTCGTGTTCCTCGCCGTGATCGTCGTGCTGGTCGCCTATCTCTCGATCAGCCGCGTCGACCGGATCGACGACGAAGGCGCCAGGGCCGATGCTCCGCTGGCTGCCTGACCGGGCGCGGTCGGTCCGGGTCCGCACCACACTCCTTGCGACCGGACTGGTGACGCTCGCTCTGCTGTTCGCCGCGGTCGTCATGGTCCTGGCCCTGAAACATATCCTGATCCGGAACGCCGACGCCGCCACGCTGGCGCGCGCCCATCAGATCGAGACGGCGCTGGCGACCGACCGGCCCGCCGACCTCGACCGCGCGCTCTTCGTCGCCGCGGGTGATGTGGACGTGGTCCAGGTGATCGACGACTCCGGGCGGGTCCTCCTCGCGACCGATCCGCGGTACTCCACCCCGCTGAGCAGGCCCCTCGCCCCGGGCACACGGATCACGATCGACGACGGCCACGCCGCCGGCGACACCGACTACCGGGGCAGCGCACTCGGCATCCGCACCGGGGAGGGCGACCTCACCGTCGCCGTCGGCACCGCCGAGGAACCGCTGAACCGACTGGTCGTGATCGTCGGGGTGCTGTGCTGCATCCTGTTCCCGCTGATCGTGATCGGCATGGCGGTCCTCACCTATCTCCTCGTCGGGCGGGCGCTGCGGCCCGTCGACGACATCGCGTCGCAGGTCGACGAGATCACCGGCGGCGACCTGAGCCGGCGCGTGCCGGTGCCGGATACCGGCGATGAGATCGCCGGTCTGGCCGCCACGATGAACCGCATGCTCGCCCGCATCGAGCGATCCCGGCGGGAACAGCTGCGTTTCGTGGGCGACGCCTCCCACGAGCTGAACAGCCCGCTCACGACGCTGGTGGGCCTGCTCGATCTGGCCCGCGCCACCGGGGAACCGATCGATGCCGAAACCGCGGGCACCGTGATGCTTCCCGATGCGCTGCGGCTGCAGCAGATGGTGGCCGACCTGCTGTTCCTCGCCCAGTCCGATGAGAGCGGCGTACCCCTGGCGACCGGCGAGGTGGACCTGGACGACGTCGCGGCCGCCGAGGTCACCCGCCTGCGGGCGATGACCGGCCTGCGGGTCGAGGCCCGGATCGTGCCGGTCCGGATCGACGCCGACCGCGACAAGATCGTCCGCGCGCTGCGCAATCTGGCCGACAACGCGGTGCGCTACGCGGCGGGCGCGGTGTCGCTGCGGATGAGCGTCGACGACGCCGGCGTCACCCTCCTGGTGTCCGACGACGGTCCGGGAATCCCGGACGGCGATAAGGCCCGCGTCACCGAGCGGTTCGTCCGGCTCGACGATGCGCGCGGCCGCACCACCGGCGGCTCCGGCCTCGGACTGGCGATCGTCACCGAGATCGTCCACGCGCACGGCGGCCGGATGATCGTGGCCGATTCGGACAGCGGCGGCGCGGCCGTCGGTTTCACCCTCCCCTCGACGGATGATCTCCCGGGTTTCCGGACTCGCTGATCAGGCCTCGGCCGCGCGGGATAGCCCCACGCGATCTACTCGAAAGTAAGTTCTATCCAACTATTGCCTACATATCACGGTGTGCGTATTCTGGGGGTAGGGGAAGAACCATCTACCGTCGGCCGGCAAAGGGGGTCCGTGATGAGTGACGATGACGTGTTCGACGCCCGCGGTCGTGTGGCCGGTCTGTCTCCCGCCGAGTTGGTCGCGGTGATCGATGCCGCCGAAGAATCCCTGGCCGAGGCGCCGCTGGCTGCGCTGTCCGAGGATGGGTTGCTGGATCTGTTGGAGTCGCGGGAGCAGGCGCGCCGGAAAGGTGTCGGGGTCGACGCAGCCGTGTTCGTGGAGATCTCCGACCGCGGTGCCTGCCGGCGGGCCGGATACAGCACCGTGCACCAGTTGCTGACGCAGGGCCTGCGTATCGGGGAGGGCGAGTCCCGGCGGCGCCGGGTGGTGGCGGCCTCGATCGGCCGGTTCACGGCGATGACCGGCGAGCGTCTGGATTCGAAGTTCCCGGTGACCGCGGCCGCGGTGGCTGACGGGGCGATCGGTGAGACGCATGTGTGGGTGATCGAGGAAGTGATGGACAAAATCCCCACCTCGGTCGATCCGGAGGCACGGGTGAAGGCTGAGGCCATGCTCGCCGACGCCGCCCGGCGGCTCAATCCGGCCGGGCTGACGATGGTCGGCAACCGGATTCTGGCCCATCTCGATCCCGATGGCACCCTCGCCGACGACAAAGACCGCCAGCGGCAAGCGAAGTTCCGGCTGTCGGCGCAGGACCGGCAGTTGATGTCGGCGGTGCAGGCCCGGATGACGCCGCAGTTGCGGGCGGAGTTCGAGGTCGTGTTCGTCCAGTGGGCCGCTCCCGGCATGAACAACCCGAACGATCCCGACTCCCCGCACGGTGCGGCCGATCAGCCCGGCCTGGACCCGGCCGTTCTGGCCGCCGCTGCCGAGCGTGATACCCGGTTGTTGGGGCGCCGCCAGCATGACGCGTTGCTGGCACTGTTGGCGTGGGCCAACGCCCAGTTCTCCTTCGCCAAGCCCGACAGTCTGCGCAATCAGATCGTGGTCACCGTCACCGATGAGGACCTCGCCCGGCACGCCGGGATCGCCTGGACCACCACCGGCACCCGCATCCCGGTGTCGGATCTGGTGACGATCGCCGCCGACGCCGTCCCCTACCTCGCGGTCTTTTCGAAGGCCACCGGGCAGCCCCTCTACCTCGGCCGCGCCCACCGCCTCGCGTCGCGCGCGCAACGCTTGGCGGTGTTCGCCCGCGACCGCGGCTGTACCGCGCCGGGCTGTACCCGCCCGTTCACCCAGTGCGAGATGCACCACATGCCCGACTGGCAGGACGGCGGTCCCACCGACGCCGATCACCTCGGCGGGGCCTGCGGGACACACAACCGGTGGAACGGCAAACAACCCGGAACCTGGGAATCGACCGTCCTCACCGACGGCCCCGACAAAGGCCGCGTCGGCTGGCGGCCCGCCGGACGCGCCGGGCCGTGGATCATCAACCCCCTGTTCCACCCCGACAAACTCCGCACCGGCCCAGACACCCCGGCCGAAGACCGCTCCCCACCACCGACCGTGAACCACCGCCTCGGCGACACCACCGACTCCGGAGCGCCCACCGATTCCGGCGTCGACATCCGCCTCGCACGGCACCTGGCCGCCTGACTACCCGGGGTGGCCGTCCGCCGGGGCATGCACGACCCGCTCGACCCCGACCACCATTGCAGGGCCCGGCCGGGCGACCGGGGCGCGCCCGCGCTGTGCCGACGCTGAAACCTCCTTAAACCGGCCTGAACTGGGCAATTCTTCCCGCGGCTCAGCAGATCCTCAGCGCCGCAGAGGATTCTGGTGTTCATGCGCCGCGCCCTGCCCCTGCTGCTGATCCTCTTGATCGCACTCACCGGTTGCTCCGCGGCACCGCGCCATCACCCGCCCCACCCGTCCGCGGCGCCGGCCGGACCGCCCGCCCTCACGCTGGCCTACCCGGTCACCGACCCCGATCCGGCGCAGAACGTCGGCGACCTCTACCTCCCGCCCGCGCGCACGGGCCCGCGGCCACTCATCGTCTTCTTCCACGGTGGCGGCTGGCACGACCGGATCGGCTACCACGCGACCGCATCTCTCGCCCAGCACATCGCCGCGAAGGGCTTCGCCGTCTACAACGTCGAGTACCGGCGCACCGGCTCCGGCGGCGGAAGGCCGACGACGCTGACGGATGCGCTCGCCGCCGCCCGGTACGGCGAGACGCTGCACCAGCGGTTCCCGCAGATCAGTCCGGTCACCTACCTCGCCGGCCACAGCGCGGGCGGTCAGCTGGCGGTGTGGGTGTCCGGGCATCTGCCCGACCCACCGGCCGGCGTCGTCTCCATCTCCGGCCCACTCGCGATGGCGTACGCGGCCGGGCGCGGCGACCGCAGCGTCCTCGGATTCCTCGGCGGCACACCGGCTCAGGTCCCGGCACGCTACCGGTACACCGATCCCGCCGAGCAGTGCCCGACCGTGCCGATCGTCGCGATCCAGGGCACCCGGGACAGGGTGGTGCCGCCCGCCGTTCTACAGGCGTACCGGGCGGCGACCGCACGGTGCCCGGGTCACCGGCTCCGCGTCGTGGAGGTGCCGGGCGCGACGCACCTGTCGCTTCTCAAACCGCACCACACCGGTTATCCGAAGATGCTCGACACGCTGATCACCAGCGTCCGCGCGTGACGGCGGTCATCCCCCGTCGGCGGCCAGCCGGTAGCCGACACCCCGCACCGTCTCGATGGCCTTGCGGCCGAACGGCGTGTCGATCCGGCGGCGGAGGTAGCTGATGTACACCTCGACGATGTTCTCTTCGCCCTCGTAGTTCACATCCCACACCGAGTCGATGATCTCCGTCTTCGACACCGCGGTCCCCTTGTGCCGCAGCAGGAAAGCGAGCAGCGCGAATTCGCGGGGTGTCAGGGTCAGCGGCACACCGCCGCGCGCGGCGGTGTGCGCGGCCGGATCGAGTTCCAGGTCGCCTGCGGTCAGCACCGCGGGACGCTCGACGGCGTTGCGGCGCGCCAGCGCCCGCAGTCGCGCGGTCAGCACCACGAACGAGAACGGCTTGGTCAGGTAGTCGTCGGCGCCCAGATCGAACGCATCCGCCTGGTCGTACTCACCGTCCTTCGCCGTCAGCATCAGCACCGGAGTCCAGACCCGCGCCGCCCGCAGATCACGCACCACCTCGTAGCCGTTGCGGCCGGGCATCATGATGTCCAGGACGATCACGTCGAACGAGCCGGTCAGCGCCTTGTCGAATCCGGCGGCGCCGTCGTGCACCACATCGACCACCCAGCCCTGGGCCACGATCATCCGGCGGACGGTCTCGGCCACGTTCCGGTCGTCGTCGACGAGAAGAATACGCATCCTTTCAGCATGGCCGCCCGGCGCTGTGAAATCACTGAGCCGCCCTTCGGCCATGCGTCTGGGTGAATGAATCGAACCGCGCTATGGTGATCACCAGACAACCGATTCGGGGGATCCAGCACAGCCATGACCGACGTCTCGCCGACGACGAGCGCGTTCCTCCGCACGATCTACAACCTGTCCGAGGATCACATCCCGGTGCGCCGCGCCCGCATCAAGGAGCGCCTGCATCTGTCCGGACCCACTGTCACGCAGGCCGTCTCGCGCATGCTCGACGCCGGGCTGATCGAGATCCGCCACGAACAGTATCTCTCGCTCACCGAGCAGGGCCTGCACGCCGCGATCGTCGGGGTGCGTCGTCACCGCCTCGTCGAGCTGCTGCTCACCGGGATGCTGTCGCTCCCGGCCCAGCACGCGCACGCCGAGGCCACCCGCTGGGCGTCGACCATCAGCGAGGAGACCGAACGTGCCGTCTTCGCGGCGCTCGGCGGCCCGGTGGCATCGCCGTGGGGCAATCCGATCCCCGGTCTGGAGCTCATCGGCGGACCCGTGCCGGACTTCATCGAGCCGGACCTCCTCTATCAGCTGGGACCGCCCGGCACCACGGTCGACGCCGTCGTCCGCTTCGTCTCCGAGGACGCCCAGGACGACCCCGAGATCGCGGCGGCGCTGGTGACGGCGGGCATCGTGCCGGGGGCGGCGGTCACCGTCCGGGTCGGCGACGAGTCGTACGAGCTGCGCGGCCTCAGCCGCTACGACCTCCCGGTCAAGAACGCCCACATGGTGCGCATCGACCTCGCCCGGTAGCCGCCGCGGCCGGTCACCGGAACCTTAACGACCGCTTAAGCCCGCTATGTCCGATGTCGCTGGGTCCGTAAAGTCGAGCCGGTGTCCGACGTGTCTCCGTCGGTAGGCGCTGCCCTACGGACCATCTACAACCTCCGCGAAGACCGGATCCCGGTGCGGCGCGCGCGGATTCGTGATCGCCTCGGACTGGCGGGACCGACGGTGACGCAGACCGTGGGCCGGATGGTCGACGCCGGGCTGGTCCGCCTGCGCGACGAGCAGTACCTCGAATTGACCGAGGACGGCGATCGGGTCGCCGCCGCCCTGGTCCGGCGGCACCGTCTCACCGAGCGGTTGCTGACCGACGTCCTGAAGGTGCCCGCGGCGCTCGCGCACCATGAGGCCGTCACGTGGTCGAACGCCCTCGCCACCGCGACCGAACGGGCCATCGTCGACCAGCTCGACGCGCCGTATCTCTCCCCGTGGGGCAATCCGATTCCGGCGCTCGATGAACTCGGCGTGTGTCCAGCCGATCCCGGGCCCGAACCCGCGTCGCTCGCTCAGCTCGGGCCGCCCGGCGCGACCCTCCCGGTGGCCGTCCGATGGATCTCCGAGGACGCCCAGGACGACGAGGCCCTCGTCGCCCAGCTGGTCTCGGCCGGGATCGTCCCCGGCGCGCAGGTCCGGGTGACCGTCACCGACGGCGGCTACGAGCTCCGCGGGCTGTCCCGGATCGACCTGCCGACTAGCCTGGCTCACGTGGTACGTCTGGACGTGATGGCCGGCCGATGAGGTTCCGGCTGACGCTGATCGCCACCCTGCTGGTCGCGGTGGCGCTCGGCATCGCGGGCGCAGGTCTGTCGCTGGCGCTCAATCACATCCTCACCGAGTCCGCGACCAGCGCCGGGCTGGCCCGCGCCGAGCAGCTCACCGGCGCGCTGGAAGCCGGCGGTATGCCCGCCGTCACCACCGCGATGATGCGGCCCGACGACGACATCGACATCGTCCAGATCATCGACTCCAGCAGCCGGGTGGTCCGCAGCTCGGCCACCGAATTCCATGTGGCCCTCGCCTTTCCGGTGCGGCCCGGGGTGGTCGAACGGCGCGGGCATCTCGAAGCCGATTTCGGCAGCGACTACCGGGCGACCATCGCCGGCGCGCGCAGCCCGGCCGGCGGCGACTACACGGTGATCGTCGCCTTCGCCGGGCACCGGATCGAGCGGACCGTCATCACGGTGGTCGCCCTCTGCTGCTTCGCGTTCCCGCTCATCGTGGCCGGGGTCGGCTGGCTCACCTACCACCTGGTCGGACGGACCCTCCGGCCGGTCGAAGACCTCCGGTCGCATGCCGCGGAGATCACCGGCGGCGACCTGTCGCACCGGCTGCCCGTCCCCGGCACCGGCGACGAGATCGACTCCCTCGCCCGGACGATGAACGAGATGCTCGCCCGCCTCGAAGCCTCCCGGCAGCGCCAGTCCCAGTTCGTCAACGACGCCTCACACGAACTCAACAGCCCGCTGACGTCGATCCTGGGGATCGTCGAACCCGCGGCAGCCGGGGACCGGGGTGTCGACGCCGCGACCGTCCACACCGTCGTGCTCCCCGAGGCCCTGCGGCTCAAACAACTGATCGCCGACCTGCTGTTCCTGGCCCGTGCGGACGAGCGCGGTGTCGCTCGCCGCGACATCCTCCTCGATCTGGACGATCTGGTCCTCACCGAGGTCGAGCGCCTGCGGCACGTCAGCGCGCTCGATCTCGAGGTCGACATCGTCGCCGCGCGGGTGCGCGGCGACGCGGCGCAGCTCGGCCGCGCACTGTGTAATCTCACCGACAACGCGATGCAGCACGCCGAGGACCGCGTCGCCCTTCTCATGCGCGTCGACGACGGCGCCCGGACCGTCGTCGTCTCGGTGATCGACGACGGCCCCGGAATCCCCGACGCCGACCGCGCCCGGATCTTCGGCCGGTTCGTGCGGCTGGACGCGGCTCGCGAGCGACGGGCCGGGGGAACCGGCCTCGGTCTGGCGATCGTCGCGGAGATCGCCGGTGCGCACGGTGGCCACGTCGCGGTGGTCCCCAGCGAGTCCGGCACGCGGATCGACCTCACGCTGCCGCTGGCCGCGGCTCAGGCGGAGGCGCCACCGTCGGCGGCGAGGCGGTAGCCGACGCCGCGGACCGTCTCGATGGTCCGCCGCCCGAACGGCAGGTCGATGCGCTGCCGCAGGTAGCTGACGTAGACCTCGACGATCTTGTCCGATCCGGAGAAGCTGGAATCCCAGACGGCGCCGACGATCCGCGCCCGGGCGAGCGCCTCGCCCTTGTGGCGCATCAGGTACTCCAGCACCGCGAACTCCCTCGGCGTCAGGTCGATTTCGGTCTCCCCGCGCCGGACGATGTGCGCGGCCGGGTCGAGCGACAGGTCCCCCGCGGTCAGCACCGCCGGGCGCACGACGGCGGACCGGCGGCCCAGCGCGCGCAGCCGCGCCAGCAGCACCACGAAGGAGAAGGGCTTGGTCAGGTAGTCGTCGGCCCCGAGATCGAACGCATCGGCCTGGTCGTACTCGCCGGTCTTGGCGGTCAGCATCAGCACCGGGGTCCACACCTGCGCCTGCCGGATGTCGCGAAGCACCTCGTACCCGTTGCGCACCGGCATCATGATGTCCACGATCAGGACGTCGTAGGTGCGGCGGCACGCGCGGTCGACGGCATCCGCGCCGTTGCCGACCACGTCGACCACCCAGCCCTCGGCCACCAGGATCCGGCGCACCGCCTCGGCGATCTTCTCATCGTCGTCGGCCAGGAGAATCCGCATCCGCCCGGGGCCCGTTCAGTCGAGCAGGCCGAGGGCGATGCCGTCGAGGATGTCGTGCTCGGAGACCACGAGCTCGTCGATCCCCGCGCGGCGGGAGAACTCCCGGGCCAGCGCCAGCGTCACCAGGGCGCCGCCGCCGATCACGTCGACGCGGCCGGGATGCATGGGGCCCAGGGCCGCCCGCTCGGCGCGCGGCATGGCGACCAGTTCCCGGCAGATCCGTTCGATCGACGCGATCGGGTGGCGCGACAGGTGGATCTTCTCGGAGTCGTAGTGCTCCAGACCGAGGTTCAGCGCGGCGAGCGTGGTGAGGGTGCCGGCCACCCCGACCCAGGTGCGGGCCTTCTCCAGCGGCACCGCGGCGAACGCGGAGGCCAGGCGCTCGGCGACGAAGGCCTCGGCGGCGTCGACCTCCGCCGGGGTGGGCGGATCGGAGTGCAGGCAGTGCTCGGTGAGCCGGACGCAGCCAATGTTCGACGAGTAGGCCGCGGAGTCCATGACGATCTCGGTGCTGCCGCCGCCGAGGTCGGTGACCACGAACGGCCCGCTCCCCTCGCGCGTCGAGCTTGTGCCCTCGCCCGACGAGCTTGTCCCCTCGCCCGTTGAGCTTGTCGAAACGTCCCCGACGGCACCGCGGAACGAGAGCGCCGCCTCCTCGTCACCGGAGATCACCTCGGCGACCGCACCCGGTGCGACCCGGCCGAGCAGTTCCGCGGTCATCGTGAAGAAGTCGTCCCGGTTGCTCGCGTCACGGGTGGCCGACGTCGCGACCATCCGCACTCGCGTCACGCCGTGGGTGCGCATCGCCTCGACGTAGCCGTCGAGCGCGTCGCGGGTGCGGCCGATCGCCTCGGTGGTGAACCGGCCGGTCTCGTCCACGCCCTCGCCGAGCCGCACGATCACCATGTCGCGCACCACGTCGGTGAGCGCGCCGTCCCCGGCGTCGTCGGCGATCAGCAGCCGGATCGAGTTGGTACCGCAGTCGACGGCCCCGACACGCGTCATCGCGCGGCCCGCACCGGCCAGTCGGCGGGCACCGCCGTGCCGCGCAGGCCCTCCTCGTCGGCGAGGAGAGCGACGGCCTCGTCGCCGAGCGGGTTGACCCCGGGCCCCTTCGCCAGGGAATGAGCCACCAGCACATGCAGGCACTTGACCCGGTCCGGCATGCCGCCGCCGGCGAAGTCGGTGCCGAGCGATTCGATGGCGTCACGTTCGGCGAGGTAGCTCTCGTACGCGGCGCGGTACGCGGCGGCGAGTTCGGCGTCGTCGGTCAGGCGCTCGGACATCTCCCGCATCACGCCACCGGATTCGAGGCGGCTGCACGCCCCGGTCAGCCGCGGGTCGGTCAGGTAGAAGAGCGTCGGGAAGGGCGTGCCGTCGGGCAGGCGCGGAGCGGTCTTCACCACGGCGGGCTGGCCGTCGGGCGTGAGGTAGCTGACCTCCAGCACCCCCCGCGGCTCCCGGCCCAGTTGGGCGGCGATGACGTCGAGCTGAGACTGGGGAACGGTCACTTGTCCTCCGGCGGTGTGGACAGCGAGTCCCACAGATTCTGGTACCAGGGGTTGGCGGCGTATTCGCGCGCCTTCTTCTCTTCGGCCTTCTGCTTCTCCCGCGACGGGTAGGTCAGCACGACGGTCTTCTCCCCCGGCATCGCGTATTGCAGTCGTTCGCGGGCCTGCGCCTCGATCCAGGCCGGATCGTTCTGCTCGGTCACCTTGCGCTGGTAGTCGGCGATCTCCTTGGAGAGCTCGACGTTCTGCGCCTGCAAGCGGCTCATCTCCGAACGCTGCGAGAGGTACGTGCGGATGGGCACGACCAGCGTCAGTGCCACCAGGATCACGACCACCGTCAGCGCGAAGGCCCGCGTGGAATTGACCGATGCGACGCGCTGCCACAGCGTGGAAACGGCCGAGCGAGCCCGGGCACTCGAGGCCGAATGAGGGGTCTCATTCTCGCCTTCGGGGTACCCGGACTCGTTCGTCACCATGCGTCTAGCTAATCACGCTCACACGTTGAAACGCGGGAACGCCAGGTCACCGGCGTAGCGCGCGGCGTCGCCCAGTCCCTCCTCGATGCGCAGGAGCTGGTTGTACTTGGCGACGCGCTCGCTGCGGGCCGGGGCGCCGGTCTTGATCTGACCGCAGCTGCACGCGACGGCCAGGTCGGCGATGGTGGTGTCCTCGGTCTCGCCCGAGCGGTGGCTCATCATCGTCTTGTAGCCGCTGTTGTGGGCCAGCGCGACGGCGTCGAGCGTTTCGGTGAGGGTGCCGATCTGGTTCACCTTGACCAGCAGGGCGTTCGCGATGCCCTTGGCGATGCCCTCCTCGAGTCGCTCGGGGTTGGTGACGAACAGGTCGTCGCCGACCAGCTGCACCTTGTCGCCGATGGCCTCGGTCAGCGCGGCCCAGCCGTCCCAGTCGTCCTCGGCGAGGCCGTCTTCGATCGAGACGATCGGGAAGTCGGCGACCAGCTTCTCGTACACCGACACCATCTGCGCGGCGTCGAGCTGCTTGCCTTCGAGGGTGTACTTGCCGTTCGAGAAGAACTCGGTCGACGCCGAGTCGAGCGCGATGGCGATGTCGCTGCCGAAGGTGAAGCCGGCCTTCTCGACCGCCTTGGCGATCACCTCGATGGCGGCGTCGGTGCCCGGCAGGTCGGGGGCGAAGCCGCCCTCGTCGCCGAGCGCGGTGCTCAGGCCCTGCGCGTGCAGCACCGACTTGAGCGAGTGGTACACCTCGGCACCCCAGCGCAGCGACTCCTTGAAGGTCGGCGCACCGATCGGCGCGATCATGAATTCCTGGAAGTCGATGCCGTTGTCGGCGTGCTCGCCGCCGTTGATGATGTTCATCATCGGAACCGGCAGGATGTGGGCGTTCGGGCCGCCGACGTAACGGAACAGGGGCAGGCCGGCCGACTCGGCGGCGGCCCGGGCGACGGCCAGCGAGACGCCGAGCGTGGCGTTCGCGCCCAGCCGGCCCTTGTCCGGGGTGCCGTCCAGATCCACCAGGGTCTGATCCAGGATGCGCTGGTCGTCGGCGTCGATGCCGATCACCTCGGGGGCGATCTGGTCGAGCACGCCCTCCACGGCCTTGGTGACGCCCTTGCCGCCGTAGCGCTCGCCGCCGTCCCGCAGCTCGACGGCCTCGTGCTCACCGGTCGACGCGCCCGACGGGACCGCCGCGCGCGCGAACGTGCCGTCTTCCAGAAGAACCTCGACCTCGACGGTCGGGTTACCGCGCGAGTCCAGGATCTCCCGCGCGCCTACCTGCTCGATGATTGCCACTGCTCGCCCCATTCGCCGGGTTGGATGTCGGCGCCGAAGAATTCGCCGACGGGTACGGCCTCAGCCTAATGGAGGTCAGTAACGGACGTTGACGGAGTACGCATTGGCGTAGTTGCGCACCCGGATCACGTAGTTCATCGAGTTGTTGTAGGTGAGAATCGCCTTCTCCCAGCCCTTGGCGGTGGTCATGTCGCCACCTGAGGAGACGCAGAGATAGCGCGCCGCGGACAGCGCGGCATCGTCGATGTTGTCCGGGTCGGCCTTGCCGTCGCCGTTGGCGTCGACGCCGAAACGCTGCCAGGTCTCCGGGATGAACTGGAACGGGCCCATCGCGCGGTCGTACTTGGCGTCGCCGTCGAGCTTGCCGTGATCGGTGTCCTTGATCTCCCAGTTCCCGTTGGTGCCGTCGAGCACCATGCCGCGGATCTTGGGCCGGACGTCGCCGTTGGGGGCGACGGTGGAACCCCGGTGGGTGCCGTGCTTGCTCTCCACCCCGGCGATGCCGGCGATGGTGGTCCAGGTGATGCCGCACTCGGGGTGCTGCTGACGCTGGATCTCCGCGGCGTTGCCGTAGGCCTCGAGCGAGGTCACCGGGATGCCGGTGGCGTCGGCGATCGGGACCGCCCACTCGTGCATCTTGTCCGCGGTCCGGCCCGGCGCCTGAATGTCGATGTACGGCTGCTGCACACCGCCGCCCGGGGGAATGCCCTCGGGGATGTCGGGCTTGCTCCACGGCATCGAGATACACGCGGTGCTGGTCAACGCGACCGCGCCCAGCATCAGCGGAGCCGCCAGACGTCGGCGCAGCGTCGTGCGTACCGGCATCGGCGGCTCTCCTCTCGGTGCGGCGGACACGGCTCCGCCCCGACGGGGAAGACTGCCATACCAAGGGGGTAACGACGCAAGTCGTGCAAGAGTTCCCGGAAGTGACGGGACAGCACTCACCTGCGCGCTCACACGTGCGACCGAGGCCGGGACCAACGGCCCGTCTTCAGCGTTTCCCAAGCTTCGCATTGTTCACCCGGGCTGAGCGCGCGCTATTGTAAGCCTGTCCAAAATTAGGACTGGCTAAGGCAAGAGGCCACCGAACGACGAGAGAACAGTATGACCATCCTCGCAGAGGGCACGCCCTCGGTCGTGACGCAGATGTTCGGCAGCGGCCTGATCGGCGTCCGTGAGGGACTGGAAGCCGGAATCGTCGTGATGGTGCTGATCGCCTTCGCCGCCAAGTCCGATCGGCGCGATGCCCTCAAGTGGATCTGGGCCGGCGTCGCCGCCGCCCTCACGATGACCATCGGCACCTTCCTGATCATCCAGTTCGGGACGTCGACCATCTCCAGTCTCACCGCCGAATTGATCGCGGGCATCGCCTCCCTGGTCGCCGTGGTGATCGTGACGTCGATGCTGCTGTGGATGCGTAAAGCATCGGCGCACATCTCCGGTGATCTGAAGTCGGGCCTGAGTTCGGCACTGGAGATCGGCGGCATCGCGGTGTTCGGTCTGGCTTTCCTTGCCGTCGGGCGCGAGGGCTTCGAGACCGCGCTGCTGATGGTCGGCTACGCCGAGAGCGTCTCCGGCGGACTGTGGCCGCTGATGGGGCTGCTGCTCGGCATCCTGATCGCCGCACTGCTGACCGCGCTCCTCTACTACGGCGCGATCAGCATCAACTTCAGCAAGTTCTTCACCTACACCGGACTGTTCCTGGTGATCGTCGCCGCCGGCATCCTGTCGTACGGGGTGCATGCGCTGCAGGTGTACGGCTGGCTGCCGGGGCACGGCGCCGTCGCCTATGACATCAGCGCGACCTACGACGCCAGTTCCTGGTACGGCGTGATCCTCTCCGGCATCTTCAACTTCTCTCCCAACCCGTCGTGGTTGCAGGTCATCGCCTGGATCCTCTACGTCGCGATCGTCACCCCCCTGTTCCTGCTGCGTGGCAGGACGCCCTCCCGAAAGGAAGTCGCCGATGGCGCCACTGTCTAAGTCCCTGCGCATCCCCGCCCTGGTCGGGCTCGCCGTCGCCACGCCACTGGTACTGACGGCGTGCGAGTCCAAGTCCGGCGGCGACGCCATCGCCGTCACGTCGACCGACGACAAGTGCGAGCTGGCGACCACCGACGCGAAGACCGGCGAGGTGAGCTTCGCCATCACCAACAACGGCAAGAAGATCACCGAGTTCTACGTCTTCGGCAAGAACAACCGCGTGCTCGGCGAGGTCGAGAACATCGGCCCGGGCCTCAAGGGGAAGCTGACCGTCGACATCACCGAGCCGGGCACCTACGATGTGGCCTGCAAGCCGGGCATGGTCGGCACCGGCATCCGGCAGAAGATCAACGTGACCGGCGAGAAGAAGGACAAGTCGCAGGCACCGGCCGACGTCACGCAGGCCAAGGCCCGCTACCTCGACTACGTCCGCGGCCAGGTCGACGCGCTCGTGGCCCAGACCGAGGTCCTCGTCAATCACGTCAATTCGGGCGACCTCGACGCCGCGCGCGCCGAGTTCGGCCGCACCCGCACCTTCTACGAGCGCGTCGAGCCCGTCGCCGAGAGCTTCCAGAACCTCGATCCGGCGATCGACATGCGGTGGGACGACACCGAGGACGGCAAGCAGCCGTTCACCGGCTTCCACCGCCTCGAGCGCTACCTGTGGCCGCCGAAGGCCGACGAGATCGGTGACGCGCCGGGCCAGATCGCACCGGCCGACGCCGACGATGCCAAGAAGAACGACACCAAGGAGAACATCACCGCGGCGGCCAACCAGCTCCTCAAGGACGTCAAGTCCCTGCAGGCCGAGGTCACCAAGCCGGACTTCGAGTTCGACACCCGCATGTTCGTCCAGGGCCCGCAGGCGCTGATCGACGAGATCGCCGCGACCAAGGTCGGCGGCGAGGAGGATCGCTACAGCCACACCGACCTGTGGGACTTCGCGGCCAACGTCGACGGCGCGGAGACGCTGATCGCGGAGATGCAGCCGATCATCTCGGCCAAGAACCCCGCGCTGATGGACAAGATCACCGCGCAGTTCGCGGACGTGCGCAATGCCATCGACGCCCTGCGCGAGGGTGACGGCTTCATCTCGTACGACAAGGTCCCCGAGGCCACCCGCAAGGAGCTCTCGGACAAGATCGACGCACTGTCGGCGACGCTCTCGCAGGTGCCGGGCGTCGTCATGCCGAAGTGACCGTCCCGCCGACTGAGCCGGCCGAGGCGCTCGCCGAGGCCGAGGCGAAGCCCGCAGCGGATACTTCGCCGACCGAGACCGGGTCGAAGCCCGCAGCGGAGAAGTCCACCGTCTCCCGCCGCACCGTCCTCGGTGCGGCGGGGGCCGGTGCCGGCCTGGCCGCCGCCGGATTCGCCGGCGGCTGGGCGGTCGGCCGCACCGACAGCGGCCCGCACGGCGACCAGGTGGTCCCCTTCCGCGGCACCCACCAGGCCGGGATCGTCACCGAGGCGCAGGACCGGCTCCATTTCGCGGCGTTCGACGTCGTCACCGACGACCGCGCCGCCGTCGTCGATCTGCTGCAGAAGTGGACCGTCGCCGCCGAGCGGATGACGCGCGGCGAGGAAGTGTCGCCGGACGGCGCCACCGGCCTGGGCGACTACGTTCCGCCGTCGGACACCGGCGAGGCCCTGGGACTCTCGCCCGCGCATCTGACCTTGACCATCGGTTTCGGGCCGGGCCTGTTCGGCCCGAGTGCCGCCTATCCCGACCGCAAAGACCGGTTCGGGCTGGCCGCCCGCAAGCCGGCGGGCCTGACCGACCTGCCGGCCTTCGCCGCGGAGAAGATCGAGCCGCTGCGCAGCTACGGCGACATCTGCATCCAGGCGTGCGCCAACGACCCGCAGGTCGCCGTGCACGCCATCCGCAATCTGGCCCGGATCGGTGTCGGCATCGTCTCCGTGCGCTGGTCGCAGCTCGGTTTCGGCCGCACGTCGGCCACCACCCGATCGCAGGAGACCCCGCGAAATCTGTTCGGTTTCAAGGACGGCACCAACAACATCCGGTCCGACGAGACCGATGACCTGGGCAAATGGGTGTGGGTGTCGGAGGACGACAACCCGCCCGCCGCGCAGTGGATGACCGGCGGCAGCTACCTGGTGACCCG
Source organism: Gordonia sp. PP30 (assembly GCF_023100845.1). NCBI lineage: Bacteria > Bacillati > Actinomycetota > Actinomycetes > Mycobacteriales > Gordoniaceae > Gordonia > Gordonia sp. PP30. The sequence continues at coordinate 1,117,616 of NZ_CP095864.1, read as the reverse complement.
GCGTATCCGGATGGACATCGAGCCGTGGGACCGCGCGAACCTGCTGGAGCAGGAGGACATCATCGGGCGCACCAAGCGGGCCGGGGCGCCGCTCGGGCAGGAGAACGAGTTCGACACCCCCGACTTCCAGATCAGCACCGGCAGCGCACCGATGATTCCGCGGAACTCCCATGTGGCGATCACCAATCCGCAGAATCGCGGCGGGGTCCGGATCCTGCGCCGCGGCTACAACTTCACCGACGGGTCCGACGGCTTCGGCCATCTCGACGCCGGGCTGTTCTTCATCGCGTTCAATCGGGACTCGCACAAGCAGTTCATCCCGATGCAGCAGGACATCTCGCGTAAGGACGCGATGACCGAATACCTGATCCCGAACGCGTCCGCGCACTTCGCCGTCCCGCCGGGCCTGAAGCCGGGCGAGTACTGGGGCCAGCACCTCTTCGCGTAGTCCGGCACGCGAGCACCGGCCCGGTGGCTATTCTCAATACTCGTGAACCGGTCACTCCTCGTTGTCGCCGCCGCGGCGCTACTGCTCACCGCAACGGCGTGCACCACCTCCGGCCAGGAGCCGGCGGCCACGTCGTCGGCGTCCGCGGTCGCCTCCGTTCAGCCCAGCGCCGCCGTCTCCGCGGTGAGCGTGTCGTCGTCGACCAGCAGCACCGCGACGGCCACCACCACGCCCCTGTACGCGCGACTCGACGCGGCGAGCGCCGCTGGCCAGACCGGCACGCGCGTCGACCAGCAGGTCGACGGCCAGAAGGTGGAGGCGACGGGCATCTGGATCGGCTGCGACGGCACACCAGCCACCGCGACCTACGACCTGGACGACGACTTCGCCTCCCTGACCGGCGACCTCGTGCTGGCCGATCCGACGCCCGCCCGCGTCGAGGCGCGGGTCGACTTCGTGGTCGACGGTAAGACCGTGCACCGCGTTCAGCTGACCGCGGGCACCGACCCGACTCCGGTGACGATCGATCTCAAGGGCGCGAAGATCCTGACCGTCAGCGCCATCTCGATCGCCGGCGACTGCTCGACATCGGACCTGCCCTATGGCGCCTTCGTCGGTGCGACACTCACCGCCGGGAAATAGGTGGCAATTAGACGAACTGCTTGCGCTCGAAGAAGAAGCGCCATAATCGTCCGGCACGCTTCGGCATTTCGTCGGGCGAGAAGTCCGCAAGCGCGAGCAGTTCGGGATCGACCTCTTGGCCGTTCTTGATCCGGCCGATGACAATGATGCGAGCCTTCTTACGCTCGATCTCACGAGCGTAGGCCCGTCGTTCTTCGACCGAGAGCGCGTGTGGGTCCGCCATCAGACTGTCCCGTCGTTCCGGAGGCCACACGGGTCATCCGGGGCCTTCATCGATCCTACCCAACGGTCGAGCAGGACACGATCGGCATTCGTCGCCAACTTGGAGTCTTGGAGCACCTCGAGGACCTCCAAGCCGACTGAGATCGCCTCGGCCTCTCGTGACAGCACGTGATCCGCCGCCCACGCCGCCCGGCGCCACCACTCAGCGCGCCGATCCGCATAGGTCCGCTGAAACAGTCCCGCCGCAACCCCGCCGAAGCCGACCACCCCGACGATCAATGTCACCCACGCCTGCGCCGGCATCGCCTTCCCCCTTCCTCCGACGATCTACTCACCGTAGAACGCCGCGCACCGAGCCGCGCCGGGCTGTCCACAGGGTCGGTCCAGTGTGAGTCCGCTGTCCACAGGCCACCCGGCAGGCGGATACTGGCGCCATGCCCGACGACTACCTCTCGCCCGACTGGCCGAATTCCGCTCTGGTGATGATCGACGTCCAGAACGACTTCGTTGACGGCGCAACACCTATCCCGGGCACCGCGGAATCGCTTCCGGCGATGGCCGGCCTCGTGGGACGGTTTCGGGCCGCGCGAAGGCCGATCTTCCATGTCGCGCGGTCGTACACGCCCGGCGAGCACGACGTCGACCTGATCCGCCGCGCATCCATCGAGGCGGGCGCCGAGGTCGTCGCACCTGGTACCGAGGGTGCACGGATCCCCGGCGCACTGTTGCCCCGAGATTCCCCAGAGCTCGACTGGCCGGCGCTTCGCGCCGGACGGCTGCAGCGGCTCGGCCTCGAGGAGTACGCGCTCTACAAGCCGCGGTGGTCGGCGTTCCACCGCACACCGCTCGACGGCGAACTTCGCCGACGCGGTGTCACCACCATCGTCGTCGCGGGCTGCAATCTCCCGAATTGCCCGCGCGCCACCCTGTTCGACGCGTCCGAGCGCGACTTCCGCACTGTGCTGGTCGCCGATGCGACCTCGCAGGTGACGCCCGGGCGTCTCGCCGACCTCGCCCTGATCGGCGTGCAGATGTTCGACGTCGCCGATGCCCGGGCGGCGCTTCCGACGCGGTGAACTGCGTTTCCGGAATGAGGGCCGAAGTCAAGGCTTCACGCACCCGTGCGTAGTTCAGTGCGTACGTCCGAGAGGGACCGGCCGTCATCGAGCGACCAGTACAGCCATCCGTTCACCTGTCGCCCGTCACTCACGTGCCGCGATGCACCCGACGGAGAGGTGAAGCGTTTGCCGTCGAGCATGATGGTGCCTCCTTCTCCAACGACGGCCTCAATACCGGGCCGACGCCCTTTGAGCCGCGCACCGACGGCAAGCAGGCCCGCGACGACGAGGTCTCCGATCGTCACGCCATCCGCAGTCTTCGCGTGCCGATCCACCACCGTGCCTTGGTGTCCGGCTGGCACCGGCCAGATCGAAAGCAGAGCGTCGATCATGACGCCTGTACGTGCGTCGATCAGGCGCTCCGACCAGTCGGCACCGTCGGCCAGGGTAAGCAGCCTCCCGGTCATCGTGATCGTGTTGTGATCGCGTAGCGCACGGCACTTTGTACCCCACGCCGCATTCGACACCTTGGAGTTCAACGAGGTCGTGAGCAGCGTCAGGTTGCCGAGCCGGTTGACGTGCGCTTGCCGCTCGGCGGCAGCCGCTTCGTCGTCCACCGGCCAGGTGTCTTGCCACCGCTGCGGCAAGACGTGCTCGATCGGCAAGCCTGTTCGTGCGACCTGCGGCTGACCCGTCTCGGCACGATAGCTGTCCTCGATCGCTTCGAGGAAGCCGCGGAGTCGGGGCCGCGGAAATCGCGTATACGCTGGCGCGGTGAACAACTGAGTACGAATCTCGTCGTCGCCGGGCCAGTAGGTGCTGGCTACGTTCAATCGACTCAGATGGCCGGCGATCCGCTCGGGAAGCTCCGCTGTCGGCGCCGCTCGGACGCTCGCGATCAGGTCGGCGACTACTCGCCCGAGGTCAGAATTCGACAAACGGAGCAGTTGCCTGCGGTACACCCAGCTCTCTGCAACGCGGATCACAGCAGCGATATCGTCCTCCGCAACCGTGCGACCCGGCTCGTGCAGCCAGATCAACAGCGGTTTGAGGAGTTCGATTCCGCCCGCCTGCATCCGATACACGGCCATTTCGGTCGCGTTCAATTCGCGGCCCGGATCGGCGGCGGCCGCCGTCCATCGCTCGTAGAGATCCGCTTGCTCCTTCAGAATCGGCAGCAGCATCCCCATAGCCGTTCCGGACTGGTTCACGTACGACTTGAACCGGGTGAACGTGGCGTGCGGACTGATCTCCTCACCGATCCGCGAGACCAGCCACTGGTTCAGGAACAGCGAGTTGCGGCTAACCTTGGTGCGTCCGACGCTGACCTCCTTTGACCAGAACGGCGTATCGAACGGCCAGTCGCGCGCGTAAGCGTGCGCGGTGTCGGCCCCTTCCGCTTCAAGGCGCTGGAAGACGAAGTTACGCACCATATCGGCAGCGGTGAGCGGAGTGCCACGCGCGTTCAGGGTTTCGAAGATCTCCTGCGAATCCTCTGTGGACAGCAACTCGATCGTGACCAACTGCAGGTTCGACTGCAACACCTCAGCGAGGACGTCGCCCCGAGGGACCGAGTCGTCGCCTGCGCCGAGCCACTCTCCGACGGCGTCCGTGAAGTACTGGTGTGCGCGGGCAAGGAGCGATCGCTGATGGTCCAGATTCGCGTAATCGACGGGCGCCGGCGCTTCCATCACCTCATCGAACGCTGCGCGATCGACATTCAGATGACGCAGTTTCAGCGCCGGTTCATCGCCGGACACGAAAGCGGATGGGTTATGGGTGAGCGCATCGAGCTGCAAGGCCGCCTTGGAGGCGCCTCGCTCGGCCAGGACCGCGCTGGTGGCGTCCATCAGCAATTGAAGCGTGGTGAGCCGCTGCTGACCGTCGATTACGTTCCAGGACTGTACGTTCGCGCTGCGCGCCTCATAAGCCTGGAGCACCACGGCGCCGAGGAAGTGCTGTGGCGATGACGCTGACTCGGCCAGCTTCAAGTCAGCGATCCGCCGGATGTCTTTCCACAGGGGCGCCCACTGTTCCTCTTCGTCCCACACGTACTTCCGTTGGAAAAGCGGGATCACAAAGTGCTGCGGCAGGCTGAACAACTGCTGCGGCGTGCGCTTGAACGTCTCCATGCCGCCATCGTGCCAGGCCCCTCGGACAGAGCCGGGTGGTCGGCCGCCCATGTTGCCCGTCTCCACCTTTCGGCCGACGGTCCGCGTACGTCCGCTGGAACAGCCCTGCGATCACCCGCTGAATCCGATCACGCCGACGATCAAGGTCGCCAGTGCCTGCGCCGTCATGAACGCCTCCCCTGCGCCAGTGCTGACACACGGCACCGTAACGCGGATCCGCCTTGAACGGATCCGCGTATCCACAGCCTGCGCGGTGCTTCTCAGTCGTACACAGCAACTATGGTCCGGGTCTCGACAGCCGACGCGGCATGTGCCTATTCGATCGTCTGCAACTCGAAAATCGGGAAACGACGGCCCTCCGCGGTCTTCGTGTACTCACCGAAGCCCTTCGATCTGTCGGTGAACCGCTTCCAGGCCGGCGCCCACTCGTCGTCGTCGAGTTCACGCGCGTGGACCTGTTCGGTCACGATGCCATCGTCGCCGCGTCGTTCGATGGTGACGTCGGGGTTGGCGCGGAGGTTGTGGACCCAAGCGGGGTTCTTCGGCGACCCGCCCGCGGATCCGACGATCAGGATGCCGCCGTCCCCGGACGGCAAACCCATGAGCGGGTTCTCCAGTTCGCGTCCGGTCCGGGCTCCGACCGTGTGCAGAACCACCAGGTGCGACCCGAATCCCATCGTCGACACGACGCCGTGGTGTTCGCGGAACTCCGCGATGATGTCTTCGTTGAAAGCCATGCTTCAGGTCTACTCCTTCTTCGTGTTACAACGGGTCATGCTGTTCCGCCAACTGGAGTATTTCGCTGCACTGGCCCGTGAGCAGCATTTCGCCCGCGCCGCCGCCGCGTGCCACGTGTCGCAGCCCGCACTGTCGGAGTCGCTGCGCAAACTGGAACGCGAGCTCGGTGTGCCACTGGTGAGACGGGGCTCGAACTTCGAGGGACTGACCGCTGAAGGCGAGCGACTGCTGCGCTGGACGCGGCGCATCCTGGCCGACCGCGAAGCGATGCGCAGCGAGGTCACCGATATACGGGCGGGCCTGCGCGGGCAGCTGCGGATCGGGGTGATCCCGGCGGCCACCGCGAGCGTGGCAGGGATGGTCGACCGGTTCGGCCGCCGACACGGCATGGTCGACGTGCGCATCCATTCGGGACTCACCTCGTCCGAGATCGTCGAGCAGGTGCGCACCTTCGAGTTCGAGGTGGGACTGGTGTTCACCGACGCTGTCGATGTGGACGACGTGCTGCTCACCCCGCTGTACGAAGAGCACCATATGCTGGTGGTGCCGCCCGGGCTGATCGACCACAAGGCGTCGACCATCGACTGGGACGCGGTCGGCGAATTGCCACTGTGCCTGCTGCACAAGGGGATGCGCGGGCGTGACGTGCTCGATGAGGCGGCCGCGATGGACGGCTTCCACCTGCGACCGCGCGTCGAGACCGACTCGGTGAGCACGCTGCTCGCCCTCGTCCAGACCGGGCACTGGGCGTCCATCGTGCCACGCTCCCAGGTGGTCGGCGACCATGGGACGCCTGCGCTGCGGACCATCGACCTTCCCGCTCCCCCACTCGGCAAGGTCGCGGTGATCCGGAGCGCCCGAGAACCGGCGCCGCTGCTGGCCACTGCGTTGATCGACAGCTTGAAGTCTTCGTGAGCTAGTCCGATAGCCGTCGCCTATCGGCCGATCGACACCAGGGCTTGGACGCGCACACCCACGTAGGGCGACCGTAGAAGAGGAACAAACGAGTTCCTCTCCCAACCGCCATCCGCTGCGAGGAGTGACTGACATGGCGAAGATTCTCTGCGTGCTCTACCCCGATCCGGTGACCGGCTACCCGCCGGTTTACGCCCGCGACTCCCTGCCTTCTCTCGGCGCCTACCCGGACGGTCAGACGCTGCCGACGCCGAAAGACATCAGCTTCAACCCGGGCGACCTGCTCGGCTGCGTCTCCGGCGAGCTCGGTCTGCGTCAGTACCTCGAGGCCGAAGGGCACGAGTTCGTCGTGACCTCCGACAAGGACGGCCCCGACTCGGTCTTCGAGAAGGAACTGCCCGACGCCGACATCGTCATCTCGCAGCCGTTCTGGCCCGCCTACCTCGATGCTGACCGCATCGCCAAGGCACCCAAGCTCAAGCTCGCCCTCACCGCCGGAATCGGCTCGGACCATGTCGATCTCGACGCCGCGATGAAGGCCGGAATCACCGTCGCAGAGATCACCTACTGCAACAGCATCAGCGTCGCCGAGCACGCCGTCATGCAGATCCTCGCCCTGGTCCGCAATTACCTGCCGTCGCACCAGTGGGTGCTCGACGGTGGCTGGAACATCGCCGACTGCGTCGAGCGTGCCTACGATCTCGAGGGCTTCGACGTGGGTGTGATCGCGGCGGGTCGTATCGGCCAGGCGGTGTTGCGCCGGCTCGCTCCGTTCGACGTGAACCTCCACTACTTCGACACCCGGCGGCTGCCCGAGGAGACGGAGAAGGAACTGAATCTGACCTACCACCCGAACGTGCAATCGTTGGTCAGCTCGGTCGACATCGTCGATATTCACGCGCCGCTGCATCCGCAGACCTATCACATGTTCGACGCCAACCTGATCAACTCGATGCGTCGCGGCTCGTACATCGTCAACACGGCTCGCGCCGAGATCATGGTGCGCGACGACGTCGTCGAGGCCCTGCGTACCGGCCAACTCGCCGGGTATGCCGGCGACGTGTGGTTCCCGCAGCCGCCGGCCCCCGACCACCCCTGGCGGACCATGCCGCACGAGGCGATGACTCCGCACATCTCCGGCACCACCCTGTCCGCTCAGGCCCGCTACGCGGCCGGTACCCGCGAGGTCCTGGAGAACTTCTTCGACGGCACGCCGATCCGTGACGAGTACCTGATCGTCGAGGGCGGTTCCCTCGCCGGTACCGGCGCCAAGAGTTACACGGCCGACGGCAAGGCCAGCCCCGGCGCCCAGACCGAGACGCAGGTCTAACACCACGGTGGCCCATGATCCCCGACATCCGAGCGTTCCGCGGAACGCTCGGATGTCGGGAGCGCCGGGGACCGCGCGGTTCACGCGGCGTCGACTCGATCGACGACGCCACGACCAACCATCATCAATGTCGTACCCTCGCAATACCCTAAGACTAGAACATCAGTTCTACTCAGGGGGTCTTCAATGTCCGCGACCGACCTCTTCGACCGCACCGCACCAGCCGATCTCGACGACGAGCAACTCGCCGAACGCGTCATCGGCTATGCGACTCAGATCGCCGCCCTCACTGCTCGTATGCTCGACTACCTCGCCGAATTCGACGAGCGCAAGGCCTGGGCCGGCGAGGGTATCGCCTCGTGCGCGCACTGGCTGGTCTGGCAGGCCGGCTTCAGTCTGCGCACCGCGCAGGAACATGTCCGCGCCGCACGCGCACTGCACGACCTCCCGAAGATCCACGACGCTTTCGCCGCCGGACAGCTCTCCTACGCCAAGGTGCGCGCCATGACCCGCGTCGCGACTCCGGACCGGGAAGAAGAACTACTCAACGTCGCACGCGCAGCGACCGCGGCGCAGGTGGAGACTCTCTGCCGCGCAATCAGGGACAACGACGCCCGAATCAACGACAGCAGCGGCGACAACGACGCCGAGCCTCCACTGCCCGAATCGTGGGGACGCTGGAAGTGGAACTACGACGGCACGCTCACGGTGAATATGCGGCTCAATGCCGTGGACGGTGCCCACTTCCTCGCCGCGATCGTCCGTGCGGAATACGACCGCACCCGAACTCCCGATGACCCCGACCTTCCGGCTGAACCCCCATCGTCGGCTGAGCTTGTCGAAGCCCCGTCGGTCGAGTTCATCGAGACCCAGCCCGGGCCCATCGACACGCGTCGCGATCTGTGGCGCAATGTTCCCGGCAACATCGCCCCCGAGGTGACCGCGATCGCCGACACCATCATCGCCGGGATCGATATGCCCGAGGTCGCCGCCGGTGCGGAAATCCTCGTCCACCGAGTCAATGCCGAAGCATCGCTCGACGACGGCCCGGCCCTGCGTTCCGCGGAACGCGAGGAGATGGAATGCGCTGCCACCGTTCGCGAGATTGGCCATGAACCCGGCAACTCGGTGACCGTCGGCGGCCGCCGGATGGGACCAGTGCTGTGGTGGGGCCGCAAGCGTCGCGTTCCGAACGCCGCACTCGTCCGCACGATCCTGATGCGCGACCGGACCTGCCAGGCCCCCGGCTGCACCCGCACCCGTCACCTGCACATTCACCACGTCACCATGTGGTCTGCCGGCGGCACCACCGATCCTGACAATCTGATCCTGCTCTGCAGTTCGCACCACCGAGCCCTGCACCACGGCGCCTTCTCGATCGAAGCGCTTGGCCACCAGCGATTCGCGTTCCGCGGAACGCACGGCGAGATCCTCGACCTGGCACCCCTGCACACCCCGGCCGGCGACTGGCACCCCGACCTTCATGTCGAACCCGACGGCGTGACGACGATCGGCGGAGGCCGTATCAACTACGGCTACGCCACCGAGGTGCTCTATGCCGCCTGGGCCTGGCGCGAACGACAGAAGCACGACGAAGATCCGACATACGCCAAAGCTGCCTGATCCGCGTTCCGCGGAACGCGGCATCACCGCCATCAAGGGGCCACGAGATGAAGACAACCATCAGATTCACCAACGTGTACGACGGTCGAGTGCATGTGCATGACGAGGAGGTCGACCTCGCCGAACCTCCAAGCGATGTCGACGACCACGACCTCAGCGATTGGGCCGCAGACGAGATCTTCCCCCTTACCGGAGACGGCAAGTCCGCCGGGAAGGAGGCCGGCTACTTCGCCGAGGTCATTCAGTGCCCGAACCGCCCCGAGCTCGTCGGAATCGAGTTCAGCTGGGGTATCTGACGGCGCCCCTACCGAGCAGGTCCCGTGGAATGTCTGAGCCCGGTGAAAGACTGTCCATCATGGACGAAGGCATCTACGAGCTGCTCGTCACCCAGGGGGTCGACGCAGGACTGGCGGCCAGCCGGCTCAAACATCAGATCGAGACGATCGACAAGGCCGACCAGCCTCATATTCTCGCCCGGCACATCGGCGAGGTTGTCGCGCAACGGCTGTCGGAGATCCGCGAGCCAGAGGACCGCGTCGCCCTCGCCAACGCGATCTTGCAGATTGCGACTGGTCCCGGAGCCTTCGTCGTAGATCCCCCGCAGCAGTTGCTCCGTGTGCACCGCGAATCCGCGCCGGGCGTCATCGACAGAACGGCGACTCGTCCGTCGACTCCCCTGTCCGAGGTCGCCCTACTGACCAATGGCAACGGAGAGCCTTCCATCGGGCACGAACTCCCTGCAGAAATCGCCTCCGCCGACTCCGTCGATCTCGTCTGCGCCTTCATCAAGTGGAGTGGCGTCCGGCTCCTGGAAGAACAGCTTCGCGACCTGACGCGGGCCGGGAAGAGATTCAGAGTCATCACTACGACGTACTTGGGCTCGACAGAACGCGCGACGCTCGATCGGCTCATCAACCACTATGGCGCCGAGGTTCGCGTTCAGTACGACGCGCAGCGCACGCGCCTCCACGCGAAGGCCTGGATGTTCCACCGCCGCAGCGGCTTCGACACCGCGTACATTGGGTCATCCAATCTCTCCAATGCAGCCTTGGTAGACGGTGTAGAATGGAACGTTCGGCTCTCGCGGACTGCCACACCCAGCGTCTTGGATCATTTCGGCTCAACCTTCGAGACGTACTGGAACGACCCCGCATTCGAGGAGTACACCCCAGCGCGCGATCGAGACCGCCTCGACGACGCCCTCGCCGCCGCCGGCACGGCACAGCAGCGCGGCGTCACTCTCAACATTTCCGGCCTCGAAGTCCGGCCCTTCCCCTATCAGCAGGCGATGCTCGAGGAGATCTGGGCCGAGCGAGAGGTCCACGACCGGCACTGGAATCTAGTCGTTGCAGCCACAGGAACAGGCAAGACCGTGCTCGCCGCCCTTGACTATCGCCATCTCGCGGCAGGTCAGCGCCCACGACTGCTCTTCGTCGCGCACCGACGCGAGATCCTGCAGCAGGCACTTCGCACGTTCAGGGAGGTGCTCAACGACGGTGATTTCGGCGAGCTCTACGTGGCCGGCAGTCGACCGGAGAGGTGGGACCATGTCTTCGCGTCCGTCCAGTCTCTGACGTCGTACGGTGTCCACACGATCCCCGCAGACCACTTCGCGGTGGTGACCATCGACGAGTTCCATCATGCCGAAGCCTCCACCTACCGGAAGTTGCTCGACCACCTGAAGCCAACCGAGCTACTCGGCCTCACTGCTACGCCCGAGCGGGCCGACGGTGTGGACGTACGGCAGCTCTTCGGTGGGCGAATCGCCACCGAGCTGCGGTTGTGGGACGCCCTCGACGCTCAACTGCTCTGCCCATTCCACTACTTCGGAATCTCCGATCAGACCGACCTCACCGCCATCGAGTGGCGACGCGGCGCGTACGACGTCACCCAGTTGGAACAGCTCTATACGGGCTCAGACGCCCGAGTTCGAGTCATCCTGAAGGCCCTCGAGGACAAGATCGTTGATCCCCAGGGGATACGTGCGCTCGGATTCTGCGTGTCTGTCGCGCACGCGCAGTTCATGGCGGATCGGTTCAGCGCCGCGGGAATCCGCTCCGAGGCTGTGCACGGCGACACGCCCACGGCGCGGCGCACTGACGCCCTGCGCGGTCTACGTGAGGGCACGATCAAGGTGCTCTTCTCAGTAGATGTCTTCAACGAGGGGGTTGACCTCCCCGACGTCGATACGATCCTTATGCTCCGGCCCACGGAGAGCGCCACGGTCTTCCTCCAGCAACTTGGCCGCGGCCTTCGAAGCACCCCGAGCAAGCCGGTTCTGACAGTGCTCGACTTCGTCGGACACCAACGCGAAGAGTTCCGCTGGGACCGGCGCCTGCGCGCGATGACGGGGCTCTCCCGCGGCAATCTGATTCCCAATGTCGTCGACGACTTCCCCTTCCTCCCGTCGGGTTGCCGGATTGTGCTCGACGAACAGACTCAGGCATCGGTCGTCAGCAGCCTCAAGCGGCAGCTGATGATGCGCTGGCCCGATATGGTGTCGGAGCTACGAGGCCTCGGCGACGTGAGTCTCCGCGAGTATCTGGATGACACCGGTCTAAGCCTGACTGACGTGCTGAAGTCGGGTCGCTCATGGTCGCGGCTCCGCCGCGACGCGGCCATCGATACGACCACCTCCAGTCCACTCGAGGAGAAGCTACTCAAGCGCGTCCGAGCCTTCGCCCACATTGCGGATCTAGTCCGAGAAGAGGCACTACGCCGGATTCTCGGAGCAACGGACATCGAGTACGAGCAGCTGTCGGCGTTCGACCAGGCGATCGCCCGCATGGTGTACTTCAGCTTCTTTCCTGCGGCCAACGAGTTCGACAACTACAGCGATGCCCTCCGAGCCATCCGGGCCAGCCGAAGCGCGTGCGAAGAGATCCTCACGGTCGTCGCGATGAATTGCGACGCTTCTCGACAGAGCACGATCGCGCTCGACGGCGACCTCGCCGATGTTCCACTTCAGATCCATGCTCGGTACAACCGCGAGGAAATACTGGCCGCACTCGGTACAGCGTCATTCGACTCGAAGCCGGCACACTTCCAGGAAGGCGTGAAATACGTCCCCGAACGCAACGTAGATGCGCTCCTGGTGACTCTGACCTGACTCGTGCCACTTTAGTGCCCTGCTGACTCTCGGAGCTTGGCGACGATGTCGGCGGCGTCGCCCTCGAGCGGTGTTTCGGCCATGACGTGCTGGCCGCGGATCCGGATCATGACATCCCGGACTGGGCGTAGCGCGGTGATGATGCGTTTGATCGAGTAGCCGGAAGTCTCGGTCAGGTGTCGGGTGACTGCGAGTGCGGCGAACACGATTGTCAGGTGTGCCTCGATCGAGTCACGCTCGTGATGGAACATCGGCCGCGCTTTCAGGTCGGTCTTGGCCATCCGAAACGACGCCTCGACCTTGAACAGATCATGATAGGCGGCCATGACCTTGTCACCAGCGAGTTTCTCAGTGGAGATGCTGGTGACGTAGCCCTTCAGCCCGAGGTACTCGCGGGCCTTCTCCACGGCATCCCAGTTCACGCCGGGTCGGGTGCCGAGGGAGACGAACCGGTCCTTCTTCGGCGGCCGTCGTCCTTCGGCGATGTCTTGCGCGCGCTCGATCTGCTTGTTGAGGGTGATGTTGTCGCGGCGTTCGCGGGCCCGCGAGTAGTGCCACACGACGCGCCGAGTCCGCTTCGCCTGGCCGGTTCCCATCTCCCGGGTGGTCTCGACGGTGGCGCCATCGGCGAAGAAGTTCCCGACCCGGTCGTAGTGGTCGGCCAGATCCCTTGGGGCTGAACCGGTTCGGGATCCGACGATGAAGTCGAACCCGGCTTCCTCGAGCGCGTTGAGGTTCGCTGCCGAGAGCATACCGGCGTCAGCGACAACGACCACGTCGGCTCGTCCGTGCCGTTCGCGGAACCCGTTCAACACAGGAAGCAGGGTCGTCGTCTCACCGCGGTTGCCGGCGAAGGCGTGTACTTCCAGCGGGAACCCGGTCGGGTCGACCAACAACCCGATGAGGATCTGCGGATCGACTCGCCGTTCCTTGCTCATCCCGACCTTGCGGAGCCGGTCTTCGTTCTCGGCCTCGAAGTACAAGGTGGTCACGTCGTACATCACGATCGACAGCGCGCCGTCGGCGGTGACGTGCGCGAACGCTGCCGCGGCGAGCTGGCTGCGCCAGTCCTCGGCGATGCTGCGATTGAGCGTGCGCCAGATCGTCCGCAGCGACGACGGCGACCGAACGCCGAGATCGGCCAGGACGCGGATCGTGTCGGCTTTGCTGGTCGGCTCGACGATCCGCGCCAACACCAACTGCTTGAACGTCTCGGTACCGACCTGGTCGAACCCGAGATCACGGTAGGCGTTGTCGAGGACTTCCCACAGGACACGCGACTGCGAACCGGCGACCTCCGGAATGGAAGAAACCTTAGCCGGCGACAGCGAGTTCAGATCGAATGCGAGCTGACCTGCGTGGATCTTCGTATCGGCGACCTCGAGTAGGGCAGCGAGCTCGTCGTCGGTGTGCGCCGAGCCGATGTGCTCGACGATCCGGCGCACGCCGCGTTCCTTCGACACGATCTGCACCGCAGTCGCACCCGACGCGGTACGTACCTTCCGGACGAACAGGCCCACACCGACGATCGTAGACACCTGATTTAGTGACCCAAAATGACACTAAATCAGAACGAAACCCCAGGTAGCGAGAGCCCGCCGATCCAACTCACCCGAAAGTGGCACGAGTCAGGTCTGACGAAGACCGATGGCGGCTTCTCCCCGACGACAATGTACCGCGATTACCCGATCAGTCGGACACTATTCCACTGGGAGACACAATCGCGCACCACCACTAGCTCGCCCGTTGGCCAGCGCTACCTTAGCGGCGCGAGCACGGTCCTGCTCTTCGTGCGCCAGGAGAAGCAGGACGAGCTCGGCCCCGAGCCCTACCTCTTCCTCGGCCCGGCGAAGCTCGTAGACCACCAAGGCAACCGTCCGATCGCGATTACATGGAAACTACGACATGAGATGCCAACAGAATTCTTCAACAACTCCAAAATTGCCGCGAGCTAGCCGCAATGAACTTCAAATTTGATAATTCCGAATCGCATGAGTCGGATCAATCACATACGCCTTCGCTAGACAATTGAACACCAAATACTCAGGAAATCTCGACCAAAATACACATTACCGAATCGCAGTCAATCTGAGATATGGCCTCATATACGGGTCGCTGAACTGATAGATATACTTGTTTCGAGTACCCTTTCTGCGAAGCATACTCCCGTGCGCCTCGTCAAGGAGCGCAGCCAAAGCAACGTGCAAGAATTGATACGCATCACGCGAGCCGTATTCCGCCTCCCAGGCGGAAATCACATCGGCGCTCTTCCACTCACGGAGGCCCGATTGCGCCAGCAAGTGCAGGATACTTTTTCGCGGGCGGATCTCGCCACCGACCTCGAACGCCCGTTCAATCCTATCAGCAAAAGACTGATCAACCGACTTCACCGCACGCTTGAGAGCCGGCTCGACCTTTGACTCGTCGATTCTGACACCTTTTAGCCTGCGTGACTCACGGGCTAGATACAACCCAAGCAGGTGCGCGAAGTACGGGAATCCGTCGCTGTAAAACACCAAGTTGTCAAGGACGGGTCTGTCAACATCCACTTCCAGTATCTCAAACCCGCGCTTCAAAACGGAGCGGATTTCCTCATCCGGCATTCTCGGAACACCGATTTCGGTAACTCTTCGCCGAAAGGAACCTGACCCATGAATAAGCGACGGCGCATCTTCTGCGATACCAATGACAGCAATCTTGATATCACCAGTTTCCGCAGCCCGGTCAGACAGGAACTCCATTGTCTCAGCAACGAGGCGACGATCCTCCGCCCTCACAATGTTCTGAAAATTGTCTAGCACCAACACTCGCTTGCCAGTCTTCATCATCGCCTCAACAAGTGCGTCAAGCGGAGACTTCTGAACAACTTCGAACTCAACAGCCTTCTCGGCGCCGATATTCAATTTACCCTTGAGCGAGACGAGCAACTTTACCGTACCCCCGGCCTCAATTCCAGCCGAGCCAGACTTCCGCGATGTTCGCTTAATCTCCTTAACGTCGATCAACTTGCGAAGCGCATCTTCCATCAGATCGTCATAATTCTTCGAGGACAAACACTCGACAATGACGCACTCCATTGATTCATCCTCGGACGCATATCTTAATAGTGAAGATTTCCCAACACCCGTATCGCCATAAATTACAACTTGTCCGCCGAGCTCTCTCAACGCCTCGCCAAGACTGTCCTGAAGGCCAGGATTGTCATCGAGATCGCGTTCGTTTCGACGCTCAAACATTTCGCGCGTGGCAATCGTCTTTGGCGTAAAGATGTCTTCTGGATTTCGCACGCTCGACATTTCAGCAGGTCTCCATCGCAAGGAAGTTTGAGTTTGGTATAGGTCTGAGACTGACGGGAAGTGCCAGTCAGTCGTCCTCGTCGTCCCACTCGTGACGGATGACCATCTGCGGAACGTCCGAGCCGTACGACACGTCGACCTCGCGCTCCGTCGCCGCGTGCGGGTCGACGTCCACCGTGCGGTACTTCGGGGGCGGGCCGGGGAAGTCGTCGGGCTCGGGGAAGTCGTTGCTCGGCGCCGGTTCGGGCTCGGGGGCGGCGCGGTGTTCGGCGAGATCGGGGAAGTCGAAACGCTCGCCCGGCTTGGGGAACTCGAAGTAGTAGGCGCGGGGATCGGTCGAGGGAGCGGCGACGCGGACGGGCCGGAACTGGCCGGTCGTTTCGGCGTCGACGGGGGCGGGCGTTTCGACACGGTTCGTCACTTCATTCGTCACCGGCGGGGCGGGTGATCTCGACTCCGCTCGATCATCATGGAGAGCTCGATCGTCGGGGGGCGTTTCGACACGGCTCGTCGCTTCGCTCCTCACCGGCTCAACGGGCTGCGAGGAAACCTGCTCAACGGGCTGCGCGGGAACGACGGTCTCGTCGTACGACATGCCCAGGTACTTGCGCCAGGTGTTCTCGTCGCGCGGGATCACGCCGTCGATGCCCGCGGCGTTCTCGGCGGCGCGGACGTCGGACATCAGCTGCATCACGAGGCGGCGCTGGGAGTCCTCGACGCTGTCGCGGGCGTGGCGGCGGATCGGGATGTCGATCCGGGTCAGCGACGGGCTGATCGCGTTGCGGGGGAAGTCGGCGGCGACGAGACGCTCGAACAGCTTCTGCGTCAGCGCCAGGACGGGCTGACTGGTGACCAGACCGTCGAGCACACTCCCCCGGCTCCGCTCGGCGGCCTTGCGATCCTCCCACTCCTGGATCTGCCGTTCGAGGTCGGCGTGCTCGCCCGACAGCACGCCGGGCGTCCGGTACGACACCTTGTCGATGAAGCTCTGCGCGACGTCATCGATGGTGAACGCGCCCTGCGCGGCGTCCTCGGCGATCCGCGCGTGGAACAGCACCTGCAACAGCAGGTCACCGAGTTCGGAGCGCATCTCGTCGGCGTCGACCCGATCGAAGGTGTCGAGCAGCTCGTACACCTCCTCCAGCAGGTAGCGGCGCAGCGAGTCGTGCGTCTGCTGCTTCTCCCACGGCCCGGTGCGCCGCAGCCGGTCCATCAGGGCGACGGCCTCGAGGAGCCGCGTTCCGCGGAGCGCGTCGGCGGTGATCACCTCCTCACCCCGCGCGACCTCCTGGCGGACCAGCGGATGCGTGCGATCCGACGACAGCACGACGGCACGCGGCGGCAGGTCCCGCGCGAAGCTCACGTACTCGTACGACGGCAGGTCCCACAACAGCCTGGGATGGACGTCTTCGGTGACGAACACGTGCCCCGCCAGATACGCGACCCCGCGCGCCGGGATCAGGTCGGGCAGCGCAGGATCCATCAGGATCACGGGCATCGGTACACCTCCGGGTAGTCACTCGAAGAGAACCTTACTGACAATGAGTCCACTCGCGCGCCACCGTTCGTGAGCACGGGTGTTACAACTGCGCGTCCGCGCTCTCGCGGGGCTGCAGGGTCGTCAGGAAGGTCGTCAGGTACGCGACCAACTCGTCGTCGCGCAGGCGCGGGGAGCCGACGCCGCCAGTGCGCGGGATCGGGAGGGTCACCGTGTGCGTCGTCGCCCGGTAGTTCGCCGACGAATACAGCCGGTTGAGCCGGACCTGCTCGCTGTCGACCAGCAGCATCGGCGCCAGGCGCACGTTGGTTCCGGCGAGCGTCACCTCGGTGATCCCCCGCTCGCGGCACCGCAGGCGCAGGCGCGCGATGGCGGCGAGCCGCTGAGTCTGGACCGGCGGCTCACCGTAGCGGTCGGTCAGCTCGGTGATCACCTCGTCGACATCGGCGTCCGACGACGCCGACGCGAGCTTCCGGTAGGCCTCCAGCCGCAGCCGGTCGGCCTCGACGTACTCGACCGGGATGTGCGCGTCGACCGGCAGGTCGATGCGCACCTCCTTGGTCTCCTCCTGCGCGACGACCTGGCCGTCCGCCGCGGCGCGGTACGCCTCGACGGCCTCGCCGACCAGCCGCACGTACAGGTCGAATCCGACGCCGGCGACGTGCCCGGACTGCTGCGCACCGAGCACGTTGCCGGCACCGCGCAACTCCAGGTCCTTCAGCGCCACCGCCATGCCCGCGCCGAGCTCGTTGTTCTGCGCGATGGTGGCGAGCCGGTCGTAGGCGGTCTCGGTCAGCGGCTTGTCACCGCTGTAGAACAGGTAGGCGTACCCGCGCTCCCGCGACCGGCCGACCCGGCCGCGCAGCTGGTGCAGCTGGGACAGACCGAAGTTCTCGGCGCGGTCGACGATCAGCGTGTTCGCGTTCGAGATGTCCAGTCCGGTCTCGATGATCGTCGTGCACACCAGCACGTCGAACTCGCGGTTCCAGAAACCGTCGACCGTCTTCTCCAGCAGTTCCTCGGGCATCTGGCCGTGCGCCACCGCGATCTTCGCCTCCGGCACCATCCGGGCCAGATCGCGGGCGGTCTTGTCGATCGTCGAGACCCGGTTGTGCACGTAGAACACCTGACCGTCGCGCAGCAACTCCCGGCGGATCGCCGCACCGACCTGCTTCTCCGAATACGCACCCACGTAGGTGAGCACCGGATGCCGTTCCTCCGGCGGGGTCAGAATGGTCGACATCTCACGGATACCGGCCATCGACATCTCCAGGGTGCGCGGGATCGGCGTCGCCGACATGGTGAGCACGTCGACGTGCGTGCGCAACGACTTGATGTGTTCCTTGTGCTCGACGCCGAAGCGCTGCTCCTCGTCGACGATCACCAGGCCGAGGTCTTTCCAGACGACCCCGGTCTGCAACAGCCGGTGCGTGCCGATGACGATGTCGACCTCGCCCGACGCCATCTCCCGGATGATCTCCTTCGACTCGGCGGGCGAGGTGAAACGCGAGAGTCCCCGCACCTTCACCGGGAACCCGGCCATCCGCTCGGTGAACGTCTGAAGATGCTGGCCCGCGAGAATCGTCGTCGGCACCAGCACGGCGACCTGCTTGCCGTCCTGCACGGCCTTGAACGCCGCGCGCACGGCGATCTCGGTCTTGCCGTAGCCGACGTCGCCGACGATCACCCGGTCCATCGGCACCGGCTTCTCCATGTCGGCCTTCACCTCGCCGATCACCGTCATCTGGTCGACGGTCTCGGTGAAGTCGAAGGCGTCCTCCATCTCCCGCTGCCACGGGCTGTCCGGGCTGAACGCGAAGCCGGGCGCGGCATGTCGTGCCGCGTAGAGCTGCACCAGCTCGCCCGCGATCTCGCGAACGGCCTTGCGCGCCTTGCGTTTGGTGTTGGCCCAGTCGCTGCCGCCGAGCTTTGACAGCGAGGGCTGCTCACCGCCGACGTAGCGCGACAGCTGGTCCAGCGAGTCCATCGGCACATACAGCCGGTCGCCTGGCTGACCGCGCTTGCCCGGCGCGTACTCGATCACCAGGTACTCCCGGCGCGCCCCACCGATGGTCCGCTCGATCATCTCGACGAACTTGCCGATGCCGTGCTGGTCGTGCACCACCATGTCGCCCGCGGTCAGGGCCAGCGGGTCGACCTGATTGCGGCGCTTGGCCGGCAGCTTGCGGCCGTCCTTCACGCCGACGACGCGGGCGCCGGTCAGGTCGGCCTCGGTGACGATCACCAAAGACCCTTCGCCCTTCGACTCGGGCTCGTTCCTCGCCCGGCTCAGGGCGCGGATCGAGGGGCAGACCAGTCCGTGGCGGAGGGTGCCGTGGTACACCGTCACCGCGTCGGCGAGCGGCTCCTCACCGTCGGCGGCGAGCCGCGCCGGCACCTCGGCCTCCCCGAGACGTTCGACGAACCGCTGCGCCGTGCCCTTGCCCGCGGCGACCACCGCGGCACGACCACCCGACGCCAGCTGAGCGCGGAGCCCCGCGAGCAGGTCCGCGATCGCCGAGTCGTCGCCGTGCGGCGCGGGCCCGGGCTGCAGGTCGAGTTCCACCTCGTCGCCGCTGCCGGACGACAGCGGACTCATGGTCCACCAGGCACGACCGGCTGCCACCGTCGCGGCCTCCACCTCGCCCACCGGCCGGTAGGCGCTCGCTTGCAAATCGACGCTGCCGGCCTGCACCGGCGCGCCCGCGCCCAGCGCCGCGGCGTTCCACGACGCCTCCAGGAACTCCGCGCCGGTGCGTTCCAGATCGGCCGCACGGGTGCGGACCTTCTCCGGATCGAGCACGAGCACCCGGGTGCCGACCGGCAGCACCTCGGTGAGCAGCTGCATCCGTCCCTCGACGAGGGCCGGGATCATCGCCTCCATGCCCTCGACCGGGATGCCTTCCGACAGCTTGGTCAGCATCTCGGCCAGCGCTTCGTCGTCGGTGGTGGCCGCCAGCTCCGCGGCCCGGGCACGCACCTGTTCGGTGAGGACCAGTTCGCGGCACGGGTGGATCATCACCGTGGCCGCGTCGATCTCCGGCTGCGTCCGCTGATCGGCCACCGAGAACGCCCGCAGGTCGGTGATGTCGTCACCCCAGAACTCGACGCGCACCGGATAGTCCGCCGTCGTCGGGAAGACGTCGAGGATGCCGCCGCGCACCGCGAACTCACCGCGCCGGCCGACCATGTCGACGCGCTCGTACGCCATCTCGACGAGTTGCTCCACCAGGGCGTCGAAGTCGACCTCGAGGCCCTCGCGCAGGGTGACGGTGCGCAGCTCGCCGAGCCCCGGCGCCATCGGCTGGATCAGCGACCGCACGGTCGTCACGACCACCCGCAGCGGATCACCCTCCGGAGCGGCGAGCCGGTGGAGTACGGCGAGCCGCTGCCCGACGGTGTCCGCACTGGGCGAGAGCCGCTCGTGGGGCAGCGTCTCCCACGACGGGAACTGCGCGACCGCGTCGGCACCGCCCGCGAGAAGCTCGCGCAGTTCGGCGGTCAGATCGTCGGCCTCCCGGCCGTTCGCCGCGACCACCAGCAACGGGCCGTCGCCGGACCCCGCCAACGACGCGGCGACGAAGGGCCGCGCCGCGTCGGGCGCGGTCAGATCGAGCCGCGGCTGCGCCCGTCGTTCGGCGAGCACGGCGAAGGCGCCGTCCCGCGTGGCGTAGGAGTTCAGCCCGGACAGCGATGGGGTGGTCGACACTCACACCATTCTAGGTGGCGAGCAGCGACGTCCCCAGCGGCGCCTGCGGCGTCGCCCCGGGCAGCAGCGCGTAGACCGCCGACCCGATCGGGGTGGTCCATTCGTTGAGGTCGTCGTGCTCGGCCAATCGCTGCTGGGACGGCAGAAACTGCCGCACCGGATCGCGTTGCACCGTCGTGAAGATCAGCCCGGTACCGTCCGGCCACTCGTCATAGGTGTACGGACGACGCAGGTACTGCTCGTGGTCGGCCCGCCGGTGTGCGCGGGCGATGTGCGACGACGCCGGAATCACCGGAATGCCGCCCTGCGTCATGGCGAAGTCGGGCTGGTCGTGCTCGTGGGTGCCGGTCAGCGGCGCTCCGGTGTCTTGCTTGCGCCCGAGCACCAGGTCGCGCGGCCCGCGGTCGAGTTCCTCCCAGGTGTCCATGTGCATCGCGATCCGCCGGATCACCATCGAACTGCCGCCGGCGAGCCACGGCTGCTCGGCGCCGTCGTTCCAGATCAGCTTGTCGTAGTCGGCCGACGGCGGCTGCTCGGTGCCGTCGATCTGCCCGAACATGTTCCGGCGCGCGTGGAAGCCACGCTGGACCCACGCCACCGGCGCGATGGTCCGCACCTCGGCGGTGAGAATGCTGGTCGCATGCGCGAGCGACATGGCGTCGTCGGACGTGATCAGCAGCAGCAGGTCTGTTTGACCCCAGCGGGATTCGAGCCGGTCGATGCCGAATGCGGGCAGCGGTCGCAGCCACGACGGACGACGGCTCGCGAGCGTCGGGCTGTCGAAGACCCCCGGCCCGACGCCGACCGTCACGGTCATGCGCGACGGGGCGGCCGCCAGTTCCGGCTCGATGTCCGAGAGACCGGCGACGCCCTGGGTGAGCCGCGCCCCGTCCTGCGTCCACAGCGTGAGGACTCCGCGCAACGCCGCCGTGTCGGTGCGGTCGGCGAGGTTCAGCCCGATGTAGTTGGCGTGCACGGCCATCGGTGTGGTGATACCCGCCTGATGCCGGCCGTAGAAGTCCACGGTCTCCCGGGCCGGGTCCGCCGTCGACGCATCGCGTTCGACGGCGAACCCGACCGCGGCAGCACCCACACCGGCGCCGGCCAGTCCGGCGGCCCCGGTGAGGAATCCACGGCGCGAGATCCCAGCGGATCTGCGCGAGGAGGTCACGGCTGGTAGTTCTCCTCGTTACCGGCGAAATCGCGCGCCACCCCGCTCACCTTATGCGTCGAACCGTCGGCGAGCCGCAGTGTGACGACGACGGTCTCGCCGGCCACGATCGGCTTCTTCAGGTCCATCAGCATGATGTGCTCACCGCCGGGAGCGAGCTTGACGGTGCCGTGCGCGGGAATGGCGAAACCGCCCGTCTTCTCGCGCATGATGCGCTGGCCGCCCTCGTCGACCATTTCGTGCAGTTCAACCTTGCCCGCGACATCGGAGGTTCCGGACACGATGCGGATCTCGGAGTCGCCGTCGTTCTTCAGAGTGCCGAACATGGCGGTCATGCCGCTCGGCGCGGCCTTGACCCACTGGTCGCTGACGGTCAACGCCGCGGCCTTGGCCTTGTCGTCGTCGCTGCACGCGGTGAGGAACGAGGCCGCCGCGATCGTGGCGAGCACAGCACAAAGCAATCGGATTCTGAACATGATGAGTTGCCCTCTCGGGAAAGTAGGTGTGTGATGACGAAACTCAGGCCGAAACGGGCGGAGCACGCATCCCTACCGAGAGGCGCGGCGTGAGGTGATGCAAGACGACCGCGAGGCCCGCGCGCAGCGCTCGACCGCAGTCACCGATGGCAACACTCGTGGCTCGCACGACGGCGTCGATCGTGGAATGCAGGAAGCGCAGGAGCCACGAGATCACGCACAGCGCCGCCGCAGAGGCCGGCAGCGCCGCCGCGTGCCAGCCCAGCATGGCGAGGGTGTGCGTATCGTGCTGGTGTCCGGTGGGCGAACTGAGCATCGACAGAGCGATGTGCGATGCCACCTGGCCACCCGACAGCAGTGCGATGACCGTGACGCAGGAGTCGCTGCGCTGCGCCGAACGGACTGCGCCGACCCCGACCGCGATCGCCCCCAGCATCAGAAGCTGTCGCGAGTCGGGCACGTAACCGCCCGCGATGCCGTGCGCCGCGATTCCCAGCAGCAGCGAAACGGCGGCCGCTAGCACACCGTTCGCCCTGGGAATCATGTCTCTAGTGTAGACCGCTGCATGATCACGCAATCCAGGCGCTGCCCGAATTTCACCCCGGTCCGGCGCAGCCGGCCGATCTCGGTGAAACCGAGCTTCCGGTGCAGCGCGACGGATCCGGCGACCTCCGCGGAGATCATCGCGACGACCTGCTCCACCTGGACGGGATCGACCGCGTCGAGCAACGCCTGCAGCAGGCGAGAGCCCCGGCCACCGCCGGCCGACTCCGGACGGAGGTAGATGGTGTCCTCGACGGTGTGCCGCCAGCCCTCGATGCCGCGGAACGGCGCCAGATACGCGAACCCGCACACGTGGCCGTCGCCGCCGGCCAGGACCAGGAACGGCAGGCCGAGGGACCGGGTGCTTGCGAGCAGGTCGTCCCACGCGGCGAGGTCTGGCGCGTCGTGGCGCCACGTCGCCGTGGTCTGGTCGACGTAGTGGGCGTAGATCTCGGTGATCTGTTCCAGGTCCGACGTCGTCGCGGCCCGGATCTCGCAGCTCACTCCGGCTCCTGATAGTCGGCGTCGACCAGGACCGGATTCGCGTCGAGGCGCGTCAGGCCGTTCCAGCACAGGTTCACCAGGTGCGCGGCGACGACCTCCTTGGCCGGCTCACGGACGTCGAGCCACCACTGCGCCGTGACCGAGACCATGCCGACGAGGGCCTGCGCGTAGAGCGGAGCAAGCGAGGGATCGAATCCGCGCCGCTCGAAGTCCCCGGCGAGGATGTGTTCCACCTGGCTGATGGCGTCGTTCAGGAGGCTGCCGTACCTGGTGTCCTCACCGGTGGTGCTGCCGCCGGTCGACTCGCCGCGGACCAGGATCTGAAATCCGTCGGTCCGCTCCTCCATGTAGGTGAGCAGCGCGAGCGCCACCTGCTGGATGCGATACAGCGACCGGTTCTCGACGAGCGACGAGGTCACCATCTCCAACAGCGTCTCCATCTCTCGATCGACGACCACGGCATAGAGTCCCTCTTTGCCGCCGAAGTGTTCGTAGACGATGGGCTTGGACACTCGGGCCCGCAGTGCGATCTCTTCGATCGACGTCCCGTCGAACCCGCGCTCGGCGAAGAGTCCGCGGGCGACCTCGATCAGCTGCTGCCTGCGCTGCGCACCGGTCATGCGCGCGCGCGGCGCCCGCACCACGCCCTCGGACTCTGTTCCCTTCTCGGGCCGCCCCACTGTCATGCTCCTCATTCTAGGGCTCACCTGCGACACCGCTTCCCCACCTACCTGGCAGGTCGTATCTCGTGCGCGCTGCGGTGGGGTCGCCGCGTGTCGGGCAAGCGCCGCTCCATGACAGTCGAGCGCTGCCGTACGGGGGGCGACGCCTCCGCCCCACGCCACAGTCAAATTCGCCCACCGAGTGCAGCCCATGACGGCCGAACGGAGCCTCATGAAGGTCGAGCAGAGCTCACGATGGTCGACCGTAGCCTCTCCGGTCGAGTGCACCATGTGACGGTCGAGCGGAGTCGAGACCACACCGATGCCCGGAGCGGCGTCGACCGGGCTGAGACTCACCCCAGCTCTGGGGATTCTCGCCCCTTTCGCCCGATTCCCGGTCTCGCCCCCACTGCTGAGGGGGCGAGACCGAGGAATGGGTGCCGGGCACCCTTGGTGCGGGTGCGACGTTTCCGGGCTTCGGTCGTGGGCGCCTCATGGCGGTGGCTGTGCGGGCGCGGTTCCTCACTCTGTTCTCGCCCCCTCGCCGAGGGCGAGACCGAAGTATCGGTGCCCGACATCTCTGGTGCGGGGTGACACTTACGTTCACGGTCGTGTGATGCTCGCGGTGCTCACTCTTCGACCGCGTGTCCTACGGCTCCGCTCGGGAGCCTCTCCCACCGTCCGCCGCGCACGCCCGACGCCAGTCGAATCCGGGTCGTCCATACCGATCGCGCGGAGTTCCCTGATGGTCGCCCTTCGACTGCGTGTCGTCGCTTCGCTCCGCCACGCACGCTCAGGACCTGAGGAGTCGAGACCATCGCCGGTGTCCGGAGGTGGTCTCGGCCGGATAGGAGTCATCCGGCGCCGAGTTCTCGCCCCGTTCGCCCGATTCCTCGCTCTCGCCCTCACCCCTGAGGGGGGCGAGACCGAGGAATGGGTGCCGGGCACCCTTGGTGCGCGGGCGACACTCCAGATTCCGGCGGGGGCGCCTCACGACGGTCACCGTGCGGGTGCGGGTCCTCACGTCCGCCTGGCATGCTCAGCTCCCTCGGAGCCGAACCACTCGTGCGGGTCGAGGGAGGCTCCAGTAGTGCCCCATAAGGTGGTGTAACTCGGTGGCCGAGATCGTCTCCGACTTCGTGTCGGGACGGACGTAGAGCGGCCACCGTGTGATCCTTCGAGTCAACCGTCTAAAGAATCCTCGAACGGAGTCATCACGATGACCGCACCTCATATTGTCGACCCTGCAGGCCTGCTTGGCCAAGCCCTCGCCGACGCGTCACCGGATCTGATGCGCGAGCTGCTGCAAACCATCATCAACGCCCTGCTTTCCGCCGATGCCGACGCTGTCTGCGGCGCCGAGTGGAACGCCCGCTCGGCTGAGCGCACCAACTACCGAAACGGCTACCGCCACCGGCCCCTGGATACCCGCGTCGGAACCGTCGATGTCGCCGTCCCGAAACTACGCTCGGGTTCGTACTTCCCCGAGTGGCTGCTCGAGCGCCGCAAGCGGGCCGAATCCGCCCTGATCACCGTCGTGGCGGACTGCTACCTTGCCGGAGTATCGACCCGCCGGATGGACAAACTGGTCAAGACGCTGGGCATCGACTCACTGTCCAAATCCCAGGTCTCCCGCATGGCCACCGAACTGGACGAGCAGGTCGCCGCCTTCCGACACCGCCGCCTGGACGAGGCCGGCCCGTTCACCTTCGTCACCGCCGATGCGTTGACGATCAAGGTCCGCGAGAACAAGCAGGTCGTCAAGGCTTCAGTGCTGCTGGCCACCGGCGTCAACGGCGACGGCCACCGCGAAGTCCTCGGGATGCAGGTGGCCACCAGTGAGACCAAGGCCTCATGGAACACCTTCTTCGCCGACCTGGTGGCCCGCGGCCTGGACGGAGTCCGGTTGGTGACCTCCGATGCCCACGCCGGACTGGTCGAGGCGATCGCGGCGAACCTGCCCGGCGCCGCCTGGCAGCGCTGCCGCACCCACTACGCCGCCAACCTCATGGCCACCTGCCCCAAGAGCATGTGGCCGGCCGTGAAAGCCATGCTGCACAGCGTCTACGACCAGCCCACCGCCACCGCGGTGCATGAGCAGTTCGACCGGCTCCTGGAGTACACCGAAGACAGGCTGCCCGAGGTCGCCGACCACCTCGACGATGCCCGCGAGGACCTGCTGGCCTTCACCGCGTTCCCCGACGACGTATGGCGTCAGATCTGGTCCAACAACCCCACCGAACGCCTCAACCGTGAGATACGACGCCGCACCGACGTCGTGGGGATCTTCCCCAACCGAGACGCGATCATCAGGCTCATCGGCGCCGTCCTGGCCGAGCAGACCGACGAATGGGCCGAAGGCCGCCGATACCTCGGCCTCGAAGTCCTGAGCCGCTGCAGGCTGACCCTGACCACCGACACAAACACCGACTCGACGACGGAGGTGACCACCGATGACCTGATGCAAATACCAGCCTGACCACCACCGAAGGATCAACAACGAGTTACACCACTACTTGGGGCTTGACCGAGGCTCCTGGTGGTCGAGCGGAGTCGAGGTCACCTCATGTCCGGACGCGGCGCCGACCGATTCGAGAACGCTCGGCGCTGAGTTCTCTCCCCTTTCGCCCGGCTCCCCGCTTTCGCCCCCACTGCTGAGGGTGCAAGACCGGGAAATGGGTGCCGGACACTCCTGGTACGGGGGGATATCTACCGTCCCTGTCGTTGATAGTGGTCGAGCTGAGTCGAAGCCATCCCATGTCCAGAGGAGGAGCCGGCCGCCAGAGATCGCTCGGCACCGAGTTGGCGCCTCCTTCGCCCCGCGGTTCGGTCTGGCCCTTATCGCTGAGGTGCGCGGACCGGAATAGGTCCCAGGCACCGCTCGTGTGGGACGGGTATGGGGGTCTCGACCTCGCGGGTCCTGAGCATGCGGGGCGACGACACGCGGCCAGAGGGTTGCCGTCAGGGGTGCGAGCCCGACCGTCATCGGGGCTTGTTCGGTCGTCGTCGGTTTCGGTCGTCGTGGGTGGCTGGTGTGGTGTGTTTGGCCCGGGGATGCGGGAAGGCCCCGAACCATGACTGGTTCGGGGCCTTCCTTTGAGGTTGTGTTCGGCGGTGTCCTACTCTCCCACACTGACTAAAGTGCAGTACCATCGGCGCTGGAGGGCTTAGCTTCCGGGTTCGGAATGGAGCCGGGCGTTTCCCCTCCGCTATAGCCGCCGTAACAATATGAAACTGTCACACAACATTACTGCCGTGTGTTGTTTCAGAAGTACATAGTGGATGCGGTCACATCAAACATTCGGTGTTTGGGTGTTGTTGGTAAGTCCTCGGCCGATTAGTACCAGTCACCTGAACACATTACTGTGCTTACAGTTCTGGCCTATCAACCCCATCATCTGTAGGGGGCCTTACCCCACCACAACGGTGGGTGAGAAACCTCATCTTGGAACAGGCTTCCCGCTTAGATGCTTTCAGCGGTTATCCCTTCCGAACGTAGCTAACCAGCAGTGCTCCTGGCGGAACAACTGGCACACCAGAGGTTCGTCCGTCCCGGTCCTCTCGTACTAGGGACAGGTTTCCTCAAGTTTCTAGACGCGCGCGGCGGATAGAGACCGAACTG
Source organism: Gordonia sp. PP30 (assembly GCF_023100845.1). Lineage (NCBI taxonomy): Bacteria > Bacillati > Actinomycetota > Actinomycetes > Mycobacteriales > Gordoniaceae > Gordonia > Gordonia sp. PP30. The sequence continues at coordinate 1,089,918 of NZ_CP095864.1, read as the reverse complement.
TCTCACGACGTTCTAAACCCAGCTCGCGTGCCGCTTTAATGGGCGAACAGCCCAACCCTTGGGACCTACTCCAGCCCCAGGATGCGACGAGCCGACATCGAGGTGCCAAACCATCCCGTCGATATGGACTCTTGGGGAAGATCAGCCTGTTATCCCCGGGGTACCTTTTATCCGTTGAGCGACACCGCTTCCACATGCCGGTGCCGGATCACTAGTCCCGACTTTCGTCCCTGCTCGACATGTACGTCTCACAGTCAAGCTCCCTTGTGCACTTACACTCAACACCTGATTGCCATCCAGGCTGAGGGAACCTTTGGGCGCCTCCGTTACACTTTAGGAGGCAACCGCCCCAGTTAAACTACCCACCAGGCACTGTCCCTGAACCCGATCAGGGTCCGAAGTTAGAAGCCCAATACGATCAGAGTGGTATTTCAACAACGACTCCACCACCACTAGCGTGACGGCTTCACAGTCTCCCACCTATCCTACACAAACCGTACCGAACACCAATACCAAGCTATAGTGAAGGTCCCGGGGTCTTTTCGTCCTGCCGCGCGTAACGAGCATCTTTACTCGTACTGCAATTTCGCCGAGTCTGTGGTTGAGACAGCAGAGAAGTCGTTACGCCATTCGTGCAGGTCGGAACTTACCCGACAAGGAATTTCGCTACCTTAGGATGGTTATAGTTACCACCGCCGTTTACTGGGGCTTAAATTCTCAGCTTCACCAACAAAGTTGATTAACCGGTCCTCTTAACCTTCCAGCACCGGGCAGGCGTCAGTCCGTATACCTCGTCTTACGACTTCGCACGGACCTGTGTTTTTAGTAAACAGTCGCTTCTCTCTGGTCTCTGCGACCACCCCCAGCTCACAATGCAAGATTGGTCACCGGGCGTGGTCCCCCTTCTCCCGAAGTTACGGGGGCAATTTGCCGAGTTCCTTAACCACAGTTCTCTCGATCGCCTTAGTATTCTCTACCTGACCACCTGTGTCGGTTTGGGGTACGGGCCGTGTACCAACTCACTAGAGGCTTTTCTCGGCAGCATAGGATCACAGAATTCACCACACATTGGCTACGCATCACCTCTCAGGCTACCCGGAACACGGATTTACCAATGCTCCACCCTACCGGCTTACACCAAGACAACCATCGCTTGGCCCTGCTACCTTCCTGCGTCACCCCATCGCTTAACTACTACACACAAGGTCCCACGCAGCCACACCCAAAACCCTCCGAAGAGGATAGAGAGTGTCTTTGGGTGGTTAGTACATGTGGCTCGTCATTGGGCGCGGATACACGGGTACGGGAATATCAACCCGTTGTCCATCGACTACGCCTGTCGGCCTCGCCTTAGGTCCCGACTCACCCTGGGCGGATTAACCTGGCCCAGGAACCCTTGGTCATCCGGCGGACAAGTTTCTCACTTGTCTTTCGCTACTCATGCCTGCATTCTCACTCCCACACCCTCCACAGCCCCTCACAGGACAGCTTCAACGAGTGCAGGACGCTCCCCTACCCAACCACACCACTACACCCACACCCGCAGGCATGGATGGATGTCATGTGTGATTGCCGCGGCTTCGGCGGTGTACTTGAGCCCCGCTACATTGTCGGCGCAGGACCACTTGACCAGTGAGCTATTACGCACTCTTTCAAGGGTGGCTGCTTCTAAGCCAACCTCCTGGTTGTCTCAGCAATCCCACATCCTTTTCCACTTAGTACACGCTTAGGGGCCTTAGCCGGCGATCTGGGCTGTTTCCCTCTCGACTACGAAGCTTATCCCCCGCAGTCTCACTGCCACGCTCTCACTTACCGGCATTCGGAGTTTGGTTGACGTCAGTAACCTAGTAGGGCCCATCAGCCATCCAGTAGCTCTACCTCCAGCAAGAAACACGCAACGCTGCACCTAAATGCATTTCGGGGAGAACCAGCTATCACGGAGTTTGATTGGCCTTTCACCCCTACCCACAACTCATCCCCTCCATTTTCAACTGAAGTGGGTTCGGTCCTCCACCACATCTTACTGTGGCTTCAACCTGGCCATGGGTAGATCACTCCGCTTCGGGTCTAGACCCAGCGACTCAAATCGCCCTATTCAGACTCGCTTTCGCTACGGCTACCCCACACACGGGTTAACCTCGCCACTGAGCACTAACTCGCAGGCTCATTCTTCAAAAGGCACGCCATCACCCACCACAGACTAAACTGTGCACAAGCTCTGACGGATTGTAAGCGTCCGGTTTCAGGTACTATTTCACTCCCCTCCCGGGGTACTTTTCACCTTTCCCTCACGGTACTAGTCCGCTATCGGTCACCAGGAAGTATTCAGGCTTACCGGGTGGTCCCGGCAGATTCACAGCAGATTCCACGAGCCCGCTGCTACTCGGGAAACACACAAACCAGAGGAACCATTTTCAGTTACCGGACTCTCACCGTCTACGGCAGACCATTCCAGGCCACTTCACCTAACAGAACCTTTTATCACTGGCCGTCCAGCCGGCAGACCAAACAAGCATGCTCCCACAACACCACACGCACAACCCCTGCCGAGTATCACATACGCGCGGTTTAGCCTCCTCCGCTTTCGCTCGCCACTACTCACGGAATCACAATTGTTTTCTCTTCCTGTGGGTACTGAGATGTTTCACTTCCCCACGTTCCCCCCGCACCGGCTATACATTCACCGGGCGGTAACACCACACAACTGGTGCTGGGTTTCCCCATTCGGACACCCTCGGATCACAGCTCGTTTGACAACTCCCCGAGGACTATCGCGGCCTACCACGTCCTTCATCGGCTCCTGGTACCAAGGCATCCACCGAACGCCCTAAAACACTTACAACAACACCCACAAACCCACCCCACCACAGCGGGGCACGAATGTGGCTGTCCCACAAATCACATGAGTATATCTATTTACACAGAGACACAACAAAATATTAATTGCAGTACAAACACCAAAAACAAGAAGTCCTGTCTTCACAGTCCTTGATTATTGATGCTCGCATCCACTATGCACTTCTCAAACAACACACACCCACACACCCCTGCACCCCCAACAACGGAAGGCGGAAAATCTGTGAGCAGATCAAGAAAACCCTGCCACACCCGCACACCTCACGGTGCCGGCTGCAGGCCTGTTTTCTCAGAACCCCGATAGTGTGCAATGACTACCCCTGCGGTCACCCGCAGGGAATCCACCTACCCCGAAAACGTCACAGTGACATTCTCAGATCGTGGTGGTTTCTTGTGTTTCACCCATGAACAAACACCCACCGCGGCTCGAACGGCCACGTAATGGGAGTGTTGTTTGCTCCTTAGAAAGGAGGTGATCCAGCCGCACCTTCCGGTACGGCTACCTTGTTACGACTTCGTCCCAATCGCCGATCCCACCTTCGACGGCTCCCTCCCTGACGGGTTAGGCCACCGGCTTCGGGTGTTACCGACTTTCATGACGTGACGGGCGGTGTGTACAAGGCCCGGGAACGTATTCACCGCAGCGTTGCTGATCTGCGATTACTAGCGACTCCGACTTCATGGGGTCGAGTTGCAGACCCCAATCCGAACTGAGACACGCTTTAAGGGATTCGCTCCACCTCACGGTATCGCAGCCCTCTGTACGCGCCATTGTAGCATGTGTGAAGCCCTGGACATAAGGGGCATGATGACTTGACGTCATCCCCACCTTCCTCCGAGTTGACCCCGGCAGTCTCCTGCAAGTCCCCGGCATAACCCGCTGGCAATACAGGACAAGGGTTGCGCTCGTTGCGGGACTTAACCCAACATCTCACGACACGAGCTGACGACAGCCATGCACCACCTGTACACCAACCACAAGGGAAACGACATCTCTGCCGTCGTCTGGTGTATGTCAAACCCAGGTAAGGTTCTTCGCGTTGCATCGAATTAATCCACATGCTCCGCCGCTTGTGCGGGCCCCCGTCAATTCCTTTGAGTTTTAGCCTTGCGGCCGTACTCCCCAGGCGGGGTACTTAATGCGTTAGCTACGGCACAGAACCCGTGAAAAGAGTCCCACACCTAGTACCCACCGTTTACGGCGTGGACTACCAGGGTATCTAATCCTGTTCGCTCCCCACGCTTTCGCTCCTCAGCGTCAGTTACTACCCAGAGACCCGCCTTCGCCACCGGTGTTCCTCCTGATATCTGCGCATTTCACCGCTACACCAGGAATTCCAGTCTCCCCTGTAGTACTCAAGTCTGCCCGTATCGCCTGCACGCCTACAATTGAGTTGCAGGATTTCACAGACGACGCGACAAACCGCCTACGAGCTCTTTACGCCCAGTAATTCCGGACAACGCTCGCACCCTACGTATTACCGCGGCTGCTGGCACGTAGTTGGCCGGTGCTTCTTCTCCAGGTACCGTCACTTGCGCTTCGTCCCTGGCGAAAGGAGTTTACAACCCGAAGGCCGTCATCCCCCACGCGGCGTCGCTGCATCAGGCTTGCGCCCATTGTGCAATATTCCCCACTGCTGCCTCCCGTAGGAGTCTGGGCCGTGTCTCAGTCCCAGTGTGGCCGATCACCCTCTCAGGTCGGCTACCCGTCGTCGCCTTGGTACGCCATTACCGCACCAACAAGCTGATAGGCCGCGGGCCCATCCTGAACCGCAAAAGCTTTCCACCCCCCACCATGAAACAGGAGATGAATATCCGGTATTAGACCCAGTTTCCCAGGCTTATCCCGAAGTCCAGGGCAGATCACCCACGTGTTACTCACCCGTTCGCCACTCGAGTACCCCCGAAGGAGCCTTTCCGTTCGACTTGCATGTGTTAAGCACGCCGCCAGCGTTCGTCCTGAGCCAGGATCAAACTCTCCAAACAAAAATCAGAGAAAAGACCTGACCAAAAAATAATCCAAAAAAATAAGAAATTGACTGGCAAAAAAATTCGTCTTGTCAATGACAAACTCCCTCCATGCCAGACAATCACTGGCACAAGAAAATCCATCACACACTATCGAGTTCTCAAAAAACACACACCCACCAACACCACACAAACCACAGGCCTGCGCGAACTTCAATGAGCAGAGCACCACCCGGCAAGCGGGCAACTCTTCCAGACTAGCGTCTGCAACCCCAGGCAGTCAAACCACAACCACCCCGGTGACAAGAACTCTATCAGAGTCCCGGCCCGCCGCGCAACCCCTGGATCCGGATTTCTCCGGGAAACCTTGGCCCTGGCGACCTCGACTAAGTTACACACACCCCAACACAAACACAACTCCGCAGGTCAACGGCCATTCGGTACGATCGAGGCATGTCAAACGTGCGCACTCTCGGCGGCTCGGTTCTGCTCGCGAGCACCCTGGTCACGACCCTTTCGGCCTGCGGCTCCGATCCCACGCACCCCAAGAACGACCCGGCGACCAACGCCGCCACCGCGCAATCGATCGTCGACGCCTTCGTCGCGCAGTACAACCAGTCCGGTGCGGCCGATGCCGTGGAGCAGTCCTTCTGCAGCGACGACGTGGCCGAGTACTCGGACACCACCTCGTTCGGGACGACCCCCTACTCCCCCGACTCCATGCGAGTGGAGTCCCAGGCCACGGTGAACGGGTCCGCCGGGCACTCCGAGGTGAGTGTCGCCGATACCGACCGGCTGACCGTCACGCTCCGTAAGGATCGCGCGCAGGGATGGTGCATAGCCTCGGTGCGGTGACCGGTCGCGTCACCAGTAGAGGGTGCGGTATCGGATGCTGCCGCGAATCCGCCCGGCGAGATTCCCGGTGACCCACGTCCATTGACCCAGCCGGCGCCGTGACCACGCCCACGGCCATACCGGCGCCGTGCCGGCGACGACCGCGGCGTGGATCGGGAACCACCACCACCGTCGGCCCGGCGCCCCGTACTGTTTGGCGACCCGCGCCTCCTCGCGGCCGTACTCGACAGCCTGCGGCCAGGTCTCCCGCAGGCCCGTGCGAAACCGGTACGCCACCATCGCGTCCCGGGCGTAGCCGAACCGGTATCCCGCCGTCTGCACCCGCCAGCACAGCTCGACGTCGCTCGCGGCCGTGGGATACGACTCGTCCCAGCCCGCGACCGCGTCGAACACCGTCCGGCGGATGCCGAGGTTGCACCCGAAGGTGATGGGCAGGAAGCGGCCCATCACGAACGGCTCGTCCGGATCCGGCAGCGCGCGCCACGAAGCGACCACCGGATCGTTCAGGCTGTCCCGTTCCAGCGGGCCGCCGACGAGGTCGTGCTCCCGGCCGGCAGAGGCCATCGCCCGCACCCAGCCGGGGTACACCGCGTCGTCCTGATCGCAGTACGCGATGAAGTCGTACTCGGCGGCACGCGTCCCGACATTGCGTGCGTGAGAGGTGCCGGCGACGTCCGAGGAGTCGACCCGCCGCAGGCGCAGCCGTTCGCGCTCGGGGTACCGATCGAGGTACCGCTGCAGATCGGTGCTGCCCTCGTTGTCGCTCACGATCACCTCGAACGACCCCTCGTAGTCCTGCCGGGCAAGCGCATCGAGCTGGACGGCGAGGCCGGGCAACCCGCGGTAGTAGGCGATCACCACCGACACCGTCTTCGGGCGCTCACCTCGATTCCGGCGGCCGTGAGTTCGCCGACCGTTCGGGTATCCGCCTCTCCCAGCGCCGTATCCGCGAGGCGGGCGAGCACCAGCTGGAACTGCTCGACGACCCGCCGCGCGGTCCGCTCGGGGACGTGCCGCACCGGATACAGCAGCGTGCCGACGATGCCGTCGGGCACACCGTCGTCGAGCGTTCGCAGGAGCGCCATCTCGTACCGGTGCTTGGCGACGGTGTTCGCGAGCGGTTCCCGGCGCACCCGAACCGGACCGAGGTCGAGGTCGAGGCCCGCGGCGCCGGCTTCCGCCTCCTGAAGGATCAAGGTGGCGTCGAAGAACGGTGCCCCCACCGGACCGCCCGGATCCGGCGGCAGCCCGAACTCGTCACGCAGATCCGGAACGGAGAGGTCGGGATGGGCGAGTCCGCCCAGCAGCTGGTCCTGGACCCGGCGCACCAGGTCGGCGAAGCGGAGGTCTCCGGTCACCGACAAACGCATCGGAAGGTCCTCGGCGAGGTTGCCGATCACCCCGTCGAGCGCCGGATGCGCGCGATTGGCGTTGGCCGTGCCCACCCGCACCTCCGGCTCCCCCTGGATCTGCGCCAGCGTGACCGCGAACGCGGCCTGGAGCACCGCGAACAGCCCGGCCGACGCGGCGGCGGCGTAGTCCTCGATGTCGCGATGCAGTCCGGCGTCGACGCGGAACTCCACGGTCGCGCCCGCCGTGTCCCAGGTGCCGTGATCCGCGCCATGATCGGAATCGGTATCCGGGGTGCCCAGGCACGACCGCCAGTAGGCGGCCTGCCGCCGGTACTCGGCGGTGCGGGCGCCGGGCGTTCCCAGCACACCGGTTCGCCAGCGCGCGTAGTCGGTGAATCCCACCTCCGGCTCCGGCAGCGCCGGTACCGCACCGTGGCATCGCGCCGCGAACGCGGCGACGACATCGCGCATCAGTACCGACATCGAATGCCCGTCGGCACTCAGGTGATGGACCACGACCACGAGCACATGGGTCCGCCGGTCGAGCCGGAGCAGCCGGGCGCCGATCGGCCCGGTGCCCGCCAGGTCCAGCGGCGCCCAGGCGAACTCGGCGATCGCCGCGTCGATCCGGTCCGCCGCGACGTCGACGGGCCGCAGCGCGGCGCGCAGGAACCCGGCGATCTCCGTCACCGGTGCGAGGTGGATCTCCGGCCCGCGGCCGGTCGCCCGATACTTGGCCCGCAGCGCGTCGTGCCGTTCGACGACGTCGGCCAGCGCTTCCGCCAGCGCGTCGGTGTCCAGGTCACCGGTCAGCCGGATGGCGACCGGCACATTCCAGTCGTGGCCGCTCCCGGCACACACCGCCTCCCAGATCCGGCGCTGTGCCGGGGCGAGCGGGGCGGGACCGTCGTCGTCGGATCTCCGCAGTTCGGGGCCGGCAGCACCGTGTTGCGGCAGCGCCTCGACGGACCGGCAGAAGTCGCCGAGATCGACCGCCTCGAAGAGCAGCCGCACCGGCACCTGTCTGCCGAGTTCGGCCTCGATCCGGGCACAGACCCGCGTCGCCGACAGCGAGTTGCCCCCGAGGTCGAAGAAGCCGTCGGTGAGGCCGGCCCGCTCGGCGCCCGTCACGTCCGCGACGATCCGCGCCACCCGGACCTCGATCGCGGTGACCGGGGCGACGTACGTGCGCTCGCCGGCCGGCGGTTCCGGCAGCCGCGCGCGATCCACCTTGCCGTTCGCGTTGTACGGCAGCTCGTCGACGACGACGATGCGCGGCCTCAGGTACGCCGGAAGCCGGTGGCCCGCCTCCCGCGCCACCCGGTCGGCATCCACGGTCGTGCCCGCCACGAACGCCACCAGTTGCTCGCCGCCGCCGCGCGCATGCGTCGTCACCACGGCGTCGGTGACGCCGTCGCACTCGCGCAGCACCGCTTCGACCTCGCCGGGCTCGATGCGGAAGCCGTGCAGCTTCAACTGGTGGTCGGAACGGCCGAGGTAGGTCAGCAGCCCGTCCCGGCCGCGCCGGACCAGATCACCCGTGCGGTACATGCGCGCGCCCGGGTCGTACGGATCGGCGACGAACGACGACGCCGTGCGCGCCGGATCGCCGTGGTAGCCGCGCGCGAGCTGCACGCCACCGAGGTAGAGCTCTCCGGCCACGCCGTCGGGCACCGGATGCAGCCGCTCGTCGAGCACCCGCAGCGTGACCGACGGCTGGGCGGTGCCGATCGGGACGCGGCCGTCGGCGATCGGTGTCACCGCGTACCCGGTCACACTCACCGCGGTCTCGGTCGGCCCGTACAGATTGTGGATCTCGGTGCCCGTGCCGCCGTCGACGACGCGCGCCGCGAGTCCGGCCGGGAGTTCCTCGCCGATGCACAGCACGCTGCGCACGCACGACGGCAGCGCCCCGTACTCCAGCACCATCGCCAGGGCGGACGGCACGGTCGGCACGACGGTGATCCGGTGGTCGGCGAACGCCCGGCGCAGTGCCCGGCCGTCGCGTTCGATGCCGGACTCCCCCAGCACGATCCGCGCTCCGGTCCGCAGCGGCCACCAGTACTCCCAGACGGAGAGATCGAACCCGGCGGCGGTCCGCACCAGCACCGCGTCGTCGCCGGTGAGCCGGTACCGCTCCTGCATCCACCGCAGTTGCTCGCCGACAGCCCGGGCCGGCACGCTGACGCCCTTCGGGACTCCCGTCGACCCGGACGTGAACATCACGTAGGCGGGGCTCTCCGGTCGCGCTCTGCCGAGGAAGGTTTCCGGATCCACCGGCTCACCGGCCGCGAGGGCGTCGACATCGACGTCGTCGGCGCCCAGGACGAGCAGCGGCTCGACGGCGTGGAGGATCGCCTCGGCGCGCGCCGGTGCCGAGAGGTCGACCGGCACGTAGGCCGCCCCGGTGGAGGCCGTCGCGTACATCGCGACCAGCTGCGGAAGACCGCGCGGTGCGGTGAGGGCGATCGTGGTCTCCGGTCCGGCGCCGCGTGCGGCGAGGCGGGCCGCCAGGCGGAGGACGATCTGCGAGAACTGCCGGTACGAGAGAGTCCGGTCGCCGTCGACGACGGCCGGCACGTCCGGTGTACGCAGCGCCTGCCGGTGGAAGGCGTCGGCCAGGCCGCCGCAGTCTTCAGCGGGCCGCGGTGCGGCGGACCGCAGCCGCCGCGCGCTCGCCTTGTCGAGAAGTTCCAGATCGCCGATCGGGGTCTCCGGCGTGTCGACGAGTCCGGTCAGGACCCGGAGGTACTGCGCGGCCGTCTCCCGCGCGGTCTCCTCGTCGAACAGATCCGTGGCGTACTCCAGCTGCGCGAGCAGCCCGCCGGATCCGTCGGCGTCGGACAGCGTGAGGTGGAGGTCGAACTCGGCCACGTGCTGGTCGTCGTCGATCACCTCGACTTCGACGCCGGGCAGCGCGAGCCGCAGCGGTCCGATGTTCTGGAACGAGAGCGCCACCTGGAAGACCGGGTGATGCGCGGTGGTGCGCGGGACGTGCAGTGCGTCGACGACGCTGTCGAAGGGCACCGCGGCATCGGCGAAGCCGTGCAGGGCGGCGTCCTTGGCGACGGCGAGCGCCTGGGCGCCGGAGAGGTCCGGCGACAGCACCGTCCGCAGGGCGAGCATGTTGACGAACATCCCGACCATGGCGTCCAGGTGTTCCTCACCGCGGCCGGCCACCGGCGTGCCGATCACGACATCCCGGTTGTCGCCGAGCCTGCCGAGGAGCACGGCGAAGGCGGTGTGCGCCACCACGAACGGGGTCGCCCCGTGGCGGTGGGCGAACGACGTCACCCGGGTGTACAGCTCCGGGTCGACGGCGAACTCGACGCGCGCGCCGCGGCGCGACGGGTGCACCGGCCGGGGCCGGTCGACCGGGAGGTCGATCACCGCGGGCGCGCCGTCGAGGCGTTCTCGCCAGCGTTCCAGCTGACCGGCCGCGCTGGTCGCCAGCACCGCCCGCTGCCAGATCGCGTAGTCCGCGTATTGCACCGGCTGCTCACCGAACTCGGCCGTCCGCCCGGCGCGCCCGGCCCCGTAGGCCGCGGCGACCTCGCCCGCGAGCACTGTCATCGACAGGCCGTCGGCGCAGATGTGGTGCATGACCAGCGCGAACAGGTGCTCGCCGGTGCTCGGTGACGTCCAGAGCGTGGCACGCAGCGGCACCTCGCGGGTGACGTCGAAGCCGCGCCGCACGGTGGCGCGCAACGTCTCGGCGTCGGGCAGGCCGTACTTCACGGCGAGTGCGGCGCCCGTGTCCGTCGCGGGCAGCACCACCTGGCACGGGCCGTCGGGTCCGTCCGGATAGACGGTCCGCAACACCTCGTGACGCATCACGACGCGGTGCAGTGCCGCCGCGAACGCGTCCGCGTCGAGCTGCCCGCGGAACTTCAGCACCACCGGGATGTTCTCGGTCAGGGCATCGGAATCGAACCGGTTGAGGAACCACATCCGCTGCTGCGCGGGTGACAGCGGGACGCGCTCCGGGCGCGGCACCGCGCCGAGCGCGGGCACCGGTTCGCCGGACGAGTCCCTGAGGAGCGCGGCGAGTTCACGCGCGGTGGGCGCGGTGAACAGGTCACGCACCGAGAGACCGGCGCCGGAGGCCGCCCGGATCCGCGCCACCGCCTGCGCCGCGCTGAGCGAGTTGCCGCCCGCCGCGAAGAAGTCGTCGGTGACGCCGACCCGTTCGCGGCCGAGCAGTTCGGCGAAGACCGCGGTCACCAGTCGTTCGGTCTCGGTGACGGGCGCGACGAAACCGGTCTGCCCGAAGTCGGGAGCGGGCAGGGCACGCTCGTCCACCTTGCCGGAGACCGTCAGTGGCAGCGCATCGAGTTCGACGATCGCCGCGGGCACCGCGTACGACGGCAGCTGCGCGCGCAGGTGCTCGGTGAGACCCGTGCGGTCGAGTCCGTCCTCGCTCGTCACATAGGCGATGAGAGCGGTGACGCCGTCGGGTCCCGGCCGGCCGGTGACGGCCGCGGCCCGGACGCCCGGGAAGGTCCGCGCCGCCGCCTCGACCTCGCCGGTCTCGATGCGGTGGCCGCGGATCTTCAGCTGGCGGTCCACGCGTCCCAGATGGACGAGCTGGAGACCGCCGCGCCCGTCGGGGACCGCGCGGACCAGGTCGCCGGTGCGATAGCAGCGTTCGCCCGGGCGGCCGGACGGATCGGCGACGAACGCGCCGGCCGTCAGACCGGCGCGGCCGTGATAGCCGCGCGCCAGCCCCGGACCCGACAGATAGAGTTCGCCGTTCACGCCCGGCGGGCATTGTGTGAGGTCGACGTCGAGCACGCGGGCCCGCACCCCGGTGATCGCCGTGCCGATCGGCATCGGGTCGGTGTGGCCGGTGGCCAGGGGGCCGGTGAGCGTGGCCATCACCGTCGATTCGGTGGGCCCGTACGCGTTGAAGAAGCGCTTGCCGAGGCCGATCCAGTGCCGTGCCGTCGCCGGCGGGCACGCGTCGCCGCCGACGATCACCGTGGTGAGCCGCGGCAGCGGGTGGTCGACGGTGCCCAGCACCGCCGGGGTCAGGAAGGCGTGCGTGACGGCCCGATCGCGCAGCACCGCGGCGAGATCGTCGGCGCCGTACACGCCGGCCGGAACCACCACGGTGGTCGCGCCGGCGTCGGCGGCCAGCAGCAGTTCCAGGAGCGCGGCGTCGAAGCTCGGGGAGGCGAAGTGCAGTACACGACTCGATGCCCCGGCGCCGTACCGGCGCTGTTCGGCGGCGAACGACGCGAGGCCGCGGTGGCTCACCGCCACGGCCTTCGGGCGGCCGGTGGAACCCGAGGTGTAGATGAGGTAGGCGGTCTGGTCCGGGTGCCGCGGGGAGCGGAGTTCGGCGTCGTCGACGCGGCCGGCCGGGAGCGCATCGCGGTCGGCCCGCGTCCCCGGGTCGTCGAGGATCATCGCCGCCGCGGCGAGCGCGGGGTCGAGCGCGTCCAGGCACGACGCGTCGGCACAGGTGGTGACCACGATCGACGACGACGAGTCGCCCGCCATGAAGGCGATCCGCTCGGCCGGGTAGGCCGGATCGATCGGGACGAACGCCGCACCGGTGGCGGCGACCGCCCGCATGGCGATCACCGACCACGCCGAGCGGGACAGGCACAGCGCGACCACGGTCTCCGGTCCGGCGCCGCGGCGGATCAGCGCACGGGCCAACCGGTTGCCGTGCTCGGCGAATTCACGCGCGCCGAGGCCGTCGAGCCGCCAGCCGGGTGTGGTGAGAATGTCGTGCAGGTAGCGGGCCGGGGCCGCGACGGTCCCGGTCAGCGTCGCGAGGGCGGCGCGCTCGGCGGGCAGCAACGCGTCGAGCGTGGTCAGCGGCCGGGTGGGTTCGGCCGCCGCCTGCCGCAGGACGTGGACCAGACGGGCGAGCAGTGCCGCCGCCGTCTCCGGGCGGTACACGTCACCGCGGCGCACACTCAGTTCGAGGCCGCCGTCGGTGGTCGGCACCCCGGTGAACTCGTGGTCGAACCGGGCGACCGGCACGTCGACGTCCAGGGTGCCCGGGTGGCGGGCATCCTCGTCGACGGTCAGGGTGACGTGCACCAGCTGGTGGTCGGCGATGTCAAGGGCGTCGACGCCGCCGTGGTCCAGGGCACCGAGGATCTCGTCGCGCGAGCGCTCGACCACCTGCCCGAAGGTGTCGCCGGGGCGCAGCACGGTGCGCAGCGGCGCCATCGTGACGAGCATGCCGACCAGCTCGGCGACCCGCGGGTCGGTGCGGCCGGACAGCGGGGTGCCGATGATCAGGTCACGGCCGGATCCGCTGCGGCTCAACGTGATCGCGAGGGCCGCGTGCAGCACGGCGAACACCGAGGTGCGGGCGCCGTCGGCGACGGCGCGCAGCACCCCGGCCTCGGCGGCGTCCAGGGTCAGGCGGGTCACCTCGCCGGCCGCGGCCCCGTCGGCGGCGCCGTCCGGTTCGGGCGCCGACCGGAAGCCCGGATCGAGCGGTGCACCGGCGAGTCGTGCGCGCCAGTAATCGAGGTGCACGTCGGTCACCTGCCCGGCTCGGGTCAGCAGATGATCGGCGTAGTGGAGCGGCCGCGGCGTCCAGTCCGGCCGCTCCCCCGCCTGTCGTGCGCGGTAGGCCCGCTCGAGGTCGGCGGCCAGCACGCGCAGCGACCAGCCGTCGGCGGCGATGTGGTGGATCGCGAGCACGAGCACCGAGGAGTCGCCGTCCGGGCAGAGCACGACCCGCAGCGGCAGGTCCCGGGTCAGGTCGATCGGTGCGCCGAGGGCGGCCTCGAGCGCCCGCTCTTCGGCGGGCCGGTCCGCGGCGTCGTCGTCGATGACGGTGAGCAGCGTCGCCGGATCGCAGTCGGCGGTCTCGAGAATCGACTGGTGCGGGCCCCCATCGCCCTCCGGATAGACGGTGCGCAGCACCTCGTGGCGTTCGAGCACGTCACCGAGCGCCGCGGTCAGCGCGGCACGATCGAGCCGCCCGGGCAGGCGTACCGGCGCCACGATGAGGTAGGCGACCGACTCCGGGTCCTTGCGGTTGTGCAGCCACATCGGCAGTTGGGCGGGGGCGAGCGGGATCCGTGCCGGACGTGCGATCGGGTCCGCCGGGCTGGGCTGTTCCGGCTGTTCCCGCTGTTCCGGCGCGAGGCCATCGATCGTCGCGGCCACCGCGGCCGGGGTGCGACCGTCGAACACGGCCCGCACCGGGACCCGGACGCCGGTGCGCGCGGCGACGGCGGCGACCAGCCGGGTGGCGATCAGTGAATTGCCGCCGATCGCGAAGAAGTCGTCGTCGAGACTCGCCGACGGGCCGAGCAAGTCGTGCACGAGGTCCAGCACGAGCGCTTCGTGCGGGGTGGCCGCGGCGCGCGCCGGCGCCACCGGCCCCGTGTCCGTCGGTGCCGGCTGCGCGGCGCGGTCGACCTTGCCGTTGCGGGTGACCGGCAGTTCGCGATGGGTCAGAATGTGCGACGGCACGATGTGCTCGGGCAGGTGCGCGGCCAGATACGCGCGGAGTTCGGCCGCCTCGGCTCCGGAGTCCGCCACCGCGTGCGCGACGAGCCGTGGACCGACGTGCGGGTCCGCGGTCGCGACGACGACGGCCGCCCGCACGCGCGGATGCCGCTGCAGCACCGCCTCGATCTCACCGAGTTCGACGCGCTGGCCGCGGATCTTCACCTGGAAGTCGCCGCGGCCCAGGTAGTCGAGCACCGGGGCGCCGTCGGCGGTCTGGGTGCGCGACCACCGGACGAGGTCGCCGGTGCGGTAGAGCCGCGCGCCGTCGCCGAACGGCGACGCCACGAACCGGCTCGCGGTGAGGTCCGCGCGGCCGTGATAGCCGCGCGCCAGTTGCACACCGGCCAGGTACAGCTCGCCGGTGACCCCGGCGGGAACCGGCCGCAGACGCTCGTCGAGCACGTAGACGGCGGTGCCCGGCGTCGGCCGGCCGAGCGCGACCGATCGGTGCGAGACCAGGCCGGCGGCCCGCACCGCCAGCGCGGTGACGTCGACGGCGGCCTCGGTGGGCCCGTACAGGTTGTGCAGCCCGGCGCCGGTCCGCGCCAGGAGCGCCGCCGCGGACGCCGGGCCCAGGGCTTCACCGCTGGTGAAGACGAGGCGCAGGGACGGCGGGAGCGGGCCGCCGTCGCCGGAGGCGAGGAAGGCGTCGAGCATGGCGGGGACGAAGTGGACGACGGAGACGCGCTCGGCGGCGAGGAGGTCGGCTAGTTCGAGGGTGTCGCGATGGGCGCCGGGCGCGGCCAGGACCAGCCGCGCACCGGTGGCGACCGGCCAGAACAGCTCCCAGACCGAGACGTCGAAGGTGATCGGGGTCTTCTGCAGGACGGTGTCGGCGGCGCCGATCGGCGTGCGCGCCTGCATCCAGCCCAGCCTCGCCGCGATCGCTTCGTGACTGATGCTGACCGCCTTCGGTTCCCCGGTGGAGCCCGAGGTGAACAGCACGTACGCGGGATGCCCCGGCCGCAGCGGCGCACGCCGGTCGGCGTCGGTCACCGGTGCGTCGTCGTGGTCGTGGCAGGGGTCGGCGGCGTCGAGTACCGGGGCGGCGAGCCACAGCGGAAGGGCCCGTTGTCCGCGGGCGTCGGCGATCACGGCGACCGGCGCGGCCGTGGCCAGCATGCGCTCGAGGCGGGCGGCCGGCTGATCGGGGTCGAGCGGCACGTCCTTCGACGACGTCCACGCCCTGCGCGGAGTGTCGTTCGAGGTGCCCCGCGGAACCGTGCTGGGCATCCTCGGACCCAACGGCGCGGGCAAGACGACCCTGGTCGACATCCTGTGCACGCTGGCGCAGCCCGACGCCGGGACCGCCGTCGTCGCCGGGCACGACGTGGTGACCGACGGTGCCGGGGTCCGCGCGAGCATCTCACTGACCGGTCAGTACGCCGCGCTCGACGAAACCCTCAACGGCCGCGACAATCTGGTCTTCTTCGGCCGCATGCAGGGCCTGCGACGACGCGCCGCCGCGGCCCGCGCCGACGAACTGCTCGACCGCTTCGCCCTCGCCTACGCCGAGAAGCGCCCGGTCCACACCTACTCCGGCGGCATGCGGCGCCGGCTGGACATCGCCTGCGGGCTGGTCGTCGAACCGTCCGTCGTGTTCCTCGACGAGCCGACCACCGGCCTGGACCCGCGCAGCCGCCAGGAGGTGTGGGAGCTGGTCGAACTGCTCAAGAACGACGGCATCACCACCCTGCTGACCACCCAGTACCTGGAGGAGGCCGATCGGCTGAGCGACGACATCATAGTCCTCGATCGCGGCCGTGTGGTGGCGCACGGCACCGCCGCCGATCTCAAGGAGAGGGTGGGCGGCGTCGCCTGCGCGGTGGAACTGACCGAGCCGGGCGACACCGCGCGGTTCGCCGACGCGGTGAGCGCCGGACTCGGTCCGGGCCATCGCGTGGCCGTCGCCGAGCCGGGCCGGGTGAGCCTCGCCGCCCCCGACGGGGTCGACACCATGGCCGAGGTGATCGCGCTCGCCCGGGCCACCGGCATCGGGCTGCGCGACATCGGGCTGCGCAGCCCGTCGCTCGACGACGTCTTCTTCGCGCTCACCGACGACGCGGCCCCCGCGCCGAGCGCGGCATCGTGAGCCTCACCTGGCCCGACCGCGCCGACCCGGAGGTCGTCGCCACCGGCTGGACCTTCGGCAGGCAGTGGGCCGCGCTCACGGCCCGTGGTCTGCGGTCGGCGCACAAGCAGGGCGAGTTCACCATCGCCGTCGTCATGCCGATCGTCTTCGCGCTGGGCTTCTACCTGCCGCTGCGCCTCATCATGGCCGATCGGGGCGTCGACTACGGGCAGTTCCTGATGCCGATCATCGTGCTGCAGGCGGTGGCCTTCACCGCGGTCGCCGCCGCCCAGCGCGCCACCCTCGATCGGCTTCGCGGGATGACCCGGCGGCTGGCTTCGATGCCGGTGCGGCCGCTGGTCCCGCTGTCGGCACGGATGACCACCTCGCTGGTCCGGTCCGCGATCTCCATCACCGTCGCCCTGGTGTTCGGGACGCTGCTCGGCTTCTCGTTCGACGGCGGCCCCGTCGACACCGCAGGCTTCCTCGCGTTCTCCCTCGCGGTCGGCCTGGTCCTCGCGATCGGCGCGGACTCGCTCGGCCTCGTCGCCCGCAATCCCGAGTCCACCTCCCAGCTGCTGGTCCTCCCCCAGCTGGTCCTCGGCATGCTGTCGACCGGATTCGTACCCGAGTCGAGCTTCCCCGGCTGGGCGCAGCCGTTCGCGCGCAACCAGCCGATCTCCCATTTCGCGGCGACCATGCGCGATCTCGCCGCCGGCGATCCGCACTGGGCGACGGCCCGGCCGGCCCTGATCTGGCTGGCCGCGCTGGCCGCGGTGTTCATCGCCGCCGCTCACTACACCCAGACGCATCGGCGGTTGTACCCGTGACTCTGATCTTCCCCGCCCGCGACACCGCCGCCCCCGAGACGAGCGGCCGCTCCCTGGTGCGCGCGTCGGCGCTGCAGGCCGAGCGGATCGTCGTCAAATGGTGCACCGACATCCCGACGCTGCTCCAGTCGCTGCTCTTCCCGGCGGTGATGGTGCTGCTGTTCTGGCTGATCCTGGACCGCACGGTCAGCGACTACTCCGGCACCTCGCAGGCCTTCGGCATGGTGCCGATGGTGGCGCTGGTCGGGGCCATGAGCGGTTCGGCGATCAGCGGGCTCGGGCTGCGCCGGGAACGGACCAGCGGCCTGCTGTCGAAGATGTGGACGCTGCCCGTGCACCGCGCGTCGGCGATGACCGGCCGCCTCGCCGCCGAAGCGCTCCGGATCGTGGTGACGGTGAGCGCCGTCCTCGCCGTGGGCACGGTCATCGGTTTCCGGATCCAGACGGGTCCGGCCGGCTACCTCGCGATCATCGCGGTGGCGCTGATGTTCGGAGTGTCGTTCTCCATGATGGTCACCGCCCTGGCGCTCCGCGGCGGCGACTCCCGCATCGTCGAATGGGTCGCGATCGGCACCAATCTGGCGATGTTCTTCAACACCGGCTTCGTCCCGGCCTCGGCCTATCCCGCGTGGCTGCGGCCGATCGTCGAGTACCAGCCGCTCAGCTGCGCGGTCGACGCGATCAAGGGCCTCGCCACCGGCGGCCCGATCGCGCAGCCGTTGGTGTTGACGGTCGTCTGGTCGGTGGTGCTGCTCGCCGCGTTCACCCGGCCGACGCTCACCGGACCTGACTCGTGCCACTTTCGGGTGAGTTGGATCGGCGGGCTCTCGCTACCTGGGGTTTCGTTCTGATTTAGTGTCATTTTGGGTCACTAAATCAGGTGTCTACGATCGTCGGTGTGGGCCTGTTCGTCCGGAAGGTACGTACCGCGTCGGGTGCGACTGCGGTGCAGATCGTGTCGAAGGAACGCGGCGTGCGCCGGATCGTCGAGCACATCGGCTCGGCGCACACCGACGACGAGCTCGCTGCCCTACTCGAGGTCGCCGATACGAAGATCCACGCAGGTCAGCTCGCATTCGATCTGAACTCGCTGTCGCCGGCTAAGGTTTCTTCCATTCCGGAGGTCGCCGGTTCGCAGTCGCGTGTCCTGTGGGAAGTCCTCGACAACGCCTACCGTGATCTCGGGTTCGACCAGGTCGGTACCGAGACGTTCAAGCAGTTGGTGTTGGCGCGGATCGTCGAGCCGACCAGCAAAGCCGACACGATCCGCGTCCTGGCCGATCTCGGCGTTCGGTCGCCGTCGTCGCTGCGGACGATCTGGCGCACGCTCAATCGCAGCATCGCCGAGGACTGGCGCAGCCAGCTCGCCGCGGCAGCGTTCGCGCACGTCACCGCCGACGGCGCGCTGTCGATCGTGATGTACGACGTGACCACCTTGTACTTCGAGGCCGAGAACGAAGACCGGCTCCGCAAGGTCGGGATGAGCAAGGAACGGCGAGTCGATCCGCAGATCCTCATCGGGTTGTTGGTCGACCCGACCGGGTTCCCGCTGGAAGTACACGCCTTCGCCGGCAACCGCGGTGAGACGACGACCCTGCTTCCTGTGTTGAACGGGTTCCGCGAACGGCACGGACGAGCCGACGTGGTCGTTGTCGCTGACGCCGGTATGCTCTCGGCAGCGAACCTCAACGCGCTCGAGGAAGCCGGGTTCGACTTCATCGTCGGATCCCGAACCGGTTCAGCCCCAAGGGATCTGGCCGACCACTACGACCGGGTCGGGAACTTCTTCGCCGATGGCGCCACCGTCGAGACCACCCGGGAGATGGGAACCGGCCAGGCGAAGCGGACTCGGCGCGTCGTGTGGCACTACTCGCGGGCCCGCGAACGCCGCGACAACATCACCCTCAACAAGCAGATCGAGCGCGCGCAAGACATCGCCGAAGGACGACGGCCGCCGAAGAAGGACCGGTTCGTCTCCCTCGGCACCCGACCCGGCGTGAACTGGGATGCCGTGGAGAAGGCCCGCGAGTACCTCGGGCTGAAGGGCTACGTCACCAGCATCTCCACTGAGAAACTCGCTGGTGACAAGGTCATGGCCGCCTATCATGATCTGTTCAAGGTCGAGGCGTCGTTTCGGATGGCCAAGACCGACCTGAAAGCGCGGCCGATGTTCCATCACGAGCGTGACTCGATCGAGGCACACCTGACGATCGTGTTCGCCGCACTCGCAGTCACCCGACACCTGACCGAGACTTCCGGCTACTCGATCAAACGCATCATCACCGCGCTACGCCCAGTCCGGGATGTCATGATCCGGATCCGCGGCCAGCACGTCATGGCCGAAACACCGCTCGAGGGCGACGCCGCCGACATCGTCGCCAAGCTCCGAGAGTCAGCAGGGCACTAAAGTGGCACGAGTCAGGCCGGATACCGCCGCGCCGCCCAGCGCGGATAGCGCAGCGACTCCGCCGATGCCGCCCGTTTAGAGGCTTGGCTTCGAGGCTCCTCGGCTAGCGCCTCGTCACACCTCAGTCAGCGGGCTGGACAGGCTCCACTATCGAATCGGCCGTCTAGATGTACCAGCAGCGGTGGCGGAGGCTTCCCTTGATCCGGCCCAGCAGGTTGCCGGCCTGGAACAGCCAGCGGCCGGTCGGCACCCGGGTGATCGCCGTCGGGAGCAGCGGGTTCCGCAGCAGGAGATAGGCGATGACGTCGGCGGTCATGTACCAGGGCCGCTTCGGGAGTCCGTAGCCGCGGTATTCCGCGTACAGCCGGGCGTCGCCCTCCCCGCACATCACCGACTGGTCCCATATCCCGCGCAGCGTGTCCCGGAGGCGGTAGGCCACGAGTGCGTCCGGCGCGTGCCCTAGCACGCCGCCCGCCAACTGGATGCGGATGGTGAAGTCGGCGTCTTCGGCGCCGCGGTCGTATGCCGTATCGAAGCCGCCGACCTGCTCGAACCGGTCCTTCCACACCCCGAGATTGCAGGTCGGCGACACCCGCAGGAAGCCGAGGAACTCGTACGGCATCTCCGGCGGCAGCATCTGCCGCCAGCTCTGCGCGTCGGCACCGTTGAGCGAGTGCGTCTCGACCGCACCGCCGACGGCGCTGCAGCGCCGCCCGACGGCGGTCAGTTCGGTCAACCACCGCGGAGAGACGCGGTCGTCGTCATCGCAGAAGGCGAGGAAGTCGCCGTCGACGGCGGCCGCTCCGGCGTTGCGGGCGTAGGACGCACCGGCCGGGCCGGAGGCGTCGACCCAGCGCAGCGCGAGCCGCTGCGTCAGCGGGTGCCCGTCGAGGTGATCGCGGAGACCGTCGGTGGAGTTGTTGTCGGCGACGAGGACCTCGAACGGCCGATCATAGTCTTGCGCGGCGAGCGCGGCGAGCTGGCCGTCGATCACGTCGGCGCCGTTGTGCACCGGGATCACCACGGACACCAGTTCCGGCAGGCCGCGATCGGCCTCCGGGGGACGTTCGGGCCGACCGTGCGCCGTCGCACCCAGTCCGGCGCGGCGCAGGGTCCGCGGTGGAATCTTCCCGGTCTCCCCGCGCAACGCGGCGCGGGTGCCGGCGGCGCTCAGGTACACCCGCCGCAACCGGTGGGAACCGATGAGCATCGCACGGCCCCGGCTGAGCGTGTCCTTCGCGATCGACACGGCGCACCACAGCGGTTCGGCGACGCCGTAGCGCCGGTAGTGCGTCAGCCGGTTGCGGGCGATGTAGTAGTGCCGGAACGGCGCATCCTCGGAGAACTCGATCCCGGCGCCGTAGCCGCGAAGGACCGCGCGCAACGGGCGAGGCGGCATCCAGCGGGCGGGCGTGCCGAGCCGGTGCACGATCCGCGTGCCCGGCACGATCAGCGCGTGTCCCCCGTGCGCACGGGCCCGCAGATAGAACTCGGTCTCCACGCAGTCGATGAACAGTTCTTCCTCGAAGAGGCCGATCTCCTCGAACAGGCTCCGGGTGATCACCAGGCCCGACTGGATCGGCTCGAACGCCAGCGTCAGGCCCTTCTCGGCGAACCAGAACGGGGCGACGTCGTCGTTGATGCGGGCGGGCGAGACCATCACGCGGGTCAGGCCGAGGCCGGCCGCGAGATGCAGGTGGGCGACGGCCCGTTCGACGTAGTCGTCGTCGAGGTGGGTGTCCTGGTCGAGGGTGAGGACGGCGTCGGCGCCCTCGTCCAGTGCACGCCGGACGCCTCGGTTGAGCGTGTGGGCGATCCCGCGATTGGCCGGGTTCTCCAGGACGGTGGCGCCGAGGTCGGCGCAGGCGTCGAGCGCCCGCCGCGCCGGGCCGGTGGGCGCGGTCCGCAGCGAGGGCGAGCCGTCGTCGACGACGATGAGCGAGGCGACCTGCGGTATCGCCGCGCGCACCACCTCGACCAGTTCGGGCCCGGGCTCGAAGGCGGCGACGACCCCGATCACCCGGGTGCGCGGCGCGTCGGTCATCGGGCGGGCTCCTGCTCGTTGGTCTCGCGCTCGGCGATCGCGGCGCGCAGCGCCGCGGCGGTGGCGGTCACGTGCGGGGCACGCATCATGGAGTGATGGTGGCCGGGCACCCGGGTCACGGCGAGGTCGCCGGTGGTGATCGCCGCCCAGCGTTCGAGATCGTCGTGATTGTCGGTGGCCGCGATCAGCGTGACCCGGCCCGGATAGGGCGTCGGCCGGTGACGGCGCAGCAGCCGGCGGCCGAGATCCCAGAAGACGGTCCACTGCAGCGTGGTCGGGAGCCGCCAGAGTCCCGCCGTGGCGACCAGGAAGCGCATCGCGAGCGCGTTCCACCGGGCGGCGAGACCGCCGGGCTTCGCCGCGTCCGCGGTGTCGGCGCACGCTGCCACCTCGTCCCGCTCGGGCAACGCTGTGCGGGCGGCGGCGTCGGGTTCGAAGAGCGCGTCGAGTAGCACCACGCGGGTCACCTCGGCGCCGCGGGCACGCAGGATGGTCGCCGCTTCGAGGATCACGAACGCGCCGAAGGAGTATCCGGCGAGCAGGTAGGGGCCGCGCGGCTGTACCGAGAGGATGTCGTGCACGGCGCGCACCGCCGCCGCGCGCACGGATCGGTCGGCACGGCCGCGTCGTTCCAGGCCGTGCGCCTGGAGACCGTGGACCGGCCGGTCGCCGCCCAGTTCCCGGACCAGGGGCAGCAGACTCGCCGCCGGGCTG
This sequence comes from Gordonia sp. PP30, assembly GCF_023100845.1. Classification (NCBI taxonomy): domain Bacteria; kingdom Bacillati; phylum Actinomycetota; class Actinomycetes; order Mycobacteriales; family Gordoniaceae; genus Gordonia; species Gordonia sp. PP30. The sequence goes on along the minus strand of NZ_CP095864.1, from coordinate 1,067,330 downwards.
CCGGCTCCCGCGGCCAGGAACAGCGGGGTCCCGTCCCCGTCGCGCAGCCGGGTGAGCGAGCCGTCCGCCTGTGAGCGGCGGCGGTCCCGGTGAGCGGCGTCGAGCAGCCGGGCGAGTCCGGCGATGGTCGGATCGGCCGCGAAGCGGGAGGACGTGATCTCCACCAGCCAGCGATCGCGGATCTCGGTGAGCATGGTCGCCGCGGCGAGGGAGTCACCGCCGAGCGAGACGAAGTCCTCGTTCCGCCCGACGGTGTCGAGGCCGAGGACATCGCACCACAGGTGCAGCAGCGCCGCCTCGGTGGGACCGCGCACCGGCTCCGGATCACGCGCGGCCGGTGGGGGCAGTGCGGCGCGATCGATCTTGCCGCGCTCGGTGCGCGGGAGTTCGGCGAGTACGACGACGTCGCGCGGAATCATCCAGGGCGCCAGCGTCTTTCCCAGTGCGGTCCGGATCTCGGCGGGCGACGGCGACCACTTCTCGCGGTCGACGGCCACGTGCGCGATCAGCCGCCCGGCGTCGGCGGTCACCACGGCGTCGACCGTCCACGGCAACGCGCGGATCGCCGTCTCGACCTCGATCGGCTCCACCAGGTAGCCGCGGATCTTGACCGCGTCGTCGCGGCGGCCGAGCAGATGGAGTTCGCCGTGCGTATCGAATCGGCCGAGGTCGCCGGTGCGCAGTACCGTCCGGCCCTCGCTCGCCGGACGGAAACGACGGGCCGTGCGCTCCGGATCGCCGTGGTAGCGCAGGGCCAGATGCGCCGATTCGACGGTCACCTCCCCGGTGACGCCGGGTGGCACCTCGGCACCGTCGGCGTCGACGATGCGCACGGTCTTGTCCGCGGCGGGACGGCCGACGGGCAGCGGACCGGTGGGCAGCGGCCGCCCGGGCGGAAAGCGGTTGAAGGCGAGATTCCCGGCTTCCGACGAGCCCGACCAGCTGCAGAACACGCCGTCGGCGGGCAGCAGCGTCGCGCGCAGGGCGGCGACGTCGGTGCTGTACACCGGCTCGCCGCAGGTGGTCGCCAGCCGCAACTCCGGCAGCGCGCCGGGCGCGTTCGGCCCGCCCAGCCAGGACCGCAGGAGTGACGGGGTGCAGTGCAGCGTCGTCGCCGGGTGCAGCGACAGCCAGTCGTGCACGCCGGCGGCGGTCCGGCGGCGCACGTCCCACAGCAGCACGCCTGCGCCGTTCAGCAGCGGCATGAGCAGGGCGTCCAGTCCCGCGCCGAAACTCAGCGGCAGGAGCACCGCGGCGGCGTCGCCGGGCCCGAGGCCGAGCACGTCGTGCCCGTCGCGGGCCTGGTTGACCCAGCTTCGCTGTCCGTGCACGACGCCCTTGGGGGCGCCGGTGGAGCCGGAGGTGAAGACGATGACGGCCGGCTGATCCGGCTCGGGGTCGGGCACCGCGCCGCCGGACGGTGGCAGTTCGGCGATCTGGGCCGGACTCAGTTCGAGCGCACCGGAGAGCCGCAGGATGTGGTCCCGGCGCTCGGTGGGCAAGAAGGGATCGAGCACCACGAGCGGCCGGCCGGAGCAGAGGACGGCGAGGATCGCGATCGCCGACTCGACGTCGGATTCGGTCGTGACCGCCACCGGTCGTCCCGGTTCACCGACGGCGGCGGCGACGGCCCGTGCGCGTTCCGCGGAACGCTCCCCCGCCTCGGCGAAGGACACCGACGCCTCGGGCGTGACGAGTGCTGGCGCATCCCCGCGCTCGGCCGCCACGGCGAGCCAGCGGCCCGCGGTCGTCGCCCGGTCGAGCGACGCGGTCATGAGTGCAGGCCGGCGGCGATCGTCGGCCACGAGCGCTTGAGCTCGTCGCGCCAGTAGTTCCAGGAGTGGGTGCCGGTCGCCGGGAGGTGCACCTGTGCCGGGATGTGCAACTCGCGCAGACGCGCGGCCATCCGGTCGGTGCAGTAGCGGACGGCGAATTCCAGGGCCCCGCCGACCAGGATCTGGTCGGCGAGCGGGGGTGCGCCGGGCGCCTGTTCCTGCGGCGTGTCGTACCGGCCGGGCAGACCGCTGCCGCTGGACAGGTAGATCCGCGAGCCGCGGAGCTTCGCCGCGTTGAGATACGGGTCGTTCCGGCGCCAGGCCGGCGAGGCCGGACCGCCCCACATGTTGGTCGCGTCCGCGCTCGAGGCGGTGTAGACGATCCCGCGGACCGCGGCCTGCCCCTCGGGGGTGCTGGTGAGTGCGCATCCGCTGTACGACGCGACCGTGCGGTACAGGCCGGGCGCGGCGATCGCGAGGTTGAGGACCGACGTGCCCGACATCGACAGTCCGGCGATCGCATTGCGCCCGCTGCTGTTCAGCGCGGCGTCGAGCACCGGCGGCAGTTCCTTGGTCAGGAAGGTCTGCCACATCGGCTTGCCGAGCTTGCTGTCGGCGCTCTGCCAGTCCGTGTAGTAGCTGCCGCGGCCCTTCTCGGGAATGACGACGTTGACCCGCTTGCCGTCGAAGAACTTCTGCGCGTCGGTCTGCGCCAGCCAGTTGGCGCCGTCCTCGCCGCCGCCCGCCCCGTTGAGGAGGTACAGGGTCGGCGCTCCGGCCGCGTCGGTGCGCGGCCGGAGCAGCAGGAACGGAATGTCGTGACCCATCGCCGGCGAGCGCACGACGACCCGCCAGAGATTCTGGTCGAGGTGGGTCAGCGAGACCACCTGCGCCCCGGCCGCCCGGGCCGGCGCCGCCGTGGAGATCATCGTGCCGAACAGCAGCGAAACCAGCAGGAGGACGAGAGGAAGCCGACGGCGACCCGAGAACACAGCCTTCATAGTGTAGGTCAGCCTACACTTGCATAGGTTTACCTAACCTACCGGTGTGCGTCAGATCCTGCTCGCATGCACCGCCGGGGTACGGCCCGCCCACGGCATCGCGGCTTCGAGCTGAGCGGCGAGCCGCAGGAGCATGGATTCCGAGCACATCGGACCGGCCAACTGCACCCCGATCGGCAGCCCCTCGCTCGACTGGCCGAGCGGCAGGCTGATCGCCGGGGTCCCGGTGGTGTTGAACAGCGGGGTGAACGAGAAGGCGTCGAAGATCCGCCGCGTCCAGCCGTGCGCGTCGAGATCGTGTTCGTCGGCGTTGAGATAGCCGAGTTCCATCGGCGGATGGTTGGTGGTCGGGGTCAGCAGGACGTCATAGCCGGTGAAGAACTCGCCCACGGTGCGGGAGACGGCGGTGAAGACGGCTCCGGCGGCCGCCAGGTCGAGCACGCGGAGTTCGCGGCCGTACTGGATACACGCCCAGCTGGTGGCTTCGACACTGTCCGGGCCGGCGACGGTCCCGGTCATCGCCTCGACGGCGGCGACCGATTCGGCCAGGAACGCCGCCCAGGTCGTGACCGTGGCCTCCAGGAACGACTCCCAGTCAAAGGCCGGGGCGACACGGTCCACCCGGTGGCCGGCTGCCTCCAGGGCGCGGCCGACGGCCTCGACCGCCGCGACGACCTCCGGGTCGACGGCGGTGCCCGACCAGGCCTCGGTGTGCAGCGCGATACGCAGCCGGCCCGGATCGGCACCGACCTCCTGGGCGAACGGACGACGCGGCGGGGCGATCAGGACACGGTCCCCCGGGTACGGGACGGCGACGGCGTCGAGCAGGGCTGCGGCGTCGCGAACCGAGCGGGTGACCGCGAACTCGGCGGCGAGACCGCTGAGCGCGTTGCTGTCGAGGTCGGGGCCCAGCGGCACGCGGCCGCGGCTGGGCTTGAGTCCGACGAGCCCGTTGCAGGCCGCCGGGATGCGGATCGATCCGCCACCGTCGTTGGCGTGCGCCATCGGCACCGCACCGGCGGCGACCAGCGCCGCCGAGCCGCCGCTGGAGCCGCCCGCACTGCGGCCGGTGTCCCACGGGTTGCGCGTGGAACCGTAGGCCAGTGCCTCGGTGTTGGCATTGAAGCCGAACTCCGGTGTGGTCGACACGGCGACGGTCGCCAGGCCGGCCGCCCGGAACCGTTCCATGAGGTGGGTATCGGCCGGCGGCACCAGCCCGTCGCCGAGCATGCGCGTTCCCATCCGGGTCGGGACGCCCTCCGCATGGCAGATCAGGTCCTTGATGACGAAGGGCACTCCGGCGAAGCACCCGTCGTCGGCGTAGGCGAGCGGCCGGCCGAACGGTCCGCCGGCGACCGCGTTGATCTCCTCGTTCACGGCGTTGATCGCGTCGGTCGCCAATTCGGCGGCCTCCGCCGCCGTGAGGTCGCCCGCGGCGATGGTCGCGGCCAGCCCGGTCGCGTCGAGTGCTGTGTACTCGTCGAAGTTCATGATGTGGTCTCCTCTGATCGTCGAGCGTCCGGCCCGATACCGGACGCGCACCGTCGACGATGGCAAGATGTGTCACACGACACATCGGCCGAACGGCCGAGGCGGTCGGCCCCGTCCGACCGCGACAGCGCTGGGAGGTGCCTATGGCCCCGGGCCTGACATGGTGGACCCGGGTGGCCGACGCGGTGCGTGCCGCCGGTCGCGGTGAGGCGCCGATCGCCGAGCCCGTCCGCATGCTTCGCGACGGCCTCGGATACGACTGCGCCACGTTGATCGGCCGGCAACCGGCGAACCGCGCCCCGCAGCCGATCCTGGTGAACCTCGACTACCCCACCGCCACCGCCGATTTCGTCGCCTCGACCTATGCGCGGGAATGCCCGGCGCACCGATACGCGCTCCAGCGCCACATCGCGGTCCGGTTCGTCGATCTGCCCTTCGACTTCCGTGACTCACGTACATACCAGGAAGCCTTGCGGCCCTGCGGATTCCGAGAGGGTCTCACGCTGCCGCTCGGCGGGATCGACGCGACCGGGCGCCGCCCGGGATTCATCGCGATGAGCTCGACCCATGGACGCCCGCTGGGCGACGACGACCGCCTCGCGCTGACGCTGTTCGCCTCCGAGATCGCCGGGCTGACCGCGCCGCAGATCCGCCCGGACCCCGACCCCGCCGATCTCGTGGTGTACCTGGCCGGGGGCCGCGCCGAAGTGCGCCTCGGCGATCCGTCACAGAGCCCGTTCGACGCCGCCGCGATGACCCGGCTGGCCGTCCTTCATGCGCGGTCGACGGGCGCACTGCGGTTCCGGCGGCGCGGTGCCGACGGCCAGTGGTGGTCGGTGCGGACCGACGCCGTCGCCGATGGGGTGCTCCTGTGCCTGTGGCGGACCGGGACACCGGAGGGACTCACCCCGCGTGAACTCGATGTGGCCGGGCTCGCCTCCCGCGGCTGGTCCAACGACCGGATCGCCGAGGCACTGGGCATCTCGGTCCGCACCGCTCGCGCGCACATCGAATCGGTGCTCGCCAAACTCGGCGCCGCCAACCGGACCGAGCTGGCGCGCATCGCGTACGAGCGAGAGCTGGACAGCCTGGATGCGATCCGGTGCGAAATCGGCTGACAGATGGCTCTCCCGCCAGGACTCGAACCTGGCTCCGTATACGAGCTATTCGATTGGGTCTACCTGCGGTGATTGACTCGTTATCCGCAGGTGAGACACACTCTACATATGGACACGACCAGACACAATACGACACGCGAAATCACCTGTAGTGCACGTGTGGTGCACGATGGCTAAGCGGCGGACTGCCCGCCGATCATTCGGAAAGCTCCGCAGGCTGCCAAGTGGCCGCTATCAGGCCAGCTACCCCGACCCCGGTCCCGGCGGCAGCAGTCGCTACCACAACGCGCCGCACACGTTCGACGCGAAGATCGACGCCGAGGGCTGGCTCGCAGCCGAGCGCCGCCTCATCGAACTCGGCAACTGGACTCCCCCCGCCGAACGCGCCGAGGGCGAGCAGACACCCGCCGTCACACTCCGCGCGTACGCCGACCAATGGCTGCCCGAGCGGAACCTCACGCCGAAGACGCGCGCCCTCTACCGCGACCTGCTCGACTCCCGGATCCTTCCCCTGCTCGGCGACGAGTTCCTGAACGACCTCTCCCCGGCGCTCATCCGCACATGGTGGGCTGGTCTCGGCGACAAGACGCCCACCCGCTCAGCGCACGCCTACCAGCTGCTGCGGACGATCCTGAACACCGCGGTCGACGACCACCTCATTGCCGAGAACCCGTGCCGGATCAAGAACGCCGGCCGAGCGCCGAAGCGGTCGAGCGTCGATATCCTCACACCGGCCGAGCTCGACGACGTGGCCGAGTAGTGCCCCATAAGGTGGTGTAACTCGGTGGCCGAGATCGTCTCCGACTTCGTGTCGGGACGGACGTAGAGCGGCCACCGTGTGATCCTTCGAGTCAACCGTCTAAAGAATCCTCGAACGGAGTCATCACGATGACCGCACCTCATATTGTCGACCCTGCAGGCCTGCTTGGCCAAGCCCTCGCCGACGCGTCACCGGATCTGATGCGCGAGCTGCTGCAAACCATCATCAACGCCCTGCTTTCCGCCGATGCCGACGCTGTCTGCGGCGCCGAGTGGAACGCCCGCTCGGCTGAGCGCACCAACTACCGAAACGGCTACCGCCACCGGCCCCTGGATACCCGCGTCGGAACCGTCGATGTCGCCGTCCCGAAACTGCGCTCGGGTTCGTACTTCCCCGAGTGGCTGCTCGAGCGCCGCAAGCGGGCCGAATCCGCCCTGATCACCGTCGTGGCGGACTGCTACCTTGCCGGAGTATCGACCCGCCGGATGGACAAACTGGTCAAGACGCTGGGCATCGACTCACTGTCCAAATCCCAGGTCTCCCGCATGGCCACCGAACTGGACGAGCAGGTCGCCGCCTTCCGACACCGCCGCCTGGACGAGGCCGGCCCGTTCACCTTCGTCACCGCCGATGCGTTGACGATCAAGGTCCGCGAGAACAAGCAGGTCGTCAAGGCTTCAGTGCTGCTGGCCACCGGCGTCAACGGCGACGGCCACCGCGAAGTCCTCGGGATGCAGGTGGCCACCAGTGAGACCAAGGCCTCATGGAACACCTTCTTCGCCGACCTGGTGGCCCGCGGCCTGGACGGAGTCCGGTTGGTGACCTCCGATGCCCACGCCGGACTGGTCGAGGCGATCGCGGCGAACCTGCCCGGCGCCGCCTGGCAGCGCTGCCGCACCCACTACGCCGCCAACCTCATGGCCACCTGCCCCAAGAGCATGTGGCCGGCCGTGAAAGCCATGCTGCACAGCGTCTACGACCAGCCCACCGCCACCGCGGTGCATGAGCAGTTCGACCGGCTCCTGGAGTACACCGAAGACAGGCTGCCCGAGGTCGCCGACCACCTCGACGATGCCCGCGAGGACCTGCTGGCCTTCACCGCGTTCCCCGACGACGTATGGCGTCAGATCTGGTCCAACAACCCCACCGAACGCCTCAACCGTGAGATACGACGCCGCACCGACGTCGTGGGGATCTTCCCCAACCGAGACGCGATCATCAGGCTCATCGGCGCCGTCCTGGCCGAGCAGACCGACGAATGGGCCGAAGGCCGCCGATACCTCGGCCTCGAAGTCCTGAGCCGCTGCAGGCTGACCCTGACCACCGACACAAACACCGACTCGACGACGGAGGTGACCACCGATGACCTGATGCAAATACCAGCCTGACCACCACCGAAGGATCAACAACGAGTTACACCACTACTTGGGGCTTGACCCGTGGCCGCGAAGATGCCCGTCGCGTACCGGGCTGCCGTGCCGGTCGCAGCATGGGGCGGCCTGCGGTTCGGCGAACTGATCGAGCTACGTCGCAAGGACGTGGTGAAGGACGAGAACGGCTCCACCGTGCTGCGGATCCGCCGAGCCTGCGTACGCGTAGAGAACCAGATGCTCGTTGGCTCGCCGAAGTCTGAGGCCGGTGTCCGCGATGTCTACCTGCCGCCGCATGTCGGCGCACTGCTCGCCGAGCACATGAAGGCGAACACCGGTCCCGGTCCGGAGTCTCTGATCTTCCGTAGCTCCCGCGGGAACCGGCTCGATCAGTCGACGTTCACCGCAGCGTTCAAGAAGGCGCTACCGAAGGGCAAGGAGACGATGCGCGTCCACGACCTACGCCACACCGGCGCAGTCCTGGCCGCTCAGGCCGGCGCGACGGTCAAGGAACTCATGCACCGGATCGGACACACGACGCCGACGATGGCGATGAACTACCAGCATGTCGCCGCGGGACGTGACGCTGAGATCGCTGCCAGAATGTCGGCGCTTGCAGGCGGTTCGTCGCCGAACACTACAGCGGACCTTGACGGTTAGTCACTCTCCGAGTGAACCCATAGTTTCGCGTTTCTGACCTGCGGATAGCTCCCGATTCGGCCATGTTTCGCTGCACGCAATGGCACGGGCCGAGGGTGCAATGCCCCGGCACGCCCGGTCATCCGAGACCAGGGCCGGAAGAAGGGGACCGCCCATGACTGAGACCACCCGAGAGCGTTGGCTCTCTCTGCAAGAGGCCGAAGCTCGCACCTCGTTCTCCGAACGCACCCTGCGCCGCAGGATCGCTGACGGATCATTGAAAGCGCGTCGCGTTGGGCCACGCGCCATCCGAATCGCAGAATCGGATCTCGACGCGTTCATGCGAGGCGAGAAGTGACCGGCCCGCAGAAAGAAGTCGCCGGCCCCGAGGCGAACGGGACCGGCGACCAGATGACCAGCGAAGATCACGGCAAGCATACCGCGCTGACACTGCTCAGCGCCATCATCGCCGCGCCGACCGCCCAGGTCGCCGAAGTGCTCACCGTGTGCACACCCGACGATGTGCGACTGATTGACGCCCCGGTCGCCGCGGCGCTCGACGTCGCGAAGGACCTGGCAGACGCCGGTATACAGCCCGTCGTCGAGGTGCTCCACGCCGAATGCATGCGTCGCGGGCTCTATGCCGGGCAAGGCCGACTGATCGCACTGCGGATTGTGGACGCCTTCGCGCCATCCAGTGGCCGGCCGCCGGTGCCCGAGCTGCTGCCCGAGTTGGCCGCCGCATGCCTGGCTGCTGTGTTCCGAGCGCGACTCGACAGTGCGTGCCACGGAATCGGCGCCGTGACATGGACCGCTCCCGAGTCCGATCTCTGGACGTGGCTACTGCGCGAAGGACAGGTCGCCCGAGACACACTGGGCCGACTGGCGCGTCTCCGAGGGGAACGCGCCGATGACTGAGTTCTGGGAAGCGCGCCCGGTCCTGCGCCATGTCCGCAACTATGCCCGCGCTGAGGGGGCCGGGCCGCGCGCTGTCCTGGCCGGCGTCCTCGGTAACGTGATCGCCTCAACCGACCCCGACATTCAGCTACCCGGCGGCGGATCGCTGAATCTGTGCATCGCCTACGTCGGAGCCTCCGGTGCCGGGAAAGGCCGCGCCGAACGCGCCGCCCAAGGCGCCGTGAGACTGGTGCACGGCGACGACGTGCAACGCTGGTCAGTCGGTTCCGGCGAAGGTCTCGCCACGCTGTTCGCAGTGAGCCGGGACGGTGAGCAGGAATGCCGGCGCGCAGTGATCGACGTGCACGAGGTCGACGGCCTGGCCGCTCTCGCCAAGCGTCAAGGCGCCACCATCATGGCGACCATCCGGCAAGTGTGGTCCGGTGAACCGATCGGTCAGTTGAACGCCGCCGCGCGCCGGTACGCGCCCGCGCACTCCTACCGCGCCGTGTTCAGCGTCGGCGTCCAGCCCGAGCGCGCCGAGGCACTGCTCGGGGATCGGGCCGGCACCGCGCAACGATTCCTGTGGGTGCCGGTCTCCGACCCCGACGCGCCGCGTCATCGCCCGCCGCTGCCCGCCCCGGTCACGATCGACGTGAACGGGATCGGCGGCACCATCGAGATCCCCGACATCGCTCGGGAAGCTCTCGACGAGCACCGCTGGCACGTGCTCACCGAATCCGGCGAAGTCGATCCCCTCGACGGTCACGCCCTGTTCTCTCGCCTGAAGGTCGCCGCGGGTTTCATGCTCCTCGACGAGCGCACCGCCGCGATCAACGCCGAAGATTGGGAACTGGCCGGTGCTCTCATGCGGCAGTCGGCACGCACGCGCGCCCGGATCCAGAACACGATCAGCGAGACCATGCGGCGCTCGAACCGCGCCAAGGCACACGCCGCCGCCGAACGCGACGAAGTGATCGGAGACCGGAAGCTGGAACGTGCAAAGAGCGCAGTGCTGCGGTGGATCGAGAAGCACGGCCAGCAGACCGAAGGCGCACTGTCGCGGCGTGCCCGGTCGGACTGGCGATCGGACGTACCGGCTGCGATTGAAGCACTGATCGACGATCAGGCGATCGTCAAAGTCGCCGATGATTCCTACGCGCTCAGGGTCCACGTGGACCCCCGGTCCACATCGGATAACGCCAGTTCAGAGTATGTGGACTCAGGGTCCACGTGGACCCCGCCGGGCGGCCTCAAACCAGACTCGCCCGGCCAAGCCGAGCGCGTCGCCACCGCACTCGCCAACGCACAGAAGGACACCCAATGAGATCCCCCGACCCCAACACCGACCACCTGATCCATGCCGCCCGCCGCGTCGTCCGCACCGGGACTTGGCTGATACAGGAACTCTCCGACCACGGCCACAGCGACGGTTGCTGCACCGGCGCAGCCGAAGCATTCACCGACGCCCTGGCCACCATGCCAACCGATCCGTTCACCCGCTACAGCGACGGCCGGCCGATCTGCTCAACCGTGGCTGTCGACGGCGACGGCATGGAGTTCCAACACCTGTGGCCGGCCGATCCCGCGGACATGCCAGCCGAGCCGTGGGAAGAGTTGCCGACCGCGCTCGCACCACGCGCTCGGCACGGCGATCGCGGCTACGTCGTCGTCCGATGGGATCCGCGATCGCTCACCGGCTCGGTCCGCTACATCGAACCACTCCGAGCGGTCTGACTTGACTCGCCTCGACTGGTGGGCACGGCACCCAGCGAACCCGGCGAACGCGGACGGCCCACCGGTGCTCGACGCGCGAGTTCGGCACACGTGGCAGACCCCGGCCGGCCCGCGTGTCGTCGTGAAGTGCCCCTACTGCCGAAATATCCACACCCACACCGTCCAGGACGGCTTTCCAGCCGTCGTGCGCTCACACTGCCGCGACGAGCTCGACCCCGCCACCGGCGAGCGAACCAGAATCCACAATCCCGCCGACTACCGAATCGCCAACCCAGAAGGAGAACACCCATGAGTGACTACGCCCGAGCCGCTCGACTGCTCACCGCCTACGTTGACCGCGACGCCGACACCATCACCGCCGCACACGCCGACCTCGACCGCGACGAAGCTGTGCAACTCGCCCTCGACACTGCCGCGGTCGCTTTCGCCGCCATCGACGAACTCCTACAGCACCTCGGCGCAGCGATCGACGCCGACCACCTCGGGCTCGGCTTCCACCAGATCGCCGACCGCCTGACCGACGAGGACCAGCGACACGAACACGGGTAGGGCGCTAGCGTCTCGACCACCCCCACCACCCCGGCTCCCCGCGGTAAGCCGGGCTCTCCCCCCGGATTGTCTGGGGGATTCCATGCCAGGTCAGGGGCAGTTCGTGGTGAACCGTTCCTGATCAGCGCGTCACGGTCGGTTGTCCCTGCCCGTGGCTACCATGCGGGCGCACTCCGGTGCAGCGGCCAGCGCGGCCGCCCGTCGCCACCTGTGGAGAGGCCGGCCCTGTACGGGGTCCGTCTCAGATCTGGTGGCCGGCCAGCGAATCACGCGCCCGTCGACTCCGAAATCACTCATGCAGCGGCTACCGCTGCACAGACGTAAAGGATCGAACATGAATATCCGTGAGAAGCATGACGCACTGCTGAAGAAGGCTCAGGATCTGATCGCCGAGCGCAAGGCCGCTGGCGCCGAGCTGTCCGACGAGGACCGCACCGCCCTGGCGGACTACAAGAAGCAGATCGACAGCTTGGCGGCGCAGATCGCCAAGGCTGGCGAGGATGAGGCGATTGTGGCCGCGTTCTCGAAGGTCACCCGCGAGGATGGGTCGGCCGTCGACGACGAAGGCGCGAAGGGTGTGCTGACCGGCCGCAACTTCAAGCATGTCGCGAGCGAGCTCGCCCGCAAGGCGACCGCGCACCGCGGCGAGTTCGGCGTGAAGGCCATGTCGCTGACCGGTGCCACCAACACGATCGTGACCGCGTTCGCGCAGCAGCCCGAGAAGCCCGTCGAACTGCTCGATGTGCTCCCGGTGATCACCCTCGGAGGCGGCGGCGTCCGCGGGAATGACGCCGGCGACCTCGACCTCACCGGTGGCGGCGCGGGCCCGACGTTCCGGTATTTGCGCGAGAGCACGCGCACCAACAACGCCGCCCCGGTCGCACCGGGCGCGAGCAAGCCGACCTCGGTGTACGGGATCACCCCGGTCGACGCGTCGCTGCAGGTGATCGCGCACCTGACCGAGGAGATCGGCAAGTACGATCTGCGCGACGTCCCGGGCCTGACTCAGTTCCTCTCGACCGAGCTCCTGTACGGCCTGCGCGCCAGCCTGGAACACCAGATCATCAACGGCACCGGGACCGCGCCACAGCTGTCGGGGATCATCACGACCTCGGGGATCCAGACTCAGGCCGCCGGCACCGACATCGCGCTCACGGTGCGCAGCTCGATCACCAAGCTCGAATCACTCGGGCACGTGCCGTCCGCGGTGGTCCTGTCACCGGCCGACTGGGAGAAGGTTGAGACCTCGACCGCGAGCGGTTCGGGTGAGTTCCTGTTCAACAGCTCCCCGGTCGATCGCGCGGCCCGCACCCTCTGGGGCGTGCCGGTCGTCTGCTCGACGTCGCTGCCGGCGAACAAGGCACTGCTGCTCAGCCACGAGTCGATCGTCGTCTACACCGATGGCGCACTCGACTTGGAGTGGGAGCAGGGCGGCGAGCTGTTCGAGAAGAACCAGCTGCGCGCCCGTTTCGAGTCCCGCTTCCAGACCGCGGTCCTACGACCGCAGGGAATCGTCTACGCGTCCCTGCCGACTGCCGGCGGATAAGGCTCCGTCCCGGCGCGTCGATAGCCTCCACACTTCTAGAGGCAAAGGGCCGCCCATGACGGCCGCTCTGAGCGGCTGAGGTGGTTCCTGCGGGGCCGAGACACCTGCGACGAGATCCCCTCACCTTCATGCGGGTGGGGGGATCTCGTGTCTCATTCGACGCATGAGTAGTTGCCGTTCTCGTCATCAGCGGGGTGGTTCCGGCTGTGCCGACGTTTCTCTATGCACCGCCCGTCGGCGTCGTTCTCGCACCGATAGCGGAACGTCCGGAGGCCTCGATCAATGATCTCCTGCTCGGTGACCGTGCCCCCGCCGCAATGGTTGTGAACCCAGCCTGTCGGAGTCCACTCGGTCACTTCGGTGATCTGAATCCCCGCCATGCGACACCTCCCTGTGTGGGTCGACGGTATCGAGCTAGCGCATGGCATCGCAGGCGAATCGAACCCAAGGGTGCCGGTGTCGTTGCCCCATCGCCGGAATCGACCCACGGACCAAGCTCATTACCGCGTCAGACCACGACCAGCGGCCCGACCGGGAACCGGTCGAGCTTGGGTGTGGCACCCTCTGCGCGCGCTGCTCGGGTGGCTCTGGACCAGGCAGAGACTGGGCTACTGGTCGCCGGTCGGTTTACGTCGGACTCGGCAATAGCGACGGCAACGCGGTCGGAACGGTTGCGTGCGTGCCCTCAGCGGGAATCGAACCCGCGACTTTTTGCGGACCTCCGCAATAAGCGACCGTCAGGGCTGATCGGTTCAGAGAAGGTCAACGGCCTGACACACCGAGGGGCCATCGACACCGAGCCAGTGCGCGAGCACGTCTCGGTGCAGTGGCTTGTCGACCACAAAGCCGCGATCGAGGAACCGGGCCAGGACATCGAAGTCGACCAAGCGCCGCAGTACCGCACGATCTACCCCACTCTCGATCTGGGCCGATTGCGGGCCAGCGTGGCCGCGCCGGTGGTGCTCGATCTCATGGGCGAGAGTGACGCGTTCCTGAGCGACGGTCAGTTCCGGGTCGAGAATCACTGTCCGCGCGGAGTGGTCGTAGGCGCCGCACATATCGTCAGGCAGCCGCCGATAGGTGACCGCGAGGCCGAGTTCCTGCGCGTGAAGCCACGGGTTATACCGGTGGCCCCGCTGCTGCGCAGCGCTCATGCGAGCACGTACCCGTCCGACGGATCGGTCGTCGGCCAAACGATCACCTGCGCATCGTCGGAAAGCTGACACACGGAGATCGTCACCGACGACGGCCACCACCGGGCGCGCATGGCCTGCTCCCGGTACCGCGCCTCCCGGGATGCGTCGTCGTAGGCGGCGAGGTCGGCGGCGGTCAGTCCACGGTCGCGGGCTGTGTTGAGCCGGTCGCGCGCAGCGGCGCGGATGTCGCGGATTGTCTGCGCCTCGGCGGCCTGTTCAACGGTCAACGACGTGGTGCTCATGACGGTGCTCCGGCGTACCAGCCGAGCACGAACACCAGGTGAGCGAGCAGCAGGAACGCGCCATAGACGGCGAGCGTGCCGACCCCGATCAGGGCCGCGGATAGGATGTGATGACGGTGCATCGGATCAAGTCTCCGGTGTGTCGTAGACCCCGGGTGCAGCGCTGGCACGCTGACCGGGGTCGACTCGTATCCGGAGACAGTCGAAGTGCACGTGTAGTGCACGACACCCTTACGAGGGTGGAGCCGAAATGCTGCTACCAGCACTTACAGGTGGCTCTCCCGCCAGGACTCGAACCTGAAATGTCTGAACCAAAATCAGAAGTGTTGCCGATTACACCACGGGAGAAAGGCGCGCTGACGATTGTGCCATAGCGGCGGTGTGCGACGTCCGGGCCCGGGCGTCGCCACCGGGGCTATCCCGTCTCGCTCCGCGCGGCCAGGCGCCGCTCGTGTGCCTTGGCCTCCGTGTACGACCGCACCTGGTACTCGCGGAGCCGCCGCGCCGCCTTGCGGCGGCCCTTGCGGCCGTTTCGCCGGCGCACGACTCCCGGGCACGTCCGCAGCGCGCGGCGCCAGCGGCGCGCCTGCCGCTCGAAGCGGGCCTGGTGGTCGTCGGTCCACTCGATGCCGTACACCCCGCGGAGCAGCGGGCCGGCCATCCCCCAGGTCAGCAGCCGGACCTTGGGTGCCCACCGCACATATCGCAGCGGGAGCGAGTACGCCGAGAACACCGAGGCCGCCACATCGCCCGGAAGCAGTTGCTCGGGCGGCGCGTCCGGCCCCGACCGCGGCAACCGCGGCGGGTAGCCGCGTTCGACACCGGCGACGAGTTCGGTGAGCCCCGCGTAGTCGGCGGGCCAGCCGGACACGTCCATCTGTAGCAGTCCGCCGACCCGCGCGAAGTCCGCGAGCAACTGGTCGAGGACGTCGTCGTCGATCTCGGAGATCAGCAGCCGATAGGTGTCGACCATGCTCAGGAACCAGGTGACCGCGGCCCAGCGCTGGCCGTCCGAATCGAACACCGGGCGGCGTGATCGGTGACCGTCGTGCCCCTCCGGCACGCTCACCGTCGCGTGGATGCGGTTCACCTCCCGCACCAGCCGGTCCAGCGTGTCGTCGTCGGCCTCGGCGACCAGCCGGAGATAGTCGATGGTCGCCCGCCAGCGCTGCGCACCGCGGTTGGCGTACGCGCCGCTCTCCACCTCGGTCGGCGCGATCGAGGGATGCGCCAATTGCATCAGCGCCGCCCGCGGCCACAGCAGGTAACTGCTCGGCTCGTCGAGGACGCGCCGGAGGGTGGGACGGCGCTTGGTGGACATCGTTCTCCCCCGGCGGCCCTAGATCATCGCCTTGTCGTGCTTCAGCCGGCGGCGCAGATCCTTCATCAGCATCCGGCTTCCCCCGACGCGGAACCACTTGGGCAGGAACTTGTTGACGATCGAGACGAACGTGAACAGATGCTCGAACCGCCGCCGGTCGTCGTCGGTCCATTCCAGCCCGAGCTGCCGGTGGAACAGCGGCGGCAGGAAGCCGATCGTCAGGAACCGCAGCAGGTTGACGAACGGCAACCGGATCAGCGGATTGATCATCTTCAGGTCGACGAGGTCGTTGAGGAAGTCGCACGTCGTGTCGTCGATCACCACCCGCTGGCACGCGACGTTCCAGTAGTGGTCGAAGTCGGCGCGCGTCGCCGGCCACATGTCCTCGGGCACCTGCAGCGTGGTCCCCAGCGGCTTCGCCGACTGATAGAACGCCTCGGCCTCCTGCTCGTTCATCAGGCCGTGCAGCAGTTGGTGACTGTCCTCCAGCCCGATGAACAGGCACGCGGCCACCCACAGCTGAAGTTCCCGGTTGAACGCGTTGTACTTCACCGGGCTGCGAGCGTCCGATTTCACGTGCCGGTGCGCCGAGTTCACCGCCTCCCGGAACGCCCGGCGTTCCTCCTCGGTGCCCAGCAGCGCCACCGCGAGGTACATGGTGGTGGTCCGCGCCCGCTTCCACGGATGACGCATCAGGGTGCCCGATTCGACCTTGCTCTCCATCACCCCGTACGCCACTTCGGGCCAGCCGAGCTGCATGACGACGTTCGCCGCCGCGCCTGCGAACGACCAGAAGTCCATCGCCTCCTGCGCCGCGGCCGGCTTGCGCAGACTGGTGACGCGGCGTTTGCGCGTCGTGATGGTGATCCGGGTGTCCGCCGTCCGCAGCTCGGGCCGCGTCTCGTCCAGGTCCGGCAGATACTTCATGTGGTAGCCCGGCCGCGTCTGCGGCGGGTTCTCACTCAGGGCGGGGTTCTCTGTCTCGGTCATCGCGGTTCTCCTCACACCGTTTCGACGTCGTCGACCAGCCAGCGGCCGTCGACCTTCTTGAGCTTCACGACCATCCGGTACGGCTGGCTGCGCCCCTCCGGCGCGACGACGTTCTTCGCCGTCTGGTCGACGAAGAGCAGCACCGTCGCCTGATCGCCCTTCAGCGACTCGACCGCCGAATGCGAGACCTCGGCGGTGGCCTCCCCTTTGCCGTTGGCGACGATCTCGGTCAGGGCCTTGACCATCTCGTCGTACTTCTTGCCGAAGTCCGCGGTCGACATCGCCGCGATCGCCGTGCGGTTCTTGCCGAGATGCCGATAGTCGAAGCTGGACAGCTTGACCGCGTAGTCGTTGGCGACACCGAGGACCGCCGCCTGCGACGAGGAGGCCGTGCTCGGAGCGTCGTCGCCGGCGAAGTACCGGTAGCCGAAGAAACCGGTGGCACCGATCAGGCCGGCGATCGCGGCCGCGACCGCCCACCTCACCCAGCGCGGGCGCTCGGCCGGCGAGCGCCGGACCGGAGCGCTGCGGCGCGGTACCGAGGCCGGTTCGGCGGCCGATTCGGCGATCTCGATGTCGTCGATCTCCTCGACGTCCTCGACGGTGTCAGTTGCCATTGCGTGCCCTTTCCAGGAGTTGCGCCCACATCTGCAGGAGTTCGGTGCCGTTGGGGATCAACAGCGGGTCGTCGACGGCAGGCGGTCCGGAGACGCCACCGGGAGAGGTCCAGTTCTGTGTCCCGAGCTGATTCGGCCGCGGTGCGTTCACCGCCCCGCGCTGCCCGTAGCCGTTGCCCGGCGGGCAGTAGCGGGTCAGGTTCGGCTGCGACGGCGAGAGGTCGCCGACCGCGCGGCGCGGCTCGTCGTAGAACAGGCAGACCGGGCCCTGAGTGCCGATGAGGGCGAAGTCCGCGCGGCCGTTCTTGACGATCGACCGGAGATCGAGCAGCCCCTGCGGGATGGTCCGCAGGCCGGTGGCCAGCGACGACGACCGGTCGCTGATGATCGGCTCCACCGCGACGAGGTTCGCCAGCACACCGCCGAAGGTGCCGCGGTACTTGTCGAATAGCGAGGTCGCGCGATCGAGGGCGGCGGGTGACCGGTCGAGTAGGTAGACGAACACCGGCTGGGCGGCATCGAGTTGATCGGTGAACGTCGCCATCGACGCCATGCCGGACTCGAAGTCCGCACGCGTCTGATCCATCGCGCCGAGCACATCGAGCCAGTCCCCCAGCAGCGAGCGCAGCATCGGCGCGTTCGCGCGGACCAGCCTGGCCAGCGCCGACCCGTTGGTCACCAGCTTCTCGAGCGAGTCGTCGTCCCCGCCGAACGCCGCGGACAGTTCGGTGCTGACCGACGCGAGTGTCCCGGTCCGGAAGGTCTGGAGCAGCGACGCCGCCCGGGACATCAGCGCGTCCATCTGCATCGGCTGGCGGTCGGCCGGCGCGGCGAGCCGGTCGCCGTCGTGCAGGTATCGGCCGTCGTCGCGCCCGGTCACGATGTCCACGCTCTGGATTCCCGCCATCGATGCCATCGTGACCTGCAGGAACGAGTCGCGGGGAATGCGTGTGCCGCCGCGCAGAACCAACTCGATCCGCGCGCCGCCGCCGTCCGGGTTCAGCCCGGCGGACTCGACCGTGCCGGCGTCGACCCCCCGCACGCTCACGCCGGTGCCCTTGGTGAGGCCGAACGCGTCGTCCATCACGGCGTACAGCCGGAGCGTGGACCCGAAACCCTGCGGCCCGGCGATGTAGTGGATGCCGAAGGGAATCACCACCGCCGAGATGACGATGAAGAGCACGAATTGCACGGTGCCGACGGGGAAACGGTCTCTCATCGCTCGCCCTTCTTCCGCGGTCCGGCCAGACCTCCGGTGAGCAGGTCGCCGAGCTCGCCGGGAGTCGGCAACGGCTGTCCCGACAGCAACAGCCCGCCGGTCAGGATCTTGTCGATGCCGCCCGGGATGTCGAGGGCACCGTCGAACACCAGGTAGTCGCCCCGGATCGCCCGGGACATGTTCGCCATGAAGCCGTTCATGCTGGTCAGGGTCTGGCCGACGCGGCTGTTGAAACCGGCGAGCGCATCGACCAGCTTCGCCGCATCCGGGACCAGCCGGTTCAGATCGGTCGTGGTGCCGTCGACCACCCCGTCGAGGTTGGCCGCGAGGTCACCGGTCTGTTTCAGGAGGCCGGCGATCTGATCGCGCTGCTGCGCCAGCACGTCCACCGCGCGCGGTGTCTGCTCCAGGAACTGCGTGATCTTGTCTTCCTGCGCGGCGAGCAGCTCACTGACCTGCGCCGCGGCCGTCATCGCGGCATCGAAATCACCGGTGAACGACGACGACTTCGCGAGCAGGCGGTTCAGGGTGTCGATCAGGTCGCCGACCTTGTCCGAACGCGACGCGAACGCCTCGTTCAGGCTCTGCATCACCGACTGCAACTGGCCGACACCGCTGCCGCTGACCACGTTGCCCAACGCCGCGAGCATGCTCTCGATCTGCGGACCGACCGAGGTGCTGCCGACACCGATGTGCGCTCCCGCGGCGAGCCTGCCTTCCGGGTGCTCCGGTGCACTCAGCCGGATGAACGGGGTGCCGAGGGCCGAGGGGATCTCCACGGCCGCGGTGACGTTGGCCGGCAGGTCGGTCCCGGCGTCCAGCGCCATCGTCAGCCGGGCGGTGTGCCCGTCGAGCGCGATCCCGGTGACCCGGCCGATCACCTGCTGTCCGCTGCGGACGTCGGCACCGTCGACCACGCCGTCGGCGGTGACCAGGTCCGCGGTGACTCCGAAGGTGTCCCGGAATCCGGCGATGGGCAGATCCTGCAGGCCCACCCCGCAGCCGGACAGCGTGCACACCGCCAGGCACAGGGCCAGCAGGCGGCCACCGCGTCGCCGGATCCACCGCCGCGCGCTCATCGCGGTCCCCCTTGCTTCGGCGGCAGCCGGCCGCCGGTGATCGCCGAGACGATGCCGAGCGGATCGGAGGCCGAGATCGGGAAGGAGATCGGGTTGGTCAGTCCCGCGCCGACGCACAGCGGCATCGGGAACCGGTCGCAGAGCGGTTTCAGCGTGGCGAACTGGGTGAGCGTGGTCGACACGTTGAGGCGGATCCGGCCGCGCCGGTCCGGGCCGATCGTGCTCGACAGGTTCTGCATCATCAGCGGCGCCAGATCCATGAACTCGGCCAGGCCCGCACGGTTGGCGACGAGCACCTTCCCGAGTGCTTCCAGGTTCTCCGCGACCGTCCCGACGTCGTTCCCGTGTTGCAGCACGAAGTCGCTGATCTGGTCGAAGACCGTCTTGAGGTCGGCGATCGGCACGGAGACGTCCTGGTCGGCGGCGTTCCACTGCCGGGACAGTTCGCCCATCGACCGGATGAGTCCGTCGAGGGAGACCTGCTTGGCCGAGAAGGCCGTCATCAGGCGATCCAGTCCGGTGATCAGTCCTTCGAGGTCTTCGCCGCGCGCACCGACGATGCCGCTCGCGGCGGCGAGCTGATCGAGCGCGCGGTGCAGATCCGGGCCCTTGCCCTCCCACGCCGCGGCGGTGGTGCCGATCAGCGAACCCAGGTCCGCCGTGCCGGGGCCGTCGCCCGGATCGAGGATCTCGGTCAGCGTGCCCAGACTGGAGAGCAACTGGTCGAAGCCGATCGGCGAATGCGCACGCGTGAGCGGAATGGTCCCGCCGTCGGGGAATCGCGGACCGCCCCGGTACGCCGGTCCGAGTTCCAGGTGACGCTCGCTGATGACCGACGGATTGAGGACGAAGGCGCCGACGTCGGCCGGCAGCGCGACGTTCCCGTCGACGGTCATGCTGACGTGGACGTGATCGCCGCGCGGCTCGAGCTTGTCGACGCGCCCGACCGGCACACCGAGGACCGTCACCCGGGAGCCGGCGAACAGGCCGTTGACGAACGCGAAGTCGGCGTGCACGGTCCGGACGTCGGGCCGGCGGATCAGGGCGTACCAGCCGCCGACCGTGAGCGCCGCGATCAGCAGAAGGGCGAGCAGGATCCGGCCACCGCGGCGCTTGCGGCGGCGGACCTCGCGGACTTGACGGAAGGTCATCAGCGGCACCCCTGCATCACGCCGAGGACGCACAGCATGCCGTCCGGAATCACGGCCGACGGCGACGTGACGTCGGCCCAGTTCCCGTTGCCGGTGGCGTCGGTGATCGTGCGCATCGCGGGCGGCAGGTCGGTCAGGATCTGGTCGACCTTCGCGGCGTTGACCTTCAGCGTGCCGGTGACCGCGACGATGTTGCCGATGAGCCGGCCCATCGGGATCGTCGGGAAGGTCCGGGCCATGCGATCGAGCACCAGCCGGAGGTTGTCGGCGAGCCGGGTCAGCACCGCTTTGCGGACGACCAGTGTCTGCACGATCGCCTGGGTGTTGCGCATGGCGGTCGACAAGGCGTCCGACTGCTGCGCGGTGACCTGCGCCAGCCGCTGAGACATCGTCAGCAGTCTGCTCAGCTGATCGCCGGTCCCAGCGACGGCGAGTGCGGCGCCGCCGGCCCCTTCGATCGCGGCGGACAGGTCACCGGAGTCGGGCACCAGCGAGTGCATCGTCGACATCATCGCGCGGACCACTTCCGGATCGATCCCGGAGGCCGCGTCGACCGTGTCGGCGGAGAGATCGTCGAGCGAATACGGCGAGTCGGTGCGTGCGAGCGGAATGGTGTCGTTCGGTCCGACCCGGCCGGTACCGGCCGGGGTCACCTCGAAGTACCGCTTGCCGAGCACGGTCCGCAGCCGCACGGTGGCCCGGGTCTGGTCGCCGAGCGGCTGGTGCCGATCGAGCCGGAAGGTGACGCGCACCCGGTCCCCGGCCAGCGAGATCGACTCGATCCGCCCCGCGGGCACACCCGCGACCAGCACCGGGTCCGCGGTGGTGAGTCCGCCCGCGTTCGCCAGTTCGGCGGCGTACGGCACCGTCCCAGTCCGGTAGGTCACCTGCGGCACGCCGACCGCCACCAGCACCAGGACGAGGAGGGTCACGATGCCGGCGGTGCCCAGCACCGCGGGCGAGGCGCCCTGACCCCGTTTGTCGCCCTTGAAGACGAATTCCAGGACACCGACGAAGACGTCGATGAGTCTGACGAGAAACATCGCGGCCGCCTACCTGCACACCGGCGAGTGCAGCGGGCCGAAGATGTTCGCCTCCAGGTCCCCGGCCTTGAGGGTGAAATTGCAGAGATAGAGCATCATGAATCCTCCGTATCGCCCGCTGTGGTTGAGCTTGTCGGCCAGCGCGGGCAGACGCGTCAGGAAGGTCTCGAACTTCCCGGTCTGCGGAATCCAGGCGGCGGTCACGTCGGTCAGTCCGGAGAGGGCTCCGGCGAAGGAGTCGCCGCCGGCGGTCATCATCTGGGCGAGCGCGCTCAGCGCGCGGTCACCGGAGCTGATCAGGCGGGTGAAGTCGCCGTCGTCGCCGACGATCGCCGACGTCAGCCGGCCCAGTCCGGAGAAGAGGTCGCCCAGTTCGCCGCTGTGTTCCTCCGCCGCCGTCATCAGCGTGTTCAGGTTGGTCACCAGCCGCGCGAAGACGGCGTTGTTGGCGCGCAGGTTGGCGCCCAGCGATCCGATCTGGCGCAGCAGCAGTTCCACCGATTTGGTGCGGCCGGCGAAGGTGTCGACGAAGCCCTGGGCCAGCTCGTTGACCTCCCGCGGTTTGAGCGAGGCGAAGAGCGGCTGGAACCCGTTCATCAGCGCGGTGAGGTCGATCGGCGC
The DNA here is from genome assembly GCF_023100845.1 of Gordonia sp. PP30. Taxonomy (NCBI): domain Bacteria; kingdom Bacillati; phylum Actinomycetota; class Actinomycetes; order Mycobacteriales; family Gordoniaceae; genus Gordonia; species Gordonia sp. PP30. Next base: position 1,044,968 of record NZ_CP095864.1, on the reverse strand, counting down.
CGTGGTCGCCGCCACCGGGATCTGCGCGCCCCGGCGTTCCGGGGTGCTCTCGTCGCCGGGCGACAGCGCGATGTACCGGGCGCCGAGCATGTCGCCGTACCGGATCGCCGCCCGCACCCGCTGCGGCACCGGGTGGGAACGCTCGATCCGGACCGTCACCTTCGCCAGCGCGGTGCCGCCGGGCTGCGCCTGCCGGGTGACCGACTCCACGCGGCCGATGCGTACCCCGGACATCTTCACCGGATTGCCCTCGGTCAGCCCCTCGGCGTCGGTGAACATCAGCACGTAGCCGTCGGCGGGGCCGCGCAGCGGCACCCGGAGAGTGTTCACGACGAGCACCGCCGCCAGCAGGCCGACCAGCACGAACAGGAAGGCTTTGATCGCGGTCGTCACGGACAGTGTGGTCATGAGAGGTGTACCTCGCTGCCGCGGACCATCGGGCCGAGCATGTACACCGTCGCCGGATTCGGGGCACCGTCACGGCTCGTCGACGCCGGGCGCACCGCACCCTCGATGGCGTGCAGGCCCGGAGCCTCGGCCGCACCGTCGATCACCTCCGGCCCGGTGTACGACGACGGTTCCGCCGTCACCGGCTTCCTCGGATGCAGCACGGTGCCGCCCCGCTCTCCGGGTCCGCGCACCGGCCCCGTGCCCACCCCGGTTCCGGTCCCGAAGCACTGCGCACCGCGCAGCGATCCGTATCGCGGGCAGTCGGCCGCGGTGTAGGGCATCGGCTGGGAGAACGTCGGCACGGCGGTGATGTCGAACCGGCCGGTGGAGAAGAGGATGGTTCCGGCCGCGCCGAACTTGTCGGCCGCGAGCACCGTGCGAGTGATTCCCGACGGGTTCGCGGCGACGGTGGACAGGATCTTCCCGGTCGAGTCGAGGACGGTGATCAGGTTCTTCCGTTGCTCGGCGAGGAAGGACCCGGACGCGGAGACGAATCCGCTTGCCGCCGTGAGGAAGACGCCCAGCTGGCCGCCGTGGTCGGCGATCCCGCGGGAGATGTCGGTGACCGACGAGATGGTCTCCAGGATGTCCGGGGTGGCCCGCCGCAGCGATTCGGCCACCCGCCGGAACGTGGGCGTCGCGGAGAGGAACGCGTTCACCGATGATTCGAGTTCGCGGGAGGCGGCCCACCAGTCGTCGATCATGACGCCGATCTGATCCCCGCGGCCGCCGATCGCCTTGTCGACCGCGGCCAGTGCGACGTTCAGCTGGTCCGGCCGCACCTCGGCGATGAGGCCGGACAGTTCGGTGAAGATCCCGTACAGGTTGACCGCGTCCGGGCCGTCGTCCACACCGAGCACCGAGCCCGGCGTCAACGACCCGCTGCGCGCGGTCGAGGTGCCCTCGGCGGGCACCAGTTGCAGGTAGATGTCCCCGAAGAAGGTGCGGGGCAGCACCCGGACACTGACCGATCGGGGAATCCGGGAGAGCAGGTCGTGGCCGACCGTGACCTCGATCCGCGAGGACCGGGTGCCGGCCTCGATGGAGGTGATCTCCCCGACCTTGATGCCGTGATAGCGCACCGGAGCACCCGGCTGGATCAGCCCGACCGATTCGGGGACGTCCGCGTAGACGGTCGGGTCCGACGACAGTGTGCCGGTGCTGCGCGCGATCATCCACAGCGAGAACGCGACGATGAGCGCGGTGGCCACCAGCGCACGGAGCACGTAGCTGCGTCGCGACACCGGCCTGCCCGGAAGCATGACGGTCATCGGCTACAGCCCCAATCCCGGGATCTTCGGGACCAGGCCCCACAGGCCGAAGGTGAAGATCACGTCGAAGATGCCGATCGCGAGGATCGACGTGCGCAGCGCGCGGCCCGCCGCCTGGCCCACTCCTTCGGGTCCGCCCGACGCGAAGTAGCCGTAGGAGCAGTGCACCAGGGTGACGATGGCGGCGAACACGACCGCCTTGGTGGCCGAGAAGAGGAGATCGCTGGGGCCGAGGGCCAGGTGGAAGTAGTAGTCGTATGTGCCCGGCGACTCGCCGTGGAACCAGACGACGACCATGCGCGTCGCGAGATAGCTGGCCAGCAGACCGATCATGTAGATCGGCAGCACACAGACCATCGAGGCGATGACCCGCGTGGTCGCCAGGAACGGGATCGACCGGATCGCCATCACGTCGAGCGCGGCGATCTCGTCGGAGATCCGCATGGCGCCGATCTGCGCGGTGAAGCCCGTACCGACCTTCGCCGCCAGGGCGATCGCGACGACCACCGGCGCGAGTTCCCGGGTGTTCGCGATGGCCGCGAGCATCCCGGACAGCGACGTCATCCCCACCAGTTGCAGACCGCGGTAGGTCTCGACGCCGAGCATCATCGCGGCGGCGAGCGACATCGCGAGGACGATGCCGAGGGTGCCGCCGCCGGAGAGAAGGGATCTGGTGCCGAAGGTCATCTCGGCGATCTGGCGGACGACATGCCGGCGATAGTGCACCAGCGTGTAAGGGATCGCGGCGACCGCGCGGGCGCTGAACGTGACGTATTCACCGAACGTGACGAGGCCGTCGGCCAGCGGGTCCACCCGGCGCCGGTAGCCGTCGCGCACGCGCAGCGTGAGATCCGCGGAGACCATCAGAACGACCCCACGGCGGGCACGATCACCGAGTACAGCTCGCTGAGGATCGTGTTGAAGATGAAGACCAGCGCGAACGCGATCACCACGGCTTCGTTGACCGCGTCGGCGACACCGCTCGGCCCGCCGCGGGCATGGAGCCCCTTGAAGCAGGCGACGATGGTAGACAGCAGCGCGAACAGCGACGCCTTGATCAGCGCGGTCCCGAAGTCGCTCAGGCGCCCGTACTGGCTGAAGGTCGCCAGGAACGCGCCGGCCGGCAGATGCTGCACGTACAGGTGGTAGGCGTAGCAGGCGCCGACGCCGACGACGGTGATCAGCGAGCACAGGACGAGCGAGACGATGATGGCCGCCGCGATCCGCGGGGCCACCAGCCGCTCGATCACGTTGATGCCCATGACCTCCATCGCGTCGATCTCCTCCCGGATCTTCCGGGAGCCGAGATCGGTGCAGATCGCCGATCCGGCGACGCCGGCCATCATGAGCGCACAGACCAGCGCCGCCGCCTGACCGACGATGATGAAGGCCACCACCGCGCCCGAGTAGCCACCGGCTCCGATGCGTCCCGCGAGCTCCCCGACCGAGACCGCGATGAACACACCGACCGGGATCATCAACAGCAACGACGGCCCGGTGCTCACCCTGCCGATGAAGATCAGCTGGTTGAGCGTCTCGCTGAGCGACAGCCGGAAGCGCACGATCGCCACGACCAGACCGCCGACCGACTGCAGAGCGAACCCGAGGGTGTGGCCGGCCTCCACCGCGAGGTCACGGACCGGCCCCTTGGACGCGGGCAGTTCAAACGCCATCGTTGATCCCCAAATCACCGAATCGCGCGGCTGATGTTACAACCGCGACGGAACCGTAACATGGGATCGAGTCGCGATGCGACAACTTTCAATCTTTTGTTTCATCGAGCCGGTGCGACGGTCGCCGAGACGGCAGTACAAGCCGCCGCGGAGACGCGGACGAGTGGCGAAGAATCAGGCGGAGAGGCCGACGAGCGGCAGGATGAACTCCTGCGCGAGCGCCGTCAGCGCGGGCTCGTCGTCGAGTTCGATGAGATCACTCGGTGAGGTCAGGAACGATCCGGTGATCCGCACGATGAGATCGGCGGCGAGCACGGTCGACACCGTCCGGGCGATATTGCCCGACTCCTGCTCGCGGGCGATCTGCTGGGCGACGAAGTCGCGCACCTCGAACATCGTCCGGCTGTCGCCGCCGCCGACCACCCCGGGCACCAGCGCCGGCTCGATCTCCAGCAGTTTGGTGATGAGCGGATTGCGGCCGATGGTCCGCAGCGACGTGACGAAACCCGCGACGACCCGCTCGGCGACGGTGGTCGCCTTGCCCATCTCGGTGACGAACTCGCCGAAGTACCGCTGGAATTCCCGGAGCATCACCGCGTCGACCAGCTGATCCTTGCTCTCGAACTTGCGGTAGATGGTGATCCGGGCGGTGCCCGCCCGGCGCGCGACCTCTTCCATCGAGGCACGGGCGATGCCGGTCTCGCAGAACTGGTCGTAGGCGGCATCCAGCAACCGGGTGCGCGTCTTGTCCTGCCGCACATCCGTCGTCTGCTCACCGTCACGCGCCGCCTGACGGAGCACACGCTCGATCAGCGTGCCTTCCACCACGTCCGGACCGTCCGATCCCACGCCGTTCCTCCTGACCACCCCGGCCCGGTTCAAAGTTACGTCACCGCCCCCTCCTGCGATCCGAGCCACCGATCGTCACAGTGTTACACAGTTATCATATTTGTTTCATAACGTACCGGATCGGACGCTTGGCAGGAAAACGCACATCAGCGGCACCTGAAGGACCGCCGACGCCGACGGCGCAGATCAGGTGCCGCACCGACGGCACGGCGCGGCCCCGGACCTGGAATCCACTCCGTGCCCGGGGCCGCCACGTCGTCGTCCGGTCAGGCCTTGGGGCCACCCGCGACGTACAGCACCTGGCCGCTGACATAGCGGGCGCGCTCATCGGCGAAGAACGACACCGCGTTGGCGATGTCCTCCGGCTGACCGGCGAGCTTCACCGCGGTGTCGTCGGCGCACGCCTGGAGGAAGGCGTCGAACGGGACGCCCATGCGCTCGGCGGTCGCGCGGGTCATGTCGGTCTCGATGAAGCCGGGGGCGATCGCGTTGGCGGTGACGCCGAACTTGCCGAGCTCGATCGCCAGGGTCTTGGTGAACCCCTGCATGCCGGCCTTGGCCGCCGAGTAGTTGGCCTGGCCGCGGTTACCGAGCGCCGAAGTGCTCGACAGGTTGACGATGCGGCCCCAGCCGGCGTCGAGCATGTGACGCTGGCAGGCGCGGCTCATCAGGAAGGCGCCGCGCAGATGCACGGCCATCACGGTGTCCCAGTCCGACACGCTCATCTTGAACAGCAGGTTGTCGCGCAGGACGCCGGCGTTGTTGACCAGCACGGTCGGTGCGCCGAGTTCGGCGACGACGAGATCGACCGCGGTCGCGACGTCGTCCTCGTTCGAGACGTCGGCGCCCACCGCGATGGCCTTGCCGCCCGCGGCGGTGATCTGCTCCACGGTGCCCGCGCAGGCCTGCGCGTCCAGGTCGAGGACGGCGACGGCCATCCCGTCCTCGGCCAGACGACGCGCGACGGCGGCGCCGATACCGCGGGCCGCACCGGTGACAATTGCTACTTTCTGAGTGCTCATGTCCGGAACACTACTGGGGCCAGCGTAGAATTTCCGGCGGCACTCGACAGAGCGCCGCCACGCAGCGTGCACCGCGGAGGAGATGCATTGAGCCGACAGCCCAGCGGCGCGTACGAGCCCGATCGCGCGTACGACCAGCGGCTCGCCGTCATCGTGCTGGCGGCGGGTGCGGGCACCCGGATGAAGTCGAAGACCCCGAAGATCCTGCACCGGATCGCCGGGCGCTCGCTGGTCCACCACGCCCTGGCCGCGGCCGAGGACGTCTGGCCCGCCCATGTGGTCCCGGTGGTCAGCCACGAGCGGGAGAAGGTGACCGCCGAGATCGAGCGGGTCGCCGGCCATCTGGGCAGCGCGCTGACCGTCGCCCTCCAGGAGGAGCCGCTCGGAACCGGCGACGCCGCCCGCGCCGGCCTGACCGGACTTCCGGCGGACTTCAGCGGCACCGTCCTGGTGACCGTCGCCGACGCCCCGCTGCTCGACGGCGACACCCTGCGCGCACTGATCGCCGAGCACACCGGATCGGGTGCCGCGGTCACACTGACCAGCTTCGTCGTCGACGATCCGACGGGTTACGGCCGTATCGTCCGCGGCGACGACGGCGCGGTGACCGCCATCGTCGAGCACAAGGACGCGTCCCCCGCGGAGCTCGCGATCACCGAGGTGAACGCCGGGATCTACGCCTTCGACGCGGACCTGCTGCGCGCGGCGCTGAGCGAACTGACCTCGGACAACGCGCAGGGCGAGTTCTACCTCACCGATGTGGTCGCGATCGCGCGCGCGGCCGGCCGGACGGTCGCCGCCCACGTGGTCGGCGACCCGGCGGTGGTGGCCGGCTGCAACGACCGCGCCCAGCTCTCCGAACTCGCCGCCGAACTGAACCGGCGCATCGTCCGCGGGCACCAGCTCGCCGGGGTCACCGTCGTCGATCCGGCATCCACCTGGATCGACGTCGACGTGGTGATCGGCCAGGACACCACCATCGAGCCCGGTACCCAGCTGCGCGGCCGCACGGTGATCGGCCCCGATGCGCTGATCGGCCCGGACACCACGCTCGACGGCGTGATGGTCGGCGAGGGCGCCCAGGTGATCCGCACCCACGGCAGCGGCGCGATCATCGGGGCGGGGGCCCTGGTCGGCCCGTTCGCCTACCTGCGACCGGGCACCGACCTCGGCGACCACGGCAAGATCGGCACCTTCGTCGAGACCAAGAACGCCGCCATCGGGGCGGGCACCAAGGTGCCGCACCTGACCTATGTCGGCGACGCCGAGATCGGCGAGTGCACCAACATCGGGGCGTCGAGCGTCTTCGTCAACTACGACGGCGAGAACAAGCACCGCACCGTGATCGGCTCGCACTGCCGGACCGGCTCGGACAACATGTTCGTCGCCCCCCTGACCATCGGAGACGGCGTCTACACCGGCGCGGGCACCGTCGTCCGGGAGGATGTTCCGGCCGGGGCGCTCGCCGTCTCGGCCGGCGAGCAGCGCAACATCGAGAACTGGGTCCTGCGCAAGCGGCCCACCAGCCGGGCGGCCCAGGCGGCCCGGGCAGCCCAAGAGGAGAGCAACTCATGAAGTGGACCACCGACGCACAGAAGAACCTGATGCTCTTCTCCGGGCGTGCGCACCCCGAACTCGCCGAAGCGGTGGCTCAGGAACTGGGTGTGCAGATCGTTCCGCAGACGGCCCGCGACTTCGCCAACGGCGAGATCTTCGTGCGCTTCGAGGAGTCGGTGCGCGGCAGCGACGCCTTCGTCCTGCAGAGCTGTCCGCTCCCGGTGAACCAGTGGATCATGGAGACGCTGATCATGGTCGACGCGCTCAAGCGCGGCTCGGCCAAGCGGATCACCGCGGTGCTGCCGTTCTATCCCTATGCCCGCCAGGACAAGAAGCACCGCGGCCGCGAGCCCATCTCGGCCCGCCTGATCGCGGACCTGCTCAAGACCGCCGGCGTCGACCGCATCATCACCGTCGACCTGCACACCGACCAGATCCAGGGCTTCTTCGACGGCCCCGTGGACCACATGCACGCGCAGGGCCAGCTGGCCGAGTACGTCCGGGAGAACTACGGCACCGACAACATCTGCGTCGTCTCCCCCGACGCCGGCCGCGTGAAGGTCGGCGAGAAGTGGGCCGACGCGCTCGACGGTGCCCCGATGGCGTTCGTCCACAAGACGCGCGACCCCGATGTCGCCAACCAGATCGTCGCCAACCGCGTGGTCGGTGAGGTGGCGGGCAAGACCTGCGTGCTGATCGACGACATGATCGACACCGGCGGCACCATCGCCGGCGCGGTGAAGGTCCTCAAGGAGGCCGGGGCCGGCGACGTCATCATCGCCACCACGCACGGCGTCTTCTCCGATCCGGCCACCGAGCGGCTGTCGTCGTGCGGTGCCAAGGAAGTGATCGCGACCGACACCCTGCCCATCCCGGAGGACAAGCGGTTCGCGAACCTGACCGTCCTGACCATGGCGCCGCTGCTCGCGCAGACCATCCGCGAGGTCTTCGAGAACGGCTCGGTGACCAGCCTCTTCAACGGAAACGCCTGAGTCGGTGGACGCGACCATCTACCACAACCCCCGCTGCTCGACCTCGCGCAAAACGCTCGACAAGCTGCGGGCAGCGGGCGTGGAGCCCACCGTGGTGAAGTACCTGGACACCGGCTGGACCCGCGAGCAGTTACAGCGGTTGTTCGCCGACGCGGGCCTGACGCCGGGCCAGGCGGCACGCAAGCGGGAAGCCCTCTACAAGGAGCTGAACCTCGCCGAGGCCACCGACGACGAGATCCTCGACGCGATGGTCACGCACCCGGTGCTGGTCGAGCGGCCGATCGTGGTGACCGACAAGGGCACCCGCCTGGCCCGCCCGATCGAGAGCGTCGACGAGATCCTGTAGCGTCATCGCGCCGCCGATCGAATTCGTACACGTTAGGTTTCCCTAAGCTAACTAGTGGGCTAGGGTGTGGCCGTGCCCCACTCTCGCTCAGCGACCTCTCAGCTGTCGCGCCGCACCTTCCTGCGCGGTGCCCTCGGAACGTCCGCGGTCCTCGCCGGCGCCGCGGCCGCCGGATCGATCGACGGGCCGGCCGCGGCCGACCCCGGCGCCCCCACCGCGATCGTCATCGGCAGCGGATTCGGCGGCGCCGTCGCCGCGCTCCGGCTCGGCCAGGCCGGTTTCCGCACCACGGTCTTCGAGCGCGGTCGCCGCTGGCCGATCCGCAAGGACGGCAACACGTTCGCCACCTTCGACAACCCGGACAAGCGCGCCGCCTGGTTCTCCGATACCGCCGGGATCTCCAGCTCGATTCAGGTTCCCGTCGAGCGCTACCCGGGCGTGCTGGAAACCATCAAGGGCAACGGCCTCGAATCGGTGCACGGCGCCGGTGTCGGCGGCGGGTCGCTCGTGTTCGGCGCCTTCTCGATCCAGCCGAACAAGGCCGACTTCGAGGAGGTCTTCCCGGGCGGCACCGGGTACGACGAGCTGGCCGCGACGTACTACCCGCGGGCCCGGAAGATGCTCAACGCCACGGGCCTGCCACGCGACATCCTGTCCACCCCCAACTACCGGGGCGCGCGCACGTGGCTGAACACGATCGCCCGGTACGGCGTCACGCCCACCTTCCCCGACTTCGCGGTCGACTGGGACCTCGTCCGCCGCGAGCTCGCCGGAAAAGCACGGCCCGGAGTCAGCGTCGGGGACCTGTCCTACGGGGTCAACAGCGGCGCCAAGAACTCCGTCAACCACAACTACCTGCCTGCCGCCGAGGCCACCGGCAACGTCGTCGTCAAACCCATGCACGAGGTGTTCGACATCCGGCCCCGCCACCGCCGGAAGGGCTTCGTGGTGCGCGCCCGGCTGATCGACGACCACCACCGCACCGTGCGTACGGTGACCGCCGAGGCCGACTACCTGTTCCTGGCCGCGGGCTCGTACCACACGACGTCGCTGCTGGTCCGGGCGCGGGCGCAAGGCGCACTGCCCGCGATCCCGGGCACCGTCGGCGACGGATTCGGCGGCAACGGCGACTTCCTCATCGTCCGCACCAATCTGCGCGACGCTCAGGGGCCGCGCCAGGGCGGCCCGGGCTACGCCCGGATCCACGAGGACCGGCTGCCCGGCGGCCCGGCCTCGATGATCTACCAGGCCGCACCGTTCCCCGCACCGCTCGGCGGGGCCGCGCTCACCCATCTGATCCAGGTGCACACCCCCGAACGCGGCACCATCGACTACGTCCACGCCACCCGCGGCACCGAGCTGAACTACCCGTTCGCCGAGGGCACGAGTGTGCTGGACCGCCGCGCCGTCGCCTTCGCCAAGCACTTCCACCAGATGACCGAGGTGCGGCACGGGACCCCGAACAACGGGATCGTGATCTCCTCGCGCGCCGCCGGATTCGGCTCGGGCGCCACGTTCCACGGGCTTGGCGGCGTGGTGATCGGCAAGGCCGCGAACGCGGACGGATCGATCAAGGGTTACGACAATCTCTTCGTCGTCGACGGCTCCTTCTGCCCCGGTGCGGTCGGGCTGGCCAACCCCTCGCTCACCATCACCGCGCTGGCGGAACGCACGATGGACCGGTTCCTGGCCGCTGTCGGCCGGTGAGCCAGGCGAGCCCGACGGTCGCCGACCGGCTCGTCGAACGCCTCACCGGCCTGCACGTATCCACCCTGTTCGGGGTGCACGGCGCCAACGCCGAGGACGTCTTCGACGCCGCGGTGCGCCATCGCGGGATCACCCCGGTGATCGCCAAGCACGAGTTCGGCGCGGGCGCGATGGCCGACGGTCTCGCCCGGATCGGCGGCGGCCCGGCGGCGGTGCTGACCACCTCCGGCGGCGGGGCCCTCAACGTGGTGCCCGCGCTCGGCGAATCGTACGACAGCCGGGTGCCGGTCCTGGCGGTCATCGGCAGCGCAGCGCGAACGACGGTGGGGCGCGGCGGATTCCAGGACATGCTCGCGCCGCCCGACACGATCGACCTGCCCGCCGTCCTGTCCGGCGTGGTCGGATGCTGCCGCGTCATCGATGAGCCGGCCGGACTGGACGAGGCCGTCGACGAGGCGGCCGCCACGCTCTCCCGGGGCAGGCCCGCCGCCCTCATCATCCCGAAGGACGTGCAGGCCGCCGCGGCACCGGACCGCCGGGGCGTCGCGGCCGACGATCGAGCCACGAGTCCCCCGCCTCCCGAGGTGACCGAGGTGGCCGACCGGCTGCGCGGCGCCTGCCTACGCGGCGCACGCATCTGTTTCTGGGCCGGTGAGGAGGCATCCCGGTCCGGCGTCGCCGGGCCGCTGCGCGCGCTCGCCCGACGGCTCGGCGCCGACCTGGTGGTCTCGCCCGGCGGGCGGGACGTCGGCGATACCGATTGCCCCGGCGTCACCGGGGTGATGGGCCATCCCTCGGCGCATGCCGCGATCGCCGCCGCCGAGGTCCTGGTGGTCGTGGGCTGCCGGATGTCGCTGACCGATCGAGCCGGTCTCGACGGGGCGATCGCCGCCGCGGACACGATCCATCTCGGCCGGGTCGCCCCGCGCGTCCCGGGCGTCGAACACCTCGCCACACCGGACCTGCCGGCGGCGATCGGCGCGCTGCTGACGTCGCTGCACGGCCTCGCCGGACCGGCGGCCCGGCCCGCGCGGCCTCGCGAGTTCCTGTCCACGCCGCGGATCACCGGACCGCTGACCGTGCGCGAGACGATCGAGACCATCGGGGCGGCCCTGCCCGCCGGGTGCAGCGTGTTCGCCGACGCCGGAAACGCCGGGGCCGCCGCGATCCACCATCTGCCGTTCGGCGACGGCCGCTTCGTGGTGGCACTCGGCATGGGTGGCATGGGCTACGGCATCGCGGCAGGCATCGGTGCCGCCATCGGCGGGGCATCGTCGAACCCGGCGACCCGGACGGTCGTCATCGCCGGCGACGGCTCGTTCCTGATGCACGGTATGGAGATCCACACCGCGATCGAGTACGGCGCGCCGATCACCCTCATCGTCCTCAACAACAATGCGCACGGCATGTGCGTGACGCGGGAGAACCTCTACTTCCCCGCCACCGCGGACCCCGGCCTCAACCGATTCGGCGCGGCCGACCTCGCCGCCGGGCTGGCCGCCATGTTCCCCGGGCTCGACGTGCGGCGCACCGCCGGACCCGCCGACCTGTCCTCCGCCTGCGCCGGGCTCCTGTCCCGGCCGGGCCCCAATTGCCTGGTGGTGGACATCGATCCCGACGAGATTCCACCGTTCGGCCCATTTCTGAAGGGAACCCCATGACCTCCGTACCCGGAAGCCGGACCGATCTCGACGCCGGACCGCCGCTCGACGGCGTGATCCGGATCGAGACGCACGGCCGCGCCGAGAACACCTTCCGCGTGGTCGACATGATCCGGTCGGTCTATCCGCACAACCAGATCTTCGGCGATTTCTGCACGATCCAGGGATTCGTCGACGCCCCGCCGCGGGAGCTCTACGAGTGGCTCGCGCACACCAGGTCGCTCGAAGAGTGGACCTACAGCTCACGCGGCCTGCGCCCGTGCGACGACGACCCCGGGCTCTACGTCGGCTACGACATGCTGAACCCCGGCACCGAGTTCTTCGTGCGCACCGTCGCCAATCCCGACGCCATGACCGTCGACTACCACTGCGCGTGGGACCAGGGCGGCGACCTCTGGATGATCTACCTGATGCGGGTCGTCGACGCCTAGCTGGTACTGAACAGGCCCGGCTCGGTGGTGCTGTGGACCAACTGCCACCACCCCTACTACGACGAGAACCTCTACCCGGACATCGCTCCGGCCGACCGCGAGGAGTGGGTCGGCGACCTGTGGGACATGTTCTGGGCCGGCCATCGGATAGAACTCGACAACCTCACCCGGATCGCCGAACACCGTCATCGGACCGGCCGGCCCCTGACCCCGGAATGGATGCGCCCATGACCGCCGCCGCCACCCCGCCGGTGGCCCTCGCCGACCTGGCCACCTACCGTCCGGCGAACCGGGTGCCGTCATCGTATTTCGCCGCCTTCGCCGAGGACGACGACCTCGCCGGCAACGTGATGTTCCGCGCCCCGGCGTTCCGGCACCATGCCGCCGACGGCGAGACCTCCGCGGACATGATCGTGAGCACCGCGGCGGTTCTCACCGACCGCCACGGCCCGGACTATCTCGACGACGTCGACGTCCTCCTCACCCACAGTCAGCTGCCGGAGGTGCCCGTGCGCGGGTGCGGCGGCGAAGTGGCACACCGCCTGGGCCTGGCCCCGGCGACGGTCGTCGACGTTCACAACGGCGGCTGCGCGGCCTTCGCCCATCTGATCGAGATCGGCGGGGCACTGCTCGCCGCGCGTGGCGGCCGCAAGGCGCTGATCGCGCTGGCGCAGAACAGCGCCGGGCAGATCTTTGTTCAGGAGCAGGTCCGCGGCAAAGCCCAGGCCGCCATCCCCGGCGACGGGGCCGCGGTGGCCACGCTCACCCTCGGCACGGGCGGGAACCCGGTGCTGACGACACTCAGCCGCTCGTACGGCGAGTACGCACCGGACATGACGGCGGTCTCGACCCCGCCGCGCAAGTACTGGGAAGCCGGTGACGGCCAGATCCACGTCGGTTTCACCAACGCCAAGATCGCCAAGGTCCTCTCCCGCGGCAACCGGCAGGTGCCCGAGGTCGCGATCGAGGCGGCCGAGCGGATCGGCGTGCGGCCGGCCGACCTGGACTGGTTCATCACCAACCAGCCCAACCGGGTGTTCCTGCGCAACTGGCGGGAAGCGCTGGAGTTGCCCGAGGAGCGCCATCCCGACACCTTCGACGAGTGCGGCAACCTGTTCGCGGTCGGCGTGCCGATGACCTTCGATGCGTTGATCGAGTCCGGCCGGATACGGCCCGGCCAGGTGGTGATGACGTCGGCGTTCGCGCACGCGGGCGACTTCGCGGCCGCCGCGGCGATCCGGTGGAACGGCCGGTCGTGACCGCGCCGCGACCGATCATCCGCTGCGACCTCAACGAATCGGCCTATCAGCCGCTGCCCGCCGTCGCGGAGGCGATCGCGACCACGGCCGCGACCGCGAACCGCTACCCGGAGTTCCGCCCGGAGACGGCACGAGCGGCGATCGCCGCGCACCTCGGTGTGGATGCCTCGGGCGTCGTGGTCGGTCCCGGCGGGACCGCGGTGGTCTCCGCGCTGCTGAGTGACGCCGCGGCCCGGCACCGTGCCGCCGGCCGGGACACGCCGCACCTGAGCACCCCGGCGCCGACGTTCGACGGTTTCGCGATTCTCGCATCGATGCTCGGGTACCGGGTCGACGCCACCCGGCTCCTCGACGACGGAGCCCCCGATCTCGATGCCCTGGTGGCGTCGGTGACACCGTCGACGGCCGCGCTGATCGTGTGCTCGCCGCACAATCCCACCGGAGCGGTGCTGACCGAGGCGCGGCTCCGCGCCCTGCTGCTGTCGGTGCGCGCCGATCTGCCGGTGATCCTCGATGAGGCGTACGTGGAGTACTGCGAGCGGCCGCCGGACAGCCGGGCATTGGTGGCGGAGTTCCCGAATCTGACGGTGCTGAGGACCTTCTCGAAGGCGTACGGCCTGGCGGGCGTGCGGATCGGCTACGCGTTCGGCACCCCGGCCGCCGTGGCCGGCGCACGACGGCGCGAGATCCCGTTCGCGGTCTCCACCGCCGCGCAGCAGGCCGTGCCGGTGGCGCTGCGTGCGCAGACGCAACTGGCCGAGCGGGTCGCCGCGTGTTGCGCGGCGCAGGCGTGATCGGCCGCGAGTACCCCGATCACGGTTCCGGCTGACCGTCGCCGATCGCGGGGTCACCGACTACCTCGTCGGCGCCCTCCGCCTCGCGGTGGCGTGCGCGTAACGACAGTCCGTCAGCCGGCGACCGTCCGCGCGGAGACCGGAGCGGCCAGCGGCCGGCGATTCAGCGCGGGGACGACCGCTCCGGCCAGCGCGCGGACGAGGCCGCGGGTGCAGTCCCAGAAGTCGAAGTAGTCGCGCCACACGACGATCTGCCCGTCGCGCACCTCGTTGCGCCCGCAGACCCAGAACCGGATGCGCAGCGGCCCCACCGTGAGCTCGTCGATCCGCTCGGTGAGCACCACGCCGTCGTCGTTCCCGGCGATCGTGCGGAGTTCGGCGTCGAAGCTTACGAGGCCCCCGTTGAGGGCGCCCATGATCGCCGCGAAGCGCTTCTTCCCGCGCACGGTCGGCAACGACACGTTGGTGTAGACGATCGAGTCGGCCACCGACGCCAGCGCGTCGTCGAGGCGCTGCTGCGCGAGGGCGGCGAAGAAGTCGGCGACCAGGTCTTCCGGTGTCTGAGACGTCATGACGCCATCGTAGATGTGACAACCTGACCTGCACTGATCTAGGGTGGACGACGTTGTCTCGGCGAGGGTGCCCCGTGTCCACCACGGAGTTCACCGTTATCGGCGCGACGAGAAGCAGAATCCCGCTCTCGGCGGTGTGGTTCCTCGATCTCGGCCGTCGTGCGCCGCGAAACCACCGCATACGAGTAACGAGGAGATTCTCATGTCGCAGACCCCGAAGCTGACGACCACCGTTCGCACCGAGTCGGGCAAGGGTGCCGCGCGCCGCGCCCGCCGCGCCGGTCAGGTCCCCGCCGTGCTGTACGGCCACGGCAGCGAGCCGCAGCACCTGCTGCTCCCCGACCGCGAGCTGGCCGCCATCCTGCGCGCCAACGGCACCAACGCCGTGATCGACCTGGACATCGACGGCAAGAGCCAGCTCGCGCTGACCAAGCAGGTCGACGTCCACGCCATCAAGAACAACATCGAGCACGTCGACCTGCTGCTGGTCCGCCGCGGTGAGAAGGTGACCGTCGACGTCAACATCGTGATCGAGGGCGACGCCGCCCCGGGCACCCTGGTCGTCCAGGACGCCAGCACCATCCAGGTCGAGGCCGAGGCGCTGCACATCCCGGAGAACATCACCGTGTCGGTCGAGGGCGTCGAGGCCGTCACCAACATCACCGCCGGCGACCTGGAGCTGCCGCAGGGCAGCACCCTGGTCTCCCCGGAGGACACCCTGATCGTCGCCGTGAACGAGGCCGCCAAGGCCGAGTCCGAGGACGCCGAGGGTGAGGGCGACGCCGAGGCTCCCGCCGAGGAAGCCGCGGAGTAATTCCCGCCCTGATCGTCGGACTGGGCAATCCCGGTCCCGCTTACGAGAAGACCAGGCACAACATCGGCGCGATGGTCGCCGATGGCCTGGTCTTCTCGTACGGCGAGAAGTACACCGTGCACCGCAAGTCGGGCGCCGAGGTGGCGACCGTGCGGTTGTCGACAGGCTCAAACGAACACGAGTCCGTCCTGGTCGCCAAGGCGCGGACCTACATGAACGTCACCGGCCGGCAGATCGGACCGCTGGCCAAGTACTACGGCGTCGCCCCCGAGGACGTGATCGTCCTGCACGACGAGCTCGACATCGACTTCGGTCAGGTGCGACTCAAGCGCGGCGGCGGCGAGGGCGGCCACAACGGCCTGCGCTCGCTGACCCAGGCCCTGGGCACCCGCGACTACACCCGCGTCCGGCTCGGTATCGGCCGCCCGCCCGGCCGGCAGGATCCGGCCGATTTCGTGCTCAAGTCGTTCCCCTCCGCCCAGCGTGCCGAGGTCGATCTGCTGATCGGGAACGGCGTCGACGCCGTCGAGCTTCTGCTGAAGCAGGGCCTGGAAGCGGCGCAGAACGTCGTGCACGCGTGGTGAGGTGAAATCGAGTAGTCCACTACTCGATGCAGACGCCCCCTGAGATCCCGGCCGTCGTGGCCGAGCGGATCGGCGCCCGGATCGCGCAGGCCGGCCCCGCTGCGGCCGAGGTACTCGACTGCCTGTTGGAGGCCGGTGATCTGCCGGCCGATGTGCTCGCCGGCCTGATCCGGGCCGTCCGGGTGTCCGACGACGGGTTGGCGGCGCCGGCGGTGTCGATCGCGCACCCGATGATCGCCGCCGTGCGGCGTGCCTCGTCCGGGATCGCCCATCGACGCCGACTGCGCGCGCTGCTCGCCGCGCGGCTGCGCGAGGTGCAGCTGGACCACCGGAACCTCAGCCTGGAACTGGGTCTGGCGTCCCTCGCCCTGGACCAACCCGGGTTCACCGGCCGGGACCGTCTCCTGGTCCGCGGTGCCGATGCCGCGGTGCGCGGCCTCGACTTCGCCCTCGCGATCCGTTTCGCGCGCGCGGTGGGGCCCGGTCCCGTCCGGTCCGCCGCGCTGCTCACCGAGGGGTACATCGCCTCGGTCACCGGCTCTGGCGATCTGGCCGACGAACTGCTGGCCCGGGCCTGCGCGGCGCGCACCGAGCCGGCGCTGACCCGCACCTCGACACTCCTGCGCGTGCTCAACCAGGTGACCGCGCGCGCCGCGCCCGACGAGGCGCAGCGGATCCTCGACGATGCCGCCGGCACCCTCGGCGCCGCCACGGCGGCCGCCGCCCGGGGCTTTCTTCTCGCCACCCGGGGCCGGGCGGTGGAGGCCTGCGCCCTGCTGCGGTCCCACTCGGCCCCCACCGGCGCCGGGGCTCTGCCCGAGCTCGCCCGCACGTTCCGGACGATGGGACTGGTGATCGGGGCCGGGGACGCCGGTCTCCCGCACCTGCTGGACGAGGCGATCCGCGCGGGCGACGCCGACGGTGACCGCTGGCGCAGGGCCCCGCACCAGCGGATCTCGCTGGCCTGCCTGGACATCCACGCCCGGCATCTGTGCGGGGACATCGCGGGAGCCGTTCGCGCCGGTGACCGGCTCACTCCGCGACAGCGGGAGATCATGCGGCTGGCCGCGGCGGGCTTGTCGAACCGGCAGATCGCGTCGGCGACGGGGCTGTCGGTGCGGACTGTCGAAGGCCATACCGCGCCGCACAGCTGAGTCCGTAGTCCTCAGCGCTGGTCGCGGAACGCGGCGGCGACCAGCTTCGCCACGTGCTTGCGCCCGGCGAGCGTCGGATGGATCGGGACGCCGTCGTCGCCCGGGCCGACGCCGGTCAGCGAGACCCAGCGCGCACCGTCCGGGGCGCACATCGAGTGTCCGGGTGCGGTGTTCGGATCGACGACGGTGAATCCGGCGCGCTCGGCGCGCTGGGTGATCGTCTTGTTGAGGCGCTTCTGCACCCGATTGGCACGCTGCACGGCGACGTCGCCCATCAGCACGTCGGCGAAGCAGCCGCGCGGATCATCGGGCAGGATCCGCAGATACGGCACGACGACCACCTGCGCGTTCGGCGCGGCCTTGCGGACCGCCGCATAGGTGGCGTCCAGGCGCGGGCCGAGGACGTCGATCTTGGCCATCGCGTCCTTCTCGACCTCCGGCGTGCAGAACGCCCCGACCAGGCACTTCTGAATCAGGTCTGCGAAGAGCGCGTCGTCGTTGCCGCCGATGGAGATCGAGACGTACTTCGTCTTCGGGCCGAGGCCGCGGATCTGCGGTCCCATCGCGGTGTCGGTCGTGATGTCCTTGGTCGCGGCGCCCGAGCACGCCCAGTCGGCGAAGCGCACGCCCGGCATCCGGGCCGCCACCAGGTGCCCGACGTCGTCGGAGGCCTGCGAACACCCGTCCCGGTCGCTGGTGGTCGCCGAGCCGGCGGCGACATACGAATCGCCGATCGAGACGTACAGCGCCCCGCGCGGTGCGGGGTCGGGCATCGCCGCCGCGTGCGGCGCGAGCACCACCCCGAGCGCGAGGGCCGAGACGGCGGACATCAAACGGACGGCATTCTTCTTCACAGTGACTCCCCGACGTGTCATAGGTCACTCGGCAACATACTCCGCGGAACAACTCAATACAAGCGTGTATCGAGTCCCGCATCGATCGGTTAGCCTTGCGCGGTGTCTCCCGCACTCCCACTCGACCAGCTCCGGCGACTGCGCTTCTCGTCGGCCACCGCCGCCTTCCAGATCGAGGGCGCCCGCACCGCCGACGGCCGCGGCGCCGGCATCTGGGACCGTTTCGTCGACACGCCGGGCCGCGTGGTCGACGGTGCGACGGCCGACCCCGGCGCCGACAGCTATCACCGGTGGCGGGAGGACGTCGCGCTCGCGGCCGGGCTCGGCCTGGACCGCTACCGCTTCTCTATCTCCTGGACCCGGGTGCAGCCCGGCGGCCGCGGAGCCGCCAATCCCGCCGGCCTCGACTACTACTCCCGCCTGGTCGACGCCCTCCTCGAGGCGGGGGTGACGCCGTTCCCGACGCTGTACCACTGGGATCTCCCGATCGAACTCGAGGACGACGGCGGCTGGCTGTCCCGGGACACCGCCTACCGTTTCGCCGAGTACACCGCCCTGGTCACCGAGCGCCTCGGCGACCGCGTGCAGCACTGGTACACCCTCAACGAACCGGCCATGACCACGCTGCAGGGCTACGGCATCGGCACCCTGGCTCCCGGCAAGTTCCTGCTGTTCGACGCCCTGCCGACCGTGCATCACCAGTTGCTGGCGCACGGGCTGGCGGTGCCGGTCCTGCGCGCCGCCGGTGCCGCCGCCGTCGGCCTGGCGAACAACCACACCCACGTGCTGCCGGCCACCGACTCCGCCGACGACGCGCGGGCCGCGGACGTCTACGACCTGCTGCACAACCGGTTGTACGCCGAGCCGATCCTGCTCGGCACCTATCCGGATCTGAGTCCGCTGGGCGCCCCCGATCTCCCGATCCGGGACTGCGACCTGGATCTGATCTCCCAGCGGCCCGACTTCTACGCCGTCAACTTCTACAACCCGACGACGATCGGGGCGCCGGCCGCCGACGGCCCGATCCCGTTCGAGATGCTGCCGACGCCGGGCGTGCCGGTCACCGGGTTCGGAGAGGAGTGGCCGATCATGCCCGCGGCCCTCACCGCGCTGCTGACCGGTTTCACCCGGCGCTACGGTGACGCCCTGCCGCCCCTGATCATCAGCGAGAACGGGGCGTCGTTCCCGGAGCCGGAGGCCGCCGGACGGGTCGACGACGCCGACCGGATCGCCTATCTCGACGGGCATCTGCGCGCGGTCGCGACGGCCATGGCGGACGGCGCGAACGTCGAGGAATACACGGTATGGTCGCTGCTCGACAACTTCGAGTGGGCCGACGGATACACCCAGCGGTTCGGTCTGACACACGTCGACTTCGCGACCGGAGAGCGCACGCCGAAGGCGTCATACGACTGGTACCGCCGGGTGATCGCGGCGGCGCGGGAGAACGGGAACCTCGCATGAGAGCACGGGTCGGCCGGACATGGATGACGGTCTTCACCCTCGCGTGGCTGGTGATCTGGATGGTCCAGCTGACCCCGCTGCAACTGCTGCTCCCCCTGCAGCTGGACAGTCAGGTCTCCGACGACGGCGACCGCTGGGTGCACGGGGTGGTCGTCTCCGGGCTGATTCTCGGCGTCGGCGGCCTGGTCGGTGTGATCGCCGGGCCGCTGGCCGGTGCGCTGTCCGACCGCACCGACTCGGCGGGTTTCCCCGGCTGGCTCGGCGGGCGGCGCCGGGTGTGGGCCATCGGCGGTTCGCTCGGCACGGCGGTCTGCCTGATCCTGACCGGGTTCGCGCACCGGCCGCTGCTGGTCGGCGCCGCGTGGATCGGGGTGTCGGTGGGGGTCGCGGTGGCCTCGGCCGCGTTCACCGCCCTCATCGCCGACCAGCTGCCCGCTGATCAGCGCGGTGCCGCCGGCGCCGCGATCGGCTCGTCGCAGGCCGCCGGCATCGTGATCGGCGTCGGCGCGGTGGTGACCCTGGGGCTGACCGTGCTGGCCGGCTACCTGTTCCTCGCCGTCCTCATCGCCGTCGTCGGCGCCGGGGCGGCGTGCCTGCTGCCCGACCCGCCGGATCCGCGGGAGACGCGCGCCGCGCTGCGCGAGCACGATCCGTGGCGCTCGCTGCGCGACCGCGACTTCAGCTGGATGCTGGCCGGCCGGCTGATCGCCAACATCGGCAACGCGCTGGGCACGTCGCTGTTCCTGTTCTTCCTGCTGTACGGGCTCGATCAGGAGAAGTCCGCCGCCGAGGACAATCTGTTGCTGCTGGTGGTGGTCTACACCATCTTCGTGGTGATCGCGTCGATCGTGTCCGGCGTCTATTCCGACCGCACCGGCAGGCGCCGGGTTCCGACGGTGGTCGCGGCCATGGTCCAGGCGGTCTCCGGCGTGGTGATCTGCGTGCATCCGACGTTCGCCGTCACGATGGCCGGTGCCGCGCTGATGGGTGTCGGCTACGGCGCGTTCTCCACCGTCGGCCTCGCGTTCGCGACCGATCTGCTGCCGCACGAGGAGGACCACGGACGCGATCTGGGGATCGTGAACGTCGCCGCGGCACTCGGTCAGCTGATCGGCCCGATGCTGGGTGCGGGGCTGGTCGCGGCGGTCGGCGGCTTCTGGTTGCTGTTCGCGATGGCGGCCGTCCTGTCGGTTATCGGGGGCCTGCTGACGATGCTCGCCCGGGACAAGAGCACAATCGCGGTGACGGATGTGCTCTCAGGGCAGTAGTTCACGAGTAACACATTCGGCGTTCATTACCATTTCGCAACCAGGACGACGTGCACGGACGCCGGTCCACGACAGACAGGAATGCAGCGTGGCGAAGCTGGTCACCCCCGAGGGCCATCAGAATGTGTCGATGCTGGGTATCGGCGCCTATCGGCCGGCCCGGCTCGTCAGCAACGACGAGCTGTGCAAGGTGATGGACTCGTCCGACCAGTGGATCTTCGAACGCAGCGGAATCCGAAACCGCCGGTTCGTGACCGGAGACGAGGACATGCGCTATATCGCGGCGCAGGCCGCCCAGCGCGCGATCGTCAACTCCGGTATCGACCTCGAGCTGATCGACCTGATCGTCTTCGCCACCAGCAGCTGGCCGTACAACGTGCCGCACGGCGCCCCGTCGGTCGCCTACGACATCGGACTCAACGGCATCGCCGCGTTCGACGTGACCGCGGGATGCGGCGGTTTCGGCTATGGCCTCGGAGTAGCCGCCGACGCCATCCGCGCGGGCAGCGCGAACTACGCCGTCGTCATCGGCGCCGAGACCATGTCGGTGGGCCTGGACCTGCACGACCGCAGCACCGGATTCATCTTCGGCGACGGCGCCGGTGCCGTCGTGGTCGGTCCCAGCGAAGAGAACGGTATCTCGCCGATCGTCTCCGGCAGCGACGGTGAACATGCGGCGGCGATCAGCCAGAACTTCGACACCGTGGAGTACATGGCCCGCGCCGTCGAGTACCAGCACAAGGATCCCGAGACCGATCCGGTCGGCCGCCTGGTGATCAGCATGGAGGGCCCCGCCGTCTTCCGCTGGGCCGCTGTGACGCTGCCCAAGGCGCTCAAGTCGCTGCTGACCGAGTCCGGCGCCGGGGTCGACGACATCGACGTGTTCATCCCGCACCAGGCCAACGCCCGGATCAGCGAACTGATGAAGAAGAATCTCGGCTTCCCCGACGATCTGCCGATGGCGGGCGACATCGAGAACACCGGCAATACCTCGGCGGGCTCCATTCCGCTGGCCATCGAGGAGATGCTGGCGACGGGCAAAGCCAGGGGCGGCGACACCGCACTGATGCTCGGCTTCGGTGCGGGCCTGAGCTACGCGGGCGCCGTCGTCACCCTTCCGCCGGCGCCGAAGATCTCCAGCTTCGACACTCTCGATTCGCAGCCGGTCGGCCCGCTCGCCGCCCATCTCGCCGCCATCGACGCCTGAGACGCGCGCCGGATCGGCGTGTGCTACTTCCAAGTAGCCGTCGTGCGTGCCACATTGGGACGATGGTGGAAATCGCCCAGCCTTCGGGACTCACGACGTTCGGCATGCTCGGGATCGGCGCCTACCGCCCCGAGCGTGTAGTCACCAACGACGAGATCTGCGAGCACATCGACTCGTCCGACGAGTGGATCTACACGCGGACCGGCATCAAGAGCCGCCGCTTCGCGCGGCGCGACGAGGACGTCATCCAGATGGGCGTGCAGGCCGGCCGCAAGGCCATCGCGAACGCGCTGCTGAACGGCGCGGACATCGACGCGGTGATCCTGGCGACCAACACGCACCTGCTGCTGACCCCGGCCGGCGCGACCAAGATCGCCACCGAACTCGGCGCGAACGGGGTGCCCGCGTTCGACGTGACGGTCGGCTGCGCCGGCTTCGGCTACGCGATGTCGCTGGCCGCCGACATGGTGCGCGGCGGCAGCGCGACCCACGTGCTGGTGATCGGCGCCGAGCAGCTCTCGATCGCGCTGGACATGACCGACCGGACCAACTGCTTCATCTTCGGCGACGGCGCCGGCGCCGTGGTGATCGGTCCGACCAAGCAGCTGGAACTCGGGCCGGTGGTCTGGGGCAGCGACGGCAGCCAGTACAACGCGATCCGGCAGGACATCGACTGGGTCACCTTCCTCGACGGCGACCGGGTCCAGCGCCCCTATCTGCGGCTGGAGGGCACGGCGGTGTTCCGCTGGGCCGCGTTCGAGATGGGCAAGGCCGCCCAGAAGGCGCTCGACGCGGCCAAGGTCGACGCCGCCCAGATCGACGTCTTCGTGCCGCATCAGGCCAACTCACGCATCAACGACCTGCTGGCCAAGAATCTGCACTTCCCGGAGACGACGGTGGTCGCGAACGACATCGAGACGACCGGCAACACCTCGGCCGCCTCCATCCCACTCGCCATGGAGCAGCTGCTGTCGACCGGTGCCGCCAAGCCCGGTGACACCGCGCTCCTCCTCGGCTACGGCGCCGGCCTGAGCTACGCCGCGCAGGTGGTCACCATGCCGCCCATCCCCTTCGAGTGAGATCAGCGGAAATGCGCCGCCAGCCTGCGGTGCCGGTGCCGGAAGAACGCCGCCAGGACGCGCTGTAGGAGCGGCCCCGCGACGACCAGCCCGATCCGGGGCCCGAAGGTGATGACATCGCTGACCCGGGTTCGGTCGCCGGCGATCGGTTCGACGGTCCGCTCGTGCGTCCAGCGCCGCATGCTGATCATCGTGGACTCCTCGTGGAAGCGGCGGCCCGGATCGAGTTCGGCGATCGACAGGTGGTCGAAGTCGTACGGGACGACGCCGAACAGCCGGAGCCAGGCGCGGCCGATCGGCCGGCCGATCTCGAGGCTGTCGATGGTGACGTCCTCGGCGCCGCCCGGCACGGACATCGTCATCCAGGGCCGCATCTCGTCGTTGATGCCCTCGGGAGTGACCACCCGAGCCCACACCGCCGTGCTGTCCGCAGCGATCTCACTGCTCTGCCGGAACTGCCAAGTGCGCTTCATGCTTTCATGATAATCACTATCATTAGTGCCCTGGTGGCCCGGCCACGCGCTGGTGGTCAGGCTGCCAGGTGCTGTTCGAGGAGCGCTTCGACACCGGACGTCGTGCGGTCCGCCGGCTGAGATGCGACGAGCCCGCCGGGGCGCCCTTCGACGCCGTGCTGCGCATCCTCCCCGAGTCGGTGATTCACGATCGGCGGCGGACTGCGGTCTTCTTCCGGGGTGTCCGGGCCGGTCCGGAGTTTGTCGGGATGGAACAGCGGGTTCACGATCCACGGGCCTTCTCGCCCGACCGGGCGCCACCCGACCCGGCCGGTGTCCGGGCCGCCGGTGAGAACCTTGGATTCCCAGTCGCCGGGTTGTTGGCCGTTCCACCGGTTGTGTTTGCCGCAGGCCCCGCCGAGGTGGTCGATGTCGGTGGGTCCGCCGTCTTGCCAGTCGGGCATGTGATGCATCTGCGTCTGGGTGAATGGGCGGGTGCAGCCCGGGGCGGTGCAGCCGCGGTCCCGGGCGAACAGCGCGAGTCGTTGTGCCCGCGACGCCAGACGATGCGCCCGCCCGAGGTAGAGTGGCTGGCCGGTCGCGGTGGAGAACACCGCCAGATACGGGACCGTGTCGGCGGCGATCTTCACCAGATCGGTGACCGGCATGCGGGTCCCGGTCGCGGTCCACGCGACCCCCGCCTGCCGGGCCAGGTCTTCGTCGGTGACGGTCACCACGATCTGATTGCGCAGACTCCCGGGCCGGGCGTGGGAGGACTGGGCGTTGACCCACCTCAACAGCGCTTTGAGCGCATCGTGCTGGCGGCGGCCCAACAGCCGGTCATCACGTTCGGCCGCGGCCGCCACGACGGCGGGGTCCAGGCCGGGCTGGTCGACAGCGCCGTGCGGGGAGTCGGGGTCGTTGGGGTTGTTCATACCCGGGGCGGCCCACAAGCCGAACACGACCTCGAACTCGGCGCGTAGTTCCGGGTCCATCCGCACCTGCACCGCGCTCATCAGCTGCCGGTCCTGTGCGGAGAGCCGGAACTTGGCCTGCCGCTGACGGTCGTTGTCGTCGGCGAGGGTGCCGTCGGGGTCCAGGTAAGCGAGGATCCGGTTACCCACCATCGTCACCCCGGACGGATTCAACGTCCGGGCGGCATCGACCAGCATCGCCTCGGCCTTCGCCCGTTCGGCGGGGTCGACCGAGGCGGGGACCTTGTCCATCACCTCCTCGATCACCGACACATGCGTCTCACCGATCGCTCCTTCGGCGACCGCGGCGGCGGTCGCCGGGTATTTCGGGTCGCGGCGCTGGCCGGTCATCGCGATGAACCGGCCGATCGAGGCCGCCACGGCCCGGCGGCGCCGGGATTCGCCTTCCCCGATGCGTAGTCCCTGGGTGAGGAGTTGGTGCATGGTGTTGTAGCCGGCGCGCTGGCAGGCGCCGCGGTCGGAGATCTCCACGAACAAGGCCGCATCGACGGCCACACCCATTCGGCGGGCCTGCTCCCGCGACTCCAGCAGATCGAGAAGGCCGTCCTCGGAGAGGGCGGCCAGCGGCGCTTCGGCCAAGGAGCCTTCGGCGGCACCGATCACTGCCACCAGCTCGGCGGGCGAGAGACCGGCCAGGAGGCCGCGAGCGTCGAACGCGTCGTCGTCACACATCACGGACCCCCTTCCGGCCGATCGGGAATGGTTCTTCCCCTACCCCAAAGAATACGCACACTGTGATGTGTATGCAACAGAAAACTAGAACTTACTTTCGAGTATAATTACATGCCAGCTTCCGTCACGTGCCGCGTTTTGCCTGACCACGGGCGCGCCCGATAGCGTGGACAGGTGAGTTCAGAGTCCATCGCCCGCGAGGTCAGGCGCCGCCGGACCTTCGCGATCATCTCCCATCCGGACGCCGGTAAGTCGACCATGACCGAGGCGCTGGCACTGCACGCGCGCATGATCAGCGAAGCGGGCGCCGTGCACGGCAAGGGCGGGCGCCGCGCCACCGTCTCGGACTGGATGGAGATGGAGAAGGCCCGCGGCATCTCGGTCAGCTCCACGGCCCTGCAGTTCAACTACACGCCGACCGGTGCCGACGGGGACGCACCGGAGCCGGACGAGCCGAACGTGATCAACCTGGTCGACACGCCCGGCCACTCGGATTTCTCCGAAGACACCTACCGGGTGCTGACCGCCGTCGACGCCGCCGTGATGCTGATCGACGCCGCCAAAGGTCTGGAGCCGCAGACCCTCAAACTGTTCCAGGTCTGTCGCCACCGCGGCATCCCGGTGATCACCGTGATCAACAAGTGGGACCGGCCGGGCCAGTCGCCGCTGGAACTGATCGACGAGATCACCGACCGCATCGGCCTCATCCCGACCCCGCTGTACGTGCCGGTCGGCATCGCGGGCGACTACCGCGGGCTGCTGGATCGTCGCACCGGGCAGTTCATCAAGTTCACCCGCACTGCCGGCGGTTCCAAGATCGCGCCGGAGGAGATCCTCTCCCCCGCCGCCGCGCACGACGCCGAGGGCGACGCCTGGACCGCCGCCGTCGAGGAGAGTGAACTCCTCGGCGAGATGGGCCAGGACCACGACCAGGAGATGTTCCTGGCCGGGCAGACCTCGCCGATGATCTTCACCTCCGCGATGCTCAACTTCGGCGTCCGCCAGCTGCTGGAGGCGCTCGTCGAGTTCGCCCCGCCGCCGGCCGGGCGGACCGGGATCGACGGCGCCGAGCGCGACGTCACCGACCCGTTCAGCGCCGTCGTCTTCAAGGTGCAGGCCGGGATGGACTCCAGCCACCGGGACCGCCTCGCCTACATGCGGATCGTGTCGGGCGAGTTCGAGCGCGGCATGGTGGTCACGCACGCGCAGACCGGCAAACCGTTCGCCACCAAGTACGCGCAGGCCGTCTTCGGCCGCGACCGCTCCACCGTCGACACCGCCTATCCGGGCGACGTGGTCGGCCTGGTCAACGCGATGGCGCTGGCCCCGGGCGACACCCTGTACATCGACCCGAAGGTGCAGTATCCGCCGATCCCGTCGTTCGCGCCGGAGCACTTCTCGTCGCTGCGGGTGACCACCGCCGACAAGTACAAGCAGTTCCGCAAGGCCATCGATCAGCTCGACGCCGAGGGCGTGGTGCAGGTGCTGCGCAACGAGCTGCGCGGCGACGCCTCCCCGGTGCTGGCCGCCGTCGGGCCCATGCAGTTCGAGGTGGTGACCGCCCGGATGAAGGCCGAGTTCAACGTCGACACCATCATCGAACCGCTCGGCTACTCGCTGGCCCGCCGGACCGACGAGGCGAGCGCGCCGGAACTCGCCCGCCAGCGCGGCGTCGAGGTCTTCACCCGCAGCGACGGCGCCATCCTGGCGCTGTTCAGTGACAAGTGGCGGCTGCAGTTCATCGAGAAGGAGTTCCCGGCGCTGACGCTGGCTCCGCTCGTGGCCGCGGCCGACTGATGCGCACGCTCGCGATCCGCCACGTCGCCTTCGAGGATCTCGGCCTGATCGCCAGGGTCCTGGCCGAGCGCGGGCACACCGTCGACTACCTCGACGCGGGCCTCGATCCGATCGAGCAGTCGTCCGTGCTCGATGCCGATCTGGTGGTGGCGCTCGGCGGCCCGATCGGCGTGTACGACACCCCGGTGTACCCGTTCCTGCACGACGAGAAGGCGGCCCTCGCGGCACGACTGCGCGCCGGCCGCCCGACCCTCGGGGTCTGTCTCGGGGCCCAGCTGATGGCCGACGCGCTCGGCGCGCCCGTCGAGCCGACCGGACGCACCGAGATCGGGTACGGCGCGCTGACGCTGACCGCCGACGGCCGCGACTCGGTGCTGGCTCCGCTGGACGGGATCCCGGTGCTGCACTGGCACGGCGACCAGTTCGGCATTCCCGACCGAGCGCGGCGCCTCGCGCAGACGCCCGGCTTCCCGAACCAGGCGTTCGCCTACGGTGCCACCGCGCTGGGCCTGCAATTCCATCTGGAGGCCGACCACACCCGGATCGAGCGCTGGCTGATCGGGCACGCGCACGAGCTGGCCGCCACCGGCCACAATCCCCGGCAGATCCGCGCCGACGCTGCCGTGGCCGGGCCCCGGCTCGCCGGGGCCGCGCGGGCCGTCGTCCACGACTGGCTCGATCAGCTCTGAGTCGCGTCGGGTCCGGCGCGGCCGGTCACTCGCCGACGATCCGGGCGACGACGGCGGGATCCACCTCGTCGAGCGTGGCCGGCGTCCACGACGGGTTCCGGTCCTTGTCGACCAGCACCGCGCGCACGCCCTCGGCGAAGTCGGGTGTCACGGTGATCTGCTCGGCGGCGTGCAGCTCCCGCTCCAGACACTGGGCGAGCGAGCTCTGCGCCCCCGCTTCCAGCAGGGCGGCGGTCACCGCGACACTGGTCGGCGACGACGCCTGCAGCAGCGTGGCCATCTCGTCGCACCACTCGTCGCCGACGGCGCCCTGCAGGCCCCCGAGGATCGCCACCGGATCGGCACCGAGCGGGAAGTAGCTCGCGATCTTGGTCAGCGGGAGGTCGGTGGTCACCGGTTCGCGGTACTCGGCGAGCGCGTCGGCCAGCCCGGCTCCGTCGCGGATCCGCTGCGCCACACCGTCCAGGTCGGCGGACGGAACGTAATGCGTCGCCAGGCCCAGCGCCACCGCGTCGGCACCGCGGATCCGCGCGCCGGTCAGACCCATCCACATGCCGACGCCCTCGGGCAGCCGCGGCAGGAAGTACGTGGAGCCCACATCCGGGAAGAAGCCGATCCCGACCTCCGGCATGGCGATGAGCGCGTTCTCGGTGACGATCCGCAGTTCGCCGTGAACGCTGATGCCCAGGCCGCCGCCCATCGCCGCGCCGTCGATCAGCGCGATGTAGGGCTTCGGATACTCGGCGACCAGCTGATCGAGCCCGTACTCACCGGCGAAGTACCGGGTGATCGCGGCCGTGTCGCCGGCGAGGGCGTTGGTCCGGATCTCCCGGATGTCGCCGCCCGCGCAGAACGCCCGCGGGCTCGCCGAGGTCACCAGCACGGTCTCGATCGCGTCGTCGTCGCCCCATTCGAGGAGCACGCGATGCATGTCGTCGATCATCGTCTGATCGAGCGCGTTGAGCGCCTTCGGGCGGTCCAGGATGATTTCGCCGACATCGTTGCCGACCGAGGTGCGAATGAACGACATGGGCCCCACGCTAGCGCAGAGCGGTGTGGTCGCCGACATCACGCTTCGGTCGCCGTTCGATAACCACATCTGTCACTTCAGTAACAAGTCTGGCAGAGTCCTTGTCTTGTGGGCCGTCGGGGAAGCGGCCCTCACCAACCTGTTCGATCTCCGGCGAGGACACCATGCGACGACCACTGCGCGCCGCCCTGACGGCGGCCCTGGTGCTGGGCGCCGTCCTGGTTCCGGGAGCCTCGGTGCGAGCCGAACCCGCACCGGCCGAGCCCGTGCCGCCGCCCGCGTCGAAGGTACAGCCGTATACCGGCGGCCCCTACGTCGCGATGGGCGATTCGCGCGCCGCCGGCACGCACCGCACGCCGACGCTCGGGTACTACCTCGGCTGTCTGCGCTCAGCCGACAGCTACCCGGAGATCCTGCGCGCCACCCTGCGCCCGAGCAGCTTCACCGACACCTCGTGCGCCGGGGCCACCAGCCCCAACCTGTGGTCGACGGCCCAGCAGGCGCCGTACTACCCGCGACCGCCGCAGGTCACCCAGATCCCGGCGGGCGCACAGCTGCTCACCGTCAGTATCGGCGGGAACGACATGGGATGGCCGTCGATCCTCGGCAAATGCCTGGTGCGCACGGCCTCCGGCGACAAGAACTGCCGCGGCCGGGCCGACATGGCCCAGCTCGTCGACACCCGGCTGGCCAAGATGGACCGCGACGCCCACGCCGCTCTGAAGGCGATCCGCGCCCACGAGCCGCGCGCGCAGATCGTGATGGTCGGCATCGGCGGATTCGTCGGCGAGAACGGCTGCTTCCCGGCGGTCCCGCTGCCGGACGGCGACGCCGCCTGGATGCGCGGGGTGTTCGACCGCGCGAACACGATCCTGCGCGCCGTCGCCGAAAGCGTCGACGGCAGCTTCATCGACATCCAGAACCTCTCGGTGGGCCGCGACGCCTGCAACCGGACCGATCCGTGGTTCGAGGGTCAGACCAACGAAGACGGCACCCTGAAGTGGCATTTCAACCACGCCGGGTCGACCGAGATCGCCCGCCTCGTCGACCGCGTCATCATCCGGTGACCGGATAGGCGACGCCCCGTGCCCGCCCGCGACGAGACGCTGACCCGTTGTCTGCGGGAGCCGCACGCCTCCGGGCCGCTCGACGACGCGGCCCGCCGGCAACAACTCGTCTCCCGCGCTTCCTATGGCGCCGCCGCGGTGAACGTCGGCTTCGCCGCCGCCGGCGCCACGTTCGGCGGGCCGGTGGCGGTCACGCTCGTGAACGTCGTCGGCGGCCTTCTGATGCTGCTGGTGCCGACGCTGCGCCGACTCGGCACTCTCGCCTCCCCCCTCGCATTCTTCGTGGTCGCCACCGCCGTACTGTGCGCACTCACCGTGTATCTGGGCACCTCGGCCGGACTGCTCTTCTACTTCTTCGCGATGGCCGCCGGCGTGCCGATGGTCGTCGGTGGCGCGCGCGGCCCCTACACGGCCCTCTGCGTCGTCATCTGCTCGACCGCCGTCGCAGTGCTGCATTTCTGTGTACCGTACGACACCGGGCTCGCCCCGGATTGGCTGATGACCACCGGATTCGTGGTCAACACGCTCGCGGCGGGTGGCTTGGCCGCCTATCTGATGACCTTCGGCATGCGGCAGATCCGGCGCGCCGAGACCGCCCTCGAAGAGCAGTACGAGCGCTCCGAGGATCTCCTGGACAACATTCTTCCGCGCAGCGTCTCCGATCGGCTCAAGCGTCCCGATCCCGGCGAGATCGCCGATACCTACGACGACGCCTCGATCCTGTTCGCCGACATCGCCGGGTTCACCGCGATGTCCAGCCACAACACGCCGGCCGACGTCGTGCACTTCCTCAACCGGCTGTATTCGACCCTCGATCGCCTGACCGACCGGCACGGGCTGGAGAAGATCAAGACCACCGGCGACTCGTACATGGTGGTCAGCGGGGTTCCGCTCCCACGGCCGGACCATCTGGAATCGCTCGCGCGCTTCGCGCTGGACCTGCGCGCCGAGTGCGCCCGGGTACCCGGCCCCGACGGCCGGCCGATGCATCTGCGCATCGGCCTCGCGCACGGCCCGGTGGTCGCCGGCGTGGTCGGCTCCCGGAAGTTCTTCTACGACGTCTGGGGCGATGCGGTGAACCTCGCCTCCCGCATGGAGTCCACCGGCGAGCCCGACCGGATCCAGGTGCCCGAGTCCGTCCGGGACCGGCTCGCCGGCGAGTTCAGATTCGAGCCGCGCGGCGTGGTGCCGGTCAAGGGCAAGGGCGACCAGCGGACGTGGTTCCTTCTCGGGCCGGCCTGATTCCCGCGCGCCAGGGTCCTCATCGATCCAGCCCGTATGGCAGTTCGGGATGATCGCGCTCGATCTCCATCAGCCGGTTGTACTTGGCGACACGTTCGCCGCGGGCCGGCGCACCGGATTTGATCTGGCCCACACCGGTGCCGACGACGAGGTCCGCGATGAAGGTGTCCATCGTCTCCCCGGAGCGGTGCGACACCATGCACGACATGCCGCAGTCCCGGGCGGCGGCGATGGCCGCCAGCGTCTGCGAGACCGTGCCGATCTGGTTCGGCTTGATGAGCACCGCGTTGGACAGCCCCGCTGCCGCGCCGCGCTCGATCCGCTCGGGATCGGTCACGTACAGGTCGTCACCGACCAGCTGCCACCGGCCGGCGGCAGCGGTCGCCATCGCCACCCAGCCCTCCGGGTCGTCCTCGGCGAATCCGTCTTCCAGGCTGCGGATCGGGTATTCGTCGAACAACTCGAGGTAGAAGTCGACCATCTGCGCCCGGTCGCGCAGGGTCCCGCCGGTCTCGTAGCGGCCGGCGCCCCGGTAGAAATAGTTGGCCGCCGGATCGAGAGCGATCGCCACCGTGTCCCGGCCGGGCCGGTACCCGGCGTCGCCGATCGCCTCGACCAGCAGATCCAGGACGGTGCGCGGATGCTCGACCGGTGGCGCGAAGCCGCCCTCGTCACCCAGTCCCGCGGTGCCGTATCGCTGCCGGATCAGTGCGGCGAGGGCGTGGTAGACCTCGGCACCGATCCGCACCGCGGCCGCCTCGTCGGGGGCGCCGACCGGCGCGATCATGAACTCCTGGAAATCGAGAGCGTTGGCCGCGTGAGCGCCGCCGTTGAGGACGTTGAAGTGCGGGACGGGCAGCCGCTCCGACGATCCCGATGCGGCGGCGATCCAGGTGTGCAACGACAGACCGGCGACATGGGCGAAGGCCCGAGACGCCGCGATCGACACCGCCACCACGGCGTTCGCCCCCAGCCGCCGGTAGTCGTGCGTCCCGTCCAGATCCCGCAGTGCCCGGTCCACCTCGGTGATCGACGCCCACGCCGAGCCGACCAGCGCCGGGGCGATCTCCCGCTCCACTCCGGCCACCGCGGCGTCGACACCGCGACCGGAATAGGCCTCGCCGCCGTCCCGCCGTTCGACGGCCTCGTGGGCACCGGTCGAGGCTCCGGCGGGCGCCGCGGCGCGCACCCGGGTGCCGTCATCGAGGACGGCGCTCACCTCGACGGTCGGGTAACCGCGCGAGTCGAGGATCGGCCGCGCGGTGAGCGCGGTGAGAACGATCGGGGCGGAGGGCGAATCGGCGGACATGACGGTCTCCTACCTTCCCGGCGCAGGGTGCAATCCGGGTGGTAGGGACTGTTGTCGGGTCTCCGCCGGCCGGCGGGTACCGAGGTTCGGGTGCGGCAAGCCCCACTGCCGCGGTGCGCAGGGCACCTGCCGTCCAGTGTAGGCCGGTCACACGTCCCGATCCACCACCCGCGGTGGGCGTGGCAGCGGCTCCGCGTAGAAGCAGCGCTCGCGAACGCTGCTTCTGTATCGACGCGCTGCTACGGACTCCTCTCATCCCCCGGCTGAGTGTGCGGTGGCACGACCAGCGTCGGGCGGAGGAACCTCGGAACGCTCCCGATCGGGCTTCAGCCGAGGATCTCGGCGGCTTCCATCCACTCCATCTCGGCGGTCTCCTTGTCCGCCAGGACCAGCTGCAACTCGTCGTTCAACGACGCGAGGCGGGTGGGGTCGACGGCCGCGTCGATCATCGCCGCGTGCAGCTCCTCCTCCCGCTTGCCCAGCTTCTCCATGGTCCGCTCGGCGCGGCTCATCGCCTTGCGGGCTGCCTGGTGCTCGGCCGGAGTCGGACCCGACCGCTCAGAAGTCTCGACCTCGCGGGTCCTGAGCTGGCGTGGCGGAGCCTGCGACGACGCGCCGTCGAAGGGCGACGGGCGCGGTGCCGCCCGACGCTCCAGATACTGGTCGATCCCCCGCGGCAGATTGGTCAGCTTCTCATCGCCGAACAGTGCCCACGTCGAGTCACAGATGCGCTCGATCAGGTAGCGGTCGTGGCTGATCACCACGAGGGTCCCGGCCCAGGAATCGAGCAGATCCTCCAGCTGCTGCAGGGTGTCGATGTCGAGGTCGTTGGTCGGCTCGTCGAGCAGCAGCACGTTGGGTTCGGCCATCAGCACGCGGGTGAACTGCAGACGACGGCGCTCGCCGCCGGACAGGTCGCCGATCGGCGTACGCTGCCGCGCCGGCGAGAAGCCGAGACGTTCGGCGAGCTGGCTGGCCGACAGCTCCTTGTCGCCGAGCATGATGTGTCCGGCGACCTCCTCGACGGCATCGAGCACGCGCATCGACTCGTCGAGGTCGTCGAGTTCCTGCCGCAGCCAGCCGAGTTCGACGGTCTTGCCCACGACCCGCCGCCCCGGGGTCACCGGCACCTCCCCGGCCAGGGCGCGCAGCAGCGTCGTCTTCCCCGAACCGTTGACGCCGACCAGGCCGATCCGTTCCCCCGGCGCGAGGCGCCAGGTGGTGTCGTCGAGCAGGGTGCGGCCGGGGGTGCCGTCCGCGCTCGACGGCGCGTCGAGGTGCGCGTTCTCCAACTCGATCGCCACCCGCCCGAGCCGCCGCTTGGCGAACGCGGAGAGCGTCACCGTGTCACGCGGCGGCGGCACGTTCGCGATCAGTTTCTCGGCCGCCTCGATGCGGTACTTCGGCTTCGAGGTCCGCGCCGGAGCGCCGCGCCGCAGCCAGGCAAGTTCCTTGCGGGCGAGGTTGCGGCGCCGTTCCTCGGCGGCGTCGGCCAGCCGTGAACGTTCGGCGCGCGCGAACACCCAGTCGTTGTAGCCGCCCTCGTACTCGTCGACGCGGCCGGAGTGGACCTCCCAGGTCCGGGCGGCGACGGTGTCGAGGAACCAGCGGTCGTGGGTCACGACCACCAGCGCGCTGCGGCGGGCCTTGAGATGCTCGGCGAGCCAGGCCACGCCCTCGATGTCGAGGTGGTTGGTCGGCTCGTCGAGGATCAGCAGATCGGCGTCGGTCACCAGCGCGGCGGCCAGCGCGACGCGCCGCCGCTGCCCGCCGGACAGCTCCTGCACCTGACGGTCGAGGATGTCGTCGACGCCGAGCCCGGCCAGGATCCCGCGAACCCGAGCGTCCGACGCCCACTCGTGCTCGGGGGTGTCCGCCCCCAGGACCACCTCGGACACCGTGGCGCCGGACGGCAGCTCGCCGCGCTGGGTCACCGTCACCATCCGCAGGCCGCCGACCCGGGTCACCCGGCCGGAGTCCGGCTCGGTGATCCCGGCGAGCAGTTCCAGGAGCGTCGTCTTGCCGCCGCCGTTGAGGCCGACGACGCCGATCCGCTCACCTTCGTGCACGCCGACGCTCACCTCGTCGAGCAGCGGCTTGATGCCGAAGCTCTTACTCACCTTCTCGGCGATCACCAGCGAGGTGTTGGTGCCCGCGGCCATGGTTCTCCATTCGTTTCGTCAAGCAGATCGTTTCGTCAAGCAGGGAATGCGGCGGTCAGTGCGCCGGGATGAGGCGCGCGCCCGGGACCGGCCCGTGCGCGGTGCGCACCGCCTTGGCGACGCCCAGCCCGGACAACTCGGTCGCCACCGAGATGGCGGCGTCCTCGCCGTCGCACAGGAACACGCAGGTCGGGCCCGAGCCGGAGACGATCCCGGCGAGTGCACCGGCCTCACCGCCGGCGCGCAGGGTCCGCCGCAGCCGCGGCTGCAGGGAGAGCGCGGCCGGCTGCAAATCGTTGTGCAGTAGCGGCGCCACCGCGTGCACGTCACCGGAGGCGAGCGCCACGATGAGTTCGTCGGGCCGCTCCGGCGGCGGCACCGTCTCCCCGCGCCCGGCCCGGAGCCGATCGAGTTCGTGGTAGACGGCCGGGGTGGAGAGCCCGCCCTTCGCCGCCACGATCACCCAGTGCAGTTCGCCGCGGTGCAGCACCGGCAGCAGTTCTTCACCGCGGTTGGTACCGAGGGCCGCGCCGCCGAGAAGGCTGAACGGCACATCGCTGCCCAGGCTCGCGGCGAGGTCGTGCAGTTCCTCGCGGTCCAGATCCAGCCGCCACAGCCGCGCGGCGGCCAGCAGTGCCCCGGCCGCATCCGCGCTGCCGCCGGCCATGCCTCCGGCGACGGGGATCTGCTTCTCGATCTCGATGGCCACCTGCGGGTCGGGCACCTGGGCGTATTCGGCGATCGCCGCGACCGCGCGGGCCGCGAGATTGGTGGCGTCGGAGGGCACGTCGTGCTGACCTTCGCCACGCACGGTCACCGAGAACTCGTCGGCGGCGCGCACGGTCACGTCGTCGTACAGCGAGAGCGCGCAGAAGACGGTGTTCAGTTCGTGGTAGCCGTCCTCGCGGAGCGGGCCCACCCCGAGGTGCAGGTTGATCTTGGCCGGGACGCGCGCCGTCGCGCCGCCCATCATCGCGTCGCCACCGGATCGGTGCCCGCCGCCCGCGCCAGCCGGACGAAATCGGCGACGTCGAGCCGCTCGCCCCGGATTCCGGGATCGATGCCGGCCTCGCGCAGCAGTTCCTCCGCGCGCGGGGCGCCGCCGGCCCAGCCGGCCAGCGCCGAACGCATGGTCTTGCGGCGTTGTGCGAACGCGGCGTCGATGACGGCGAAGGTCGCCGCCCGCTGCGCCTCGTCGGTGCCGAACGGATCCCGCCGGTCGATCCGCACCAGCCCCGACTCGATCTTCGGTTCCGGCCAGAACACGTTGCGGCCGATCGCCCCGGCGCGTTTGACGTCGCCGAAGTAGC
This sequence comes from Gordonia sp. PP30, assembly GCF_023100845.1. Classification (NCBI taxonomy): domain Bacteria; kingdom Bacillati; phylum Actinomycetota; class Actinomycetes; order Mycobacteriales; family Gordoniaceae; genus Gordonia; species Gordonia sp. PP30. The sequence goes on along the minus strand of NZ_CP095864.1, from coordinate 1,009,235 downwards.
GCGCCTTGACGCTCGGCACCCCGTAGATACGGCCCCCGGGGCCGGCGGCGAGCCGGTCGGCGACCTCGGCCTGCACCATCACCAGCACGGTGCGCAGCGTCGGGAAGTGCGTCATCAGGTGCAGGATCACCGGCACGGCGACGTTGTACGGCAGGTTCGCCACCAGCGCGGTCGGCGTCACGGGGAGGTCGGCGGGCAGCACCGTCATCGCGTCGGCGGTCACCACGTCGAAGTCGGCGGCCCGCCCGGGGGCGAACTCGGCGATGGTCCGCGGCAGACGCGCGGCGAGCACGGGATCGATCTCGACGGCGACCACCCGGCCCGCGGTCTCCAGCAGTGCCAGCGTCAGCGAACCGAGACCCGGGCCCACCTCGAGCACCACGTCGTCGGGGCCGACCCCGGAGGTGGCGACGATACGGCGCACCGTGTTGGCGTCGTGCACGAAGTTCTGGCCGAGCTGCTTGGTGGGCCGGACGCCGAGTTCGGCGGCCAGGCCGCGGATCTGCCCCGGGCCGAGGAGCCGAACGCCCGCTATGTCACTCACCAGAGCATTGTGTCAAACCGTGTCAGCGCAGACCCAGTCGCGAGGTGCACAGCGGCCAGGCGCCCCAGCCCTGCGCGGCCTGGACCTTCTTAGCGATGGCGATCTGCTCCTCGCGCGTCGCGAGGTCCGCGCGCGGCGCGTACTCCTGGCCGCCGAACGAATCCCAGGTGCCCTGGGTGAACTGGATGCCGCCGTAGAAGCCGTTGCCGGTGTTGATGGCCCAGTTGCCGGTGGACTCGCACTGCGCGATCGCATCCCAGACGCCGAACGGCTCGTGCGGGGCACCCGGCTTGGTGCCGATGCGGACGGTGGCCGGCTGCGGGGCGACGAGGACCTTCTCGCCGACCTTCTCGCGCTTGGTGACCTTGCCGTTGACGGTCGTGACGTTGTATGTGACGGTGGCCTTGCCCGGGGTACCCGGCTTCACGACGACCTTCTTGCCGTTGATCAGCGTCGGGTCCTCGGTCTTGGTCTCCGGCGGCGCGACCTTCTCGTCGACGGTCTTCTGCTCGGTCCGGATACGGGTCACCTTGATGGTCATGCCCTTGGTGACCGGCGTGCTCGCGGCGGGCACCACCTTGTCGGTGGGCGCCAGCGGCTTCCCGATGCGCTCGAACAGGTCGCCGACGGTCTTCGCCGCGACGACGGTGCGCTCGGTCTTGCCCGCGTCGGTGAGCACCACCGACTTGGGCAGGATCACGTCGACGTCGCCGCCGCTCACCGGCACCCGATGGTCCAGCGAGGTGCTGACGGCGGCCTGGGTCAGGCCCTGCTCGGCGAGGATCTCGCCGACGTTGTTCTTGTGGGTCTTCACGATCTCCGGCTTGCCGTCGACCGTGAGCTCGACGCTCTTGAGCCGGTCGACGACGACGGTCTGGCCGTCGTGCGGCATGCTCGACAGCGCGACGTTCACCTTGTCGCCCGACTTCGGCTGGACGCCGTGGGCCTCGAGGACGTCGCCCACCGAGAAGGCCATGGTGGAGACCTCTCGGCTCTGACCGTCGATCGTCAAGGTCAGTTCCTTGTGCATGACGGCGCCGGTGGCGCCGCCGGCGGCGACGGTGAACAGCAACGCGCCGGTGACGACGCGGGCGCTGACCGAGTTGGTCGCATTGATGCGCGTGAAAACTGACAAGAAAATCTACCTGCTTACCACTCAAGCCCGCCGTCCCGACCGGCGGGCCCCCGAAAAGGGATCACAGTACGGTAACGAACAGACCGTCGTTACCGCAACGGCATCCCGTACGCCCGTCGGGCGTTGGCCCCCAGGATCTGGGCCATCCGTTCGGGCGATACGCCCCGGACATCCGCCAGACACCGGGCCGTGTACGGCACGCAATACGACTGATTCGGCTGGCCACGGTAGGGATGCGGGGTGAGGAACGGTGCGTCGGTCTCCACCAGGATCTGCTCGTCCGGGGTGAGTGACGCGGCCTGCCGCAGCTCACCCGCGTTGACGAACGTCACAGTCCCGGAAAAGCTCAGCAGGTAGCCGCGGTCGATGCATTCGCGGGCGATCGGCACATCCCCGGAGAAGCAGTGCATGATCACCGTCTCCGGCGAACCCTCGGCCGCGAGCACGTCGAGCAGGTCGCGGTCGGCGTCCCGGTTGTGGATCATCAGCGGCTTGCCCGACCGCTTGGCCAGGTCGATGTGCCAGGCGAAGACGTCCTTCTGGGTGGCCGGATCGGCGCAGGTGTCCGAATGCACCGTCCAGTAGTAGTCGAGGCCGGTCTCGCCGATCGCGACGACTCGCGGGTCAGCCGCCATCGTCTCCAGTTCGGCGCGCGCCGCGTCGTCCAGGTCCGCCGCATGGGTCGGGTGCAGGCCGACGGCCGCGAAGACCCGCGGGTCCCAGTGCGCGGCGGCCACCGCCCAGCGGGCGTCGACCATGTCGTCGGCGACGGTCACCACCTGCTCCACACCGGCCCGCTCGGCGTGATCCATGATCTCGGCGACGGACTCGGCGGTCCGCCCGCCGCACGACGCGAGGTGGGTGTGCGCGTCGACCAGCCCGGGCAGCGGTTCCGGATCCGGCGGCGGCTCCCGGCGCTTGCGGCGCTTGATCTCCTTGGCCGACATCTCCTTGCTCTCGTCGCTCACAGGTCGACCGTCCCGGCGATCACCGACGCACACCGCCCGCCGATCCAGATCTGCTCGCCGTCGTCTCGCACGCTCACCCGGCCGGTGCGGCCGAGCGCCGTCCCCTGGGCGGCCACGTACGACGACGGAACCAGCCCGACACCGCGCAGCCAGACCGCGATCCCGGCATTGAGGCTGCCGGTGACCGGGTCCTCCGGCACGCCGACGCCGGGGATGAAGGCGCGCACCTCGTAGTCGACGCCGCCCGGACCGGCGCCCGCCCGCCACGGCCCGACCACGCCGACGAAGTCGTCCGGACCCAGCGCACTCATGTCCGGGCGCAGATCCAGGACGGTCTGGCCGTCGTCGAGCAGCAGCGCCAGCCACGGCGGACCGTTGCTGACCCAGTTCGCGGCCACCACGTCCGACGGCCGCAGGCCCAGGGCAGCGCGCACGCGGTCGAGATCGGCGGCGGCGACCGGGCCGCCGCGAGTCAGCGGCGGTGCGACGAACGCATAACGATCGGCGGCAGCCTCGCGGCGCACGGTGACCAACCCGATGCCGCATTCCTGCACCAGGTCGGCGCCCTCGGAGCCCCGGCGGCGCGGGATCCCGCCGGCCGCCAGCCAGGCATGCGCCGAGCCGAGGGTGGGGTGTCCGGCGAACGGCAGTTCGCCACCGGGAGTGAAGATCCGCAGCCGGTAGTCGGCCCCGTCCGCGGTCGGCGGCAGCACGAACGTGGTCTCCGACAGGTTGGTCCAGCGCGCGAAGCGCGCCATCTCGTCGTCGGTCAGGTCAGCCGCATCGCAGACCACCGCGACCGGGTTGCCACTCGCCGGTCCGTCACCGAACACATCCACTTGAAAGAATCGCCGCTGCGTCACCCGGCACAGCGTATCGGGTGCGGGTAGCGTTTCCGATTGTGCTCGGACTACCACCTGCGATCACCGTCCTGCTCTTCGATCTGGACGGTGTGCTCACCACGACCGCGACGCTGCATATGACCGCCTGGCGGGATGCGTTCAACGATTTCCTGCGACCGCGCGGCGGCGCACCGTTCACCGATCAGCACTACCTCGACTACGTCGACGGCCGCCCCCGCATCGACGGCGTTCGGAGCTTCCTGGCGTCCCGGAACATCACGGTCGACGACGCCGTGGTCGACCAGATCGCGGACAGCAAGAACGCCGCCTTCATCGCGAGCCTGGAGCGCGACGGAGTGACGCCCTACCCGGGTTCGGTGCGCTACCTCGACGCGGCACGCGCGGCGGGGCTGCGTATCGCGGTGGTGACCTCCAGCAAGAACGGCGCGCCCGTGCTCGACGCGGCGGGGCTGACCGGCTACGTGGAACAACGGGTGGACGGCAACACCATCGTCGCCGAGGGACTGAACGGCAAGCCCGCGCCCGACTCGTACCTGCGCGGCGCCGAACTGATGGGGGTGCCTCCGGAACAGGCCGCCGTGTTCGAGGACGCCATCTCGGGGGTCCAGGCGGGCGCCGCCGGGCACTTCGGCTACGTTGTCGGGATCGATCGCGTGGGCGGCACCCAGGCCGACGCGATGCGAGCAGCCGGCGCCGACGTCGTCGTCGACGATCTCCACGACCTTCTCTCCGAGTAGCCAGGAGGCCTGTCCCATGGTCGACACCCCGACCCACAGCACGCACGGCGACACCGCCAGCCACACCGACCCGACGAACGTCCCGCAGCACGGCGTCCACCCGGTGCACGGTTTCGACATCAATCCCTGGCAGCTGTGCTGGCGCGGGATGGACGTCGACATGATCGGCCGGACCGAGACGCTGTTCGCGCTGTCCAACGGCCACATCGGGCTGCGCGGCACCTTCGAGGAGGGTGAGCCGGTGGAACAGCCGGGCACCTACCTCAACGGCTTCTTCGAGGCCCGCGACCTGCCGTACGCGGAGAGCGGCTACGGCTATCCCGAGTCCGGGCAGACCGTGGTCAACGTGACCGACGGCAAGATCATCCGCCTGCTGGTGGAGGACGAGCCGATGGATCTGCGCTACGGGCGGACCGTCGATCACGAGCGGGTCCTCGACTTCCGCACCGGCACGCTGCGGCGCAGCACGCTGTGGACGTCGCCGACCGGGCGCACCGTCCGCATCCGCAGCGAACGGCTGGTGAGTTTCACCAAGCGGACCATCGTCGCCACCCGCTACGAGGTGGAGCCGATCGGCGAGGACATGAAACTGGTGCTGCAATCCGATCTGCTGGCCAACGAGCCGGTGCCGCTCCCCGGCAACGACCCCCGGCTGGCCGCCGCGCTCGACGCGCCGCTGGTCCCGGCGCTGGCCGACTGCGAGGGGACCGCGGCGGTCCTGGTGCACCACACCAAGCGTTCGGGTCTGACGGTGGCCGCGGCGATGGGTCACGAACTCGATGTGCCCGGCAACGCCGACGTCTTCGTGCGGGCCGACGGCGACCTGGCCCGGATGACGGTCGCGGCGGCCGTCCCGCAGGGCAGCAAGCTGGTGCTGACCAAGTACGTCGCCTACGGCTGGTCGGCGCGGCGCTCGGTCCCCGCGCTCCGCGCCCAGGCCGAGGCCGCCCTCGCGATGGCGGCCGAGACCGGCTGGGATGCGCTGAAGGCCGAGCAGGCCGAGTTCCTCGACGAGTTCTGGCGCGATGCCGACATCGAGATCGACGGCGACCCCGAATTGCAGCAGGCGATCCGGTTCTCCCTGTTCCACGTGCTGCAGGCCGGCGCCCGCGGCCAGTCCCGGCAGATCCCGGCGAAGGGGCTCACCGGCCCCGGCTACGACGGCCACACGTTCTGGGACACCGAGAGCTTCGTGCTGCCGATGCTCACCTACACGGTGCCCGGCGCGGCCGGCGAGGAACTGCGCTGGCGGCACGCTACGCTCGACAAGGCCAAGGCCCGCGCCGCCGAACTCGCCCAGCACGGCGCCATGTTCCCGTGGCGCACCATCGACGGCGACGAGTGTTCGGGCTACTGGCCGGCGGGCACCGCGGGCGTGCATGTGTCCGCGGACATCGCCAACGCGACGGGCCGCTATCTGCGCGCCACCAACGACGAGGCCTTCGAGGTCGAGTGCGGCGTGGAACTGCTCGTGGAGATCGCCCGCTTCTTCGCCGGCTTCGGCCACCACGACACGGCCGGCCGCTTCCGCATCGACGGGGTCACCGGACCGGACGAGTACACCGCCATCGTCAACAACAACGTGTTCACCAATCTCGCTGCGCAGCAAGCGCTTCGGGACGCGGTGGCCGTCGTGCACCGGCAGCCGTCGGTGGCCCGGGAACTCGGCGTGACCGACGACGAGGTGACGTTCTGGGCGTCGTGCGCCGATCACATGACCATCCCGTACGACGAGGCGCACGGCGTGCATCAGCAGTGCGAGGCCTTCACCCTGCTCGACGAGTGGGATTTCGAGGCCTCCCGCGACAAGTACCCGCTGCTGCTCAACTACCCGTACTTCGACCTGTACCGCAAGCAGGTGGTGAAGCAGGCCGATCTGGTGTTCGCGACCTATCTCTTCGGCGACAGCTTCACCGCCGAGGAGAAGCGCGCGGTGTTCGACTACTACTACCCGATCACCGTGCGCGACTCGTCGCTGTCGGCGTGCTGCGAGGCCGTGGCCGCCGCGGAGGTCGGCTACCTGGATCTGGCCTACGACCTGATGTGCGAGTCGGTGTTCACCGATCTGCACGACCTGCACAACAACGTGTCGTCGGGCCTGCACATCGCGGCGCTGGCCGGCGCCTGGACCGACTGCGTCGCCGGTTTCGGCGGGATGCGCGACTTCGGCGGCAACATCACCTTCGCGCCGCGGCTGCCGTCCCGGCTGAACTACATGTCGTTCCGGATGCTGATCCGGGAGTCGCGGATCGTCGTCGCGGTCGACACCGACCAGGCCACGTACCGGCTGCTCGACGGCCCGCCGATCGAGCTGGCGCACTTCGGTGAACGGTTCACGCTGAGCGATGTTCCGGTGACCAAGCCGATCCCGGCGATCGAGCCGGGCACGCCGCCGGAGCCGCCGATCGCCTGCGCCCCCTACCGCCGGTAATCTGTGACGCACTATGCGACCCCCCTTCTACATCACCACCGCCATCGCCTACCCGAACGGTGTGCCGCACATCGGGCACGCCTACGAGTACATCTCGGCGGATGCGCTGGCCCGGTTCAAGCGGCTCGACGGCTACGACGTCCGGTTCCTCACCGGCACCGATGAGCACGGCCAGAAGATGCAGCAGACGGCCGAGAAGGAAGGCATCGGCACCGCCGAACTCGCGCGCCGCAACTCGGACCGCTTCCAGGACCTGCAGGAGCGACTCGGGTCGTCGTTCGACCGCTTCATCCGCACCACCGACGACGACCACCACCGCGCCAGCCAGGCCATCTGGCAGCGCATGGTCGACGCCGGGGACATCTACCTCGACTCCTATTCGGGCTGGTACGACGTCCGCGACGAGACCTTCGTAGTCGAGGACGACACCCGGGTCGACGACGACGGCAACCGCGTCGCCGTCGAGAACGGGCACGTGCTGACCTGGACGGAGGAGCAGACCTACTTCTTCCGGCTCTCGGCCTATCAGGACAAGTTGCTGGCGCTGTACACCGAGCATCCCGAGTTCATCGGGCCGGACGTGCGCCGCAACGAGGTGGCGAGCTTCGTCGCCGGCGGCCTGAACGACCTGTCCGTCTCGCGCACCACCTTCGACTGGGGGGTGCCGGTCCCGGACGGCGACGGCCACGTGATGTACGTCTGGGTCGACGCCCTCACCAACTACCTGACCGGCGTGGGCTTCCCCGACGACCCCGAGACCTTCGCGCGCTACTGGCCCGCCGACCTGCACATCATCGGTAAGGACATCATCCGGTTCCACTGCGTGTACTGGCCGGCGTTCCTGATGAGCGCGGGGATCGAGCTGCCCAAGCGGGTCTTCGCGCACGGCTTCCTGTTCAACAAGGGCGAGAAGATGAGCAAGTCGACCGGCAACGTGATCGACCCGAACTCGCTGATCGACCGGTTCGGCGTCGACCCGGTGCGCTTCTTCTTCCTGCGCGAGGTGAGCTACGGGCAGGACGGGTCGTACTCGACGGAGGCCATCGTCACCCGGATCAACGCCGATCTGGCCAACGAGTACGGCAATCTGGCGCAGCGCACGCTGAGCATGATCGGAAAGTACTTCGACTCGGCCGTTCCGGAGCCGGGCGAGTTCACCGCCGACGACCGCGCGCTCCTCGACGCCGCGGGCACCCTGCTGGGTACCGTCCGGGGACACTTCGACGCCCAGGCGATCCACCTCGGTCTGGAAGCGCTGTGGTCGACGCTCGCCGACACCAACCGCTACATCTCCGCGCAGGAGCCGTGGAAGCTGGCCAAGACCGATCTGGAGCGCACCGCCACCGTGCTGTACGTGTGCGCCGAGGTGATCCGCATCGTCACGCTGCTCGCCCAGCCGGTGATGCCGACCGCGACGGGTACCGTCCTCGACCTGCTCGCCGTGGGCGACGACGACCGCGACTTCGCCGCGCTCGACAAGCGCCTGCTTCCGGGCACCCCGCTGCCCAAGCCTGCACCGGTCTTCCCCCGCGTCGAACTCCCCACCGCCGACTGAGCCTCGCGTCACGATGGTCCTTTCGACACGCCGACTCACTTCGTTCGCCGGCGGCTCAAGGGGCTGTCGACCCCGAGCCCGCCCCGGCGGCGAGGAACGCAGTGACCCGAAGCGGGCCCTTACGGTGAGGAACGCAGTGACCCAAGCCCGTTGAACCGGTGAGAAATGCAATGACCCAAGCCCGTTGAACCGGTGAGAAATGCAATGACCCAAGCCCGTTGAACCGGTGAGGAATGCAGTGACCCAAGCCCGTTGAGCCGGTGAGAAACGCAGTGACCCAAGCCCGTTGAGCCGGTGAGGAACGCAGTGACCAAGCCCGTTGAGCCGGTGAGGAACGCAGTGACGAACCGTGTCGAAACGCCGCCCTTTGAGCCGGGCCGACGAAGGAGGCCCGTGTCCCGCCACTTGTGCCGGGCCGACGAAGGAGGCCCGTGTCGAAAGGCACCCCCGTGACGAACCGTGCCGAAACGCCGCCCGCCCTGGACCTCTTCCGCGCCCTCACCGCACGCACCGAGGCCGACGGCCGCCCCGGTCCCGCCGCCCTGATCGGCGACTGGTGCGACGGCGATGCGGTGATCGCGCCGTCGATCGAGATCGTCCCGGACCTGCGCCCGCCCGACCGGCCGGACCGGTTCTGGCTCGGCTACCTGGGCTTTCCCGTGCACGGCGACGCCGGCCCGCTCCCCGAGGTCGCGGGCGGACTGACCGACGGGATGCTGATCCTGCGCGACGGTGACTGGTCGTGGGAGTCCCCGGCCGGCGCGCCCCTCCCCGCCTGGGTCGCCCAGACTCTCGAAGTGCCGAATCGGGGCTCACCGGGAAGCCCGACTCGGCACTCCGCCGACACCGCTCCGCCCGGGTGGACCGCCACCTGGACCCCGCCCGACCGCGACCCCCACCTGGAAGCCGTCGCGGCCTGCCGCGAGGCGATCGCCGCCGGCGAGGTGTACCAGGCCTGCATCTGCACCCGGTTCACCGGCTCACTCGACGGCCGCCCGCACGACTATTTCGCCGATCTCGCCGTGGCCACCACCCCCGCGAAGGCCGCCTTCCTGCACGGTGAGTGGGGCTCGGTGGCGAGTCTGTCCCCCGAATCGTTCCTGTCCCGGCGGGGCGGGCGCGTCACGTCGTCGCCGATCAAGGGCACCGTGCCGCGCGATGTCGACCCGCTGGTGCTCGCCGCGTCGGCCAAGGACGTCGCCGAGAACGTGATGATCGTCGATCTGGTGCGCAATGACCTCGGGCGGGTCGCCGCCATCGGCAGCGTCACCGTTCCCGACCTGCTCACCGTGGTCGGCGCACCCGGTGTCTGGCACCTGGTCTCCACCGTCGCGGCGACGCTCGCGGAGACCGTCGGCAACGACGCCCTGCTGGCCGCGACCTTTCCCCCGGCGTCGGTCACCGGCACGCCGAAGATCCGGGCCGCGGAGCTGATCGTGGAGTGGGAGCGTGATCCGCGCGGGGTCTACTGCGGCGCCGTCGGCATCGCCGGCCCGGACGGCCTCCTCGACCTGAACGTCGCGATCCGGACCGTGGCGATCACCCCGGACGGCACCATGACCCTCGGCGTCGGCGGCGGCATCACCTACGACAGCGACCCGGCCGCCGAATGGCAGGAGTGCCTGGACAAGGCGGCCTCGATCGTCACTCGCGGCGGGCGGTGAGCACCGCCTCGTAGACCTCGCGGCGGCTGAACGGAGTTCCGGCGGCGGCCTGCTCGCACGCGTCCTTGAGGCGCGTCCCGGCATCGGCGAGCGCGGCCGCACGAGCCACCACCGAGCCGAGGTCCGCCTCGTCGTCGACGGCGGAGGCCCCGGCGATCACGACGGTGATCTCCCCCTTCACGCCCCCGGCGGCCCACTCGGCGAGGTCGGCGAGGCCGCCGCGGCGCACCTCCTCGTAGGTCTTGGTCAGTTCGCGGCACACCGCGCCACGCCGGTCGGGGCCGAGCACCTGCGCCGCATCGGACAGCGTCTGCGCCAGGCGATGCGGCGATTCGAAGAAGACCACCGTGCGCGGCTGCGTGCGCAGGGACGCGAGCCAGTCGCGGCGGGCACCCGGTTTGCGCGGCGCGAAGCCGTCGAAGCAGAAGCGTTCGGAGGGCAGCGCGGACAGCGCCAGCGCGGTGGTGACGGCCGACGGCCCCGGCAGGCAGGTGACCCGCAGTCCGGCATCGGCGCACGCGGCGACCAGCCGGAATCCCGGATCGCTGACCGACGGCATCCCGGCGTCGGTGATCAGCAGCACCGTCGCCCCGCCGGCGATCGCCTCGACGAGTTGCGGTGCGCGCTGCGCCTCCACGTGGTCGTAGTAGCTGACCAGCCGGCCGCCGATGGTCACGTCCAGCGCGGCCGCGAGCGAGCGTGCCCGGCGGGTGTCCTCGGCGGCCACGATGTCCGCCGAACCGAGCGCTTCACGCAGCCGCGGCGACGCATCTCCGGCCTGCCCCATCGGTGTCCCGGCCAACACCAGTGCTCCACTCACCTGCACCAAGCTACCCGTCCTCTACCATCGGCCTGGTGAGTCCCGCCGTCGCCGATCGCGCCACCGTCCTGCCCCGGGCGCGCGTCGAAGACCTCGGCACGGCACCCGGCCCGGAGATCCCCGAACCGGTCTTCGGCGCCACCGACCGGCTGCGCGGCACGATCGTCGGCGCCGTCATCACGATCCTCGCGGTGATCACCCGGTTCTGGGACCTGAGCGATCCGACCGACCAGGGCACCCCGGTGTTCGACGAGAAGCACTACGTCCCGCAGGGCTGGCAGGTGCTGACCGGCGGCGGCTGGATCGAGGACAATCCGGCGTACGGCCTGGTGGTGCACCCGCCGGTCGGCAAATGGATGATCGCCGCCGGTGAGGCGATGTTCGGCTACGGCCCGGTGGGCTGGCGGTTCGCCGCCGCCGTCTCCGGCGTCATCATCGTCCTGGCGGTCTACCTGACGACGCGCCGACTGAGCCGCTCGACGCTGATCGGCGCGCTCGCCGGCCTGTTCGCGATCTGCGACGGCGTGCTGTTCGTGCAGTCCCGCATGGGCATGCTCGACATCTTCCAGGCCCTCTGGCTGGTGCTGGCCTTCGCGTGCCTGATCGCCGACCGCGACCAGGTCCGGGCCCGGCTGCACCGCGCGTACATCGAAGGCCGGATCGGTGACAGCCCGCTCGGCCCGCGGCTGGGCTTCCGCTGGTACCGCTTCACCGCCGGCGTGATGCTCGGGCTGGCGCTCGGCACCAAGTGGTCGGGCGTCTACTTCATCGTCTTCTTCGCGGCCCTGTCCCTCGGGTTCGACGTCGCCGCGCGCAAGGCGTACCACGTGCCGAAACCGTGGAAGGGCACGCTGCTGCGCGATGTCCCGGCGGGCCTGGCCTCGCTGGCGGCCATGCCCGTGGCGATCTACCTCGCGACTTTCGCGGCGTGGTTCCGCTCGGAGAGCTCGGTGTACCGCTACGTGGTGGGCACCGAGGTCGGCACCGGCGGACCGTTCTCCTGGGTGCCGGCCGCCCTCCGGTCGTTCTGGTACTACGAGAGCGGCATCCTGAAGTTCCACGAGGGCCTGACCAACGCGGCGGGCAATCATCATCCGTGGGAATCCAAGCCGTGGACCTGGCCGATGGGTCTGCGTCCGATGCTGTACGCCATCTCGTACGGCCCCGATCAGTGCGGTGGCGGCGACTGCATCCGCGCCCAGATGCTGGTCGGCACCCCGGCCCTGTGGTGGCTCTCGATCCCGATGCTCGTCTGGGGACTGTGGCGGATGATCGGCCGCCGCGACTGGCGGTACGCCGCCGTGCTCACCGCGTACGGCGCCGGGATGCTGCCGTGGTTCGCGTCCATCGACCGGCAGATGTACTACTTCTACGCGACGGCCTTCGCCCCGTTCCTGGTGATGGGCCTGGCGCTGTGCTGCAGCGACGTACTGGCGAGCGCGTCGAAGGGCAGATATTCGCAGACCCGGGTACTCGCGATCCTCGCCGTCTCGGTCTATGTGGCGCTGGTGGTCGCGAACTTCGCCTTCCTCTGGCCGATCCTGACGGGGGCGCCGGTCTCCAACGACTTCTGGAACTCCGAACTCTGGCTGCCGAGCTGGACCTGACCGGCCCCCGGCCGCGGGACTACTCCGCGAGCACGATGCCGATGCTGGTCATCACCCAGACCAGGAAGATCACCAGCAGCAGCCACATTCCGCCCTGCCAGATCTGCCAGTGACCGCCGGTGCGCCACCACCCGTAGGCCCGGGAGCCGGTCACCAGCGCACCGATCAGGACGACGGCCGGGGCGGCCAGCAGCAGGACCGTCGCCGGCACACCGGACGACGCGGCACCGGTGGCCGCGATCGCCGCGGCGAGACCGAGCGTCACGATCACCGAAACCGCCATCTCGCGCAATTCGCCGCGCGGCAGCCGGGGTTCCAGGTCGTCGTCTCCGGGCTGTTGCTGGGGCACGGCCGGGCGATCCTGGGTGTTCACACCTACGCAGAATACGCGTAGAGCAGAAAGTCCTTCCGTCCGTGCATCCGCGCTGCGCTTGGGACAGAATGAGGTCAAGGCTTCTGACGGATGCACACCGGAGGTGTCCGGGCCGCGGGTAATCGAGGATGTGGAACTCACGATGAGCGTGATTCTTGTCGGTGTAGACGGTTCGGCCGAAGCGGTCAACGCGGTGCGCTGGGCGGCACAGACCGCCGCGCTCGAGGGTGCCGACCTCAAAATCGTCTCGGCCTACACGACCACCACGAGCGACTACGCTCCCGGGCTGGTGATCCCGCAGGACGTGATCGACGCGATCCGCGGCGAGGTCAGCAAGTACGTGCAGGATGCCGCCAAGGTCGCCGAGGAAGCGGCGCCCGGCATCACCATCCACGGCTCCATCGCCGAGGGCGACGCCGCGCACGTGATGATCGACTTCTCCGAGAGCGCCGAGATGGTGGTGCTCGGCAGCCGCGGCCTGGGCGGGCTGAAGGGTCTGTTCCTCGGCTCGGTGAGCACCAGCGTCGCCGCGCACGCCAAGTCCAAGGTCGTGATCGTGCCGACCGAGGCCAAGCTGAACGACGGCCCCGTCGTGGTCGGCGTCGACGACTCGAAGATCAGCGACCCGGCCGTCGCCGAGGCCTACCGGCAGGCCGACCTGCGCAAGGCCGAGCTGATCGCCGTGCACACCTGGACCCCGCTCGACGCCGATGCCCTGCACGGCTTCGGACTGAGCGCCGAGGAGATCCAGGAGATGAGCGAGCAGGCCATCGAGGCCGTTTCCGAGCGCATGGCCGGCTACACCGAGGACTACCCGGATGTCCCGGTCAAGCGCGTGGTGATCCCCGAGGAGCCCGGCAAGGCCATCCTCGACGCGGCCGGCGATTCCGCGTCGCTGATCGTCATGGGCAGCCGCGGCCGCGGCGGCTTCACCGGCCTGCTCCTGGGTTCGCGCAGCCAGAAGGTGCTGCACAACGCCCAGGTGCCGGTGATGATCGTGCGCCACCACTGAAACACCTTCCACGCGGCCTCTGGGTCCTGCTGGCGGCCAATGTCGTCATCGCCCTCGGCTATGGACTGATCGCCCCTGCGCTGCCGCTGTTCGCGGACACCTTCGGGGTGTCCCTGACGGCGGTCACCGCGGTGGTCTCGGCGTTCGCCGTGATGCGGTTGCTGTTCGCCCCCGCCACGGGGCGGCTGGTGACCGTGCTCGGCGAACGCCGGATCTATCTGACCGGTCTGGCGATCGTCGCCGTGTCGACCCTCGCGTGCGCCTTCGCGGCGAGCTACTGGCAGCTGCTCGTCTTCCGCGCCGCCGGCGGCATCGGGTCGACGATGTTCTCCGTATCCGCGATGGCGCTGCTGATCCGGCTGGCCCCGCCGCAGATCCGCGGACGTGCCTCCGGGTACTTCTCGGCGGGCTTCCTGATCGGCAACCTCACCGGACCGCTGATCGGCGCGGCGCTCGTCGGCTACGGTCTGCAACTGCCGTTCGTCGTCTACGCGGTGGCCCTGGTGATCGCGGCGATCGGTGTCGCCACCATGATGCCGCCGGTGCCCGCGCACGGGGTGGATCAGACGCTGGCGACCGCCACCGCCCCGGTCGAGACGGTCACCTTCGGCCGGGCGTGCCGCGACGACGCCTACCGCGCGATCCTCGCCTCCAACTTCGCCCAGGGCTGGGCCTCGATGGGTGTGCGCATCGCCCTGGTCCCCCTCTTCGTGACCCAGGGCCTCGGTTCCTCGGATGCCTGGGCCGGCGTCATCCTGGCGTTCTACGCCGGCGGGAACATGATCGCCATTCTCACCGCGGGCCGGCTCTCCGATCGCTTCGGGCGACGCCCCGTCCTGATCCCCGGCCTCGCCATCGCGGCGGCGTCGACCGCGGCCCTCGGCTACTCCCCGAACCTCGCCGTGGCACTGGCCCTCACCACCGTCGGCGGCCTCGGTTCGGGACTGTTCGCGCCGACCCATCAGGCCGCGCTGGGCGACGTCCTCGGCATCCACCAGCGCGGCGGTTCGGCGCTCGCCGCGTACGGCATGTCGTCCGATCTGGGCGCGGTCACCGGACCGATGGTGACCGGCGCGGTCGCCACCGCCTGGGGCTTCGGCCCCGCCTTCGTGCTGACCGGTCTGGTATGCGCGGTCGCGCTGGCGATGTGGCTCGCAGCCCGGGAGACGCTCAGCCGCTGATGCTCAGCTCGGCGGCGTCGAGCTGAGCGAGTTCCGCGGTCAGCACCGCCGAGCTGTAGGCGCCGCGGTTGCGCAACTCCAGCAGCCGCCGGCGCTGGGCGGCGACCACCCGGCGGCGGATCCGCCGCAGTTCCTTCGCGGTCGCGATCCGGCGCTCCAGCACCTGCGCGTCGTCGTGCTCCTCGTCCTCGGGGTTCTCCAGCTCGTTCAGCAGCTCCACCTGCTGGGCGATCAGCGAGTCCTCGCCGACCACGGCCGGATCGGACAGGACCTCCCGTCCCACCTCGATCATCTCCCCGCGCAGCCGCTTCTTCTCCGCTCGCACCAGCGCGGACTGGTCGGGCAGCTTCAAGGCGCGCAGCACCGGCCCCATCAGGCCGCCCTGGATGGTCAGCGACAGCGCGGCGACGAAGAAGGCGACCAGGATCAGCAGCGCCCGGTACGGGGTGTCGGCCGGCAGCGTCTGCGCCGCGGCGAGCGTCACCACACCGCGCAGACCGCCCCACACGACCACGGTGCCCTCCCGCACCCCCATCGATTCGGTGCGGTAGTAGTCGATGTCGGCCAGCCGCCGGTCGATGATCGAGTGGTACCGGCGGCCGCGGGTGTCGGCGTCCTCGAGCGGGTCGAGCGAGTCCTTCATGGCGGCGAGCGTCTGTTCGTGCGCGATGATGCGCCGGGACCGTCGTTCCAGCAGCCAGACCATCGGCACCACGAACACCCAGCGCAGCGCCAGGATCATCACCAGCGCCACCGCGGCCGGCCACAGCGCGTGCAGCCAGCTCTCGTGTTCGTTACTCACCTCGACCACCAGGGTCCACAGCTCCAGGCCCATCATCAGGAACAGCCAGCCCTCGAGAAGCACCTCGACGGTCCGCCAGTTCTGCACATCGGACTGCCGGTGCGCGGCGGTCAGGTACTTCACCGCGGACAGGCCGGACACCAGACCCGCCGCCACCGCCGCCACCAGCCCGGACGCCCCGATCAGCTCGGCCGGGATGTAGGCGATGTAGGGCAGCGTGAACGACACCGCCGTCGCCACCGCGGTGTTCCGGATCCGGGCCCGCAGCCGGCCGCTGATCAGGCCGATCGCCACGCCGACGGCCACCGCCGCGATCAGCGACCACAGGAAGTTGAGCACCACGCCGCCGAACGAGATGCCGCCCGCCGTCGCCGCGATGGCCGCGCGCAGCACCACCAGGGCGCTCGCATCGTTGAACAGACTCTCCCCGGACAGCACGGTGACGATCCGGTTCGGCGCGCCGAGTCGTTTGATGGTCGCGGTGGCGACGGCATCGGTCGGACTCACGATGGCACCGAGCGCGACGCCGAAGGCGTAGTCGACGTTCGGCAGGATCGCCTCGAAGAACAGGCCGAGCACCAGCGCCGACACCACCACCAGCACGATCGACAACGCTCCGATGGCCTGGAAGTCGCGGCGGAAGTCCATCACCGGCATGGCTCGCGCGGCGGCGAAGAGCAGCGGCGGCAGCACGCCGACCAGGATGATCTCCGGATCCACGTCGAATTCCGGCATCGCGGGCAGAAAGCTCACCGCCACACCCACCGCGACGAGGAGCAGGGGCGCCGCGATCCGCAGCTTGGGGGCGAGCGTGTTGGCGGCGGCGATCGCGAAGACGCACAGCACCGCGACGACAGCGATCTCTATCGGGTCCACCGCCTCATTGTGGCGGACGCCTCTTTCTTCCCGCAGATCAGATCAGATCATGACATTGCTCGTTGACAAGAACTACCCGGCCTGTCACCGTTGATTCAGAACACGTTCTCGCTGCCGGGCATGACTTGTCCGGACCGCCGAAGGGACCGACATGACCAGCACACAGCCGCGACCGATCGCGTACGAGCCGCCCGCCGATAAGGCCGGGACCGACGCCGACTACAACCAGATCGTCGAGGACCTCTCCGCCGCCTCGGTGCACCGGAATTTCGATCCCTACGTGCACATCGCGTGGGACGCCCCGGAGATGGCGATCATCCCGAACGACGAGCGCTGGATCCTCGATCCCGAGGTCGACCCGGTCGGCAAGCACCCCTGGTACAAGGCCCAGCCGATCGAGAAGCAGATCGAGATGGGCATGTGGCGGCAGTCGAACGTCGCCAAGGTCGGCCTGCAGTTCGAGTCGATCCTGATTCGCGGCCTGCTGCAGTACGCCTCGAAGCTGCAGAACGGCGACAAGCGCTTCCGCTACGTGACGCACGAGTCCAAGGAAGAGTGCAACCACACCCTGATGTTCCAGGAGATGGTGAACCGGGTGGGCATGGACGTGCCCGGCATGCCGCGCTTCCTGCGGACGATCGATCCGATCATCCCGCTGTTCTCCACCATCTTCCCGTCGGTGTTCTTCTTCGGTGTGCTGGCCGGCGAGGAGCCGATCGACCATCTGCAGAAGGACTTCCTGCGGGCCGGCGCCAACGTGCACCCGGTGATGGCCGCCGTGATGGAGCTGCACGTGGCCGAGGAGGCGCGGCACATCTCGTTCGCCCACCACCACCTGCGTGAGACCATCCCTCGCCGCAGCAAGCCGACTCGGCTCGCCCTGTCGGTCACCATGCCGCTCGTCATGCGCATCCTGTGCAGCGCCATCGCGAAGCCCCCGGCCGCTTTCCCGCGCACGTTCGACATCCCGGACGACGTCTGGAAGGAGATGTTCTGGAAGTCGGAGGACTCCGAGCGCTTCCTGATCGACGTCTTCGGCGACGTCCGCATGCTCGCCGAGCAGTGCGGCCTGATGAACCCGGTCTCGCGACGGGTCTGGAAGGCCCTGGGCATCTACGGTCGCGCCTCGCGCTACCGCAGCGAGCCCGCGTACGACGCGCACTGAGCCGAAGCACCGCAAGACGCCTCGAGGCGTCTCCGATCACGAACTGAGTGACTCCATGCCCCACGTCGTCACCCAGGCATGTTGCGGCGACGCCTCGTGCGTTTACGCCTGCCCGGTCAACTGCATCCATCCGACCCCGGACGAACCCGATTTCGGCACCGCCGAGATGCTCTACATCGATCCGGACACCTGCGTCGATTGCGGCGCCTGCGTCACCGCCTGCCCGGTCGGCGCGATCTCCCCCGGCCACCGGATCCCGGAGACGCAGAAGCGTTTCGCCTCGGTGAACGCGGACCACTACCGCGATCCGTCGCCGGACGCCGTCCGGTTCCCGGTCAGCGCGCTGTGGCGCAAGCCGCTCGCGCCGATCGAGAAGCCGAGATCGCTGCACGGCACCCCCGACCCGCTCCGGGTCGCGATCGTCGGCTCCGGGCCGTCGGCCATGTACGCCGCCGACGAGCTGCTCAAGCACCGGCAGGTCCACATCACGATGTACGAGCGGCTGACCGAGCCCTTCGGTCTGGCCCGCTTCGGCGTCGCGCCCGACCATCCGGCGACCCGCAGCGTGGTGAACCTGTTCAACACGATCGCGCAGAACCCGCGCCTGCGGATCCTGCTGAACGTGGAGATCGGCCGCGACATCACGCTCGACGAACTGCGCGAGCAGCACCACGCCGTGCTCTGGGCCGGCGGCGCGCCGACCGACCGGCCGCTGGAGATCACCGGCGTCGACCTGCCCGGCGTGCAGAGCGCGACCTCGGTCGTCGGCTGGTACAACGGCCACCCCGACTTCGTCACGGCCGGCCCGCGACTGGACACCGAGCGCGCGGTCATCATCGGCAACGGCAACGTCGCCCTGGATGTCGCCCGTATCCTCACCGCGGACACCAATCGACTCGCGGTCACCGAGATATCTCTCGATGCCCTTGCGGCGCTGCGTGATTCGCAGCTCCGCGAGGTGGTCGTGGTGGCTCGCCGCGGCCCCGAGCACGCGGCGTTCACGCTGCCCGAGCTGATCGGCCTGGCCGACGGACCGGCCCGCGTCTGGGTCGACCCCGCCGACCTGGAACACGTCGACGACGACGCGGTGCACGACATCGAGACCGCCGAGAAGATCGTGCTCCTGCGCGAGATCGCGGCCGGCCCGAAGCCGGAAGAACCGTACCTGCGGCTGGCGTTCGGCCTCACCCCCGAGCGGGTTCTGGGCACCGATCGCGCCGAGGGCGTCCGCTTCCGCCGGACGACGACCGACAGCGAGTTCGTCGACCTCGACGCCGGGCTCGTCTTCACCGCGATCGGCTACCGCGGCCGCCCCGTCCCGGGCCTGCCGTTCGACGACGCGCGCGGCACCGTCGCCAACGTCGCCGGCCGGGTGGTCGCCGATCAGCATCCGGTGCCCGGTCTGTACGTGACCGGCTGGATCAAACGCGGACCGAACGGCTTCATCGGCACCAACAAGACCGACTCCACCGAGACGGTCGCGAAGCTGCTCGCCGACGCCGAAGCGGGCCTGCTGTCCCCGGCTCCGGTCGGCGTATAGCGCAGAGGCACACCGAACACAAGAGAACACCGAGATCGACCGCCCGGGCTGTGGACAGCCCGGGCGGACTCGTCCGGCCTGTGGACAGCGCCACCCACGCGGAGGCGCGATGCGCGTCAATGGGAGGACATCGCATCGACCACGGGGGTTCTCATGAGCGAGTTCGGGATCACACCGGAGCATCTGCACACCATCGCCGACACCTGGCAGCACGAGGGGCAGACCCTCACCGGGCTGCGGTTCACGCCCGGTCTCGCGCCGGCGTTCGGGTGCGCCACGCTCGACGGGCTGCTGCGGTGCGCCGAGGCCGCCGAGCAGACGTCCGGACGCCTCGGTGACGAGCTGGCGGCCCTCGGCCGCGCGGTCGGCCGCTTCAACGCGCTCACCCAGGAGTCGGACGCGGCCGCCGCCGCGGCGATCATCGGCGGCGGGTCGTGATCAGCCTCAGCGCGGTACGGGCCTGGCCGCTGGAGCAACTGGAACCGGCCACCGGCACCGTCGACCGCGGCGCCGAGTCGATCTTCGGCGGCACCGGACGCGCGCAGTCGGCCATGTCCGGCGGCGGCGACTGGATCGGCGCCACCCACGATGCCGCCGGACGTGCGATCGAGATTCAGGCGGCCCGCGGCAAGCGCCTGGTGACCGCCCTCGAGGCCGTCGCCGCGGACGGCAGGCGCGCGAGCGGCGAACTCATCCCGATGCGCTCGGAACTGCTGAAGCTGGTCGGCGCCGCCGAGGCCGCGGGCTTCACCGTGACCGACGACGGCCGGGTGACGCACACCGCGGCCGAGCGGAGCGCGGACGCGTCGTATCTGGCGGGCCGCATCACGCCGCTGCTGCACAGGATCGGCGACCTGGACGCGGAGATCGGCCGCGGCCTGACGGAGCGGGCCGGGCAGCTCACCGGACACGGCCGGCTGATCGCCGCCCCGGGCGGCGGCTGGGACATGCCGGTCGGCGCCATCGAGGCACTCAAACGCATGCCGCCGCAAGCGCGTCGCGCGTACTGGGAGTCGCTCTGGCCGGAGGAGATCGACGTCCTGCTCGCGACGCGACCGGAAACACTCGGCAACCTCGACGGCATCCCGTTCGCCGACCGGGCCCGGGCCAACAACGTGAACATCCGCGTGGCGCTGGCCGTGGAATACGCGGAGGGCCGCGGCGGCGGATCCCGCGCCCGTGAACTCGCCGATCTCCTCCGTCCGGTGCGGGGCCGCGACGGAGAACTCGTCCCCCGCACGTTCATCGCCTTCTCTCTCGCGGGCAACGGCCGCTACATCGAGCAGGTCGGCGAGCTGCATCCCGGGGTGCCCGGCGTCGGAGTGCTGATCCCGGGGACCGGCTCCCACCTCGGGAACAGCGACAAGTCACGGAGCAAGGCGGCCGAACTGGCCGCCCGCTCGGGCGCCCCGGTCTTCGTCTACTGCGACGGCGACCTGCCGCAGCGGATCGCCCCGGAGGGCGGGCACAGCACTCTGGGCGACCCGCTGGGCGTCACCGGCACCGCGGTCGACCCGGGACCGGCCGCGACGATGGGCGCCTCGCTGGTCGGCTTCGGCCGCGCCCTCGACGCCGAGATCGCCGCGCAGGCACCCGGTGCGCCGACCACCTACATCGGCCACTCGTACGGCGGTTCGGTGCTCGGCACCGCCGAGCAGTACGGTCTGCGCGCCGACAACGTCGTCTTCGCCTCCTCCGCGGGCATCGGCGTCGCCCACACGCCGTGGCACGACCCGAACCCGGACGTCCACCGCTATTCGATGACCCCGCCCGGCGATCCGATCCACGTGGCGCAGCGGTACGGCGGCGCCGTGCACGGCGGCGATCCGGACTCGGTGCCCGGCGTGCAGCGCCTGGACACCGGGTTCTACGGTCCGCACGGCAAGCATCCCGGCGCGCTGGTCGCGGGGATGGACGCGCACTCGGCGTACCTCGAAGATCCCGATTCGACCGCGTTCGGGAACCTGGTGACGATCCTCCGCGGCGAGACGCCGACCCCCTACGTCGATCGTGGGCCGGACATCCCCGGCTCCGAGCGCACGGCGGGGGCGCCCGGTGGCGTGTCGGGGATGCCGATCACCGACGTCGCCGGGATGCTGGCCGGACTCCTCGTCCACTGACTCCGGCGGGTCAGGCGAAGCGGTGGATCTCCCCGGCGGGCCAGCCGGGATCGCCGGTGACGGCGAAGCGGACCCAGGCGCCGTGCATGTCGTCGGCGACCCGCTGATCCGGCTCCGGTCCGGCGAGCCGCTCCGCATCGGCGAGGTGGTCGAAGACGAACGGGATCTCCACCGCGTGGCCGGCGCGGATGTCGGCGACCGGGCTCGGGGAGTCGAACTCGAACAGGTACGTCGCCGAGTCCGCCCGCAGCTCGGCGATCGCCCGCGTCGGCAGCGCGAACGCGACCGCGGTCAGCGCCGCGCACAGCGCGTCGCCGGCCGACTCCCCCGCGGCCAGGCGGGCATCCAGGTCGGCGGTGTCCATATTCGAGCGCAGCAGCATGCCGCGGGCCAGTTCTGGAGTCGCCATCGCGGCCACCCCCGTCGGAACCAGGAAGAAGCGGAACTCGTCGGCGTTCCAGCCGGCCAGCAGCGGCACACCGCGCCCGGCGCCCGCGGCGATCGAGGCCACCGGGACGTCCGGCAGCACCGCACCGTCGAGCACCGGGAACACCCCCATGATGCCCATGCCCTGGTCGACGACGGTGCGGCCCCAGATCGCCGGGTCCGGGTTCAGTGTCAGCTCGAGCGCCGCCTGCGTCTGCGCGGAGAGCAGTGCCTCGCGGGACAGCGAGGCGAGGCCGTCGACGTCGGCCGAGACCCCGGCGATCTCGGCGATCCGCGCCGTCACCCGGCGCGCATCGGCGGGGTCGGCGGCGATGTGCCCGCCGCCGCTCTCCATCACCGCCTGCTGGAACAGCCCCTCGGCCAGTGGCGAGGAGAGAAGTGACGCGACGCTCATCGCGCCCGCCGACTCCCCGAAGATCGTCACCCGCGCGGGGTCGCCGCCGAAGGCGGCGATGTTCTCGCGCACCCAGGTCAGCGCGGCGATCTGGTCGAGCAGACCGCGATTCTCCGGAGCCCCGTCGACCGACCCGAAGCCGGGAACACCGAGCCGGTAGTTGATACCGACCGCGACCACTCCGTCGCGGGCGAAGGTGTCCCCGGCGTACATCGGAAGACGATTGGAGCCGCGCGCGAACGCCCCGCCGTGAATCCACACCATCACCGGCAGCCCGTCGGCATTCGGGTCCGGCGTCCAGACGTTCAGGTTGAGGTAGTCGTCACCGAGTTCGATGACGTTGTCGAGGATCGCGGCGATCGGTGCCGGATAGCCGACCTGCGGCGCGGTCGGGCCGTACGACGTCGCATCGCGGACTCCCGTCCACGGCTCGGCGGGGGCCGGCGGCTCGAAAGCCGCCCGGCCCGTCGGCGGTGCGGCGTACGGGATCCCGAGGAAGGCGCTGATGCCGCCGGTGGTGGTTCCGCGGATCTCGCCCGCGATCACGGTGACGACGGGCTGGGTATCGGAGGAATTCTGGTCGAGGCTCACGATTTCGGACCCTACGCGTCGATCCGCGATACTGGGGCGAGAGTCTTCAGTTACCCGGGGGTCGGAGTGAAAGTCACTGCTCGACGACGTGTCGTGCTCGCCGCAGCGGTCGGCGCGGTGCTGTCGCTGTCCGGCTGCGGCCCGCAGGACACCATGCAGGCCGCGGACTCGTCGTCGGCCGTTGCCACATCCGGTACGGACCGGACAGCGGACACCACCACCGCGGCGGCACCGACGAGCCGGGACACCGGGAGCGCCGATCAGGCCGCGACCGCCGCACTGACCACCCTGGGCACGCTGCCGGTCAAGGGCCGCGCGCCGAAGACCGGGTACGCGCGCGACCTGTTCGGCCAGCGCTGGAGCGACGACGTGAACGTCGAGTTCGGGCACAACGGCTGCGACACCCGCAACGACATCCTGCGCCGCGACCTGACCGGTGTCGTCGCGAAGGCCGGCACCCGCGACTGCGTCGTCGCCGCCGGCACCCTCGATGATGCGTACACCGGCAAGACGATCGCGTTCACCCGGGGCGAGTCGTCGTCCGCGGCGGTGCAGATCGATCACCTGGTGGCGCTGTCGGATGCGTGGCAGAAGGGCGCGCAGCAGCTGTCGTCCGACGAACGGCGCGACTTCGCGAACGACCCGCGCAATCTTCAGGCCGTCGACGGTCCCACCAACCAGGCCAAGGGCGACGGCGATACCGCCACCTGGCTCCCGCCCAACCGGCGCTATCGCTGCACCTACGTGGCCCGGCAGATCGAGGTGAAGGCCGCCTACCGGCTGTGGGTGACGCCCGCGGAGAAGGCGGCGATGACGCGGGTGCTCACCGGGTGCGGCGGTACCGCACCGGCCGACGAGAACACGTCGACGACCACCCCCGGCGAGACGCCCGAGACGCCGCGGCCCCGGCCGCTGGTGGAGACCCCGCAGGCCGGCGGCGACGTCTACTACGAGAACTGCGCGGCGGTCCGGGCCGCGGGCAAGGCGCCGCTGCTTCGCGGCGAGCCCGGCTACTCCGCCAAGCTCGACCGTGACGGCGACGGTATCGCCTGCGAGTGATCGGCCCGGCGGCGTCGACCGACCGCCTCCACCGACTTCACGACGGCCGCGAGCACCGGTGCGCCCAGGACCATCCCGAGCAGACCGGCGATGGTGCCACCGATGATGGTCGCCAGCAGCACCGAGATCGGATGCAGCCGCAGCGACGAACCGAGCGCCCACGAACTGACCGCGCTCTGGATGGTGCCGTTGGAGATCAGGAAGGTCACCGCCATGACCGCCGCGGCCGTCGTACCGCCCGATCCGAAGGCGATGATCACCACGAACGCCCCGGCGATCCACGCCCCGAGGAAGGGCACGAAGGAGAGGAAGAAATACAGGATGAAGATCGGGATCGCCAGTGGCACACCAAGGATGAACAGCGGGATCATGAAGATCGGCGCGGTGAGGACGGCGGTGATCGCGGTGCCGCGGAAGTAGCCGCGGATCGACTGGCGGGAGATCTCGGTGACCTCGTCGACGGTGCCGAGGTCGAGGTGTGCGACGGTGGCGAACCAGGCGGCGAACCGCCGGCTGTCGCGCAGGACGAAGAACAGGAAGAAGACGCCGAAGAAGACACCCATGACGAGCGAGATGGTGCCGTAGAAGGTACTCGTCACCGCGCCGAGGACACCCGAGCCGACCGCGGGGGCCACGTCGTCGAGCGCCGCCCGGCCGCGCTCCATCCAGGCATCCTCGATGTCGAGCGTCTCAACCCACTTGAGGAGACTGTCCCAGCCCGCGGTCAGCTGGGCCTGGATCTCCGACCACTGATCGATGAACCCGAAGACGACGATCGCGATGGTGCCGGCGAGGACCGCCAGCGCGACGAGCAGCGTGATCGCCGTGGCCAGGGAGGTCGGGCAGCGATGCCGCTCCAGGAACCCGACCATCGGCTCCAGCACCACGCCGAGGATCACCGCGACCGCGAGCGGGATGAGGATGCCGCTGACCGCGGCCAGAGCGAGGAAGACCACCACGATCAAGGCGATCACGCCCAGCGCCGACCACGACAGCACGCCCAGCCGTTTGATTCGCCCGAAGGCCGCCTTCTGCTCGGATCGATCCATCGCCACAGTCCCCCTCGTGTCCGGCGCCGAGTGAACCACGGCCTCAGCACTCTATGCCGAAGCTCAAGGACTACTCAAGGGTCCTAAGTCGCGATACGGTCCGCACCCGGATCCGCGCGAGTGAACAGCGCGTGACCGGAGGATTTCGGTCAGACTGACCCGATCCGGCGATCGCCGGGGTTTCCGGAGGTGAAGCGCCGCGAACCGGTCCTCACGGAAGCGGGTATGGGTGGCATCACATGACGCCTCCAATGTGATTCGGCGCCGCACTGCAGAGCTGAAAGCGCTTGGGGTGCAACGCTTTTCTCACATCGAACGATGTGCTTCACCCCAACGAAAGGAAACACCATGTTCCCCGCCCTGACCCAGTTCTTCGACAGCTTCACCGTCTTCGGCGGCGACCTGCTGCACATCGCCATCACCCTCGGCCTCGGCGGCTGATCGCCGGACCGCATTTCCTGTCGGAGGATACTCACGCCGTTCGCCCCAGCCGGGGTGGACGGCGTGAGTCTATTCGGGGGTCAGGACAGGCGGCCCTCCGTGCCGTAGAGGCCGCCGCCGAACGCCGCCGCACCGTCGAGCGGGACGCGCCAGCGCTGGTGGACCGCGTCTCCCGGGCGGTAGGCCACCACCGCGGAGGTGTCGACCCGGCCGTCGCTGAAGTAGGTCAGCATCGCCAGGTCCTCACCGTCGGTGCCGAGCACCGGCGAGCACGGGATGGCGCCCCCGGACCCGTTCGCGGCCGCGAAGGCGTAGCAGTGACCGGCACCGGCGTCGACCAGCACTTGCTTGCCCACACCCCACACCTGGATCTTCGACGCGTCGCGTTGCGACACCGTCTTCTTCCAGAGGTTCCGCTTCTGCGCGGGGTCCAGTGCCACGACGACGACGTCACGGTCGTCGCGTTCTTCGAGCACCACCGGGACGGGGGCGGCCGGAAGCGGCCGGTACGCGAGCCCGGCGTCGAACCGGTCGTCCCGGGGTACCGGCGACATGGTGACCGCCGCGAGCCGCTGCCCGCCTTCGGCCGACACCGCGCCGGGCAGCGCCGTGCCTCGGCCGTCGAAGAACCGGATCGCGTTGCCGCCCCGTTCGAGCGCGAAGCCACCCGGATAGCCGAGGTAGCGCACCTGCTGTCCCTGCTTGACGGTGATCTTGACCAACTCACGGCCGTCGTCGGCCGACCGGACGATGCCCTCGCCGTCGGCACCGGGCTTCTTGTGGAGTTCGTAGACCGTGTGCGCCCCGGGCGAGGCGACGAACGAGTCGCCGCTCGCCCGCCACACGACGGTGCCGTCGGTACGGAAGCGGGTGGGCGGACTGTCCGGGGACCAGACCAGGAAGCCGTCGCCCACCGGGTAGCCGGCCGCCGCGCCGGTGCCGGTCACACGCTGAACCACCTTGCCCGCGTCGAGGTCGAGGAAGAAGAGTTCCGGGCCGTCCGGCCCGCCGACGGCGCACAACGCGCGGGCGTCGTTCACCAGGCAGTCCGGCACGGCGGTCTTCTCGCCCAGGCCGATGGTGGCGATCCGCTCGCCCGTCGTCGCCCGTACGACGGCGAGTGACCAGGCGCTGAACGGGTCGTCCCGCAGTGCGTAGAGCACGCGGCGGCTGTCGCCCCCGACCGGTGCCGCCACGAATTCCGGCTGCTCGGCGGGGAAGGTCCAGCGCATGGCCGGCTGTGCCGTCAGGGACGACAGTTCCGGGGTCACCGCACTGAGCGGCGACGGCGGCTGCTTCGCCAGTTCCGCCGCCCGGCGGGCCGAAGCGATCAGACCGGCCACCATCAGCGCCACCACCGCGAGCACACCGAAGACGAGCAGTCGGCCCCGCCATGTCGAGAGCAGCTTCCGCAGGAAGTTCACCCCGGACACGGTACCGTCGCAGGCCGCCGACCAGCGTTCACCAAGAAATCTGCGTCCCGGTCTCCCAATTCCGGGCGAGACGTGACATAGTGAACCGGGGCCAGAATCTTGGTCTGACACTCTGAAGAAGGCAGTAAATAAGCATGGCACAGGGAACCGTCAAGTGGTTCAACGGCGAAAAGGGCTTCGGCTTCATCGCTCCCGACGGTGGTGGCGAGGACGTCTTCGTCCACTACTCCTCGATCTCCGGTAGCGGCTTCCGCAACCTGGAAGAGGCTCAGCGCGTCGAGTTCGACATCGAGCAGGGCGCCAAGGGCCCGCAGGCGACGAACGTCTCCGCGGTCTGAGACCGATACACCCAGAACGCCCCGGTGATTCATTTCACCGGGGCGTTCCGGCATCTCCGGGACTCGCAGCCCGCGAAGGCCCGGGGCTGATGACCCGATCGTGGGCACCGCCGACGGACCTCCCCACGGCGTCACCGGACTTCAGGGACCGCCGACCCACGTCTCGCCCCCGCACATGATCGCTTTGCCGCTCGGATCCTGGGCGACGCGGTCGACGGAGATGTCGCACGGCTCGCCGATGTCGTGGACCTCGCCCGAGTTCTCGGCGTGGCCCACCCAGACGTAGCCGCCGTCGGCGCCCATGTAGTTGCAGACCAGGCTCTCCCCGTCCGCCGCCGTACCGAAACTCCGCGCTTCTGACTCCAGACACGGCCCGCCCTCGACCACCGTCGACCCCGTCGGCACCGGCGGCGGCACATAGGCCGTCTCGGTGGTCGTCGATACCGGCGGCGGGGCGGGAGCCGTCTCGATGACGGTCGCCGTGGCCCCCGCCGGCGGCGCCGCATCCCCGGTCCCGCGGTGCAGCACGACGATGGTCACCACCACGGCCACCGCGATCGCCAGCAGTGTGGCGACGATCGCGAGCAGGATCGTCGTCGAGCGGTCTCGGGACGCCATCATCGATCTCTTTCGGTAGTCACGGGTGGGCGTCGCTACGCGGCACCCCGCGCCAGGCCCCGGGGTGCCACGAATGTTCTCCAGCGGCGCCGGAATCGTCGTCCGAAGCCTTTGAACCAGTTGTCGTCGCCACGGTCGTAGAACGTCTTCGCGACCCACAGACCCATGATCAGCAACGCGGCGTCCAGACCGAGCGACCAAGGACCCGCGCCGCCGGCGAGATCGTCGGCGAGCCCGATCAGGGCCCAGACCGGCACCGCGAGCACGGTCACCGCGCGCACCGACGCGAGGACATATCGCCGGTGACTCCCCGGCACCGACCTCGTGTGCAGGATGTTCGCCATCAGGTCGATGACGACGACCGGCAGCAGAACGCATTGAACGATCAACACCGGATCCATCGCTCCCCCCTTCACGGTGTGTGTTATGTCATGACAGTACGACGCACCTCCGACAACGCTCCCCGGTCAGAGGCCGATCGCCTCGGGATGGTCGTCGATCCACGCCTGGCTGGCCTTCACCGCGCGGCGCAGGGCGATCCGTTCGCCGAGGTAGGTGGCCGGGCCACCCAGCAGCGGCACCCAGCCGAGGTGACTCAGCAGTGCCGGCGACTGCGGCCGCGCACCGAGCGCCTTCTCCAGTTTTCGCAGGCCGGTCGCGATGTCCCAGAGACCCTTCACGACGGCCGTGGTCAGTTCCCCCGCGGATGACGGAAATTCGCGCGGCGGCGCGTGGTCGATGTCGGACCCGTCCACCTGGCGGCCGAACAGGACCGCACCGAGCAGAGCGATCTGGTCGCTGCGCCGGACCACGCCGTATTCGCGGCCGGCTGCCAGCACGATCAGCGCCTGACTCGCGGCCCCGAGGAGCGGGCCGACCGGGAGCTTCTTGGTCCACGCGCCGAACATGCCCGGGAAGGCCACGCCGAGCGTGCTGAGCGCCCCGACCCGGCCCACCCACCAGTCGATGCGCTCCTGCAGGTTCAGCTTCTCCCAGCCTGCGGTACCCGGCCAGTCCGCGATGGTCAGCGCGGTCGCCGTCACGTCACCGAATCGGGTCGGGATCAGGTCGTACCAGCGGCGGCCGAAGGTTCGCGGCTTGAGGTTGAGCGGGTCCGACGTCGCCAGGATATCGAGGATCGGGTCGGCGACCGACGCCGCCCGGTCGAGGATCGTGGCGATCTGCGCGTCACTCATAGCCATGGCGCCAACCTACCGGGGCCGCGCGTCGAAAGTGCTTCGGTATGTGCTCGGCGTGAGCCCGATGACTCGGTGGACGTGCTGGAGCGACATGCCGGCGCGCGGATCGGTCCTTCCGGAGGAAGAGACCGACCGCCGGGATGCGCTGCGGCTCAAACAATCGAGCCGTCCGGCTGGGCGTATCCGGCAAGCCGGGATATGGAGAACTCCCCTGTTCTGATCTGCCTCGTTCAGATCCGAGCACGCTGCCGACCTGGCACCTCGCCGTCGCCTACTCCGCGACTGGACCGAAGCCCACCTGTCCGGCAGGTGCCCGACCAGCGACCTCGTACAGATCGTCACCGGCTCGCGCAGCGCGATGGAGGCCGACCCAACGGCCGGGCGCTCACCGACCGAAAGACGGACTCAGTCGTCGCCGCCGTCCTCCCCACCCTTCTTCCCCTTCTTGTCACCTTCGGTATTGCTGCCGCTACTCCTGCCGTTGTCGTCGCCGCTTCGAGCGATGCTCATCCCGAAATACGCTGCGGCGATCGAGACCACGGGAGCGACGACAACGCCCATCAGCGCGGTGACACCCTCGACATTCGTCTTGGTCTCACTCTTGGTGACGCCGTCCTCGATCACCGTCGTCGTGACCTGCATCGCGTCGACCGAAATCCACATCATGAGGACGAGCGCGGCCAACGCGAATGTGACCACCCACAACCCTGTCCGGATCCGGCTGTTCCCGCGCTTTCGCTGGAACCACAGCTTCCAGAATTCGGTCATGATCGCCCCTTCCTCGCAAAGTGGTTCTCGGATCATAGGTGCGGGCCCTCGTCACCGGTGACGACTTCGGAAGACCGGTTCGCGAAGGATGCCGGACACATCACCGTGCTCGACGGACGGAAACAGTCGTGCCCGCCCGCGAAGAGAAGCTGCGCTCCGTCCGGGAGTGTCGTCTCTGCGACGCCGACCGGGAGACCGCGCACCTCCGCCGCACCCGCCCCGGTCAGTCCGTCGACCGGAAGTCGGGACGGCGACCGCCAATCCGGCATAAAAAAGCCGCCCACCTGTGTGGACAGGTGGGCGGCGGATGTGGAGCTAAGGGGAATCGAACCCCTGACCTACTCGATGCGAACGAGTCGCGCTACCAACTGCGCCATAGCCCCGGATCTCACTCTCGCGAGCGAACCGGAGACCAGTGTAACAGCGTCTCCGGGAGGTCCAAATCGGGGTCGGTCGCCGACCGGGCGGGCGTCGTCACACGGCGCCGGCAAAGCTCAACGCCGCTGGTCAGGTAGGACCAGCGGCGTTGAAGTCGGCGTGAATGACGGACGTGCGCCAGCGGCGCGGAAGGGTCAGTCCTCGTCTTCGGCGTCGGCTGCGGCGTTGCGCTCGCGGGCGATCTCGATGGCACGACGGGCGTCGTCCTCGGTGGCGTACGGACCCATGCGGTTCAGGGCGTTGGGCACCTTGCCCCGGCTGACCTCACCGGTCGCGACGTCGTAGTACCAATCCCCATCGGTTGCACTCATGCCACTCACCTTAGACGGCGCGTCGGTACTCGTCGTCGTCCGCCACCGACTCGGCGTACGAGAAGTCGTAAACGGGCAGGTGGTCGAATGCCGGGTCCTCGTCGTCGAGCTCTACCACGATCATGCCGCCGGGGCGACGACGCGGCGGCGCCGCCGGACGGGCCGGGATCGCCTCCTCCTGCTGACGGCGAACCCGCTCGTCCTCGGCGGCATGCCGGCGCAGCCGCTCGGCGCGCTGCGCCCGGTACTGCTGCTCCTCCAGCGCGGTGCGCCGCAGGAAGTACAGGTACAGCCCGCTCAGCACGACCATCGTCGCGGCCGCGATGTAGCCGTACGGCTGCCAGAAGAAGCAGCTCGCGATCGCCAGCACCGTCACGGCCAGCAGCCCGGTGACGGTACGACGCCGCTCCGCGTACCGGCGCGCGTCACGCTCGGCGATCCGGTCCGGCGTGTACGACCCGCGGCCACGCAATTCCCGCGGCGTCGGCCGCGCCGCCGGCGCCGGCTCGTCTAGTTCGTCCAGGTCGTCGGCCTCGTCGTCTATCCGGTCGTCGGCGTCGTCCTCGGCCTCCGCGTCGAGATCGTCCTCGTACTCGTCGTCAAGGTCCTCGAGGTCGTCGTCGAACTCGTCGTCGAGGTCGGCGCCGGCCTCGTCGTCGAGCTCGACCTCCGCGTCCAGGTCCACCTCATCGGCCTCGATCGCCTCATCGGCATCGACGGCGTCGAGCACGTCGGTCACCTCGGCGTCGACGGGAGCGTCGGTCCGGGCCTGCGTCGCGGTTTCGGTCTCCTCCGGCACGTCGTCCTCCTCGATCACGGCTCGTTTCAGAGCGGGTTCCTCGCGCTTGCGCACGTAGTCGGGATTGCTCGGATGACGGCCGGCGGAACGACGGCGCACCGCGGCGCGCTCACCGCCCCGATGCAGAACGCGGGTATTGGCGACCGCTTCGGTGGTCTTCCGGACCTCCGGACGACCGCGCAGCACCATCGGCAGCAGGATGAACAGCCAGGCGACGATGAGGAAGATCCACAGCACCGACGAGTTCATGACGCAGCCTCCGCTTCCTTTCTGGACCGACAATCGACCACCCTTCAACCTAGGTGCGCACTCCCCGATCGCGGTGCAGGCGCGCCGTGGCCCCGGCGAATCGGCACCCCGGTGATCTACCGTGAAGAAATGAGCACTCCGGACGCCGCGGTCGTCGCACGAGGAGTCACCGTGCGGCGGGGCCCGCATCTCGCGCTCGACGACGTCTCCGCGACCGTTCCGCGCGGGTCGATCACCGGGCTTCTCGGTCCGTCGGGGTGCGGGAAAGCACCCTGATGCGGGCGATCGTGGGCACGCAGAGCCACGTGGACGGCACGCTGACCGTGCTCGGTCTGCCCGCCGGAGTGCGTGCGCTCCGGTCCCGCGTCGGGTACGTGACCCAGGCGGCCTCCGTCTACGTGGACCTCACCGTGCGCGAGAACATCGCGTATTTCGCACGGCTGCAAGGCAATTCGTCCGGCGTCGACGACGCACTCGCCGCCGTCGACCTCACCGGCGTGGCACGACAGCGCGCGGCGAACCTCTCCGGCGGCCAGCTCCGCCGGGTCTCCATCGCAAGTGCGCTGGTCGGCGCGCCCGAACTGCTGATCCTCGACGAGCCCACCGTCGGCCTCGACCCCGTGCTCCGTGCCGATCTCTGGCAACGCTTCCGGCGCCTCGCCGACGACGGCACCACGCTTCTGGTCTCCAGCCACGTGATGGATGAGGCCGACCACTGCGACGGCCTCATCCTGCTCCGCGACGGCAGGCTGGTCGCGACCACGACCGCCGACAAGATGCGCGTCCGCACCGGATGTTCCAGCCTGGACGCCGCCTTCCTCGATCTCATCACCCACGGCGGTGACGCCGCGTGAACAGCCTCCGCACCACCGGCGCCACCACGCTGCGGGTCCTGCAGCAACTCCGTGCCGACCCGCGCACCGTCGTCATGCTGCTCGCCATCCCCGCGGTACTGCTGACCCTGCTCTACTACATGTTCTCCGGCCTGCCGCAGTTCCCCGGCCAGCCGAGCACCTTCGACCGGGTCGCCACCGCGATCCTCGGAATCCTGCCGTTCGTGGCGATGTTCCTGGTCACCTCGATCGCCATGCTCCGCGAACGCAGCTCCGGCACCCTCGAGCGCGTGCTCTCCACCCCGATCAGCAAGGGCGCGCTGATGGGTGGCTACACCCTCGCGTTCGCACTGTTCGCCGCGGTGCAGGCGTCGGTCGCGTGCGGGCTCGCGTTCGGCGCCTTCGATCTGACCGTCGCCGGGACGGTCGGCGGCGTGATCGGCGTCTGCATCCTGGTCGGCGTGCTGGGCGTGGCGCTCGGACTGCTGTGCAGCGCCTTCGCGCGCACCGAGTTCCAGGCGATGCAGTTCATGCCCGCGCTGGTGTTCCCGCAGCTCTTCGTGTGCGGGCTGTTCGTGCCGCGGGCGCAACTGCCGACGTGGATGCAGTACCTGTCCGATGTCATGCCGCTCACCTACGCGGTGCAGGCCCTGGAACAGATCCGCGACTACGCGGCGCCGACCGGGCTGCTCTGGCGCGACATCGGGATTCTGCTCGGGTTCACGGTCGCCTCGCTGGCCCTGGGCTCCGCCACGCTGCAACGGCGCACCGACTGAGACCGGTACCCGGCGCAACTGTCCCTACCGTGGCGTAGGAATCGGCGGGTCGGAGCGCGACCTGGGCAGATGACGTGTGATGACGACGGTCGGCCGATCTACGCCACAGTACGGTCACGCGGGGCGGGTACAGCGCGGTCTCGACGGAGATGTCGGTCGACCGGCATGACGCGCACGACCAGCCAAGCGCACGCCCCCACTCCGCTACACGGCCCAGGCACGACCCGCCCGGATCAGGGTCTGAGCCGCCGTGTCGGTCACCTCTTCGACGGTCAGGGCCACCAGCAGGTGGTCGCGCCAGCGGGCGTTGACGTCCATGTACCGCTTGAGCAGGCCCTCCTCCCGGAAGCCGGCCTTCGCGAGCACCGCCTGCGACGCGCCGTTGGTCGGTTGCACGGTCGCCTCCAGCCGGTGCAGCCCGACCGGGCCGAAACAGTGATCGACGCCCAGGGCCACCGCGGCGGTGGCGACGCCCTTGCCGCTGACGTCCTCGTCCACCCAGTAGCCGATCCAGGCGCTGCGCACCGCGCCGCGCTGGATGTTGCCGACGGTCAACTGCCCGGCGTAGCGCCCGTCCACCTCGATCACGAACGGCAGCACGTTCCCGCGCCGCGCCTCGGCCTTGAGAACCGAGTGCAGCGGCGTCCACGACGACGGCTGGTGCCTGCGCGCCCACGACCCCTGCGCGGTGGGTTCCCACGGCAGCAGCAGGTTCTGGTTCTTGATGCGGAGCCGGCTCCATTCGCGGCCGTCGCGCGCGCGGATCGGCCGCGCCGTCACCACGCCAGCGGCGGTGCCGATCGGCCCCAGTGTCGCGGGCCAGCCGGGATGGGAGGGTGAGTCGACCAGCCAGCTCAGCATCTCGTCAGCCGCGCTGAGCCAGGAACATGACCTCCACGCGGTCGCCGGTCTCGAGTTCTTCGACGTCCTCGTCGACGATGATCAGGCAGTTGGCCTCCGCGAGTTCGGCGAGCAGATGCGAACTCCCCGTGGGAGATTCACCGATGACCTGGACCAGGTACTCCCCCGAGCGCTCGTCGCGCATCAGCTGTCCGCGAAGGTAGCCGGTACGGCCCACGACCGACGCGATCGGACCGACCGTACGCGCGGTGACCGTGCGCCGCTTGGGCTGGCGCTTCCCGAGGGCGATGCGGATCAGCGGCCGGACCATCACCTCGAAGGTCACCAGCGCGCTCACCGGGTTGGCGGGCAGCCAGAACACCGGGATCTCGTCGCGGCCGAGCCGGCCGAAGCCCTGCACCGAGCCGGGGTGCATCGCGATCCGAGCGATCTCCAGGTCGCCCAGGTCGGCCAGCGCCTCGGCGACATCGCGCGAGGCCTCGCCGCCGACGCTGCCGCAGATCACGACGATCTCCGAGCGGATCAGCTGCGCCTCGACGGTCTCACGCAGGCGGTCCTTGTCGCGGCCGGCGACGCCGACGCGGTGCACGTCGGCGCCGGCATCGCGGGCCGCCGCGGCCAGTGCGTAGCTGTTGACGTCGTACACCTGACCGGGACCGGGATCGCGATCGATGTCGACCAGTTCGTTGCCCACCGAGATCACCGCGACCCGCGGTCGGGGATGGACCAGCACCCGGGAACGACCGACCGCGGCCAGCAGCCCGACCTGCGCCGGACCGATCACCGCGCCCTCGCGCACCGCGACATCGCCGGGCATCACGTCGTCACCGATGCGCCGCACGTATTCGCCGCTCTCCACCGCATGCCCGATCATCACGCGCTGGTCGCCGCCGTCGGTCCAGCGCAGCGGCACCACGGCGTCGGCCAGCGTCGGCATCGGCGCACCGGTCTGGACGCGTACCGCCTGCCCGGGCTGCAGCCGGATCGGGGTGCGCGAACCGGACTCCACCTCGCCGACCACCGGCAGGTGCACCACCAGATCGTCGCTCTCGTCGGGCCGGGTGACCTCGATGCCACCGCCGTCCAGGTCCGCCATCTCGGCCGGCGCCGGCGTCCCGGCGAGCACCACGTCCACGGCGCGCACCGCATAGCCGTCGACCGCCACCTGATCGAACCCGGGCAGCGGATCGGTGGTCACCACCTCCTCGGCGCACAGCAGACCCTGTGCCTCGGAGATCGCCACCTGGACCGGTCGCGGAGCCACCACCGAGGCGGCCACCAGGCTCAACTGGTCCTGCACCGAGCGCATGTTCTCTCCTCACCGTCGCTGGCTCCGAGGTTAATCAACGGACGACGCGCCCGACGGCAGGCGCGCGGGGTTTCGGCGAGCTCAAGCGGTGGCTACTGCGAGAGCCGCTGCTCCAGCCACTCGCGCAACTCGGGGCCGTAGTCGTCGCGGTCGAGCGCGAAGTCGACGGCGGCCTTCAGATACCCGCCGGGGTTGCCCAGGTCGTGCCGGGTGCCCTCGTGCACCACGACGTGCACCGGCTCGCCCTTCGCGATGAGCAGCGCGATCGCGTCGGTCAGCTGCAGTTCCCCACCCGCACCGGGAGTGATCTCCCGCAACGCGTCGAAGATCTTACGGTCCAGGATGTAGCGGCCGGCGGCAGCCAGGTTCGACGGTGCATCGGCGGCGGCGGGCTTCTCGACCATCCCCTTGACCCGTTTGACGTTCGGCGTCACCGGATCGGCCTCCTCGACGTCGAACACGCCGTAGGAGCTGATGGCGTCGGGCCCGACCTCGATGGCGCAGAGCACGCTGCCGCCGTAGCGGGCACGCGTCTCCGCCATGCGCGTCAGGACCCCGCCGGGCAGCACCAGATCGTCGGGCAGCAAGACGGCGATGGCGTCCTCGTCGGCGCGGAGTTCGGGCTCTACGCACCCGACGGCGTGGCCGAGGCCGAGCGGCTTGTCCTGGACCACCGAGGCCACCTGGAGCAACGAGGGCGCGTTGCGGACCTTGGCGAGCATGGCCTGTTTGCCGCGCGAGGAGAGGGTGTGCTCGAGCACCAGGTCTTCGACGAAGTGCGCCACCACGCCGTCCTTGCCGGGCGAGGTGATGATGAGCAGCCGCTCGGCTCCGGCCGACTTGGCCTCCTCGGCGACCAGCTCGATCCCCGGGGTGTCGACCACGGGCAGCAATTCCTTGGGCACCGTCTTGGTGGCCGGCAGGAATCGGGTTCCGAGACCGGCCGCGGGCACCACCGCGGTGTGGGGGATTTTCGACTGCGACATGAGCCTCACCTTACTGGCGGGTTCTGGCAGGATCGGACACGAGTCCTGGACGAACACTGAGATTCCGAACGGTGAGAGTGATGCCCGCAGACAAGAACGACCTCCGTGCCGGCCTGCTCGCCGCCCGCGCGGCGATGAGCCCGTTCGCCGAATCGCAGGCCATCGGCGACCTGGCCGAATGGATGTACGCGCTGCCCGTCGAACTGGCCGAGGGCGACACCGTCGCCGCCTATGTCGCCACCCGGCGCGAGCCCGGCGGCACCCCGATGCTCGACGCTCTGGCCGACCGTGGGCTGCGGGTGATCCTGCCGATCGTGCCCGAGGGACCGCCGCAGCGACTGGAGTGGGGTGTCTATCGCGGCGAACGGCACCTCGGCGAGGGTCGCTGGAATCTGTTGGAGCCCAACGGAATGCGCCTCGATCCGGACACGCTGGTCGACGCGAAGCTGATCCTGGTGCCCGCGGTGGCCGCCGACCGGCGCGGCGTGCGGCTGGGCCGCGGCGCCGGCTACTACGACCGGACGCTCGCCGGGATGCCCGGCGCGATCGTGGCGGTGGTGCACGACGGCGAGCTGGTGGAGCACGACCTGCCGGAGGACCCGACCGACGTCCGCGCGCACTGGATCCTCACCCCGTCGAGGGGTTTCGTTCCCGCCACGGCCGGCTGAGCCCGCAGCACCAGCCCGCCCCGCCGGTCCGAGCCCGCAGCACCAGCCCGTTGAGCCGGTCCGAGCCCCCTGGGGCGAGGACCGTGTCGAAACGCCCCGACGCTAGGAGGCGGCGCTGGTGGTCGACGTCGTCGACGACGAGGTGCCCGGCGACGAAGAGCTCGACGACGAGCTCTCGGACGAAGAACTGCTCGACGACGAGTTGGACGACCCCGACGGCACCGAGCCCTTGCGGGAGTCGGTGCGGTAGAAGCCGCTGCCCTTGAAGACCACGCCGACCGAGTTGAACAGCTTGCGGAGCTTGCCCTGACACTGCGGGCACGTGGTCAGCGCATCGTCGGAGAACGACTGCTGGACGTCGAACTTGTTGTCGCAGTCGGTGCATGCGTAGCTGTAGGTGGGCACGAATACCTCCGAGAAATCAGGTAAAGATCGGTGTTCAGTGTAACCCGCATTGGCACTCGATCATTCCGAGTGCCAATCGGGGTGCGATCATTCGATCGCGCGGGTGTCCGTGTCGGGCACACCGTCGCGATTCATGTCCGCGCTGCGGGCCCGGCCCGCATCCCAGCGCAGCAGCGCGCCGCCCAGGACGGCGGCGAGCAACGACCCGACCAGGATGCCCACCTTGGCCGCGGCGGTGTGCCCGCCTGCGGACTCGTCCGGGAACGACAGCTCGGCGATCAGCAGGGCGACGGTGAAACCGATGCCGCAGAGGAAACCGATCGGCAGCAGGTCGCGCAGGCCGATCGCATCGGGCAGGCGCAGCGGCGTGAACCGGGTGACCAGCCAGGTGGTGCCGAGGACGCCGGCCACCTTCCCCACCACCAGGCCCACGACCACGCCGACGCTCACCGGCTGCACGATGTGTCCGACCCCGACCACGGTCACCCCGGCCGCGGCGAACGCGAACAGCGGCAGTGCCACGCCCGACGACCACGGCGTCAGCGCGTGCGCCCCGACGATCGCCCGCGGCAGCGCCTCGCCGTGCCGCGCGACCGCCGGGACGGTGAACCCGAGCAGTACCCCGGCCACGGTGGAGTGCACCCCGGAGGCGTGCACCAGGCCCCACGTCAGGACCGCGATCGGCACCAGCAGCCACCAGTACAGGCGGCGGGCCCGCACCAGCAGGCCGAAGACGACGACGCAGCCGAGCGCCGCGAGAAGCAGTGGCAGGTCGATGTGCTCGGTGTAGACGGTGGCGATCACGGCGATGCCGAGCAGGTCGTCGACCACGGCCAGGGTCATCAGGAACACGCGCAGCGCGATCGGCAGCCCGCGCCCGCAGATCGCCAGCACCGCGAGCGCGAAGGCGATGTCGGTGGCCGACGGAATGGCCCAGCCGCCGACGGCGTCGCCGTCGAACGGGCCGACGATCGCCGCGTAGCAGAGCGCGGGCACCACCATGCCGCCGACCGCGGCGGCGACCGGGACCCCGGCGCGGCGCGGATTGCGCAGGCTGCCGGCCACGAATTCGTGCTTGAGTTCCATCCCGACGATGAAGAAGAACAGGGCCAGCAGGCCGTCGGCGGCCCACTCCCCGAGCGTCAGCCGCAGGTGCAGCGACGACGGCCCCACCTCGGTCTCCAACAGGGAGTGATAGGCCGCTCGCCAGGGCGAATTGGCCCAGACGAGGGCGATCACGGCGGCGATCACCAGCAGGACGCCGCCGCTGACATCACGGGAGATCCAGCTCGAAAGTCGTCCCTGCACCATGTGGACATCTTCGCATCCACTCGTACGGGCCTGTGGACAGCCGGTCGCAGGCGGCGGCGATCGGTGTCAGCGTCGAAGCATGAGAACTCCGATCACCACCGGTTCGCTGTCCCGGGTCCGCGCGGCCACCGTCCGCCGGGCGATCGCCGTCGTCTGCGTACTGGCGGCGGCCGCACTGTTCGTCGCCCGGCCGGCCGACGGACGGGATCGGACCGTCGTCGTCGCGGCGCGGGATCTGCGGCCGGGCGTCGTGCTGTCCGACGATGACCTGCGCGTCACCCGCGTCCCCCGGGACGTCGCGCTCGGCGCACTGCATGAGAAACGGGAGGCCACCGGCTCGCGGCTGACCGGTGCCGTCGCCGCGGGCGAAGCCCTCACCGCGACGCGGCTGCTCGGCTCCCGGCTGCCGTCGGCGGTGACCGGAGATCCGCGGGCACGACTGGTTCCCGTCCGTCCGGCCGACGCCGCGGTGACCGGGCTGCTGCGGTCCGGGGACGTCGTGGACGTGCTCGATGAGGACGCCCACCTGCTCGCGGCCGGGGCCGTGGTGGCCGTGCCCGCGGCCCCGCCGCGATCGGCCGTCGCCGCCGCGGATGCGCCGGTGCTGCTCGCGATGGGCGAGGACGCGGCGCACCGGGTGGCCGCCGCCGGGCTGGCTAACGCCCTGACGCTGGTGATTCACTGAGTTACACTCGACCCGTGCTCAAGGGTTTCAAGGAATTCATCCTCCGCGGCAACGTCGTCGAACTGGCCACCGCCGTCATCATCGGCGCCGCGTTCACCGCGATCGTGACCGCGTTCACCGACAAGATCATCAGCCCGCTGCTGGCCGCGATCCCCACCGGCCAGGACTGTGGCCAGACGATGGCCACCGGCGCCGACAAGGCGCAGGCCGCCGCCGTCCAGGTCTGTGGCCTGACCTATCAGCTGGTCGACAACTCGCCGTCCACGGTGATGGACTTCGGAGCCGTGATCGCCGCGTTCATCAACTTCCTGATCGTCGCTGCGGTGGTCTACTTCCTGATCATCGTGCCGTACAACAAGCTCAACGAGCTGGCGGCCGCCCGCCGCTCGGCGTCGGCCGAGGAAGAGGCCGAGCAGACCGAGGTCGGCCTGCTCACCGAGATCCGCGACCTGCTCGGCGCGAACCGCCCGGCCGCCCCCGCACCGGCACCCGGCCTGCCCGATCCGGCCGCCGGCCAGTACCCGCCGGAAGGGCCGCGCCACTCGCTCTGACCCCCGCGATCAGCACAGGGTACCCTTAGTGCCATGACCACGACCCCGCTGGAACCCGCCGAGCTGGCCGGACTCACCCTGTCCGCCGCGATGAAGCAGGGTTCGGCCATCGAGCACGATGAGGCCGAGCACTCGGCGTTCATGGATCAGCTGCTCGGCGGACACGTCAATCGGACCGGCTACGCCGACTACCTGCGAGCACTCCGCCCGGTGTACGCGACGCTGGAACGGCTGGGCCGTGAGCTCACCGACGATCCCGTCGCCGGCCCGGTGATCGACGCCGGACTGGAACGACTGGCCGCGATCGACGCGGACCTGGACTACTGGGCACCGGGCGAGTCGCACGAGACCGATTCCGCGGCGGCCAACGCGTACGCCGCCACCATCGCGGCCAGCGCCGCCTGGGGCGGGCAGTACCTGGCCCACCACTACACCCGTTATCTGGGCGATCTCTCCGGCGGCCAGGCGGTCGGCAAGATCCTGGACCGGGCCTTCGGGCTCGACGGCGCCGGCCTCGCCTTCTACGACTTCGCCGAGATCGGCAAGAGCAAGCCGTACAAGGACGAGTACCGGGTGAAGCTCGACGCGATCGGCGCGACACTCACCGACGAGCAACGGCTCACCGTGGTCGACGAGGTCCGCCGGGCCTTCCGCCTGAACCACGACGTCTTCACCGAACTCAGCGGAAACCTGGACCGCTACCGCCGCTGATCGAGGTCGTTTCGACACGGTTCGTCACGAAGTTCATCCTGAGCTTGCCGAAGGGTTCCTCACCGGCGGGCGGGCCGCCTATGCCGCTGAGCCGTGTCGAGACGCCCCCGCACCCCCACACCGCCGTCTCGCAACGCCCCCGCCGCCCCCACACACCGCCGTCTCGCAACGCCCCCGCCGCCCCCACACACCGCCGTCTCGAAACGCCCCCGCCTCGCCCGTTGAGCCGGGCGAGGCGCTAGCCGAGCCCGTGTCGAAACGCCTCGCACAACCCGTTGGAGCCGGGCGAAACACCTCGCACAGCCCGTGCCGAAACGCCCCGCACAGCCCGTTGAGCCGGGCGAAACACCTCGCACAGCCCGTGCCGAAACGCCCCGCACAGCCCGTTGAGCCGGGCGAGGCGCTAGCCGAGCCCGTGTCGAAACGCGCCCTAGTCAAGCCCGCCCCCGGCGAAGAACCGCTCCAGCCGCGCCGCGTACGGCGCAGGATCCAGCCCCTCATCCACCAGCCAGTCCGCGCAGTAGTACTTATTCACATAGCGATCACCGGAATCACACAGAAGAGCCACCACACTCCCGGTACGACCCGCATCCCGCAACTCGCCCACGATCCGGTACGCCGCCCACAACCCGGTCCCGGTCGACGCACCAGCACGCCGGCCGGTCACCGCCTCCAAATGGGCGATCGCCGCGACAGCAGCGGCATCGGGCACCGACACCATCCGGTCGACCACCGCCAGCAAGAAGCTGGGCTCCACCCGCTGACGACCGATCCCCTCGATCCGCGAACCCACCACCGTCCTCACACCAGGATCACCGTCACGCCAGGCCGGGAAGAACGCCGAGTTCTCCGGATCCGCCCGCCCCACGCCGATCGAGCGGAGTCGAGATCAGGCTCCGCCACCACCGGACTCCACCCGTTCGAACACTTGCACATCACGGTGGTAAGGCGTAGTTTGAAGGCAGAATTCGAACGTATGAGCGATTTCTATCGGAAGCTCAGCAGGGGGGTGAGGGTCGATGTATTTCGGTGATGACACACCGGTCGGGCTCGACGACGCCGGTGCCGTCCCGCTCACCCCCGATCAGCTGGAAACCGCGGCCGGTGTGTCTCTTCCGGATGATCCGATGTTGTTGTGGCAGATCGTCGACACGGCGATGGCAGTGCTCGGTGACACGCCGCTGGCGTCTGGGTCGGTGCGGCAGGTCGCCGATATGGCCGAGATCTCCGAACGGGTCCGGCGCCGCCACGACGGGCTCTCCGCCGGCCTGTATGCCGAGTGCAATGACCGCTCGGTCGATCGCGCCACCGGGTATCTGACGATGATCAGCTACCTCGCTTACGGGCACCGCCTCGGGCTGGGTCAGGCCCGGGCCCGCACCGCCCTGGCCAATCGCCTCGCCCATCGGACGGCTTTGACCGGCGAGACACTGGATCCGGTGATGCCCGCGGCCGCCGTGGCTGTCGCCGACGGCCTGATCAGTGCCCGGCACGTGGAGGTGATCTCCGCGGTCCTGGCGAAGATCCCCGAATGCCTCGGCCCGCAGGTGATTGCCGATGCCGAGGAGCGTCTGGTCCAGGCGGCGAAAGACCTCAACCCCAAGGATCTGGCCCGCGTGGGAGCGCATCTGCTGGCGTATCTGAACCCCGATGGGGACTACACCGATCCTGAGGATCGGCAACGCCAGCGGGATCTGACCGTATACGGCCAGGACGACGACCTGATGTCGGAGATCGACGGACACCTGACCCCGTCCGCGCGCGCCAAGCTGGACCTCATCCTCACCACGTGGGCCGCCCCGGGGGTCAACAACCCCGCCGATCCCGATTCCCCGCACCCGGCCGGCGACGAACCCGACGCCGACGCTCTGGCCGCCGCCCGGGAACGCGACACCCGCGCCCCCGGGCAACGCCGTCACGACGCCTTCGAGGCGGCCCTCGACTTCGTGATCGCCCACGGGGGCCTGGGCAAGCCCGGCACCATCTCCACCGATCTGGTGATCACCGTGTCCGACGCCGACCTCGCCCGTCACGCTGGGATCGCCCAGTCCGCCACCGGCACCCTCATCCCGGTCAGCGACCTGATCGAACTCGCCTCCCGGAACCAGGCGCGGCCGTACCTGGCCGTCTTCCGCGACCACACCAGCCAGCCGCTCTACCTCG
The DNA here is from genome assembly GCF_023100845.1 of Gordonia sp. PP30. NCBI lineage: Bacteria > Bacillati > Actinomycetota > Actinomycetes > Mycobacteriales > Gordoniaceae > Gordonia > Gordonia sp. PP30. The sequence continues at coordinate 966,449 of NZ_CP095864.1, read as the reverse complement.
GGCGTGGACGGCGCTCCGCCTCCAAGGCACAACGGCTCATGCTGTTCGCCCGCGATCGCGGCTGCACCGCACCGGCCTGCGACATGCCCTTCGCCCGCACCGAAGCCCACCACTCACCCCGCTGGGAAAACGACGGACGCACCGACATCGACGCCCTCGGCGCCGCATGCGGTGGCCACAACCGCGCCGAAGGTCCACTGCCTGGTCACTGGACCACCGACATCCTGCATACCGGTCGCGACGCCGGACGCATGGTGTGGCGGCCCACCGGCGCCCGTCGCCCCTGGAATCTCAATCCGCTGCACCATCCACAGCGACTCGCCGAACAGATCGCCGACCGCGTCCACGGGCCACCACACCCACCCGGCACCCCCGCCACCCACGATGCGGTACGGCGCAACGACTCCCGCTCGATCATCGAAAAGGAACTCGAACCCCGACTCGGACTCACGCGACTCTGGGCCGACCCGGAGAACCCGGCCGACCACGCCGCCTGACCACTCGGCGACATGGCCCTCGCCCTGCGGGGACTCGGGGGTGGCGCCGGCTACCGCCGGCTGAGCCGCGCCGAGCCCGCAAGGGCGAGGCGAGAGCTACCGCCGGACCGGCAAGGCGGGGAACACCTCGGACGACGATATGGCTCGGGCCCCGTCTCACGAAGAGACGGGGCCCGAACCGGGTATCGCGGAGAAGCGGTCAGCCGAGGCTGAACGGCGCTCCAAACAACGTGATGTTGCCCTTGTAGTCGTCCGACGAGACCTGAACGTTCACGAGGGCCCGCGCCTGTGCGAAACCGGCACAGCCGTCGACGCCGAAACGCTCCTGGCTGTAGGCGACGCCGCCGCGGGGATCCTTGAAGGTGAAGCTGTTGACCGTGGTGCCGTCGATCGTGGTCTTGATGATGGGCACGAACATCGCCTGGCCGGGTCCGATCGCGAATCCGCCGTTGATGTTCGTCTTGCTCGTCTTGGTATCGATCAGTTCGGTGATGCTGGTGACACCATTGGTGAGCTGATCAGTGGTGATCCCGCCCTTGCCTTTGGCACCCATGTTGGCGCCGAAGTTGAGCTGGCATCCGATCAGATAGCCCGTAGTGACAGTCCCACCTTCGACTGCACCCTTCGTGGTCACCTTGACCTTGCCGGAAACCCATACCTCGCGGCTCAGCGGGGTATTGGTCACGGCGCGTTGAACGGTGTAGCTCTCATCGAACAGCCGGATGCCGACGCTGCCGCCGGGAACCTTCTTGCTCAGGTGGGCACCCGGAAGCCGTGCGGCATCCGCCGCGCCGACACCGGCAACGAGGGAGGCCACGGCTACCCCGGCCGTCGCGAGAACGGCGGCCACTCGGGCGGTGCGCTTGCGTACGATCATGGCTTATCCGAGACTAAAGGGCTTGCCGTACATGGTGATGTTGCCCTTAAAGGTGTCGGTGGCAACCCGGACAGTCACCTTGGCCATGCCCTCGGCGTGCCCAGCGCAGCCGTCCACGCCGAAGCGCTCCTGGCTGTACGCCACGCCGCCGCGCGCCTGATTGAAGTTGAAGCTGTTGACATCATTGCCGTTGATCGAGGTCTTGATGATCGGCACATACGCGGCCTTGCCTGGCGACAGCTCGAAGCCGCCGTTGACGCCGGGCACGTTGTCCGAATTCCAGCCAGGCTTAGCGTCCTGCGCCGCCAAGGGGCCGAATGGAACATCGTACTGTCCGCTACCACCGACGCTGGCGCCGAAGTTGAGCTGGCACCCGATGAGGTAGCCGACGTTGATGTTACCGCCCTTGACGCCGCCCTTGGTGGTAACGGCGACCTTGCCGGAGACCCAGACTTCACGAGAGGTCGGGACGTTGGTCACGGCGCGCTCGATGCGGGCCGACTCGTCGTAGAGCCGCATGGTGATGCTGCCCTCGTCGAAGCTGCGGGTCTTGGTGGCGCCCGGGAGCTTCTGGGCGTCCGCGACGCCAGCGGTACCGGTGACGGCGACCAGCGCGGCCCCGGCCACGGCGGCCACGGTCACCACGCGCTTGTTCAGGTTCTTCATGTGTCAGGTCCTTTTCGCGAATGGTCGGGTCAGCCCAGGCTGAACGGGGCGCCGTACAGGGTGGTCTGGACGAAGCCGCTGTCGCCGGAGAGCTGATCGTCGTCGGTCGACATGCCCTCGGCCGCCATCACGCGTACCACCGAGCGGGCAGAGGCGTAGCCACCGCACTGCTCGACGTTGATGTAGAAGTTGTCGACCATCAGGGTGGCCTTGCCCTTCTTGATGCTCATCGCGTCCGAGTTGATGAACGCGACCTGGCCCGGAGTCAGCGGGACAGAGACCGAACCACTCAGCGAGCCGCCCGCGAGGCCGATCGACCCCGACAGCCCGCCCTGCAGCCCGGTGATGTCGACCTGGCAGCCGACGAGGTAACCGACGGTCATGTGACCTGCACCCTTGCTCAGAGTCGCCTTGTAGGTGCCGGAGACGGCCGCAGCGCGGCCCGCACCGTTGTTCGCGACCGACGGCATGATGCGCGAGTGCTCACCCGTGCGCTTGATGGTGACCTTCTGGCCGTCGATACCGGTGGAGCTCTTGAAGCCGTTCGGCAGGGCCGAGGCCTCGCCCGCACCGGACAGGATGCCTGCGGCACCGACTGCGGCGATCGCACCGGCGATCACGCTATTGCGCATTAGGTTCTTGCGCATATCTGATTCTCCTCGTTCGGGGAAAGTGTCTACTGAGAAGCGCCCCCGGGTAAGAGTTCCCTGAGTGACACCCGTCGCGAGAACGGTAACCGATGCGAGGCACCCGCCGCCATCGGATCAACGAGGCACTTTGTTACTTCCAGGTATCAGACGATGAACGGCGCATTGCGTGCGATTTGCGGTCATATTGCGTTTTATTTATAGGCCCTGGCCAGGCACTACTCGTAGTGAGGGGGCCGGTTTTGGTCGAACCAGTGACGATCGCGCGCAGTGTGAGGAGTGTCACCATCCTTGGTGACCTGATCCGGAAGCAGATCCCCAAAAATCTCTTCGAGCCGTCGCTTGCGGCGCCACTCAGGTTCGTCCAAGGAATAGTCCCTGGGTGCGTCAGAATTCACTGATCTGATCGATGATGTAGTGCGACAGCGGAATCAGGGTGGCCATCCCGTCGCGGACGGCGGCGCGCGAGTTGGCGAGGTTCACCACCAGGGTCTGGCCGGAGATCCCCGCCATGCCACGGGACAGGCCACCGTCGGTGGCGCCGGCCGACAGCCCGGACGCCCGCAGCGCCTCCTCGATACCGCGCAGCCGACGATCGAGCACCGGCTCGGTGGCCTCCGGCGTCACGTCGCGGGCACGCACACCCACGCCGCCGACCGAGACCACCAGATCAACGCCGCCGATCACCGCGGTATTCAGCGCGTTGCGGATCTCCACCTCGTCCTCGGAGACGGTCACCGTCGCGTCGACGTGGTACTCCCCCTCTTCGAGGAGTTCGCACACCAGCGGGCCGAGCCGGCCGGCATCGCCCTCGTCGTCGACCACGACGACCAGCGCACGGAGCAGTGCCTCCGCCGGAATACTGTCGGCAGCCAGCGCGGCGGCGTCGGCCTCGAACTCGTCGATGTCGGGTGCGTCGATCATGGTCATCTCCTCGCAGGTGTCAGGACGATCCGAGTTTCACCGTAGCGGTCTGCTGACGGCCCCGGTCGGTGTAGGTGATCTTCACCGTGTCACCGGGCGCATGCGACCGGATCGAAGCCACCAGCGCCTCCGACGACGGGATCTTGCGGTCGTCGACGGCGGTGATCAACGCGCCCTCCGGGATACCGGCCTGTGCGGCGGAACCGCCGCGGACGACGCTTGCGACCAGCGCGCCCGGCTGGGTTGCGTCGGTGCTGGGCCGCACGTTGACGCCGAGGCTGGCGCGCGTCACCTTCTCCCCCTTGATCAGCTGGTTGGCCACGCGCATCGCCTGGTCGATCGGGATGGCGAAACCGAGACCGATGGAGCCGGAGGAGCCCTCCGAAGCGCCCAGCGTGGCGATCGCGGTGTTGATACCGATCAGCGCGCCGGAGGCGTTGACCAGCGCACCACCGGAGTTGCCCGGATTGATGGCGGCGTCGGTCTGGATCGCGTCGATCACCGATTCGGTGGAACCGTCGGCGCCCGAGGTGGACACCGGACGGTTGAGCGCGCTGATGATGCCGGTGGTGACCGTGCCCTCCAGGCCGAGCGGCGAGCCGATCGCGATCACGTCCTGGCCGACCGACAGGTTGTCGGACGTGCCGATGGGAATCGGGGTGAGGCCGGTCTTCTCGGTCTTGATGACGGCGATGTCCGACGTCGGGTCGGTGCCGATCACGCGGGCCTTGGACACGGTGCCGTCGCTGAAGCTGACCAGCACCTCCTGCGCGGGGGTGCTGCCGCCCGCCGAGACCACGTGGTTGTTGGTCAGGATGGTGCCGTCGGAGTTGAGGACGACGCCGGAACCCGAGCCCGATTCGCGGCCCACCGTCACCAGGATGGACACCACGGCAGGCAGGGTCCGCGCGGCGACGTCCTGCACGGAACCCGGCTTGGCCGGGGGCTGCGTGGTGACGCGGGCACTCGGCGACCCGGCCGCGACGACGTCGGTGGAGCTCGAGGAGGTCGAGTCCCGGGTCGCCACGACGCCGATGACGCCGCCGACCACACCGGCGACCAACGCCAGGATCGCGATCAACGCGATCCACAGCGGGCCGCGGCCACGGCCGCCGCCGTTCGACGACGGCCCGCCCGTGCCCGGTGGTGCGGGCGGCGGCCCGGCGGGCGGCTGCGCGACGCCGAAAGCGCCGGTGCCGTAGGGCTCCTGGCCGTAAGGGCTGCTGGTGCCCTGAGTGCCTGGGCCATAGGTGCCCGGGCCGTACGGGAGGGTGGGCTGCGGGCCGGTCATGGGCGGCGGGGGCGCGGCCGCTCCGGGAACGTTCTCGTAGGGGGTGAACGGTCTCGACTCGGCGTGACCGTCATGCAGGTCCGCTCGAGAATCGGGTGCATAGGGATTCGGATCATGCGGCGTCTGCGCGTCGCTGGGTCCCCGGTCTGTCATGCGCACCACCCTAAGACACTTTCCTGTGAGGTAGCTCGGTGGTTCCTGTCATCGGACTCGGTGTCGTGGGTTGGGCTTCGACACGCTCTACGCCTGGCGGTGGTTCCTGAGCGAAGTCGAAGGGCTTGACCGGCTCAACCAGCCGGCGGCGGCCCGGTGGGCTCCTGGGACTGGTGGGCGATTCGACTCGCCACCTCGCCCTATCGGGCTCGGCGGCGGCTCAACGGGCTGGTGATGGGCTCGGCGGCGGCTCAACGGGCTGGTGATGGGCTCGGCGGCGGCTCAACGGGCTGGTGATGGGCTCGGCGGTAACCGCAGCGGCATGACAAGGTACTACCGCGGGACCAGCACAGGGTCGGGTTCGGTGTGGATGGGCAGGCCGGGGAAGGTCATGCGGATCAGGGCGCCGCCCTGTTCGGACTGCTCCGCCCGCACCCGGCCACCGAGGCGCTCCACCACCTGCCGCACGATCGCCAGGCCCAGGCCGGAGCCCGGCATGGACCGGGTCGACGCCGCTCGGTAGAAACGCTCGAACACCAGCTCGCGATCCTCCGGCGGGATGCCCGGACCCGCGTCGGCGACGGTCAGTTCGGCGGTCTCCGGGCCGGTCTGGCGCAGCCGGACCTGCACCGCGCGGCCGGGCGGACTCCACTTCGCGGCGTTGTCGAGCACGTTCAGCACCGCCCGGGAGAGCCCGCTGACCTCGCCGAAGACGAACCACGACTGGGTCGACACCTCGAAGTCGACGTCGGTGCGGCGTCGTCGTACCCGGACCAGGCACTCGTCGATGATCTCCTCGAGGTCGCACTCCTCGAAGACCGCGTCGTGGGAGTCCTCGCGGGCCAGGTCGACCAGGTCGCCCACCAGCGTCGACAACTCCTCGATCTGGGCGACGACATCCGAGCGCAGCTCGATCATGTCGGCGGCGGGCACCGGCGGCGCGCCCGGTTCGGACGCGGCGATCAGCAGTTCCAGGTTGGTGCGCAGCGAGGTGAGCGGCGTCTTGAGTTCGTGGCCGGCGTCGGCGACCAGCCGCGCCTGTTTGTCCCGCGACTCCGCCACCGCGGCCAGCATCGCGTTGAACGCCTCGGTGAGACGGGCCAGCTCGTCGCGCCCGACCACCGGCATCGGCCGTAGATCCTGCGTTCGCGCGACCCGTTCGGCGGCCTCGGTGAGCCGGGCCACGGGTCTCAATCCGCCGCGAGCGACGACGGTGCCGGCCACCACCGCGAAGACGACGCCGATCCCGCCGGCCACGAACAGCACCGAGGCGAGTCGCCGCAGGATGGCGTCGGTGTGGTCCAGACTCTGGGCCAGCACCAGCGTGGTGCCGTCGGACAGCTTGCGGGCGAGCACCCGGTAGTTGCCGACCGTGCGCAGGCTCTGGTTGAGCTTGCCTGGCGGATTGGTCGAGGCGGCGATCTTGCGTTCGGCCTCCTCGAAGGGGACGTCGCCCACCCCGTACGCGTGCCCGTCCGGCTGCACCAGCGCGATGGTGATGTTGGTGGAGAAGACGGTGCCGGCGAGCAGCCGCTTGGGGTCGGCCGCGAGTTGTCCGGTGGTGGCCAGCGCCGTCATCCCGTCGGCGCGCGCGGTGAGCTGGGTGTCCACGTCCTGATACAGCGCGCGGTAGACGAAGACGTAGGTGGCCCCGGCCATCAGCATCGCGCTGAGCGCCACGACGGCCGCCGCGAGCAGCGCGACGCGGCTGCGGAGCGACACCGAGCGGGTCAGCGGCAGCGGGTCGCGCATGGTGCGCTTGGCCGCGTGCGCGCGGCGGGTCAGGCCGCGCCCGAAGGGACCCATGAGCTACGGCGCGTTCTCGCGGAGCACGTAGCCGACGCCGCGGACGGTGTGGATGAGGCGCGACTCGCCGTCGGCCTCGGTCTTGCGGCGCAGGTAGCCGATGTACACCTCCAGCGCGTTCCCCGAGGTCGGGAAGTCGTAGCCCCAGACCTCCTCCAGGATCCGGCTGCGGGTGAGCACACGGCGCGGATTGCTCATCAGCATCTCCAGCAGCGCGAATTCGGTGCGGGTGAGGCTGATCTGCCGTTCACCGCGGGTCACCTCACGGGTCACCGGATCGAGGGTCAGGTCCTCGAAGCTCATGGCCTCGGAGTCCAGGTCGTCGTCACGGGTGGTGCGCCGGGACAGGGCCCGCAGCCGCGCGAGCAGTTCTTCCATGGCGAAGGGTTTGGGCAGGTAGTCGTCGGCACCGGCGTCCAGGCCGCTCACCCGCTCGGACACCGAGTCGCGCGCGGTCAGCACCAGGATCGGCAGGTCGTCGCCCGCCGAACGGAGCCGGCGGCACACCTCGAGTCCGTCCAGGCGCGGCATCATCACATCGAGCACCATCAGGTCGGGCCGATCGGCCACCACCTTCTCCAGTGCCTCCAGCCCGTCGCCGGCCGTCTCCACGGTGTAGCCGTTGAAGGTCAGGGAGCGGCGCAGCGACTCCCGGACGGCACGATCGTCGTCGACCACAAGAATCCGCATGGCTACTAGTCTTAACCCTCCCAGGTAAGAAGGCGCTGAGCGCCGCGCCGGGAAAGCGCCTTCCACGGCGGCGCGGCCTCCGGACCGCATTCCGGTCCGGCATGCCGGCGCCCACCGGGCCGGTATCCGACGGTCGCAAGATTTCTGGACCAGAAACCGGTTTCGACGAATCTACCTGCGCGTATTCACCTCAGCGACGCTTGCGGCGCCGCGCCGCCCCGGATGATCACGTGAGCCGGTACGCGATACCGCACAGAACGGGAGCGACGATGGTGTTGACAAGGAACCGCGATGTCACGGTGCGCGGGATCGCGTGGCGCGGGGCTTGGCTCGCGGCACTGACGGTTCTGGCCTGGTGCGGAACCGGGCTCACGACGCAGGCGATCGCCGGGCTGATCGGGTTCGCGATCGTCGCCGTGTGCTCGGTCTTCTACGGCACCTGGTCGTTCGACGGTGAAGCCCGGCGCAAGCGGCTGGACGCGGACGGCGCCGCCCGGGCCCGGTAGCCGCCGGCCTCGGTGGACCCGGGCAGGGTCACTCCGGCGCGGTCGGTTCCTCTTCGGCTTCCAGCGGCTCGTCCGGATCGGTGAACGAATCGTCGGTCTCGGTGTCGCGGACGGCGGCCTCGGCCTGCTCGCGCGCCTGCGCCAGCTCGGCGTCGTGCATGCGCTCGTTGCGCCCCTTCATGCCGAACATCCCGGTCACTCTCCTTCCGTCAGCGTTTGCGGCGGCCTGCGGCCGAGAGCATGTCGGAGACCTCCGTGAACTTCACCCGCGGGCGCCCCTGCTGCCGCCCATTCTCCCGCTCCCGGCGGTCGATCGCCAGGATACCGCGGTATCCGACGACGGCCCGCTTCCGGCGGCGCAGCAGGGCGTCGAACGCCTCCGGCTCCGACGTCGGCCGCACGATTCCGCCGTTCACCACGTCGTCGATGAACCTCTCGACCGTCGCGGTCGCCTGCAGTTTGTTCGCACCGATGCCGCCGGTGGAACCGCGGCCGGCCCAGCCGAGGACGTAGGTACCCGGCAGCGGCTCGCCGTCGGCACCGATCACCCGTCCGTCGACGTTCGGGAAGTAGCCGGCGTCGGCGTCGAACGGCAGGCCGCCGATCGGCGCCGACCGGTAGCCGATGGAGCGCACCAGCAGGTCGGCCGCGATCGGATGTTCGCGCTCGCCGGTCCGCACCGTCACCGTCTCCAGGTGGCCGTCGCCGTCGGTCCGCACCGGGGAGGTGTGGAAGAGGAAGACGATGCGCCGGTTCTCCGGGTCCGCCGGCCGGTCCAGTTCGGGCAGCGGCCCGTCGGCGTCGTCGTGCACGACCACCTCCACGCCCGGGATCACCGACAGCGCGCGGTATTCGGCAGTGGTGTAGGCCGCGGACTCCTGGCCGCGGCGGCCGAGCACGACCACCTCGTGGATGTTCTGTTCCCGAAGCAGCGCCAGGGCGCGGTCGGCGATGTCGGTGCGGGCCAGCAGTTCCGGCGGCGACACCAGGATGCGGGCGACGTCGAGCGCCACGTTGCCGGTGCCGACGATCACGGCGCGGCCGGTGCCGTGCGCCGGGATCCGGGGGCCGGGCGCGCCCGGCACCGCGTTGTACCAGGCCACCAGATCGGTCGCCGAGGTCGATCCGGGCAGATCCTCCCCCTCGATCCCGAGGCGGCGGCTCTGGGATGCGCCGACCGCGTAGAAGACGGCGTCGAAGTGCTCGGCCAGTTCGGCGGGCGTGATCTGGCCGGCCTCGACGTCGTCCCCGACCTCCACGTTGGTCGCCATGGTCACCTTCGGATCCCGGTAGAGGATGTCGAAGGTGCGCATCACGTCCTTGGTGCTCGGGTGATCCGGCGCCACCCCGGCGCGGACCAGGCCACCCGGTGTGGGCAGCCGGTCGATCACCGTGACGTGCGCGCGAGTCCGGTTCAGGAGGGTCCGCAGGGCGTAGCCGCCGGACGGACCGGTGCCGACCACGGCCACGCGCAGGCCGTCCGGCAGCCGCGGCAGGTCCGGATAGACCACATCGCTCCACCCGGACGAGATGTGCGGGTTGTTCGCGTAGTAGTCGGCGTTGATCTCGGCGAAGATCGCCTCGCGCGGGCCGAGCCTGTCGGCCGGGAAGATCGCGTTCACCGGGCACGCGTCGGCGCACGCACCGCAGTCGATGCAGGCCTGCGGGTCGACGTGCAGGATGTCGGAGGTACCGAAGCCGCGTTCCTCGGGCGTCGGATGGATGCAGTTCACCGGGCAGACGGCGACGCACGCGGCGTCGCTGCAGCACGACTGCGTGATGACGAAGACCATCGTCGCTCCGTTACAGCATGTGGGCGGCGCGATAGTACCGCATCGCCGGCTTGGTGAGCAGTCCGACCTCGTCGAGGAACTCCATGAGGTGCGCACAGCTGCTGCGGATCATCGAATGGAAGTGCGCGTTGGCGCCGGCCTCGGCGACGGCGCGGTCGGCGTCGAGCCCGGCGTCGGCGTAGGCCTGCGGCTGGATCAGGTTGGTGACGATCATGTACGCGCCGAGGGCGACGTAAAGCGCGCTGAACTGGCGGCGGAACCGGCTGATCCCCTGCACCGACTCGCGCACCTCTTCGCGCGCGAACTTCATGTGGCGCGACTCTTCGAGGACGTGGATCTCGTTCACGGTCCGGATGAACGGGAGGACGCGATCGTCGCGCATGCAGCCGCGCTGGAAGACGTCGAGCACCTCCTCGGCCACCAGGATCCCGGCGTAGGCGACCTCGTTCTTGGCCGTCGCCTTGAAGAACTTGCCGAGCCGTCCGACCGTGCGCCCCGGCCGGTACGACCGGCCCACCATCTTCTCCGATGCCTTGGCGAACATGATCGAGTGACGGCACTCGTCAGCGATCTCGGTGAGCGCGAACTGGAACTCCGGCGAGTGATACTGGCCCAGGTACTGGTCGCGGACGACCATCTCCTGAAGGATCATCTCGAACCAGATACCGATGCACATGATCGACGCGAACTCGTGCCGGGTCAGCGAGATCCGCTGCTCCTCGGACATCTCGTTCCAGTAGTCGGTGCCGTAGAGCGAACTCCACTCCGGGCTGCAGCCGTACTTGTCCGGGTCCATCGGCAGCGACCAGTCGATCTCGGTCATCGCGTTGCGGGACAGCCGGGCGGCCGAGGCCAGCAGTCGTTCCGAGACCTCGTTCGGTCCGTCATCCTGCAGGCTGGTGAGAACGTCGTTGTTCACGGTGACAGTCATGTCGTCCACCTCCATTGGGGACGTCGTGTGCGCGAGCCCGTCGTGTGACGGACTTCATTGTTACAACATCTATTGTCACGTTATCACCGGGTTGCGCCCGGGTCGAGGCGTCTGGAACCGTTACTGATCAGTAAGTTTTGCGGAGGGACACGCCCTGCGCGCGGGACGAGTGGAGGAACTCATGTCATCGATCTTCATCTCCGGAGGTGCCGCCGGCATCGGTCTGGCGACGGCCAAGCGCTTCGCCAGCGAGGGCTGGACCGTGGGGATCTACGACGTCAGCGACGACGCCCTCGCCGCTGCGAAGGCGGAGAACCCGGACTTCATCACCGGCAAGCTCGACGTCCGCGAGCCGCAGCAGTGGGCCGACGCGCTGGCCGATTTCACCTCGCACACCGACGGCCGTCTCGACGTCCTCGACAACAACGCCGGAATCCTGATCTCCGGCGACCTGGCCGACATCACCCCCGAGGCGATCAAGGCACAGATCGACATCGATGCCCTCGGCGTCGCCCTCGGCGCGCAGGCCGCCCACCCCTACCTCAAGGCGACCCCCGGCGCGCACCTGGTGAACATCGCGTCGGCCTCGGCGATCTACGGCCAGCCCGGCATCGCCGTCTACAGCGCCACCAAGTTCTTCGTCGGCGGCCTCACCGAGGCGCTGGAACTGGAATGGCAGCACGACGACATCCGCGCCGTCTCGATCTGGCCGCTCTGGGCCAAGACCGCGCTCGCCGACACCGACGCGAAGTCGACGCAGACCCTCGGCGTGCGGCTCACCCCCGAGGACGTCGCCGAGAAGGTGTGGGAGTCGGTGCACCCGAACCGCGTCGACCTGCTGACCCGTCGCACCAGCTACTCGGTCGGCGCCCAGACCACGTTCCTCGGCAACGCCTCCAAGTTCCTCCCGAACAGCGCCGTCCGCCTGGTCAACAAGGTGCTGTCGCAGTAAGTCGCCGTTTTCGGGAGGGGCGTTTCGACACGTCTCCTCACGGAGTTCACATTGAGCTCCGTCGAAATGTTCGTCGACGGCGGGGCGGGCTGCGGCAGGTCACCGACAGCCCGTTGAGCCGTCGAGGCGAGCAGGCTGCGACAGCCCGTTGAGCCGTCGAGGCGCTAGCCGAGACGTGTCGAAACGACCTTCCCGGCGCTAGCCGCCGTTGAAGGCGGGGCGGTACGACCGGCAGGGCTCACCGCGCAACGATTCGCACGGCGGGGTGGGCCCGCCGGCCCGCTGGCCCGGAATCACCGGGAGCACCAGCGTCGAACCGCCCGCGCCCAGTTGCAGCGTGTCGATCACCCGGCCGCCGGTCGCCGGGGTGTCGAAGCGCCACGACGTCTTGTCGCCGCCGGGCGCGGTGATCGTGACGCGGATCCTCGACCCCGCGCGGAAGGTGTGGGCGATCGGATTCAGCGAGATCCGCATGGTCTGGACCCCCGACATCGGTGTCGGGGTGAGCCAGTCGCGGCGCGGATCCAGCGCCGTCGCCTGCGCGTTGGTCTGACGCAGCGAGGCCCGCAGCACCCCGGTGGTCACCAGGATCTCGGTGCCGTCCGGCCGCACCTCCGACACGGTCGCCTGCAGATCGGTGTCGGGCGCACTGCTCGACAGCTTCAGATCCAGGCTCGCCGGGCCGACCGCCATCAGGTCGTGAGGCTGGGCACCGGTCACGAATCCGACGCCGGCCCGGCCGGGGATCGGCGCCCAGTCGTACTTCGCCGAGGCCGACCACGGCTCGGTCGAGGCGCCCGAGACGTTCATCGTCCCGGCCGGGCGCGCCTTCGGATCGGGCCGGAAGGCGACGGTCGACGCGGCGCCGGGCGCGCCGGTCAGCGCGCCGCGGGCGTCGAGCGTCCAGCGCTGGCCGTCACCGGCCGCCGGGACCGGCCACGCGCTGAAGCCCCGCGACCACGGGGACGACAGATTGCCCGGGATCGGGGTGCCGGACCCGTTGTCGAAGAACACCTGCACGCGCGGGTCCCGCTCGAAGGCCCGCTTGGCCTGCGCGAGCGTGGTGGCTTCCGGGTGCCGGGCCGTCACCAGCGGCCGTCCCGGAGAGTTGGTCACCGCCCCGTAGATCACCGGCATCAGCCCGGTGAGTGCGTCGTTCTGCGTCGGTGCCGTCCGGTCGACGAAGATGCGCAGGAACTCGTACCACGGGCCGAGGAACTGCGGCCCGATCGAGTCGAGGTGGGCACCGTTCATCATCCGCACCCACACGTTCTTGTTGCCGTTGAACTTGTCGATGATCGACGTCCACTGCGGTCCGGTCTGCTCGTCCTGCAGGGCGCCGACCAGGTACACCGGCACGTTCACTTTCGGCGCCCAGTACGACGGCGACCGGTGGTCGAGCAGCGCCCGGTTGCGGGTCGGGTTCTCCTCGATCAGCTGCTTGATCTGCTGGGTCTGTAGCCGCAGCTTCTGGTTGGCCTTGCAGTGCTGGTCACCCCGGCGGACCAGTTCGATCGCGTACGGCTGGGCGCCCTTCTCCGGCGCCGGGCGCGCCTCGGCCTGCCGGTCGGACAGCCAGGAGTTCGCGAAACCGGTGTTGAAGATGCCCCCGGGGAAACCGGTCGAGTAGAGGTCGTCGGTGAGGCTCATCGGGGCGATCGCGGCCAGGCTCGGCGGCCGTGTGCCGGCGACGGAGATCTGCGAGATGCCGGAGAACGAGATGCCGACCATGCCGACCTTGTGGTGCTTCACCCAGGACTGCGCGCCGACGGTCTCGACGATGTCGTAGCCGTCGTAGATGGTCGGGTAGTCGAACAGGTCGAAGGCGCCACCGGAGCAGCCCGAGCCGCGCATCTGGACATTGACCGAGGCGAAACCGGCGACCGGCGCCACCTCGTTGCCCAGCAGCGTGCCGGTGGCCGGGGCCATCGGATCGGGCATGTGGGCGAGGCCGCCGAGCGCGCCGAGCAGGAAGTCGTCGGGCGCCGCGTGCTGGTAGCCGGAGTATTCGATCACGGTCGGGAACGGGCCGTCGGCCATGGTCTTGCCGATCGGCAGCCGGACGGTGACGGCCAGTTCGACGCCGTCGCGCATGCGCACGTAGTTCAGTCCGGGCCGCAGATGCTGGCCGGTGTAGAGCGAGCGGTTCGGCGGCGCCTCGTCGCGCACGGCGAAGGTGTTGCCGGTGGCGCCGTTCACCACGAAGCGATAGCCGCCGCCGGCCGGCAGATCGCGCACCAGGAAGGAGCCGAGGCGGTCGACCGTTCCGCTGCCGACCGTCGCCCCGGCGCCGTTGAGGAGCCGGACCTGCGCGCCCGGCCGGGCGTCGAGCAGATACGCCTGGTAGACGCTGCCGTGGCCGCTTCCGACGCGCGGCGCGGCGGTCGCGGGCGACTGACCGAGCCCGGCGAGCACGAGTACGGCCGCCAGGACGGCGGTCCAGATCGAACGGCGCATGGATTCCCCAACCCTGATTCGTCTTCACCCTCGGCGAGGGCGATCTCTGTCACATCTGAGGGCTGAGAGTAACAGATTCAATACAGATTCGTATTGAGCGATCGTGGTTTCGGTACATCTTCGTATCGCGAGGGCCGGGCACGACCGCCGCGGCGGAGAGACGACGAAGCCGCGATCCCCCGGAGGGAATCGCGGCTTCGTCGAGTGTCTTAGCTCAGCGGCGGTCGAGGTCGACCAGGCCCAGCTTCGCGGCCTTGACCAGGCGGCGCGGCATGCGCTGGGTCACGCCGTTGATCTTCTCTTCCTGCAGCGGGGCGTTGTCCGCCTTCCACTGCGAACGACGACTGCGGGTGTTCGCCCGCGACATCCGGCGCTTCGGTACTGCCATGGTTCCAGCCCTTCTCTACTAGCTCTATCCTGCGTGCGCGAGTGGGGTTCGGGGTGCCCGATCCGGCCGACTCGCGGCCAAGTCTCGCTGAGGTGTTGCGCGCTACCCGCGCAACACACAACCAGAACAGACTAACGGTCGCGGGTGCCCGGTGGCAAAACGCGGCGCCAGGCACCTTTAGACTGGCGGCAGTGTCAGGCGTCGTCTCCGGTTTCACCGTCATCCTCATCGTGGTCGTGATCGGCTGGCTGCTCGGCCGATTCGACGTCCTCGGTGAGCACGGGATCTCCGTCCTGGCCCGGCTGGTGTTCTTCGTGTGCACGCCCGCACTGATGATCACCTCGCTGACCAGCAACGATCTGTCCGTCGTCTTCTCCTCGACGTTGGCCGTCGCGGCGATCACCGCCGTGACGGTGGGGGCGATCTACTTTCTCCTGGTCCGCCTGCTGTGGCGGCGGCCGGTGCCCGAGGCCGTGATCGGCGCGCTCTCGTCGTCGTACGTGAACAGCGTCAACCTGGGGCTGCCGATCGCACTGTTCGTGCTCGGCGATGCGTCGTTCATCGCACCGCTGCTGCTGTTCCAGATCATGCTGTACTCGCCGGTGGCGCTGACCGTGCTCGACCTCACCGCGCTCGACGCGGCGCACCGGGGGTCGCTGTGGCGCACCATCGGCACCCCGCTGAGCAACCCGATCGTGATCGGCGGCCTGATCGGTCTGGCACTGTCGCTGGCCGGTGTGCACCTGCCCGCGGCGGTGTTCTCGCCGCTGGACATGCTGGGAAAGGCCTCCGTTCCGCTCGCCCTGCTGGCCTTCGGATTGTCGTTGACGGGGGTGAAGGTGTTCGCCAAGGGTGCGGCGCCGCGCCGGGACATCGCGCTGGCGAGCGTGCTGAAGATGCTGCTCATGCCGGCGCTCGCCTATGTGCTGGCCCGGTGGGGCTTCGGCATGACCGGCCACCACCTGTTCGCGCAGGTGGTGATCGCCGCCCTGCCGACCGCGCAGAACGTGCTGGTCTACGCGACTCGCTACTCCCGCGGCGATATCCTGGCCCGGGACAGCGCCCTGGTCACCACCATCGCGTCGATCCCGGTGATCGCCCTGCTGGCCGTCGTGCTGACGTAGCGGCTCGGCGCCTCATGACCCGACCGTGGCGTAGCTTTCGGTGATGTGCCGCCGAAATGCCGGCGACCTGCGGTTTCACCGAGGACGACGGGTTCCCCGGCGAAGCTACGTCACGGTACGGTCAGCTCCGTCAGAGAGTCGTGAGGCAATAGACGCGCGCCGTGGACTCCGCCCGCCGGCACAGCTCGCGCAGGGCGGTCGCCACCGCCAGCAGCACCTCGGGCTCGGCCTGCCCCCAGAACTCCTCGGCCTGCGACCACGGACCGGCCGCTCGTTCCAGCGCACCGTCGTCGGCGTCCAGCAGTGCGGCCACCGTGCCGTCCGCGACCGCCAGCACCGCCTGCTCGCCCGGATCACCGGCGACGACCCGCCCGCAGTCGGGGCGGTCGATCAGCGCGATCGCGGCCTCGTCCGGCAGACCCCGGAGCAGGGCTTCCAGCGTGGTCAGTTCGACGACGGGGTCGGGCCCCAGGACCGGACCGCCGAGGACGAAGCCGTCGTCCAGCGGCCCGAGCACCACTGGAAGGCCCGCGCCCAGGACCCGCGCCGCGGCGGTGTCGTCAGCCGCCGCGAAGTACTCGTTCGTCACGCCCATCCTCGCGGGCTTCAGTTCGCGCGGCGGGGGCCGGTGTCGTCGCCGCGGCCCACGCGCCGGGTGTCGACCCCGCCCATCAGCGCGAAACCGCGGATCACGATGCGCGGAGCGCCGGGCTGGCCGGGGCCCGCCGCGCGCCCGGAGAAGCCGCCCATGATGCCCGAGCCGTGGACCTCGACGGTCACATCGGTCGGCACGGTGATCCGGATCCCGCCCATGATCGCCTGGCACGAGATCTCCAGGATCGGGGAGGTGAACTCGACATCGCGCAGGTCGATCTCGGCGCCGCCCATGAACGCCACCACCGACAGGTGAGCGCCGACCACCGCGCCACCGCTGATCTCGCTGCCCGACATGATGGCGACGGCCCGAGTCACCGGGGCGGCGCCCGAATCGCTCACCCGGGTCTCGTTCAGTGTCACGTCGGCCACGGCGCCGGTCAGCCGGTTCATCGGAAGGTCGGCGCACAGGGCGTCGAGGTCGGCGAGGGTGGTCGCCGCCATCGCCGTACCGGCCCGGTCGGTGTACTCCTCGGGGGTCAGCGCACCCACGCTCATCGCGGCCGAGAGAAAGGCGTGCGCCTCCTCGCGGTCCGCGTTGCTGGCGCGAATCCCGGCGCGCTGGTCGTTCCCGATCGGCGCCGGGTAGTACTTGCCGTGCTGCGGTTGGGTCACGCTTGTCAGTGTATGTGCGCGGGAGTGGTCTCGACTCCGCTCGACCGTCATGGGGGTCAGTGGCGCGAGCGGAGGTAGTCGCCCACGACGGCGGCGCCCAGGCCGTCGAGGTCCGGACTCACCACGCGGCCGCCGATGCGGCGGGCGATCTGGTCGACGAAGCGGGCGAGCCCGGGGTCGTCGCCCAGTTTGAAGAAGGTCACCTGGGCGCCCATCCGGGACAGGTGGTCGAGTTCGCGGACGGTGAGGCCGATGGTCTGCGGGTGCGGCGGGTAGTAGAAGAACGGTTCCCCGCCCGAGTCGAGATGAGCGGTCGGCTCGCCGTCGGTCACCACCAGCACCACCGGCTGCGCGTTCGGGAAGCGCCGCAGATGCCGCTGCGCCAGCAGCAGCGCGTGATGCAGATTGGTGCCCTGCTCCATCCGGGGTTCCAGCGAGGTCAGTTCGTTGACGTCGGTGTCGCGGGCGTAGCGGCCGAACTCGATCAGGTGCAGTTCGTCGGAACGGAACCGCGTCGAGATCAGCTGGTTCAACGCGAGGGCCGTGCGCTTCATCGGCGTCCAGCGGCCCTCCATCACCATCGAGAACGACGTGTCGACCAGCAGCACGACGGCGGCCTGCGGGCGTGCCTGCGTGTCGGTCACCTCGACGTCGCCCATGTCGATGCGCACACCTCGAGTGGCCATGTCCGCCAGCGGATCGGACCCGGGCGGGGCCTCGGCGACGGTCCGCAGCACCGAGTTCCCGATGGTGCGCGTGACATCCCAGGGCTCGGTGTCGCCGTACGCCCATTCGCGCGTGGCGCCGGTCGGCTCACCGAGCCGGCCCGCGACGTCGGCGTCGCGCTCCCCCGCTCGCGACGACAGCTGCGCGGCGATGTCGCGCAGAATCGCCTGCCCGAGCTGACGCATCGCCTTGGGCGACAACCGCAGCTGCCCGTCCGGGTCGCGCTGGAAGAAGCCTTGCTCACGCAGTGCCCGGTCGAGCTCGGCGAGTGTCCGCGCGTCGGCGGCGGCCTCGTGGCCGAGCTGCCGGGTGAGGGCGTCGAGGTCGATGTCCTCCAGCTGCGCCCCGGCGTAGCCCTGGGAGAGCTGTTCGGCCAGGTCTTCCAGCTCCCCGATGTCACGCAGGGCCGCGGCGCCCTCGCCGAGTCCCATCGGGTTGTCGCCGGAGAAGCGCTGCCCGCCATCCCAATCCAGGTCCGGCCGCGCCTCCCGTAGCGCCGCATCCATCTGCGACAGCTGCCCCATCAACTGCGGTGAGCCGAACGCCTGCTGCGAGAGTTCCGCCAGTTCGGCCTGCTGCTCCGGGGTGAGCGAGTTGAAGAACTGCTGCGCCGCCGCCGATCTGCGTGCCAGCGCGTCGATCAGTTCCTCGGTGTTCTCCGGATTCTCCGGAAAGTACTCTCCGTGCTTGTTCATGAACTCGGCGAACCGCTCGGTGGTGTCCTCGCCGCGGTTGTAGGCGTCGAGAAGCTCGTTCAGGTCGCTGAGCATCTCCGAGATCGCTTGGCGGTCTTGCTCATTCGCGCCTTCGAGCGCCTGCTTCATCCCGGCGAACCGCTGGTCCAGGAGTTCCCGGCCGAGGAGGTCGGCGATCTGCTGGTACTTCTCCCGGGCCTGCGAGCTGCGCCACTGGTAGTCGGCCAGTTCGCGCACGGCCTGCGCCGTCGACGACGGGAGCGCGCCGATCTGCATCTCGGCGAACCGGGCCTCGTCGTCGAGGTCCCGGGCGAGCTGCTTGCGTTCGGCGAGCACCGCCTCGTCGAGCAGTTTCCGGATGTCGCCGAAGGTGCCGTCAAGGTTGCGTTCGCGCAGGAGTTCCCGGCGCCGCCGGTTGGCGAGTTCGGCGAGCCGGTCGAGCCCGCGGGTGGTGCCGTCGCCGCGGCGCAGGAATTCGCGCAGCGCCCGCTCCGGCGACACCCCGGACATCACGTCCTCGCCGATCGCATCCAGCGCCGACCGCAGATCCACCGGCGGCGCCAGCGGATCGGGGCCACCGGTGTAGCGCCGGTAGCGGGTGCGGTGATAGCGGTCAGGACTCATCGTCGGGCTGCTCGACGTGGTAGACGGTGCGGCCGCGCTCGTCGGGCTCCTTGCCGATGCGGCGCGCCAGATACAGCCCCTCGAGGGCGAATTCGAGGGCGCTCGCGCGTTCGGCGTCGTCGATCTCGAGCTGCTCGGCCAGCTCGTCGAGCAGATCGGTGACGGCATCGTCGTCGAGCGCGTCGAGCACCTGCGCGGCCGGGATCCGGTCGCCGGTGAGCACCGCGTCGCCGCCTTCCAGCCGCTCGACGAGCGGCCGCATGTCGATGCCGCCGAGGCCCGCGCGGACCGCGTCGGCGGTGGCCTTGCGCAGTAGGTATTCCAGGATCTCCAGTTCGCGGCCCTCTTCGCCGGACTCGAACTCGACCTTGCCGCGCAGCACCTCGATCACCGATTCGAGGTCGATCGGCCGGGCGACGGCGATCTCTTCGCCGGTCACCGTCGCGCGGTGGAGCGCCGCCGCGGCGACGGTCTCCGCCCCGGCGATGGAGAAGCGCGCCGAGACACCGGAGCGCTGGTCGATCGACGGGTGGTCGCGCAGGTAGCGGGTGAACCTCGCGAGGATCTCAATGAGGAAGCCCGGCACCGTCGCGACGAGGTCGGCCTCCTGCTCGATGACGTCGATCTCGTCGTCCAACTCCAGCGGGTAGTGGGTGCGGATCTCGGCGCCGAAGCGGTCCTTGAGCGGGGTGATGATGCGGCCGCGGTTGGTGTAGTCCTCGGGGTTGGCGCTGGCCAGGACGAGGACGTCGAGCGGCAGGCGCAGATTGTAGCCGCGGACCTGGATGTCGCGCTCCTCCATCACATTGAGCATGGAGACCTGGATGCGTTCGGCGAGGTCGGGCAGCTCGTTGATGACGATGAGTCCGCGGTGCGCGCGCGGGATGAGACCGAAATGGATGGTCTCCGGATCGCCGAGGCTGCGGCCGGCGGCCACCTTCATCGGGTCGATGTCGCCGACGAGGTCGGCCACCGAGGTGTCCGGGGTGGCGAGCTTCTCGCTGTATCGCTCGCTGCGGTGACGCCATTCGACGGGCAGGTCGTCGCCGAGACCGGCGGCGCGGCGGATCGATTCGGGGAGGATCGGCGAATACGGGTGCTCGTCGAGTTCGGAGCCGGCGATCACCGGCGTCCACTCGTCGAGCAGGTTCGGCAGCGTGCGGAGGAGTCGAGTCTTGCCCTGGCCGCGCTCGCCGAGGAGCACTACGTCGTGCCCGGCGATCAGGGCCCGCTCCAGCTGCGGGACCACCGTGGACTCGAAGCCCACGATCCCTTCCCACGGGTCGTCCCCGGCGCGCAGGGCGGTCAGCAGGTTGTGCCGGATCTCGTCCCGGACGTCGCGTTCGACGTGCCCGGAGGCGCGAAGTTCGCCGAGTGTCGCGGCGGTCGGAGCGGAAGATTTCGCGGAGTGGTGCGCAGTCTCGAATGCCACGATTCCACGCTACTCGCCGATCCCGCGGGTAGCGTCGATCTCATGGCCTGGGACTCACTGCAGATGTACTCCAACGGACTCGACTTCTTCGGTGAGGTGGTCGACGCGGTGCCCGCCGACGGGTGGGGCCGGCCGTCGCCGTGCGCCGGTTGGACGGCGCTCGACGTCCTCGGTCACGTCGGCGCGGCCACCGCGATGGGCGCCGCGATCCTCGCCGGTGAACCGGTGGAGTTCACCCGCGTCGATCCGCCGGGTGGGGCGGTGACCGGCGACCCCGGCACGTGGTGGGCGCAGGTGGAGGCCGCCGCCCGCGACGCCGCGACCTCGGTGGACGACCTCGATCGGGTGGTGAACTCGCCGCGGGGACCACGCACCATCGAAGAGGGTTTGAGTTTCCCGGCCGCCGACCTGTTCCTGCACGGCTGGGACATCGCCGCCGCGGCCGGCCGCCGGGTGGAGATCCCCGGCGAGGCCGTCGACTTCATTCACGGCATGTTCAAGGACATGCCAGCCGAGATCTACCGCGGCCCCGGGATCTTCGGTCCCGAGGTCCACGCCGGTCACAGCGCCTCCGCCACCGACAAGCTGATCGCGTTCACCGGCCGGGACCCGCGCTTCGGCTCCTGACGCGCTGCGAAGGATGACCAGACGGCCGCGGTGACCATCAGCGTGGCGGCCGTCGAGCGAGCCGGGGCAGTGCACGGCGGGTACCGAGATCAACGGCCGGCCTGCGTCGATCAGGGCCCTTCCCATGGGGCGTCTACAGGCCGGATATCTCACGCCAGCGGGCGTGAGCCCCCGGCGTCAGGTCGGTGCGCAGTTCACGCAGGCGACGAGCCGCCTCCAGGCCGCGCCACTCCGGCAGCAGCACTTCGGGCAGTCGCGGATCCATCGAGGCCATCCGGCGCAGGCCGTCGGCGAGTTCGAGGTGAGCGAACAACTGCTCGTCGCCGGGCGCGAAACGCCGGCCGTCGAACCGCTGGAGCAGATCGTCGTAGGCCTGCTCGGCGGCGGCCAGATCCCACGAGCGCCGGACCAGCCGATCCTGGGAGACCCCGGGAATGGGCAGCTCACCGACGAACGACAGCGTGCTCTCGGTCAGCCGCAACTCATCGATCGTCCTGGACACCTCGGCGGCGCGCCGGTGATGAGGCGTGACCCACACGCCGGGCGCGGGATTGCCGAGACCGATCCAGCGCAGCGCCGCGTAGAGCCGGTTGCGGGCCGACCGCTGCGACTCGGGGATCGAGACGCACACCACCAGCCAGTGTCCGTCCCAGCGCGTGCTGTCGATGTCGGTGGAGAACCCCCGGATGTCGCCCTCGGTGAACAGCCGGTGCGCCGGATCGGTCAGGGCCCACAGCGTCTCCCGCCCGCTGCGGGTGGGCGTCAGCAGCCCCGACGCTCCGGTCCGGACGATCGCCTGGCGCGCGGCGTGCTCGCCGTAACCCAGACCCTGGAG
Source organism: Gordonia sp. PP30 (assembly GCF_023100845.1). Taxonomy (NCBI): domain Bacteria; kingdom Bacillati; phylum Actinomycetota; class Actinomycetes; order Mycobacteriales; family Gordoniaceae; genus Gordonia; species Gordonia sp. PP30. The sequence continues at coordinate 944,539 of NZ_CP095864.1, read as the reverse complement.
CACGTAGACGAGAGCGGCGGTGCGCACCGGACGGTCGCCGAACGGCTCCAGCAGGTCGCCGAGCACCGTGACCAACACCGATCACCCGTCCGTCGACGACCGCCGCGGTGTCCGGACAACGCGCAGGCCACGCCGCGAGCGCGAGCCCGACGACCTCGCCGAGCTGATCGGTGTTCCTGTGCGGTCCGCGCTTCCGCCGCATCACCGGACAGGTGATCAGCCCCGGCGGCGGGATCTCGGCCTAGTTCAGGTAGGGCTCGATCGGGCCGTTCGGGCCGACCGGGAGGTCGCCGCGCAGGGTGACCCGATGCATCAGGCGCCGCTGAGCATAGTCGCGGTTGGCGTAGTGGGCGGTGCTGCGGTTGTCCCAGAGCACCAGGTCGCCGAGGCGCCAGCGGTGCCGCACGAGGTGCTCTGGCTTGGTGAGGTGCGCATAGAAGACGTCGAGCAGGCCCCGGCTCTCCGCGTCCGACACGCCCTCGATGTGCGAGGTGAAGCCGGGGTTCACGAACAGGCTGCGACGGCCGGTCTCCGGGTGGATCCGGACCACCGGGTGCCGGACCGGGCGCAGGTCGCGGACCTGTTCGCCGTCCCAGACGTTGCCCGACCCGCCGCGGCGCTGGCGCAGGTAGTAGCCGAACTCGCGGTTCCCGTCGTGCACGGCCACCAGCTGATCGGCGAGCCGTCGCAGCGGCGCCGAGAGCGAGGCGTACGCGGCCTCCGCGTCGGCCCACCGGTGTCGGGCAGAATCAGCGGCCGCAGGACCGACGCGGCCGGCGGACGCGGCATGAAGGTGACATCGGTGTGCCAGACGTCGGCGAAACCGCCGTCGGCGCTGTCGAGTTCGTACACCTCATCGGGCACGTCGCCGCTGTCCCAGACCGGATGCCCGAAGGTCACGTCACCCAGACGGCGGGCGAAATCGATGTGCGCGGCGTCGTCGATCGCCTGGTCGCGCAGGATGAGCACCTTGAATTCGGTGAGCGCCGCGCGGATCGCGGCGACCTGGGCGTCGTCGACGGCGGCGACGTCGACGCCGTGCAGCCGCGCACCGAGGTTCGGGCCGAGACGTTCGACGTCGAACTCGACTCCGCGGTTCAGCGCGGCCGGGGCGGTGATGATGGCGGTCATGATCGTTGTCCTCTCTCGGCTGCGGCGGCCGCCGCCTTGACGGCCGTCGCGATCTCGGTCCGGAGCCGGTGGTAGTCACCGGTCTCCCGCAGGGCATCGGGGTCGACGCCGGTGCGTGGCAGCGTCGAGCGCAGATCGGCGACGATCCGGCCGGGCCGGCCGGACAGCACGACGATCCGCGTCCCGAGGAAGGCCGCCTCGTCCGGGCTGTGGGTCACGAAGATCGTCGTGCGGCCCGATTCGGCGCCGACCCGGCGCACGTCCGCCTGGAGTCGTTCGCGGGTGAGCGCGTCGAGGGCGGCGAAGGGCTCGTCCATGAGGAGCAGCGAGGTCGGCACCGCGAGTGCCCGGGCGATCGCGACGCGTTGCTGCTGGCCGCCGGAGATCTCCCAGATCCGCCGGTCGCCGGTGCCGTGCAGCCCGACCCGTTCGAGCAGGTCGTCGGCGCGGGCGGCGCGTTCGCCGCGCGGGACTCCGGCGTATTTCAGGGCCAGTGCGACGTTGCCGCGCACGGTCCGCCACGGGAACAGCCGGGGCTGCTGGAAGACCACCCCGGAGCTGTGTCCCGGCACCGGCGCCGCAGCGTCGACGAGCACCGTGCCGGCCGTCGCCGGCTCGAAGCCGGCGATCAGCCGCAGCAGCGTCGACTTGCCGCAACCGGACGGTCCGACGAGGACCACGAACTCCCCGGCCGGTACCTGCAGGTCCACCGGTCCGAGCGCGGTGACGCGCTGGTCGCCCTTGCCGTATTCGCGGACCGCACCGGTGATCGAGACCCGGCCCGCCGGGCGGTCCGCGGGTGCGCGGGTGGTGCCGCGGTCAGTGGACGTCGTCGAAGACACCGGGCAGTCCTTCCGTGTAGATCGCCGCGTCGAAGTCGGCTTGCGACGGCACCGAGGGAATCTGGTTCTGCTCCTTGAGGAACTCCGCGGCGGCGCGCAGATTGTGCGCGACATTGCCCGGAGGCCCCTGCGTGCCCAGCCATTCCGGCGAAGCGATCTGCGCCGGAGTGAGGAAGATTCCCTGGCTCAGCTGCGCCGCGGCGTCGGCCTCGGTGGTGCCGATCTGCGCGGCGACCGCCTTCGCGGCGGCGGCCGGGTCGGACTTGATCAGGTTCAGCGCACGGGCCTGCACCTGTCGCCAGGCGTCGACGACCTTCGGGTTCTTCGCGGCGAAGTCGCTGCGCACCACGCCCAGGTCGAGGGTCGGCTTGCCGTCTGTGGCGAGCTGGCGGCTGGAGATCAGCTGCTTGCCGGTCTTGCGCAACTCGTCGAGCGTCGGCAGCCAGGTGTAGACGGCGTCGACGTCCCCGCGCTGCCAGGCGGCGAGCGAGGCCTGCGGCTGCAGGTCGATGATGTCCACCGACTTCGGGTCGACGTGCGCCTGGGCCAGCGCGGCCAGCAGGCTGTAGTGCGCGGTGGACGCGAACGCCGTCGCCACACGCTTGCCCTTCAGGTCCGCGACCGATTCGATCCCGGTGCCGTTGCGGGCCACCAGAGCCTCGTTGTCGCCGGCGACGTCGAGCACGAAGGCCACCTTGTAGCCGATGCGCAGCGGGTCGGACAGACCCCGGGCGACCGGGCTGGACCCGATGGCGCCGAAGTCGACCTTCTTGGCGATGAACGCGGTGTTGATGTCGGCACCCGAATCGAACTTGGTCCAGACGATGTTGTAGTCCGGGAGCGCCTCCTCCAGCCAGTGGTTGTTCTTCACGATCAGGTCACCGCTCGGGAAGCTCTGGTACGCGAGCCGGATGGTCGGCTTGGACGAGTCGCCCGAGTTCGACACCGAGCAGCCGGTGACCGCGGCCAGCACCACGGCGATCACGGCGAGCAGCAGGTGGGGACGAATCTTCATGGGGGTCAAGCCTTTCCACGCCAGGGAACGACGCGCGTCTCGACGCCGCGCAGCACCCCGTCGATGATCAGTCCGGACAGGCCGATGGCGATGATGCCCACCAGCACGACCGGGATGTTGTTGTAGTTGGAGGCGTCTTTGACCACGCCCCCGATTCCGGGAACTCCGTTGAACAGTTCGGCGGCGACCACCGACGAGTAGGCGATGCCGACCGACAGCCGGATGCCGGTGAAGGTCTCCGGGAGGGCGGCAGGCAGCACCACATCACGCAGCACCGCGCGCCGCGAGGCGCCGAGCGCCCGGGCCGCCTCCACCAGCGGGAGCGGCGTCGCGGCCACCGCGGACGTGGTGGCGACGGCGGCCGGCGGCAGCGCGGCGAGGGCCAGCAGGGTGATCTTCGGCGCCTCGTCGATGCCGAGCCAGATCACCAGCAGGAAGAAGTACGCGAGCGGTGGGAGCGCACGCAGGAAGGTCAGCCACGGCTCCAGCAGTCGTCGCACCCAGGGCACCGAGCCCATCGCGACGCCGAGCGCCACGCCCGCGGTCACACCGATCAGCACGCCGACGAAGACCCGCCGGAGCGTCATGTACAGGTGCTCGGCCAGGTAGTAGTCCGCGTAGCCGCGGACGCCGTCGTGCGTGGTCGACATGTCGACGAACGCGTCCCAGATCTTGCCGAGCGGCGGCACGAAGGTCTCCGACCAGATCCCGGAGATCGCGGCGAGCTGCCAGAGACCGAGAAAGATCAGGACCGAGGCGACCGGCAGGGCGACGGCGCGGCCGGCCCGGCGCCAGAGGGGCTGGTGGTCGCCCGAGCCGGGGCTCCGCTCGCCCGGCTGCACGGCGGCATCCGGCAGAGCGAGGCCCGCGGCCGGGTTGTTGGTCAGTGAGGTCACCCGACAAGGTGTACGCGGCCTGGCCCGGTGAGCCCATGCTTGGAATCAGGGCGCGCGCAACCCCGTCGTGCGTTACCCGATAGCGCCGTCGACGTAGTACCAGCGGCCGTCCTCGCGGACGAAGCGGCTGAGTTCACGCAGCTCTCCGCGGCCGTCGGGACCGCGGCAGACGGCGGTGAACCCCACCGTGCCCTCGGTATCGAAAGGCCCACCGCCACTCCATGATTCGACATTCAGGTGAAGCCATCGCTGCTGTGGATCGAGGTCGAGCGATGCCGGCCTGGTGCTCGGATGCCAGGTGTCGAGCAGGTGCGCGACGTCGCCCAGAGCGAACGCCGTGTAGCGGCTGCGCATGAGCGCCCGGGCCGTCGGCGCCGGCGCCCCGCCGCCCCCGGCGAGGTAGCGGAGGCAGCAGGCCCCGAGGGTGTCGCCGCTCCCGCACGGACAACGACTGCTCTCCGACCATGCCCGTTCACCCATGCCGCTCACGCTACCGATCCGGCGTTGACAGCCCGGCATCGAGGTGTCATGGTTAATTAGTCAGGTAAGTAACCAAGGGAGTCGACGATGAAGGACGACGGCCGGCCGCTCTTCCAGCAGATCGCCGACCGGGTCGCGGACTCGATCGTCGACGGATCACTGGCCGAGGAGACCCGCGCGCCGTCGACCAACGAGCTGGCGGCCTTCTACCGGGTCAACCCGGCCACCGCCGCGAAGGGCATCACCCTGCTCGTCGAGCAGGGGGTGCTCTACAAGCGCCGCGGCATCGGCATGTTCGTCGCCGACGGCGCCCGCGACCGGCTGCGGCGGGAGCGGCAGGAGTCGTTCGCCGTCCGATACCTCGATCCCCTGCTCACCGAGGCCGCCCGGCTCGGCCTCGACGCCGGGGACGTCATCGACCTCATCCACCGGCGCAGCACCGACGCCACCGAAAAGGAGTAGCAATGAGCGCCACCACCGCCGCACCGGCCGTCCGGGTCCGGGGGCTGACCAAGGCCTACGGCGACAAGACCGTCCTGAACGCGATCGATTTCGACATCCCGGAGAACGTGATCTGCGGCCTGTTCGGCCGCAACGGCTCGGGCAAGACCACCATCATGTCGATCCTGACCGCGCAGAACTTCGCCGACTCCGGTCGCGCCGAGATCTTCGGCGAGCGGCCGTACGAGAATCCCCGCGTCCTGCCGCGCATCTGCTTCGTCCGGGAGAGCCAGCGCTACCCCGACGACGCGAAACCGCGACACGCCTTCGCCATCGCGAAGCTGTTCTTCCCGAACTGGAGCGACGACCTCGCCGCGCAGCTGATCGACGACTTCGATCTCCCGATGAACCGGCGCATCAAGAAGCTCTCCCGCGGGCAGCTGTCGGCCGTCGGGGTGATCATCGGACTCGCGTCACGCGCCGACATCACCTTCTTCGACGAGCCCTATCTCGGGCTCGACGCCGTCGCCCGGCAGATCTTCTACGACCGGTTGCTCGCCGACTACGCCGAGCACCCGCGCACGGTGGTGATCTCCAGCCACCTGATCGACGAGATCGCCGACCTGATCGAGCAGGTCCTCGTCGTCGATGACGAGCGGATCGTCGTGAACGAGCCGGTCGAGGACCTGCGCGGACGCGCGGTGACCGTCGTCGGCCCCGAGCCCGCCGTCGACGAGTTCATCGCCGGCCGCGAGGAACTGCACCGCGAACGGCTGGGCTCCGTCACCTCGGCCACCGTCCTCGGCGCGCTGTCCGGCGACGACGAGCGCCGGCTGGCCGCCGCCGGTCTGAGCACCGCACCGGTCTCGCTGCAAGAGCTGGTCGTGCGCCTGACCCAACACCACGACTCCGCGAACGGAGCAGTCCGATGAACCGCACCACCAATGTCGTCCGTATGCAGCTGATGAACCGCCAGACGTTCGTCGGGCTGCCGCTGCTCATCCTGTTCGCGTCGTTCGCGATCACCCTCGCGATCTACGGGATCATCCTGTTCACCGTCCCCGGTCCGGTCGAGCATCCGATGTACAGCGGGGGCACGCAGGCGCCGCTCTGGTACTTCCTGGTGGTCGGCGTGCAGGCGATGAACCTGACCTTCCCGTTCTCCCAGGCGATGAGCGTGACGCGCCGCGAGTTCTTCTCGGGCACCGTGCTGACCGCCGCGGGAACGTCGTTGATCCTGGCCGTCACCTTCGGAATCGGCGGCCTGATCGAGCGGGCCACCGACGGCTGGGGCTTGTCCGGCTACTTCTTCTATCTGCCGTGGATCTGGGCGCACGGCGCCCTGGCCGCCGCCCTGTTCTACTTCGTCGTCGCGATGCTGGCCTTCCTCCTCGGCTTCCTCGGCGCGGTGATCTACAAGCGGTTCGGTCTGCTGTGGCTGCTACTCACCGCGATCGGGCTGGTCGTGGCGCTGGTGATCGCGGCGTTCGCGATCTCGGCGACGCATTCGTGGGCGGGCGTCGGACACGCCCTGGTGCACGCCGACGCGCTGTATGTGGCGCTGATCGCTCTCGGCGTGTGCGCCGTCCTCGCCGGGCTGGGCTACCTCACCCTCCGCCGCGCCGTCCCGTAGCGGACACGCCCGGCACGCCGGCCGTTGGAACCGGATCGGCGCCGCGCGCGTCTAAGTACACATGGGGGATGTCGTATCGGCCGTCGTATCCGTCTCGTCGGCCACCGAATGTCACGGCGGCGCCGTCCACGGCGTGTACTACCGGGACGAGCTGGAAGCGCTCGGAATCGGCGACCGCGAGCGGCGCGAGATGCTCGCGGCCGGTGAGCTCGAGTCGCCGCGCAAGGACTGGTTCGCCGTCCCGGCCCACCACACCACGGTGCACGAGGCGGTCCGGGGCGGCGGCGTCCTGTCGTGTCTGTCGGCGCTGAAGTACTACGGGTTCTGGGTTCCGCCCGGCTACCCGGAGGTGCATGTGCGCCGCGCCCGCGGCGCCGCGAAATACGAGTCGTCGTGCCGGGGTTTCTCCCGGATCGCCGCCGGTCGCACGGCGGTGGATCCGGTGGCGGTCGCCCTGGAATGCGCGGCGCGGTGCATGCGCGAGGAGGACTGGATCGCCGTCTGCGATTCGGTGCAGAATTCACTCGGGGTCTCGGCCGAGATGCTCCGCGCCGAGATGGGCGATCTTCCGCAGCGCGTGCAGGAGTGGTTCGGTCGAACCGACGCCCGTTCTCAGTCGGGCACCGAATCGGTGGTCCGGGTCCGGCTCCGCTCGCTCGGCTACAAGGTGACCGTCCAGCCGCGAATCGACGGTGTGGGCCACACCGATCTCCGTATCGGGCGGCTGGTGATCGAATGCGACGGCCGCCAGTACCACTCGTCGGCCGCCGAGTTCCAAGCCGACCGCACCCGCGACCGGAAGGCCGTGGTCGACGGCTGGATCGTCATTCGGCTCACCTACGACGACGTCCTCTTCGGCTGGGCGGAGGTACTGGAAGACATCCGGGCGATCACCACCAAGGACCGCCACCGATCACGCCGCCCCGCGCAGAACACCGGCCGATAGCGGGCCGCCGAGGGAAGATCGCCGCCCGCGGCCCTGAGACGGCCGATGTTCTGCGAGTACCGCACGCCGCAGCCACGGAAAAGCGGGCGAGCACGCCCGGCCGGCCTCCGAAGACTCGCGACTCCCGCCCGGATAGTCGTTCCGGCTCCCGCTGCGAGGGGGCAGACGGCCGAGACGGGAGCCCGGCGCCACGGCACGGGGTGCCCGATAGTCCAGATCAGCCGGTGGCGAGCAGCGGCCCGCAGAACACCGGCCGATAGCGGGCCGCCGAGGGAAGATCGCCGCCCGCGGCCCTGAGACGGCCGATGTTCTGCGCGCATCGCGGCGACGGCGTTCACGGCGGCCGGGCACGTCCAACGCTTGACCTTCGACCGACGTGAGACCCGACGATGGAGGGGTGATCGACGACGACTACCTGCCGATCGGCGAGTTCGCCCGCCGCACCGGCCTCACCCCCAGCGCACTCCGGTTCTACGCGGACACCGGGGTGCTTCCGCCCGCGCACATCGACGCCGAATCCGGCTACCGGTACTACCTGCCCGATCAGGCCGACCGGGCCGTCCTGCTACGCCGCTTGCGGGAGACCGGAATGTCGTTGCCGGTCTGCACCGCGGCGCTCACCGGTGGACCGGCCGAGACCACCCGGCTGCTCGCCGAGCATTCGGCGGTCGCCGACGCTGAGGCCCGCCGGCGGGCACGAATCGCCGCCGAACTGCTCGGATCGTTCGCGCCTCATCGGACGACCGGGACTGCCACCGTCCGCGGGCCGGCATTCGCGAGTGCGGTCGATCAGGTCCTGACGGCCACCGGCGATGACCCCGCCCACCCGATCCTGCGCGCCGTGCACCTGGAAGCCGGGCCCGATCAGGTGACGTTGACGGCGACCGATCGATACCGGCTCTCGACCCGCACGCTCGTCATGACCGGCACCGGGGAGCAGGCAGATTGGTCGGCAGCTCTGGAGCCCGCGGACCTCTTGCCCGCCCTTCCGGAGATCCGGCGGCGCCCCCGCATCGCGATCTTCCGCGACGACGACGCGGTCTGGGTGCGGAGCCCCGATCAGCCCGCGCATCGGATCGCGGCGATCGACGAGAGGTTCCCGGACCATCGAAGCATGGTCGCCGGTCTTCCCGAACCGGCCACGCGTCTGGTGACTCCGCAGAACCGGCTCCTCGAAGCGCTCGAACGGATCACCGGCCCGGTGTGTCTGCGGATTCTTGGCGATCTGGTGACCGTGGGAGAAGGCGGCGGGGAGCCGACCGCGGCGATCGGCCTCGCCGGGTCGTCGGTGACCGGGGCGGCCGTGACGATCTGGTTCGATCACGCGACCCTCTACCCGGCGATCAGCACCGCCGTCGGCGGCGACCTACTGCTGGACCTGCGCGGCCCGGAACTCCCAGCCACCGTCCGGTCCGCGGACGACGGCGCCCTCACCACGGTGCTGATGCCGATCGCCGCGCCGAGTCCGGGGCACACCCGATGACCGACTCACTCATGTCCGCGATCACCGCCGCGGTCACGGCCGGGCGAGACGGAGACACCGACCATGCGCGCACTGCCCTGCTGGCGATCTGGAACCGGACCCCCACGCCGGAGGCCGGGTACCGGTGCGTGCTGGCCCACTACCTGGCCGACCTGTACGACCATCCCACCGAGGCACTGATCTGGGACACCCGCGCGCTCGACGCCGCTCACGATCTGACCGACGCGGAGCTGTCGTCGATCCTCTCCGGCGGCACCGTCGCGGCGCTGCGGCCCTCCCTGCACCTCAATCTCGCGGACCAGCTGCGCAGGCTCGGGGCCTTCGACGGCGCGGCGGAACACGTCGCCGCGGCGCGCACTCACCTGTCGGCACTGGCCGCCGACTCGTACGGGGAGTGGATCCGCGCGCTCGGCGAGCAGGTGGCGGCGGTCGCGGCCCGCGATTCCGCTCCGCTGCGGTCGTCGGCCGATCCGACGGCGGCGAGCAGCGTCGCGCCGGAGCGTGCCACGCCCGGACCGGCGGGTGGGCCGCCGTAGCCGGGGGATTCGTCGTACCCGGGGGATTCGTCGTGCGGGGGCACCCTGAGCAAGGGGCTCGGCGGTCAGTGAATGGCGAGCCAGACGGCCAGACCCAGGCCGCCGACCCCGATCGCGATCCGCAGCGGGGTGGCCGGGAGGCGGGCGACGATCGGCGGGCCGGCCCAGCCGCCGAGGAGGCAGCCGAGGCCCATCGCGAGCGCCGCACCCCAGTGGACGTGCGAGAACACGATGAACAGGGCGGCCGCGACGGCGTTCGCGACGCCCAGGAGCGCCGACTTCAGGAGGGTGGCGCGCCACAGCGGCATCGCGGACAGCACCATCGCGAGCGCCACGAACATCACGCCGGCGCCCGCGCCGAAGTAGCCGCCGTAGATCGAGACTGCGAAGACGCCGAGCAGCCACCAGCCGGGATGGCTCACGCGCTCCCCCATCCGGGCGCGCAGCCGCGGCTGGAGCAGCAGGGCGATCGAGGCGAGCGCCACCAGGTACGGCACCACGACCTCGAACACGGTGTCCGGAGAGGCGAGCAGCACCACCGCGCCGACGCCGCCACCGGCGAGCGCCACCAGCACCGCGCGGACGAGCGCCGGGGCGTCGCCGTCCTCGACCAGTACCCGGCCGGATTTGGCGAAACTCCCCACACCGACCGCCACCATCGCCACCGTGTTGGTCACGTTGGCGACGATCGGTGGCAGGCCGGCCGCGAGCAGCGCCGGATAGCTGATGATCGAGGCCAGACCGGTGACGTAGCCGACGACGCCCGCGGCGAACCCGGCCGCGAACAGGAGTGCGACGTCGGCGAGGGTCATGTGGACTTCGATTCTAGAAGCTGCGTTTCGACACGATCTCGGCTAGCGCCTCGATCGGCGGGGCGGGCTATCGGGGGGTCACTTCGCTCCTCACCGGCGGGGCGGGCTGCGGCGAAGCGGCCGGGTCGGCAGCGGGGCGGGCTGTTGTTTACCGCCCTTTGAGCCGACCCGAGGCGCCAGCCGAGGGGCGAGTCGAAAAGACCCGCTGACGGGCGCGTTTCGACACGGTTCGTCTCTTCGTTTCTCACCGGCGGGGCGGACCGGCGGGCGCGGAGCGGCCGGGCGGGCGACGACCGTCAGTGGGCGAAGTGGCGGGCGCCGGTGAAGTACATGGTGATCCCGGCGGCCTGGGCGGCTTCGATCACCTCGCTGTCGCGGACGCTGCCACCGGGCTGGACGACGGCGCGGACGCCGGCATCGATCAGCACCTGCAGGCCGTCCGGGAACGGGAAGAAGGCATCGGACGACGCCACCGAGCCGGCGGCGCGGTCGCCCGCGCGCTGCACCGCGAGGTGCGCCGAGTCGACCCGATTCACCTGGCCCATGCCGACGCCGACGGAGGCACCGCCGGACGCCAGCAGGATCGCGTTCGACTTCACCGCACGACCGGCCCGCCACGCGAAGTCGAGATCGGCGAGCGTCTGCTCGTCCGCGGGCTCGCCGGACGCCAGGGTCCAGTTCGCCACGGCGTCGCCCTCGGCGTCGAGCACGTCGCGGGCCTGCAGCAGAACGCCGCCGGAGACCGGGCGCAGCTCCAGGCCGGTCGCGGCCGGCGGGGTGGCGATCAGGATGCGCAGGTTCTTCTTGCGGGTCAGCACCTCGACGGCACCGTCCGCGTACGACGGGGCGATGATCACCTCGGTGAAGATGTCGGCGACCTGCTCGGCCATCTCGACGCTCACCTCGCGGTTCGCGGCGATCACGCCGCCGTAGGCGCTCACCGGGTCGCAGGCGTGCGCCTTGCGGTGCGCCTCCGCGATGTCGTCGCCGATCGCGATGCCGCAGGGATTGGCGTGCTTGATGATCGCGACGGCGGGGGCATCGAAGTCGAAGGCGGCGCGCCAGGCGGCGTCGCCGTCGGTGTAGTTGTTGAACGACATCTCCTTGCCGCCCAGCTGCTGCGCCTGCGCCAGGCCCGGCGCACCCGCGTTGTTCACGTACAGCGCGGCCGGCTGGTGCGGGTTCTCGCCGTAGCGGAGGACCGCGGAGCGATCCCAGGTGGCACCGGCCCACACCGGGAAATCACTGTCCCCGGCCGGCGCGACGACGCTGCTCATCCAGGAGGCGACGGCCACGTCGTAGTCGGCGGTGTGGCGGAACGCCTTGGCGGCCAGCGCCTTGCGGTCGTTCAGCGAGAACCCGCCGGCGGCCACGGCCTCGGCGACGCGGGAGTAATCGGCCGGGTCGACGACGACGGCCACCGAGGGGTGGTTCTTCGCGGCGGCCCGCACCATCGACGGTCCGCCGATGTCGATCTGTTCCACGCACTCGTCCGGCGATGCCCCGGAGGCGACGGTCGCGGTGAACGGGTACAGGTTGACGCAGACCAGCTCGAACGGCTTGATGTCGAGGTCGGCGAGCTGGGCGAGGTGGTCGTCCTTGCGGGTGTCGGCGAGGACACCGGCGTGCACCCGCGGATGCAGCGTCTTGACGCGGCCCTCGAGGCATTCCGGGAAGCCGGTCAGCTCGCTGACCTCCACCACCGGCACGCCCGCGGCCGCGATGGTCTTCGCGGTAGACCCGGTGGAGACGATCTCGACCCCGGCGGCCGCCAGCGCGGTGGCGAGCTCGGTGAGGCCGGTCTTGTCGTAGACGCTGATCAGAGCGCGCCGGATGGGCCGCTGTCCGCTGCCGTCCGTCGAAGTGCCTGCGTTCACGGGATGTATGCCTTTCGTCCATCGGTGACCACGCCGCGGGTCACCACCGCCTCCACCACCGTCGGCAGAAGCTCACGTTCGGTGGTCTTGATGCGCTCGTGCAGCGATTCGACCGTATCGCCGGTCCGGACCTCGACCACGCCCTGCGCCAGGATCGGGCCGGTGTCCACACCGCCGTCGACCAGGTGCACGGTGCACCCGGTGACCTTGACGCCGTAGGCCAGCGCGTCGGCGACGCCGTGCGCACCGGGGAACGCCGGCAGCAGCGCCGGATGAGAGTTCAGGACTCGCGCGGCATAGGCGCCGAGGAATGCCGGGCCGAGGATCTTCATGAAGCCGGCGGCGACGATCCACTCCGGGGCGTACTCGGCGACCCGCTCGCGCAGGGCCCGGTCCCAGGCCTCGCGATCGGCATAGTCGCCGACCTCGCAGCGCACCACCGGCACTCCGGCGGCCTCCGCGATCCCGATCGCCGGGCAGTCCCGGTCGACCACCAGGGCCGCGACCGTGAACGACGACGACGGCCGCTCCGCGAACGCCAGCAGCGCCGCCAGCAGCGAACCGGTGCCCGAGGCCATCGCCACGACGGGCGTGCGGGTCGATCCGGGGCTGCTGGTCACTCCCAACAGGTTAGTGCCCGGGACCGTCGCGGCGGCGATCGGGGGCGATACGGAGTTCCGCGGTGACCTCGGCGTCGTCCTGGTCGCCGGGGTGCCCGGCCGCGGCGCCGCGCCCGGGACCGCCGGAATCGTCGGCGGAGAGCTCCTCGTCGCCGTCGAAGTCCGGGTCGGGGTCGGGGTCTGGGTCGAAGTCTGGGTCGACAGCATCGAGATCATCGTCCGGCATGTCGTAGTCGGCGTCCGGGTCGTCGATGATCTCCAGGTCGGCGAACTCCTCGGAGGCCAGCAGCTCGTCGAGGTCGAAGTCGGCGACGTGGCGACGGCGCGGCGAGGGCAGCAGACCACCGGCGGCGGCCCCGACGCCGGCCACCACCGCCCCGGTGACCGCGATCCAGGCGAACGCGTACACCCCGGCGAGCGGGGCGCTGACGCCGACGCGGCCGAGTTCGCCCGCCCCGCCGGAGGCCAGCGCGCACGACAGCACGATCAGCGCCGCGCACACGGCGGCGGCCACTCCGACGGCGCGCAGATGCTTGACGAGGTCGACGCTGCGGCAGTACCAGCCGACCAGCAGACCGATGGCGACGGGCAGGACGAACACGAGTGCGCCGATCCCGCCCAGGCTGTGCCCGGGCAGGATCCCCAGGATCGGCAGCGGCGGCACGGTACCCGGCGCGACGCTCAGCGCGTCGACCGTGGCGGTGCCCGCCTGGGCGGTGGCCCCGACCGAGATGCCGAGCGCGCCGATGATCACGTTGGGCAGGTAGAGGATCGAGAGCAGGGTGAGCCCGAGGTAGCCGTCGAACGAATGGCCCTCCCCGATCAGGAGCCCGATCCGGCCCCATTCGGCGACGATCCCGGCGGCCACCAGCACCCCGCCTCCGGCGAACAGGCCGAGGAAGGCGAGCAGTCCGGCGCGGGCACCGACGCGATCGGTGACGGGGAACTCGTACACGTCGAAGAGCGGTTGCAGGCAGCGGCGGCCGACCCCGATCGCCACGCCGATCAGCTGCACGGCCAGCGTGTGGCCGAACGCCGGGAGCGGCGCGGCCTGGCCGATCGACGACACCGCGGCGCCGTCGGCGACGACGGCCAGCGCCAGCGCGGTCCACAGCAGCGGGCCGGCGAGCGCGGCCGCGGCGATGCTGGCGACCTCGTGCAGCGTCTCCACCTCGCGCGATGCCCGCGCCGTGACCACCGCGGCCGCGGCGATCATCGCCAGCGTCGGCACCAGCGGCAGCACTCCGACGGTGACCCCGCCGATGGTCAGCGGCACCTGGTTCACCGCCAGCCATGCCGCGGCGGTCTGCGCGCCGATCCCGCCGAACGACCCGCCCGCGAGGAATTTGGTCACCGTCACCGCCAGCGCCAGGAGCACGGTGGTGACGGCCGGGACCAGGAGCGCGACCTTCAGCAGATCCCAGGTGGCCGCGCGGACCGGCTGACGCTCGGCACGACGGTTCACCCGTCCCTGCCGGAGTCGGGTCGCCAACGATTCGGTGGTGGAAGCCATCACCTTCGAGGGTGGCACGACCGCCCGGCTCGCCGTCCGTGGCGCGCCGCGCGTACCCGAAATGTGATCGAGGGGCCCGCGAGCATGTGCTCACGGGCCCCTCGATCGACCGCTGTCAGTTGTCGGACGGCTTCTCGTCCGAGCCTTCCGCCGTGTTGAACACGGTGGTCTCCGAGCCGCCGGCGGCACCGGGATCCGAGCCGGGCGTCGGCAGCGGGTTGTACGTGGTGGCCGAGGAATCGGCCGCCGGGCCGTCGCCGTACGAGGGCGACGAACCGTGCGACGGCGCCGAGCCGTAGGACGGGGACGAACCGTAGGACGGCGACGAACCGTACGACGACGGCGCCGAGCCACCGGTGTGCGAGCCGTAGCCGGAGCCGGACTGCTGCTCACCGTAGGAGTACGACGGCGCGGCCGGGGCCGCCGGGGCGGCGGACTGTTCACCGTAGGAGTACGACGGGGCCGCGGCGGCCGGAGCCTCGGCCGCGGGGGCGACCGGCGCGGCGGCCGGGGCCGGGGCGCGCTTGACGAACTCGGCCTCGATCAGCAGCCAGAACACCGACACGGCGGCACCCAGGATCGTGAAGATCAGCAGCAGGATCGCGCCGGCGCCCTTGCTGATGTCGGCACCGTCGTAGCTGAAGACGCCGTCGCTGGCCGCGAACTGGAAGATGGTGATGAGTGCGGCCACGACGGACAGCGCGCTCACGGTCGCCGCGTAGTGCTTGGTGGCGCCGACCAGCAGGCTCAGCAACGCCATCACGCCGGCCACGGCGAACAGCGACCACGGAGTGGCGAACTCGGTGGAAAAGACCTTGACCGAGTCCGAACCGCGGCCGGAACTGCTGTCACTGGTGTACCCGGACAGGAAGCCGCAGAAGAGCATGATGACGCCGAGTGCGCCGACCACACCCGCAAGTATGGTGCCGATGTTGTGCGGTAGGCCCTGCGACGGCGGCTTGGGCGCCTGGTACTGCTGCGGCGCACCGTACTGCTGACCGTACTGGTCCTGGCCGTACTGGGCCTGCGGCGCGGTGCCGTACTGCTGCTGACCGTACTGGGGCTGCGGCGCGCCGCCGTACTGCTGCTGGCCGTACTGACCGGCGTCGCCCTGACCGTAGCTCGGTCCCGACTGCGGATACGTCATGAAGCATCTCCTGGTAGTAGTTCGCCGACCACGCTAATACAGGAGCACCCCGGGCCGCACGGTCCGGGGTGCGGCCCACTACCAGGCGTGGACGGCGCCGCGCTCGCGATACCAGTCGATCAGCGACGGATCGTCCACCGACTTCGGGTCCACGTTCACGTTGTCCCGGCCGGCCAGAATCGCGGTGACCGGAACCTCCAGCTTCTTACCGGTACGGGTGTGCGGGATGCCGGGCGCGACGATGATCTCGTCCGGCACGTGCCGCGGCGACAGGCGCGTCCGTACCTCACCCGCCACTCGGGCGATCAGCTCGTCGGTCAGCTCGGCGCCGGGCACCAGGGTCACGAACATCGGCATCCAGTACGCGCCGTCGGGGCCGTCGACACCGACGACGAAGGCCTCGGCGATCTCGTCGATCCCCTCGACCACCTCGTAGATGTCGGCCGAACCCATCCGGATGCCGTGCCGGTTCAGCGTCGCATCGCTGCGCCCGTGGATGATCAGCGAGCCGCGGTCGGTGAGCGTCACCCAGTCGCCGTGCCGCCAGACGGGGGCTTCGACAAGGGGTTCCTGAGCGGAGTCGAAGGGCTCAGCCGGCGACGAGGACTCCCAGACGTGGTCGAAGTACGCGGCGCGATACCGGGACTGATCGTCGTCGTTCCAGAAACGCACCGGCATCGACGGCATCGGCTTGGTGACGACGAGTTCGCCGACCTCGCCGATCAGCGGCTGCGCATCCGGCGACCAGCTGGCCAGGGCGACGCCGAGATGGCGCACCGACAACTCCCCGGCGACGACCGGGACGCCGACGCTGCCACCGGCGAACGCACTGACGATGTCGGTGCCGCCGCTGATCGACGAGATCGGCAGGTCCTCGCGCACGTTGGCATACACCCACTCGAACAGGTCACCCGGAAGTGTCGAGCCGGTGCTGCCGAGCATGCGCAGCGCCGTCAGATCGTGGTCGCGACCCGGAACCAGTCCCGCCTTGCGGGAGGCGTTGAGCTGACCGGGGCTGGTGCCGAACAGGGTGACCCGCTCGTCGGCCACGATCTGCCACAGCCGGTCGGCGTCCGGGTACAGCGGCGAACCGCTGTAGGTGACGATGGTCGAACCCGCCAGCAGACCGGCCACCTGGAAGTTCCACATCATCCAGCTCAGCGCGGTCTGCCAGAAGAAGACGGATTCCTCGTCCAGGCCGGAATGCAGCGCCGTCTCCTTGAGATGCTCCACCAGCACCCCGGCGTGCCCGTGCACGATGCCCTTCGGCCGGCCGGTGGTGCCCGAGGAGAAGAGGACCCAAAGCGGGTGGTCGGCGGCCACCTTGACCGTGGTCAGGGGGCGGGCCGTGTCGGCGGCGGCGTCGTGCCAGGAGGTCGTCGAGGGGGTCGTTTCGATCCTTCGACCTCGTGTCGTCGCAAGCTCCGCCACGAGCTCAGGAACCACACGGCCGGGCCCTAGCGGGCCCGTCCGGCTCAACGGGCTGTTGGGATCGCCCCGCCCCTTGAGCCGGTCCGAGGCGCTAGCCGAGGACCGTGTCGAAAGGTCGACCTGGATGTGCAGGACCAGGTCGTCCAGCAGCGATGCCAGCTCGGCGCTGTCGGCGCGCTTGTCGACGTCCTTCCCGTTCCAGCGGTAGCCGGCGCAGGTAAAGAGGGCCTTCGGCCGCAGCTGGGCGAGGCGCCCCGCCGCGCCCTCGGGGGCGTAATCCTGCCCGCATCCCGACCAGACCGCGCCGAGCGAGGCCGTCGCCAGGAAGGCGATCACCGTTTCGGGGATGTTCGGCAGGTAGGCGGCGACCACATCGCCCTCGCCGATCCCGGCGTCCGACAGGGTGCCGGCGACGGCCGCGACCAGCCCGGGCAGCTCCCGCCAGGCGATCTCGGTGCGCCGGCCGTCCTCGTCGAGCCCGACGATCGCGGTCCCGTCACGATCACACCGGGCCGCCACCGCGTCGGCGTAGTTGAGTCGCGCCCCCGGAAACCAGCTCGCGCCCGGCATCCGGGCATCGGCGAGCACCGCGACGTCGCCCGGCGCGAGAGGTTCGGCGGCGATCTCGTCGAGCCCGAAGAAGTCCCACACCGCGCGCCAGAAACCCGGCAGATCGTCGACGGAGTACTGCCAGAGCTCGTCGTATGTCGCGAACGTGCGCCCCGTCCGTTCCTCGCAGAAGGCGGTGAAACGGTCATAGGGGGTCGTCATGAATCATCCATTCCCAGTAATTCGATCGCCTGCGCGCGCATCTCGACCTTGCGGATCTTGCCGGTCACCGTCATCGGGAACGACTCCACGATGTGCACGTACCGGGGGATCTTATGCCGGGTGATCTGGCCTTCGGCGAAGGTCCGCAGATCCTCCACGGTGATCTGCGCCGCCCCCTCGCGCAGCCGGATCCAGGCCATCAGCTCCTCGCCGTACTTCTCGTCTGGCACACCGATCACCTGCACGTCGACGATGTCCGGATGGGTGTAGAAGAACTCCTCCACCTCGCGCGGGTAGATGTTCTCGCCGCCGCGGATCACCATGTCCTTGATGCGCCCGGTGATGCGGACGTAGCCGTCGTCCTGCATCACGGCGAGGTCGCCGGTGTGCATCCAGCCCTCGGCGTCGATCGCGTCGGCGGTCTTGTCCGGCTCGTTCCAGTAGCCGAGCATCACCGAGTAGCCGCGGGTGCAGAACTCGCCGGTGCCGCCGCGCGGCAGCGTCTCACCGGACATCGGGTCGACGACCTTGATCTCCAGGTGCGGTCCCACCCGGCCGACGGTGCTCACGCGCAGGTCCAGTTCGTCGTCCATCCGGGTCTGCGTCGACACCGGGCTGGTCTCGGTCATGCCGTAACAGATCGACACCTGCGCCATATGCATCTCGCCGATCACCCGCCGCATCACGGCCTCCGGGCACGGCGACCCGGCCATGATCCCGGTACGCAGCGACGACAGGTCGTACGACGCGCCCGAATCGAGGAGATCCAGCTCCGCGATGAACATCGTCGGCACCCCGTACAGGCTGGTGCAGCGGTACTTCTCGACGGCCGCGAGGGTGGCCGCCGGATCGAACGCCGGCGCCGGAATCACCATCGCGCTGCCGTGCGCGATCGCCGCCAGATTCGCCATCACCATGCCGAAGCAGTGGTAGTAAGGCACCGGCGTACAGATCCGGTCGGCCTCGGTGTACTCGAGCAGGTGACCGACCAGATAGCCGTTGTTGCCGATGTTGTGGTGCGAGAGGGTGACGCCCTTCGGGTTGCCGGTGGTCCCCGAGGTGTACTGGATGTTGATCGGATCGCTCGCCCGCAGACCGGCCGCGACCTCATCGAGTTCGGCCAGCTCGGCGCCGGTGGGCTCACCGAGCAATTCCGTGAAGTCCGGCGACTCGAACACCCGAACGTCGCGCAGTTCCGGCAACTCGCCGCGGACGTCGTCGAGCATCTGCGCGTACTCCGAGGTGCGGAAGCTGCGCGCGGCGAAGACCACCGAGGTACCCGACTGCGCGAGGGCGTAGGCCACCTCGTGCCGCCGGTACGACGGGTTGAGCACCACCAGGATCACCCCGGCCTCGGCCGCGGCGAACTGGGTGAGCACCCACTCCCAGCGGTTCGGGGACCACAGTCCGAGGCGGTCCCCCGGTGCCAGACCGAGCCGCCGCAGCCCGGCGGCGAGCGCCCGGACCTGCGCACGGAACTCGCGATAGGTCCACTGCCGGTCCGCCTCGGCGGAACTCGGCCCGCTCGCTTCGTTCCCGGCGCCGGCGTCGATCAGCGCGACGGCGTCCGGATACCGCTCGGCGGTGGCGGCCAGGGTGGCCCCGATGGTGCACTCGAGCAGCGGCGGGGTGTCCTCTCCGCGCGCGTACGACGGTTCGGTCATGACGGTTCCTCCTGGGACTATCCGGGCAGATCGGGACTGCGACGAACGAGCGTGGAACGGGCGGCGCGGGCGACGATCACGCCGTCCTGATTGCGCCCGATGTGGGTCAGGTTCACGATGCCCTCGCCCGGCCGGGACGACGACACGCGCTTGCCGGTGCATTCGGTCTCCGCATACAGCGTGTCCCCGGCGAAGAGCGGCTTGGGAAAGGCGACCTCCGAGAAGCCGAGGTTCGCCACCAGGGTGCCCTGCGTCAGCTGGGACACCGACAGCCCGACGATCATCGAGAAGGTCATCATCGAGTTGATCAGGCGCTGACCGCCGAAGCCCGGCTGCTGTGCCGACCACGCGGCGTCCAGGTGCAGCGCCTGGGTGTTCATGGTCAGCGTGGTGAACAGGACGTTGTCGGCCTCGGTGAGGGTCCGGCCTGGGCGGTGTTCGTAGACCGTGCCGATCTCGAACTCCTCGAACCACAGTCCCCGCTGGACGACGTGGCGGCGCTCGCCCTCCCCGCTCATGCCGGAAGTCCCAGCGACCGCGCGATCAGCATCAACTGCACCTCGGTGGTGCCCTCGCCGATCTCCAGGATCTTGGAGTCCCGGTAGTGCCGCGAGACCGTGTACTCATTCATGAAGCCGTAGCCGCCGTGGATCTGCGTCGCCATCCGCGCGTTGTCCATGGCCGCCTCCGACGACACCATCTTGGCGATGGCCGCCTCCTTCTTGAACGGCTTGCCCGCCAGCATCTTGGCGGCCGCGTCGTAGTAGGCGGTGCGGGCGGTGTGCGCGCGGGCCTCCATCCGGGCGATCGCGAACGAGATGGTCTGGTACTCGTTGATCGGCCTGCCGAACGACTTGCGCTCGGCCGCGTACTTGATGCACTCGTCCACGCAGCCCTGCGCGACGCCGGTGGCGACGCCGGCGATCGCGATGCGGCCCTCGTCGAGGATGGACAGGAAGTTCGCGTAGCCGCGTCCGCGCGTGCCGAGCAGGTTCTCCCGCGGCACCCGGGCGTCGGTGAAGCTCAGCGGATGGGTGTCGGACGCGTGCCAGCCGACCTTGTCGTAGGCCGGTTCGGCGACGAAGCCGGGCGTCCCGGCCGGCACGATGATGGTGGAGATCTCCTTCTTGCCGTCGTCCCGCGTGCCGGTGACGGCGGTGACGGTGACCAGCGAGGTGATGTCGGTGCCCGAGTTGGTGATGAACTGCTTGGCGCCGTTGATCACCCAGTCCGGGCCGTCCTCGACGGCGGTGGTGGCCGTCGCTCCGGCGTCGCTGCCCGCGCCCGGTTCGGTGAGGCCGAAGCCGGCCAGCCGGCGGCCCGCGACGAGGTCGGGCAGCCAGGTCTCCTTCTGCTCGGCGGTGCCGAACTTGAAGATCGGCATGGCGCCCAGACCGACGCCGGCCTCGACCGTCATCGCCACCGACTGGTCCACCTTGGCCAGTTCTTCCAGGGCCAGCGCGAGGGCGAAGTAGTCGCCGCCCATGCCGCCGTACTCCTCCGGGAAGGGCAGGCCGAACAGGCCCATCTCGCCCATCTGCTTCACGACCTCGTACGGGAAGGTCTTGTTCTTGTCGTGCTCGTACGACACCGGCGCCACGACCTGCTGCGCGAAGTCGCGCACGCTGCCGATCAGATCGGTGTACTCCTGGCTCAGTTCCATCGTCGAATTGCTCTCTCGCTCACTCGTTCTGGTCGGTGGTCACGTGTGCGAGCACCTGCTGGGCGTCGACCTTCTGGCCGGCCGACACCGTGAGCTGCGCGACACCGTCGACCGGGGCCCGCAGCGTGTGTTCCATCTTCATCGCCTCGACGACGACCAATGGATCGCCGGCCGCGACGGTCTGCCCGGTGGTCGCGGGCACGGCGACCACGGTGCCCGGCATCGGGCTGCGCACGTCACCGGCCGCGGCATCGTCGTCCGACGACGCCAGCGTGTGTGCCGGCGTCATCACCCAGGTGCCGTCCTCGCCGCACACCCAGCGCTGCGCGCCGAGCTGCTGCACCACCCAGGGTTCGGCGATCGGGCCGCAGCGCACCGTTACGGCGTGTCCGGCGCCGGGTTCGAGGTAGACGGCACCGGACCAGAGCGGCTCGTCGTCGGCCGTGATGGTGGCGGCGGCCTCCAGGGTCCACACCGTCGAGGCGCTGACCTGTGCGGACACCGTGTACCGGCGGCCGCCGCAGAGCAGCCGGGTGACGATCGGCGACGGCGCACCGATCCGGAAGGCGACGGCGCTGCTCCACAGGTCGTCGGCGGTGCCGAGGTCGAGGGCACCGAGAGCGCCGGCGACCAGCGCGGCCGGGGTCGGTACCGGAGCGGCGTAGTCGATGACGAGCCGGTCGAGGAGTTCGGTGTCGAGCTCGGCGCTGCGCACCGCGGGCTGAGCCAGCACGAAGCGACAGAAGTCGACATTGGTGCCGACCCCGGTCAGCACGGTCCGCGCCAGGGCCTCGTCGAGGCGGTCGAGCGCCTCGGCGCGGTCGGTGCCGTGGCAGATCACCTTGGCCAGCATGGGGTCGTAGTCGGTGCCGATCACCGAGCCCTGCTCGATACCGGAGTCGATGCGGACGTTTCCGCGGGGCGAGGAGGGCGCCGTCGGCCAGCGGAGGGTGCCGACGGTGCCGCCGGTGGGGAGGAAGCCCGCCGCCGGGTCCTCCGCGTACACCCGCGCCTCCACCGCGTGGCCGGTGAGCACCACGTCGTCCTGAGCGATCGCCAGCGGCTCCCCCCGGGCGACACGGATCTGCTGCTCCACCAGGTCGATGCCGGTCACCATCTCGGTCACCGGATGCTCCACCTGCAGGCGGGTGTTCATCTCCATGAAGTAGAAGTCGTCGGGTGCGGTGGCCGAGACGATGAACTCGACGGTGCCCGCGCCGGTGTAGCCGACACTGCGCGCGGCGTCGCACGCGGCCTGCCCGATACGGGCGCGGGTCTCGGGGGTGAGCAGCGCCGACGGCGCCTCCTCGATCACCTTCTGGTGGCGCCGCTGCAGCGAGCATTCGCGCTCGCCGAGATGGATCACGGTGCCGTGGGTGTCGGCGAGCACCTGCACCTCGATGTGCCGCGGGGTGGCGACGAAGTGTTCCAGGAACAGGGTGTCGTCGCCGAACGCCGAACCGGCCTCCCGCCGGGCGGTGACCAGGGCGGCGGGCAACTCGGCGGGGTCGTCGACGCGGTGCATGCCCTTGCCGCCGCCGCCGGCGCTGGGCTTGATGAGGACCGGGAACCCGATCTCCGGGGCGGCCGCGATCAGCTCGTCGTCGGTGAGCCCGGGCCGCGACAGCCCGGGCACGACGGGCACGCCGCGAGCGGTGACGGCGGCGCGGGCGGTGATCTTGTCGCCCATGGTGGCGATCGCCGCGGCGGGCGGGCCGATGAAGACGATCCCCGCGTCGGCCAGTGCCGCCGCGAAGTCCTGGTTCTCCGACAGGAAGCCGTAGCCGGGGTGGACCGCGTCGGCGCCGGTCGCCCGCGCCGCGTCGACCACCTTCGCGATGTCGAGGTAGCTCTGTGCGGCCGGCGCCGGGCCGAGCCGCACCGCGACATCGGCGGCCCGCACGTGCGGAGCCTGCGCGTCGGCGTCGGAGTAGACGGCGATCGACCGGATTCCCATGTCGCGCAGGGTGTCGATCACCCGGCAGGCGATCTCGCCGCGGTTGGCGACGAGGACGGAAGAAATCACCGACGCTCCTAGAGCTTGCCCTGCATTGAGCTTGTCGAAATGTCGAAAGGTAGTCATCTGCTCACATCCTGAAGACGCCGTTGTTGACCGGCGACAGCGGCGCGTAACGGCATGCTTCCAGCGCCAGGCCGAGCACGGTCCGGGTGTCGGCGGGATCGATGATCCCGTCGTCCCACAGCCGCGCGGTGGAGTAGTACGCGTCCGACTGTTCCTCGAACTGCCGGCGGATCGGTTCCTTGAAGGCCTCTTCGTCCTGCGCCGACCACTCCTGGCCGGAGCGTTCGACCCCGCCGCGTCGCACCGTCGCGAGGGTGTCGGCGGCCTGCGGGCCGCCCATCACCGAGATCCGCGCGTTGGGCCACATCCAGAGGAAGCGCGGCGAGTACGCACGGCCGCACATCGAGTAGTTGCCCGCCCCGAACGACCCGCCGATCATCACCGTCAGCTTCGGCACGCGGGCGCAGGCGACGGCGGTGACCATCTTGGCGCCGTTCTTGGCGATGCCGCCCTCCTCGTACTGCCGGCCGACCATGAAGCCGGTGATGTTCTGCAGGAAGATCAGCGGGATGGACCGGCGGTCGCACAGCTCGATGAAGTGGGCGCCCTTCTGCGCGGACTCGGAGAACAGCACACCGTTGTTGGCGACGATGCCGACCGGATGCCCGTGCAGGTGCGCGAAGGCGGTGACCAGCGAAGTGCCGTAGTTCGCCTTGAACTCGGTGTACTCGCCGGCGTCGACCAGCGTGGTGATCACCTCGCGCACGTCGTACGGGATGCGCGGGTCGGTCGGCACCACGTCGTACAGCGAGGTCTGCGGCCGGATCGGGTCGCGGGTCTCGGCGGTGTCCCACTGCGCCGGGTCACGCGGGCCGAAGGTCGCGACGATCTCGCGGACCTTCGCCAGGGCCTGCTCGTCGTTGTCGACGAGGTGATCGGTGACGCCGGAGACCGACGAGTGCATGGTGCCGCCGCCGAGGTCCTCGGCGGTGACGTCCTCGCCGGTGGCCGCCTTCACCAGCGGCGGGCCGGCCAGGAAGATGGTGCCCTGGTTCTTGACGATCACGTTCTCGTCGCTCATCGCCGGGACGTAGGCGCCGCCGGCGGTGGATGACCCGAGGACGGCGGAGATCTGCGGGATGCCCGCGGCGCTCATGGTGGCCTGGTTGAAGAAGATCCGGCCGAAGTGGTCGCGGTCGGGGAACACGTCGTCCTGGTTGAGCAGCATGGCGCCGCCGGAATCGACGAGGTAGATGCACGGCAGCCGGTTGGCGGCGGCGATCTCCTGGGCGCGCAGGTGCTTCTTGACCGTCACCGGGTAGTAGGTGCCGCCGGAGACCGTCGCATCGTTGGCGACGACCATGCACTCGCGGCCGTGGATGCGGCCGATCCCGGCGACCACCCCGGCGGCGGGCGCTTTGCCGTCGTACATGCCGAACGCGGCGAGCGGGGCGACCTCGAGAAACGGCGAGCCGGGATCGAGCAGCCCGTCGATGCGGTCCCGGGGCAGCAGCTTGCCGCGGGCGAGGTGCCGGTCCCGCGCCTTGGCGCCGCCGCCGGCCGCCGACGCGGCCAGCCGCTCGCGCAGAAGTCCGACGTTGGCGCGATGCTGCGCCGCCGGCTCGCGATTCTCCACGGTCGTCATCGACTCCCTTTCAGTTATCGAAGATTAACTGAATGTGACCGTACGGCACCGGCGCCGTCCTGTCACCCGATCCCGCCAGATCCGCCGAACATTCACCCTTCCGTGACGTCCGTCACTTCTCCTCGTATCCTAGGTGTGGGGTCGCACAACCACCGCGGCCCCGAAAACCCGCTCGCGGCGTCGCGGCACCCGTCACCCCGGGGACCGGCACCACCGAGCCGACACGAAGGTTGGGCACCCCATGACCATCGCCGATCACCGTGCCTCCGGCACCGGCCTCCCCTCCCCCGCGACCGGCCGGACCGGCGCTTTCTCGCTCGACGACCGCTATACCGCGGAGTCCGGCACCGTCTATCTCACCGGCATCCAGGCCCTGGTCCGGATGGTTCGCGACCGCGCGATCGCCGATCGCCGAAGCGGCCTGCGGACCGCGTCGTTCCTGTCCGGCTACGAGGGCTCACCGCTCGCCGGATACGACCTGGAGATCGCCCGCCGCGCCGCCTGCCTCACCCCGTACGACGTGGTGCACCGGCCCGCGGTCAACGAGGAACTCGCCGCCACCTCGGTGATGGGCTCGCAGCTGGCCGCCCGCGTCGGGACCCTGGCTCCCGCCCCGGACGGGGCGCCGCGCGACGGCATCGTCGGCTACTGGTACGGCAAGGCGCCCGGTCTGGACCGCGCGACCGACGCCCTGCGCCACGCGAACATCATCGGCACCTCGCCCACCGGCGGCGCGGTGGCCCTGGTCGGCGACGACCCCGGCGCCAAGAGCTCGACGGTCCCGTGCGCCTCCGAGATGGCGCTCGCCGACCTCTACCTGCCGATCCTCTACCCGGCCGACAGCGCCGACATCCTCGACTTCGGCATCCACGCCGCCCAGATGAGCCGCGTCTCGGGCCTCTGGACCTCGCTCAAGATCTCGGCGCACGTCGCCGACGGCGCATCGACCGCGGTGGTCGACGCCGACCGGTTCACCATCGATCTCGGCGGCCTCGGCAGCAGCCCGCACGTGCCGAGCGGCCGGCTCCTCGGCGCCAGTCTGATGGAACTGGAGCAGAACCAGCTCACCACCCGGATGCCGCGGGCCGTCGAATACGCGCGGCTCAACGGCCTCAACCGGATCGTCGCCCGCTCCGGCGACGATCGCATCGGCATCGTCGCCGCGGGCAAGACCTATCTCGACGTCCGCGAGGCCCTCCGACACCTCGGCATCGACGACGACGATCTCGCGCGGCTGGGCATCCGGATCCTCAAACTCGGCATGGTCTATCCGCTGGAGCAGAGCATCGTGGAGACCTTCATCGACGGGCTCGCCGAGGTGATCGTCGTCGAGGAGAAGCGCGACTTCGTGGAGACGATGCTGCGCGACAACCTGTTCGGCCGCTCGCGGCTACCGGCGATCGTCGGCAAGTCGCACGAGGACGGTTCCACCCTCTTCTCCCGGTTCGGCGAGCTCGACGTCGACGCGGTGACCCGCGGCCTCGCCGAGCGTCTGGGCCGGCGGCACCGGATCGAGCCGGCCCGGCGCTGGCTGGAACGACACACCGCGCGCGGCTCCCGGATCACGCTGCCGCTGGCGGTGCGCTCGCCGTACTTCTGCTCCGGCTGCCCGCACAACAGCTCCACCCCGGTCGCACCGGACACCCTGGTCGGCGCAGGCATCGGCTGCCACGCGATGGTGCTGCTGATGGATCCGGCGCAGGTCGGCGACGTGGCCGGGGTGACCCAGATGGGCGGCGAGGGCGCGCAGTGGCTGGGCATGGCGCCGTTCGTGCAGGAGCGGCACTTCGTGCAGAACATCGGCGACGGGACCTTCGCGCACTCCGGTTCACTCGCGCTGCGCGCGGCCGTCGCCGCCGGGGCGAACATCACCTACAAACTGCTCTACAACGGCACCGTCGCGATGACCGGCGGCCAGGATCCGGTCGGCGAGATGAGCCTGCCGCAGCTGGTCACCCTGCTGCGCGCCGAGCGGGTCGCCCGCGTGGTGGTCACCTCCGACGACCCGGCCCGCACCCGCAAGTCGCTGGGCAAGACCGCGGCGCAGGTCCGGCACCGTGACGACCTGCTCGACGTCCAGCGTGAGCTGGCCGCCACCGAAGGCGTGACCGTGCTGATCCACGACCAGGAGTGCGCGGCGCAGAAGCGGCGCAAGCGCAAGAGGGGGACGGCGTCGACCCCGGCGACCCGGGTGATGATCAACGAGCGGATCTGCGAGGGCTGCGGCGATTGCGGCGCGAAGTCGAACTGCCTGTCGGTGCACCCGGTGCCCACCGAGTTCGGCCGTAAGACGCGGATCGACCAGAGTTCGTGCAACCTCGACTACTCGTGCCTGGACGGCGACTGCCCGGCGTTCGTCACCGTCACCCCGGCGCCCCGCCGGGCGCGGCGCGCCGCCGCCCTGGCCGACACCGTACTCCCCGCGCCGCCGACGGCACCGGCCGATTCGGGCACCTTCACCATCCGCGTCACCGGCATCGGCGGCACCGGCGTGGTGACCGTCTCGCAGGTGCTGGCCACCGCGGCCGTGCTCGATGGCCTGGATGCCCGCACCGTCGACATGACCGGCCTCGCCCAGAAGGGCGGCGCGGTGGTGAGCGACCTGAAACTCTCGCGCACCCGCGTCGAGCAGGCCGCGAAGGTGGCCACCGGCGACTGCGACCTCTATCTCGCCTGCGATCAGCTGGTCGGCGCCGATCCGGTGAACCTCAAGGTCGCCTCCGTCGCCAAGACCACCGCGGTGGTCTCCACCGCGCAGGTCCCGACCGGCGCGATGGTGTCCGACAGCGCCGTCGTCTTCCCGGAGGCGCCGCGGGTGCGGTCGGCGATCGACGCCGAGGTGTCGCGCTCGGTGTATCTGAACGCGGCCCGGCTCGCCGAGGAACTGTTCGACGACGAGCAGTTCGCCAACATGCTGATGGTGGGCGCCGCATATCAGGCGGGCGCGCTGCCGATCTCGGCCGCCGCCGTGGAGCGGGCGATCGAACTCAACGGCGTCGCCGTGGAGGCGAACGTGCAGGCGTTCCGGCGCGGGCGGCAGGTGCTCGCCGATCCGGACGAGCTGGCGCAGGCCGCGCACGGCCACGCCGCTGTCCCCGCGTATCGGCCCAGCCCCGGGGCGCTGCGCGCGGCGGCCGGGCTGATCGGGGCCGGCGACGAGACGCGCGAGGTCGTCGCCCGCCGGTACGACGAACTGGTCACCTACCAGGACGAGGCCTATGCGCGGGAGTTCGCGTCGTACGTCGGCGGCATCTCCGAGCGCGTCGGCGACGACCGGCTCACCGCGGCGGCGGCCCGCAACCTGTACAAGCTGATGGCCTACAAGGACGAGTACGAGGTGGCCCGGCTGACTCGCGATGCCGGGTTCGCGGCGCAGGTGGCCGAGCAGTTCGGCGACGGCGCCGCGACGGCCGTCCGCCTGCACCCGCCGGTGTTGCGCGAGCTGGGGATGCGCAAGAAGCTGGCGGTCGGCCGCTGGGGCCGCCCCGGGCTGCGCGGACTGGAGTCGCTGAAGCGGCTGCGGGGCACCCGGTTCGATCCGTTCGGCCACACGCAGGTCCGCCGGACCGAGCGCGCGCTGATCGGCGAGTACCGGGCGGCGCTGGATCGGGTGGTCGCCGGCCTGGGCGAGCACCCCTCGGCCGCGCAGCTCGAGCAGGCGGTCGCCGTCGCGGAACTGCCCGATCTGGTGCGGGGTTACGAGGGGATCAAACTCGCGAACGTCGAACGCTTCCGCGCCGAACTGACCCGGCTGACCGAGGTCTGAGACTTCGGTGACGCCTCAGTCGACGAGGAGGGCCGCCAGCGCCATGTCGGTCAGGAGCGCGGCCAGCCGGGTCACGTCGAACGGCGGCAACCGCGGTGACGAGTTGAGGAGGCCGAAGGTCGCGTGCGCCCGGACCCGGGCCTCCTCGGCCGGCAGTGCACGTCCGGCCGCGGCGGCGGCGTCGACCAGCACCGACACCCAGGTCTCCACGTAGCGGCGCTGCAGCGTGCGGACGCGGTGGCGCGCGTCGGCGCTCAGCGAGTGCAGGTCCCGGTCCTGAATCGCGATCAGGTCCGGCTTGGTGACCAGCACGTCGATGTGGAATTCGACCAGCCGGCGCAGCACCTCGTCCGGGGAGCCGCCGCGGGCCACCACCTCGTCGCCCCCGGTCTGCAGCCGCTCGCTGATGTCGAGCAGCAGCTCGTCGAGGACGTCGTTCTTGGACGAGAAGTGCCGGTACATGGCCGGACCGCTGATGCCGACCTCCGCGCCGATGTCCTCCAGGCGCACGGCGACGAAGCCGCGGCGCGCCATTTGGCGCGCCGCGGCCGCGAGGAGTTCACCGCGCCGCGCGGCCTTGGCCTGACCTCGGCGGGTGGTGGGAGCCGGCTGCGTCGTCTCGCTCACCGGACGGACACGGCCTAACTCTCCGAACGTCCGTCGACGATCACGGCCGCACCGATCAGCGCCAGCTGCAGCGAACCCAGGACCAGCGAGACGATGGCGCCCGCGCCCAGGCTGATGAACGACGGCAGGCCGAGCGCGCAGGCCAGCAGGCCCAGCCATGCCAGCACCACTAGGGCGGCGACGTGCGGCAGGTACCGGCGCCACTTCGGCACCAGGAACGCGAACGACGCGACGCCCGCGGCACCGAGGAAGAGCAGGAAGTAGCCGGGGGTGAACACCATGGTGAGGAACGCCGGGATACCCACCTGATTGCTGTTGTCGTCGGCCCAGCGGCTGGCCTTCTGCTCGATGCTGTCGTCGATCGTGACCCACGACAAGAAGCCCATGATGTAGGTGAGCACACCGAAGACCGCCGACCCGAGGGACAGCTTGTACGGCAGCGGCAGCTGCGTGAAGAAGTTCGGGACCGGCTGCTGCGGCGCGCCGTACTGCGTGGGCGGGCCGGTGTACGGGCCGGTCGGCGGGCCGTACGGGCCGGTGGCCGGCGGGCCGTAGGGGCCCGACGGCGGGTACGGACCGGCGACCGTCGGCGGCGGGTCCTGCGGCGCGGGACCCCACTGCGTGGGACCCCCTTGCGGGCCGTAATTCGGATTCTCTGTCATGCCGGTATTGAACCACTGACCGGCGAATGATCGGGCAGGACGTCGTGCGTGTAGACCACTCGGGTGAAGCACACCAGGTCCGACAGGGACCAGCGCCGGGGCGAGACCACCACCCAGAACAGGCCCACCGGGACGAAGGCGCTCAGTGCGGCCCGGCCGAGTGCCCGCACCAGCTTCGGCTTGCGGCCGGTCCCCCGGCTCACCACCGCGACTCCCATCACGAGCTGGCCGAAGGTGCGGCCGAACGCCGCCCACGACAGCGTCAGGTAGGCGATGGCGATCGCGATGAACGACGTGGTGCCCCAGACCCAGGCGTAGTCGGGCAGGGTGAACGCCCGCACGCTGAGCACCAGCCGGACCAGGGCGATCGCCAGATAGACGCCGACCTGGAAGCCGAGGACCACCAGGCCGTCGATCATCGCCGCCACGAAGCGGCTGACGATCCCGGCGTTACGCAGCTCGGCCGTCACGGCGCGTCACGCTGCTGCGGATCGGCGGTCTTGCGGCGCAGAATGCGTCCGACGAACTGGTCCACCTTGTCGTCGGCCCGCTCGCTGCCGCTGCGCACGTCGGTGATCATCTCGGTGGTCACCGATGAGCTGGCCTCCCGGACGATGTTGTTCAGGTCGATGCCGTCGACCACCGTGGCGGCGACGCCGACCAGGTCGGTGCGGTGAAGCACGGCATCGATGTCGACGCCCTCCAGGACCCGGTTGAGGTCGATCGCGGTGATCACCGGTTCCAGTTCGAGCGCCGCGACCGCCGGGTTCAGGTCGAGCCCGGCGATCATCTGGTTGAGGTCCACGTCGGCCAGCAGCGCGTTCAGGTCGACGTCGGCCAGCAGCGCGTTGAGGTCCACCTGCCGCAGCAGCGCGTTCAGGTCGACCGAGGCCAGCAGCCGGTCGAGGTCGACCGAGCGGAGCAGCACCGAGGTCAGATCGGTCTCCGAGACGTACCCGAAGATCTCGTCGAGCACCGCGTGCAGGACGGTCCGGGGTACAGCGGCCACCGTCGACACGACCTGTCGCGGTACGGCCAGCGCGGCCGCGGCGAGCGCGTCGACCGGGCCACCGATCACCGGCAGCCGCGACAGCGGTCCGTCACCGCGGCGCATCACCTCGTTCACCCGCTCATTATGCCCCGGCACCGCCGCGAATACACCGCGCCCCGGAGACCGTGGCGGTCTCCGGGGCGCGGTGAGCGGTACGAGTGCGGGATCTACAGGTTCTCGAAGATCTCGCGGGCCAGGCGGGCGGTCTCGCTCGGCGTCTTGCCGACCTTGACACCGGCGGCCTCGAGGGCCTCCTTCTTGGCCTGCGCGGTGCCCGAGCTGCCGGACACGATGGCGCCGGCGTGACCCATGGTCTTGCCCTCGGGTGCGGTGAAGCCCGCGACGTAGCCGACGACCGGCTTGGAGACGTTCTCCTGGATGTACGCGGCGGCACGCTCCTCGGCGTCGCCGCCGATCTCACCGATCATCACGATGACCTTGGTCTCCGGATCGGCCTCGAAGGCCTCGATCGCGTCGATGTGAGTGGTGCCGATGACCGGGTCGCCGCCGATGCCGATGGCGGTGGAGAAGCCGAGGTCACGCAGCTCGTACATCATCTGGTAGGTCAGGGTGCCGGACTTGGAGACCAGTCCGATCGGGCCCTTGCCGGTGATGTTGTTCGGCGTGATGCCCACCAGGGCCTCGCCCGGCGTGATGACGCCCGGGCAGTTGGGGCCGATGATGCGGGTCTTGGCGCCCTTGTCCTTGTTGTAGGCCCACGCGTACGCGGTGTCCTGGACCGGGATGCCCTCGGTGATGACCACGAGCAGCGGGATCTCCGCGTCCACGGCCTCGATGATGGCGTCCTTCGAGAAGGCCGGCGGCACGAAGGCGATCGAGGTGTCGGCCCCGGTCTTCTCCATGGCCTCGGCGACGCTGCCGAAGACCGGCAGCTCGATCTCGCGGCCGGCGGCGTCGAGGTGCTTGACGGTGGTCCCGGCCTTGCGGGCGTTGACGCCGCCCACGATGTTGGTGCCGGCCTTGAGCATCAGAGCGGTGTGCTTGGTGCCCTCGCCGCCGGTGATGCCCTGGACGATGACCTTGTTGTCTCGATTGAGGTAGATCGACATGTGTTTCCCGGCCCCTTTACTTGTTCGCCAGTTCGGCGGCCTTGTCGGCGCCTTCGTCCATCGACTCGGCGAGGGTCACCAGCGGGTGGTTCGCCTCCGCCAGAATCTTCCGGCCCTCGTCGACTTTGTTGCCGTCCAGACGGACCACCAGCGGCTTGGTGGCGGTGTCGCCCAGCTGGTTCAGCGCGCCGACGATGCCGTTGGCGACCGCGTCACAGGCGGTGATGCCGCCGAAGACGTTCACGAACACGCTCTTGACCTGTGCGTCACCGAGGATGACGTCCAGGCCCGCGGCCATCACGTCGGCCGAGGCGCCGCCGCCGATGTCCAGGAAGTTGGCGGGCTTCACGCCGCCGTGCAGCTCACCGGCGTAGGCGACGACGTCGAGCGTCGACATGACCAGACCGGCACCGTTGCCGATGACACCGACCTCTCCGTCGAGCTTGACGTAGTTGAGGTCGTGCTGCTTGGCCTTGAGCTCCAGCGGATCGGTGGCCTCGACGTCGGCGAAGAGGGCGTGATCCGGGTGACGGAACTCGGCGTTGTCGTCCAGGGTGACCTTGCCGTCGAGGGCCAGGATCTCATCCTGGGGGGTGCGCACGAGCGGGTTGACCTCGACCAGCAGGGCGTCTTCTTCGACGAAGACCTCCCACAGCTTGGCGATGGTCACCGCGGCGGCGTCGAGGATCTCTTCCGGAAGATGTCCGGCCTTGGCGATCTCGCGCGCCTTGGCGACGTCGACACCGGCGACCGGGTCGATCGAGATGCGGGCCAGGCGATCGGGCTTGGTCGCGGCCACCTCCTCGATCTCCATGCCGCCCTCGACCGAGCACATGGCCAGGTAGTCACGGTTGGCGCGATCGAGCAGGAAGGAGATGTAGTACTCCTCCGCGATGTCCTTCGCCTCGGTGACGAGCAGCTTCTTGACGATGTGGCCCTTGATGTCGAGGCCGAGGATGTTCTGCGCGTGGGTGAGAGCTTCGTCCGCGGTAGCGGCGAACTTCACACCACCGGCCTTGCCACGGCCACCGGTCTTGACCTGGGCCTTGACCATCACGGCCTTGCCGATCTGCTCGGCGATCGCGCGCGCGTCGGCCGAAGCCTCGGCAACGGAGCCCGCGCTCGAAGGAACGCCGTGCTTCACGAACAGTTCCTTCGCCTGGTATTCGAATAGATCCATTCAGCTCACCATCTGAAGTGTGGGAAGTAGACCCACTCGGGTAACGCGGGCCACAAGAAATTCTAGACCCGCCGACCCCTACTCCCGAGTCGGGTCCGGCTCCGAGTGGAAAGAATCACTTACCTGCGGGTAGGAAGAAACCCGCCGGTGAGACACCGTTCGCTGTCCGTTCAGTCAGGAACGGGCGGTCGGCGGGTGGACTTAGCACCTGCCCACCGGTTACCGTTCATGGGGTTGATAACGAGATGGTTACAGCGAAAGGGCGGCTCGAGGTGACTGAAGTGACCGAACGTATCCGGCGAGACGCGGTGTCTGCCGCCGATCCCGCCGCCGTCGGTCCCATGACCCGCGACATCCCGCTCCCGCCGCGCAGCCTTCGGCTCGGCCTCGGTCCGGCACGATCGGGCGAGCCCGTCTCGCCGGTGTCCACGCCCGCCGAAACCACTCGTGCCGAGGTCCCGCTCGTCACCTCCGCCGTGCGCGGGTCCACCGCGATCACCGCCGCCGATCGTGCGCCCGCCGGCGAGCCCCAGCCGCAGGATCCGCCGGTCACGAAGCCCCCGGTCACCGGGAAGCGCGGCGCGCATCGGGCCGGACCGCCGAGTTCGCTGCGGGCCCGGACCGCGCTGATCGCCGTGGCCGCCGGTGCCGCGGCCGCGGCCGTCGCCGGTTCGAGCACCCACGAGACCACCGTCGCCGCCGATCCCGCACCGGCCGGCGACAGCGCTCCGGCCCCGGCTCTGGCCGCGAACACCTCCGACCTGAACGGCGGCGCCGTCCCGGCCGCCGCCGGAGCGGACATGACCGGCTACACCGATCAGCTGAAGATCGGCAAGCAGCTGTCCGCCGAGCAGGCCGCCCGGGAGAACGCCGCACGCAAGCCGCTGTACGATTCGCCGATCCCGCTCGGCCACTACGCCTTCACCTCCGGGTTCGCGATGCGCTGGGGCACCATGCACACCGGCCTCGACTTCGCCGCACCGCTGGGCACCCCGATCCACGCGGTCACCGACGGCACCATCGTCAAGGCCGGACCGGCGTCCGGGTTCGGCAACTGGATCTGGCTCAAGGCCGCCGACGGCACCATCACGATGTACGGCCACATGGCGTCGTCGGGCGTGCTGGTCAAGGAGGGCCAGAAGGTGACCGCGGGCGATGTGATCGCCCTGGTCGGCTCCGAGGGCTTCTCCACCGGCCCGCACCTGCACTTCGAGGTGTGGCAGCACGGTAAGAAGATCGACCCGGCACCCTGGCTCGCCGCGCACGGCATCCGCATGTCCGCCTACACCGGCTGAGCGACACCACTCCCATCACCGACCGGCATTTCCCGCCGCCCGCGGGTGTCCGGCGACCGGTTACAGCTTCTCACCGGGGAGACCGCCGAGGGTAAGCAGGGTCACCCGGCCGACGTTGCCGCCGAAATCGAAGGTGATCTGCTCGGTGGGACCCGCGCCGGTCTTGGCGACGGCCTTCCCCATCCCGTACTTCGGATGGTTGATCCGGTCGCCGATGTCGTAGTGCACCGACTTGTTGCGGCCGCGCGTGGGGTCCGATGAACGGTCCCTGAGCCCCGTCGAAGGGTACGACGCGCGTCCGCGCATCCCCGACGACGCACCACCGGCGGCTGAACCGTATCCGAACGGCCGGCCCGCGCCGGGGCGCGAGCCGCCGAAACCGCCGCGCTCACGGCGCGGTTCGGTCCGGCGCCAGTCGACCAGGTGCTGCGGGATCTCTTGCAGGAAGCGGGATTCCGGGTTCTCCACCGGCTGGCCCCAGGCCGCGCGCATGATGGCGCGCGAGACGTACAGGCGCTGCCGCGCGCGGGTGATGCCGACGTAGGCGAGGCGTCGTTCCTCGCTCAGCTCGGCACCGTCGCCCAACGCCCGCTGATGCGGGAACATGCCGTCTTCCCAGCCGGTGACGAACACGATCGGGAACTCCAGGCCCTTGGCGGTGTGCAGGGTCATCAGGGTCACCACACCCTCGTCCTGCTCCGGCACCTGGTCGGCGTCGGCCACCAGCGCCACCTTCTCCAGGAACGCGGCGAGGGATCCCGGCTCCGGTTCCCCTTCGGCGACGGCGGAGTCCTCGTCATCGGGCTCGTCCTCGTACTCGTCGTCGAGGTCGCGTTGCGCGGCTTCCAGGCTGAAGTCACGAGCGACGGCGACCAGTTCGTTCAGGTTGTCCAGGCGGGCGCCGTCCTGCGGGTCGTTGGAGGCCTCCAGCTCGGCGCGATAGCCGGTGCGGTCGACGATCGCCTCGACCAGGTCGCCGATGTCGGCTCCCTCCGCGGTCGCATCGGCGATCGCCGCGTCACCGTCGTCGTCGGACGCGAAGGCGAGCAGGAAGTCGCGCCGCAGCCCCTCGATCAGGTCGACGAAACCGCCGATCTGCTTCACCGCACGCGTGTTCAGCAGCGGCACCCGGTTCTCCTGCGCCTCCACCAGCGCCTGATAGAAGCTGATCCCGAGGTTCTCCGAGTGCACGGCGACGCAGGCCTCGGCACGGTCCCCGATGCCGCGGCGCGGGGTGTTGAGGATGCGGCGCAGGCTCACCGAGTCGTCGGGGTTGGCGACCACGCGCAGGTACGCGACGACGTCGCGCACCTCTTTACGCTCGTAGAAGCGGGTGCCGCCGACCACCTTGTACGGGATGCCGTGCCGGATGAACGACTCCTCGATGGGCCGCGAGCCGGTGTTGGTGCGGTAGAACACCGCGATGTCGGAGTACTTGGCCGAGCTCGATCCGCCGACGGAATAGTCGCACAGCTCGTCGATCTCCTTGGCGATGAACTGCGCCTCATCCCGATCGGAGTCGGCGACGTAGCCGACGATCAGCTCACCGTCGCCGGCGTCGGTCCACAGCTTCTTCTCCCGGCGGTTCGCGTTCCGCGCGATCACCGCGTTCGCGGCCGACAGGATCGTCTGCGTGGACCGGTAGTTCTGTTCCAGCAGCACCGTCTCCGCGTTCGGGTAGTCGCGCTCGAACTCCTCGATGTTGCGGATCGTCGCACCGCGGAAGGCGTAGATCGACTGATCGGAATCGCCGACGACGCACAGCTCCGACGGCGCCGTGACCCCCGAGTCGGCTTCGCCGACCAGTTCCCGCACGAACATGTACTGCGCGTGGTTGGTGTCCTGGTACTCGTCGACCAGGACGTGCCGGAACCGGCGCCGGTAGTACTCGGCCACCTCGGGATGCCGCTGCAGCAGGGCTACCGTCTCGCCGATCAGGTCGTCGAAGTCGAAGGCGTTGGCGTCGGCGAGCCGCCGCTGGTACTCGGCGTAGACGCGCGCGATGTCCTCGGCGGTCTGCCCCTGTTGCGGCCGGATGTCCGCGAGGGTGGCGGCCACCTCCTCCGGATCTTTCAGCTCGTTCTTGAAGTTGGAGATCACCGTCGACAGGCCGCGCGGGCTGTACTTCTTCGGGTCGAGTCCGAGATCGCGCACCACCATGCCGAGCAGCCGCCGCGAGTCGTCGGAGTCGTAGATGGAGAAGTTGGAGTTCCGGTTGCCCAGGAGCGACGCCTGCGCGCGGAGGATCCGCACGCAGGTGGAGTGGAAGGTCGACACCCACATGTAGTTGGCGCGCGGGCCGACCAGATCGATCACCCGCTCGCGCATCTCGGCGGCGGCCTTGTTGGTGAAGGTGATCGCCAGGATCTGCCCGGGCGTCACCCCGCGTTCGGCGAGCAGGTAGGCGATCCGGCGGGTGAGCACCGCCGTCTTTCCCGACCCGGCGCCGGCCACGATGAGCAGCGGCGAGCCGCTGTGCAGCACCGCCGCGCGCTGCTGGGGATTGAGGCCGTCGAGAAGCTGGTCAGAAGAGGATGTCATCGCCTGTCCAGGCTACCGGCGACCTCCGACACGACCGACCGTGGGAGGGCCGGCGAGCCGGTCACGGCGCGTACGCGGCGACGATCGGCTCGCCGACCCGCCCGGCGCCGGTGTGCAGGGCCAGGCCCGGCGTCAGCGGACGCACGACGAGCTCGTGCCCGCCGCCGGACAGCTGGAAGTAGACAGGGTGCAGCCCCGCGCGCACGGGCACGCGCAGCTCGTCGCCGTCGAGCCGGACGCCGATCTCGCCGTCGACGTCGGCGCAGTAGCTCAGCGCCACCGTCCACTTCCATTCGATCAGCGGACCTGACAGCGTCAGCCGGGTCGGACCGGTGAGCGCCGGCCTGGCGCACGTGCCGCCGCTCTCGGGTACCTCGCGCACCGGACTGACCCCGCCGGGCACCATCGCCCCGGCCTCGTCGAGGACCATCAGACGGTCGGTCACCGAGCCGAACCGCGGGCGGTCACGGACCCGCCCGAAGACCCGGCTGATCTGGTTGTTCGGGTAGGCCACCGGGGTGAGCACCTCCAGCGGCAGAGCCTGATCGAACATCACCAGGTCGCGGTGCTGCGCCAGGGACTTCTTGGCGGTCGCCAGATAGTCGCCGGTGGGATCGTCGCGCCACGACGCCGAGAACGACGCCGTACCGACCAGCGCCGACGCCACGACGGCCACCGCACCGACGGCCAGCGCCACCCGCGGGGCGCGGGAGGTCGCCGCGGCCCGCGGCGCGTGCGCACCCCGCGGCGGGGCCGAGGCCACCAGCGCGATGGCGATCGCGATCACCAGCGCGGTGTCGGGCAGGTAGCGCATGGTCTGCGCCAGCTCCAGCGCGGTGGCGGGACTGGACCGGTTCCACATCACCGGGATCTGCGCGCCGACCGCGTAGAGCGCCGCCGCGGCCCAGACCGCGAGACCGCCGCGCCGGGTCTGCCAGGTCCACACCACGACCGCGGCGAGCAGCACCCAGCCGGCCACGATCATCCAGACGGCGGGGAAACCCATCGGCGGCGACGGCAGCCACCGGTCCCAGTGCCACGGGCCGCCGACCAAGGACGGCACGATCGCGTCGTTCACGCTGCGCCAGACCAGTCGGCCCGTCTGCCCCAGCGAATGCGGACCGGCCGTCGCCGACGACACCGAGAGGTAGACGACGATCCAGACCGCGAAGACCCCGGTGAGGGCGAGCCAGAGCGGGCGTGCCCGGCGTGCGGTGACCGTCAGCGCGGAGTCGCGGTAGTCGCCGCCGCCGACGCCGGCCTCCCGGCCGGTCACCAGCACCGCCGCGACGAAGGCCACCGGCAGGATGAACAGCGACTTCTCGAAGAACAGCAGCGCCACCACGAAGGCCGCGATCGCACCCGCGGTGAGGACGCGGCGCCGTCGTTCGTCGACCGCCGGATCCCGGCGGACCAGCAGCACCGCGTTGGCGACGACGACCGCCATCGCGGCCTGCATGGGCAGCGAGTTCAGGCCGGCCGCCCACCAGGCGAAGGAACTCACCGTCATCGGGGAGAAGAGGTAGAACGCCAGCGCCACGATCGCGCCGAGTCGCGCGGTCGGCGCCAGCGTGCGGATCATCCGCCACACGGCGAGCGAGGCGAGCACCTGCAACACCACCAGCGTGGCGGCCGGCAGCCACCACTGCACGGGGGCCGCCACCGTGGTGATCCCGGCCAGCAGGAACGCACCGGGCATGAAGTGGCCGTCGTGATCGGCGCCGAGGTAGTCCCAGCTCAGGATCGGGTGGGCGGAGGCCTTCCCGATGAGGATCAGGTCGTCCCAGTAGAAGTTCCCCCGGGCCACCAGGATCCCGCGCACCACCGCCTGGGCGACGATCGCGACGGTGGCGATGATCCCGATCCGGGCCAGGCCCGCGGAGTGCTCGTCGGTCATGCCGTCCAGTGTGCCAAGCACCCGGCATGGCAAGATCGGTAGACGTGAGCGAGCAGGATCCGAAGCAGCAGATCGATCTGTCGGCGTACGACCTCGGCAGCGACGTGGCCGACCTCCCGGACGACATCGACGAACTGCGCGGCGAGATCGACCGGATGGATGCGATCATCCTGGCCGCGGTCCAGCGACGCTCGGCCGTGTCGAAGAAGATCGGCGCGGCGCGGATGGCGGCCGGCGGCCCGCGACTGGTGCACAGCCGCGAGGTGAAGGTGCTGGAGCGGTTCTCCGCGCTCGGACCGGAAGGTCACACGCTCGCGATGCTGCTGCTGCGTCTGGGACGCGGACCGCTCGGGCGGTAGCCCCGACTCCGCCCGATCATCGTGCGAGCGGAGCCGAGGACTTCGACCCTTCGACTTCGTGTCGTCGCAAGCTCCGACACGAGCTCAGGGACCGCAGGCCGACTCAGGCGAAGACGTCGAGCTTGCCGAACTTGGCGGCCAGCTTGTAGTAGACGGCCAGGCGCGGGTTGGCCTTGCCGTCCTTCATCTCGGCCAGGACCTCGGCGATGGCAGCGTCGAGAGTGGCGTCGTCCTCGGTGAGGCCGAGCTTGCCCTTCAGGAAGTTCTCGCGGACGGTCTTGAGCTCC
The DNA here is from genome assembly GCF_023100845.1 of Gordonia sp. PP30. NCBI lineage: Bacteria > Bacillati > Actinomycetota > Actinomycetes > Mycobacteriales > Gordoniaceae > Gordonia > Gordonia sp. PP30. Next base: position 905,235 of record NZ_CP095864.1, on the reverse strand, counting down.
TCGGGGTCGCTGGCCGAGACGAGCGCGGCGTCCCGGTTGCTCAGGGCCAGCCGGTAGACGGAGGCCATCTTGTCGACCACGTCGACATCGGCGTCCGGCACGTAGGCGAGAACGGTCTCACGGGCATCACTCATGGTTTCCTCCAGGTCATCGATGTTCCGACTCGCTCGACAGTACCGCGCACACCGCGATCCGGCCGGTTACGACGTGCGGCCCCGCTCGGCGCGGTACCAACGCACCATGGCGTCAGTGGACGAATCCGGCAAAGGCGGCGGCGAGGCCGGATCACTGAGCGCGGCGACCAGTTTGTTCGCGGCCTGCTTACCCAGTTCCACCCCCCACTGATCGAACGGATTGATCCCCCAGACCATCGCCTTCACGAACACCTGATGCTCGTAGAGGGCGATCAGCTGGCCGAGCACCGACGGGGTCAGCGCCGGGGCCAGGATCGACGTCGTCGGCCGGTTCCCGGGCATCACCTTGTGCGGCACCAGCCGCGGATCGACGCCCTCAGCGGCCACCTCGTCGGCGGTCTTCCCGAAAGCGAGGACCTCGGTCTGGGCGAAGAAGTTGCTCATCAGCAGGTCGTGCATGGAGCCGCCGTCGGCGGTGGGCAGGTCGTCCAGTGGTCGGGCGAAGCCGATGAAGTCGGCCGGGATCAGCCAGGTGCCCTGGTGCAGCAGCTGGTAGAAGGCGTGCTGCCCGTTGGTGCCCGGCTCACCCCAGACCACCGTCGAGGTGGGGCACGGAACCGGCTGCCCGTCCCGGGTGACCGACTTGCCGTTCGACTCCATCACCAGCTGTTGCAGGTAGGCCGGGAAGCGCGCGAGGTCGTTGGAGTACGGCAGCACCGCGTGTGACTGGGCATCCCAGAAATCGGAGTACCAGAGGCCGATCAGGGCGAGCAGGACCGGCGCGTTGGCCTCCAGCGGGGCCGTCGCGAAGTGGGTGTCCATCCGGTGGAAGCCGTCGAGCATGTCGGCGAAGTTCCCCGGCCCGACGGCGATCATCAGCGACAGTCCGATGGCCGAGTCCAGCGAGTAGCGCCCGCCCACCCAGTTCCAGAAGCCGAACATGTGGGCCGTGTCGATGCCGAAGGCGGCCACCTCGGCGTCGTTGGTGCTGACCGCGACGAAGTGCCGGGCGACGGCGGCGTCGTCGCCGGCGTAGTGGTCGAGCAGCCAGGTCCGGGCGGCGCGGGCGTTGGTCAGCGTCTCCAGGGTGGTGAAGGTCTTCGACGCGATGATGAAGAGCGTCGTCTCCGGGTCGAGCCCGGCGAGCGTGCCCGCCAGATCCGCCGGATCGATGTTGGAGACGTAGTGGCAGCGCAGGCCGGGCTTCCGGTAGTGCCGGAGCGCTTGGTAGGCCATCGCCGGCCCGAGGTCGGAACCACCGATGCCGATGTTGACGACGTCGGTGATGGCCTTCCCGGTGAAGCCGGTCCAGTCTCCGGAGCGAACCCGGTCGGCGAACTCGCCCATCGCGTCGAGCACCCGGTGCACATCACCGACCACGTCCTGGCCGTCGACGACCAGCGTGGCATCGTCGGGCAGCCGCAGCGCCGTGTGCAGCGCGGCGCGATCCTCGGAGGAGTTGAGGTGCTCACCGCGCAGCATGGCGTCGCGCAGGTCCGCGACGCGCGCGGTACGCGCGAGGTCGGCGAGCAGGGCCAGCGTCTCGCCGGTGACCAGGTTCTTCGAGTAGTCGATGCGCAGGTCTGCGGCGTCGACCGTCAGTCGTTCACCCCGGTCGGGATCGTCCGCGAACAGGCCGCGGAGGCCGGCGTCGAATCGTTTCCGATGCTCGGCGAGGGCACCCCAGGAGGATGTGGCGGTGATGTCGAGTCCGTCGTCGTTTCCGCGCTGCCCGGTGTCGCCGTTCATGGGTTCGACAGTAGTGACCCGCGGCGCGGACCGCAGGGTCTACACCAGCTTGGCGGACAGGGCGTCGGGGAGATAACGCAGCGCGGCGGCGATCGGCTTCCACGGCCACGCGGGCACCTCGGCACGGCGCGGCTCGGCCTCGATCGCGGCGACCATGGCCCGCACACCGGAGTCGGTGTCGGTCATCAGCTTGGTCTTGACCCCGCGGTTGATGTCGGTCTCGATGTAGCCCGGCAGGATCACGCTGACGGTGATCGGGCTCCCGGCCAGTTCGGCCTGCAACCCCTGGCCGAGCGCGGACACCCCGGCCTTCGACGCGGAGTACGCCGCCTGGGCCTTGGGCAGCCCGCGGACAGCGCTGATGGAGCTGACCAGGACCAGGTGGCCGTGGCCCTGCGCGCGGAAGATCTCCATCGCGGCCTCGGCCTGGGCGAGCGCGCCGATCAGGTTGGTCTGCACGGTCTCGATGTTGGCCGCCGCGTGGCCGGTGCCGATCGGGGAGCCCTTGCCGAGGCCGGCGTTCACGATCACCCGGTCGACGCCGCCGAGTTCGGTGGCCAGTTCGGTGAAGGCGCGCGGCACGTCGTCGACATCGGTGACGTCGAGGCGGGTCACCGCGATCTGCCCGGCCTGCGGCGCGAGCTCGTCGGCCAGTTCGGTGAGACGGTCGAGGCGGCGCGCGGCGAGGCCGAGAGCACGGCCGCGGCGGGCGAACTCGCGGGCCATGCCCTCGCCGAGTCCGGAGCTGGCGCCGGTGATGAGGATTCGCTGACGGGTCACGGGAGACGAATCTACCCGGACCGTCCCGCGGGCGATCGTTACCGGATCGTGACGGACACCGGGGACCTCCGGGACGGACATTCACGCCAAAACCTCTACTGTCACTTTCATCACATCCGTCACAGGTTTCCTGGGGGAACGCATGGCCGTCCTATCTCGCACCGCGATCCGTCTCGTCCTGGGAACCGCGATCGCCGCGGCCGCGACCCTCACCACCGTCGCGGCGCCACCCGCGACGGCCGCCCCGTGCGGGGACAGCTCGTCGACCGGATCGAGCGGCAACAGTTCCCTCGGCGGCAACAGTTCCCTCGGCGGCAACAGCTCACTGGGCGGCAACGGTTCCCTCGGCGGCGGCGCCGACCCGGTCGAGCCCGGCTCCGGACCGCAGGGCGCACTCCCCACCTGGAAGGACTCGACCTCACGGATCGTCTCGTGGGTCACCGGCCCGAAGAGCCCCAACACCACCCTGAACCGCTTCACCATCTCCGGCACCGACCTCGGCGTCGCCTGGGACAACGGGCAGGGGCAGACGCTGATGGCTTTCGGCGACACCTTCGGCTGGTGCAACGTCACCGGCCATCAGTGGCGCAACAACGTGCTGACCCGCACCGACGACGACAACCTGGCCGACGGCCTCACCATCGAGCCGGGAAAGCCCGGGGACACCGCGTCCGGGGCGGTGGTGATCGCGCCGAACGACAACTACGCGACGGAGATGATCCGCGCCATCGGGCAGGACTTCGTCGAGGTCACCACCATCCCGACCGCCGGCATCAGCCTCGGCGGCAAGCAGTACGTCAACTTCATGTCGGTGCGGCACTGGGGCGACGCCGGGGTCTGGGACACCAACTTCTCGGCGATCGCCGTCTCCTCGGACAACGGCCAGACGTGGGCCGCCGACACCTCCACCATCAGGGTGAACGCCCCGGTCACCCTGGCGCTGCCGCAGGATGCACCGACGGTGAACGTGAACAACAGCCGCTTCCAGCAGAGCGGCTACGTGCGCGGGCACGGCGACGACCCGTACGTCTACCAGGTCGGCACGCCGAACGGCCGCTTCGGCCGCGCCTATCTCGCCCGGTTCCACCCCGGCGACATCCTGAATCTCGCGGCCTACGAGTACTGGACGGGCACCGCCTGGACGTCCGACCTGGGCGCGCTCAGCGACGACTCGGCGATCGTGAAAGACCAGGTCACCGAGCTGTCCGTGGCCTGGTGCGAGTATCTCGGCAAGTACGTGATGATCGACGGCGACAACGGGATCCGGATCCGCACCGCCACCGCGATCCAGGGCCCGTGGAGCGCCCCGAAGACGCTGGTCCCGGCGGGGGCCGTGGTCCTGTACGGCCCGATGATGCTGCCGCACTCCCCCGCGCTGACCAGCACGACCGACAACCGGCTGTACTTCAACGGCTCCCGCTGGAGCGACTACAACGTGATGCTGGTCGAGTCCAAGCTCAACAAGAACTGGTAGGTCGCGAGACCGTCGTATCTGTTGGTCGCCGACCAACAGATACGACAGTCTCGATCACGACGGAACCGGCATCACCGTCTGCTGCGTCTAAGTGTCATGGACGAATCGGCGGATCTGGCGAGTATCTTCGCCGCCCAGGACGGACTGATCACCACCGCACAGGCCAAGTCGTGCGATCTGACGGCGAGCGACGTCCACGGACGACGCACACGACGGGAATGGCTGCCGGTCGCGCCGGGGGTGTGGCGACTCGCGGCCTTCCCGTACACCGAGCGAGCGATGGTCCGGGCCGCCGCCCTGGTTCACCGCGGCGTCCTGGACAGGACCACGGCAGCATGGTGGCACGGACTTCTCCCCGACCTGCCGCAGCCGCTGACCCTCTCGGTGCGGTCCGCCGTTCCCGAGAGCCGCTGGACGGGGTGCCCGATCGACATCGTCCGGCGGACCTTCTGCGCCGAGGACCTCGCGGTAGTCGACGGCGTGTCGGTCACCGGGCTCGCGCTGAGCATCCTGGGCGCCGTCGCCTCGGCCGACGATCCCTCGCACTTCCTCGACCAGCTACTCCAGACGAGCGTGGTGACTCTCAAAGACTTGGAGAAGGCCCTGCTGCGGAATCCGCGTATGCGGGGCATGTCGCTCGCGCGCGAGCTCGTCGCCGTGCTCGACGCCGACACCCAGTCGAAGGCCGAAGAGGTGTTCCGGCGACTGGTGAAGGCCGAAGGACTCGACGGCTGCGTTCAGCAGTATCCGTTCCAGGGCTGGGCCGTGGATTTCGCCTGGCCCGGGCTGAAGGTTGCCGTCGAGATCGACGGGTGGGCCTACCATCGCGACCACAAGTCGTTCCTTCGGGACATGCGCAAACGCAACGCGCTCGCGCGCGCCGGGTGGGTGACACTCTCGTTCAGCTGGCATGACCTGACCGGCGACCCGGCGGGCTGCATGGAACTGGTGATCGGCCTGCTACGCGAGAGGATGCTCCTCGCCGGATGACCGCGCCGCGACACTGTCGTATCCGTTGGTCGGCGACCAACGGATACGACAGTGTCGGGACACCGCTACTTGAGCAGCCGGGACATGCGGCGGTCGGCGAGGACCTTGCCGCCGGTCTGGCACGTGGCGCAGTACTGGAACGACCGGTCCGTGTACGACACCTCGCGGACGATGTCGCCGCAGTGCGGGCAGGGCAGCCCGGTCCGCGCGTGCACTTTCAGGCCGGTGCGCTTCTCGGCCTTGAGCCGGGCCGCACCCTGTCCTTCCAGACGCGCGGTCGCGTCCAGCAGGGTGGCGCGCATGGCGTCGTACAGCGCGGTCACGGCATCGCCGGTCAGCGACTTCGCGGTGGCGAAAGGGGAGAGCCGCGCGGCGTGCAGGATCTCATCGGAGTAGGCGTTGCCGATCCCGCACAGGGTGCGCTGGTCGGTCAGGACCGTTTTGATCCGGCGGCCGTCGCCGGCCAGGAGCGCGGCGAAATCGTCGCGCGACAAGGCGAGCGCGTCGGGCCCGAGGGTCGCGATGCGCGGGGCGTCGTGCGGGTCGCGGACCACCCAGGCGGCGAGTCGTTTCTGGGTACCGGCCTCGGTGACGTCGAACCCCTCCCCCGGCAGTCCGCAGTGCACGCGCAGCGCGATCGGCCCCTTGCCGCCGGGCCGCGGCGGTGCGGGCGCGAGGTTCTCGCTCCAGCGGATCCAGCCCGCCCTGGACAGGTGGATCACCAGGTAGATCCCGTCGGCGTCGATGACCAGATATTTGCCGATGCGCCCGACCGAGGTGACGACCCGCCCGGCGAGTTCGGTGTACGGCGGCTCGGCGGTCTTGAGCACGGACAGCGAGGCCACGTCGATCCGGCGGATCGGGAAGCCCGCGGCCCGGTCGTCGAGGAATGCGGCCAGGGCGGCGACTTCGGGGAGTTCGGGCATGCCTCCAGTGTGCGCGAGGCCGCGCGCCGATGTGCTTGGGTAGAGGAATGACCCGCCCCTCCTCGCGCCACACCGACGCCGAACTCGCCGCGGTGATCGCCGAGGGCGCGGGCCAGTTGCTCCTCGGGGTGGGGCACGGCGGGCTGCTCGATCGCCGGGAGCTGGGCGACGTCGGCGATGCGCTCGCCCAGGCCTGGATCTCGCGGGTGCTGACACGGCAACGGCCGCGCGACGCCGTGCTGTCCGAGGAGGCCGACGACGACCTCGCGCGCCTGGGCGCCGAACGCGTCTGGATCATCGACCCGCTCGACGGCACCTCCGAGTTCTCCCGCGGCACCACGCACTGGGCCGTGCACGTCGCGCTGACCGTCGACGGCCGCCCGGTGGCCGCGGCGGTGTCGTTGCCCGCCCAGGGCGAGGTGTACCGCTCCGACGAGGTGCCGCCCGCCGACGGACCGCTCACCGGGCGCATCGCGGTGTCCCGCTACGGGCACTCCTATCCCAGCGCGACGGTCGCCGATCGGCTCGGCCTGGACGCGGTGCACATCGGTTCGGCGGGCGCCAAGGCGATGGCCGTGGTGCGCGGCGACGTCGACGCGTATGTCCACGCCGGAGGCCAGTTCGAGTGGGACAACTGCGCGCCGGTCGGGGTCGCCGAGGCCGCCGGTCTGCACTGTTCGCGGCTGAGCGGCGCCCCGATCGTCTACAACAATCCGCAGCCGTACATGCCGGACTTCGTCATCTGCCGGCGGGAGATCGCCGACGACCTGCTGGAAGCGCTGCGCTCACCCTGGTGAACCGTCGCCGGTGCCCCCCGCGCGACGCAGCAGGTAGACGTCCATCACCCAGCCGGTCCGCTCGCGGAGCCGGGCGCGCTCGCGCTCGATGTCGGCGGCGACGTCGCCGACCCGCCCGCTGCGCAGCACCTGCTCGGGGGTGCCGAGATTCGCTCCCCAGTAGACGTGGTCGTCGGGGGCGGCAGCGCTCGTGAAGGCGAGGTGGGAATCGAGCATGACGATCCGGTTGGGGCCGTCGTCCTCGCCGAGCCGTCGCCCGGTGGTGATGACGACCGGCTCCCCGATGTCGTGCGCGACGATGCCGTGCGCGGCGGTCAGCGCGGACGCGCTGGTGACCCCGGGGATCGCCTCGACTTCGATGTCCAGTCCGGCGCGCCCGGTGAGCTGGTCGGTGAGCCGGAGCGTCGAGTCGTACAGGGCGGGATCTCCCCAGACCAGGAAGGCGCCAGACTCACCCGGGCTCAACGAACCGGTGATCGCCGCCGCGAGGGCGTCGACACGGGCGGTGTGCCAGCGCCGTACCTCGGCGGCGTAGTCGGCGGGCTCCCGGTCGCGCGGCGGGTCGTGCACGACGACGACGCGGTGGCCGTCGCGGGCGTACCGGTCGAGGAAGTCCTGGCGCACGGCGGTGAGCTGCGCGACGCGGGATCCCTTGTCCAGCAGGAAGAACACGTCGGTGGCGGCGATCGCGTCGATCGCTTCGAGGGTGATCTGCCGCGGGCCGCCGGGGCCGATCCCGATCACCCGCAGGGTGATCGCGGGATTCGCCGTGCCGGAAGGCATCAGGGGCGAACCTTGGCGAGGCCGTGGATCTTCGAGCTCAGGTCGAGCACCATCTGGCGCGGCGCCAGGCGGCGGAGGAAGAAGACGACCGGCGCGCGGTTCCCGCGGGCGTAGAAGGGCTTCGGATGCGCGGAGAGGGCGGCGGACACGATCTGCTCGGCCATGTCCTCGGCGCTGATGCCCTGCGTCTCGTTCCGCGCGGTGGTGGCCTTCACGATCTCGAACTCCTCGCGGTACGGGGAGTCGTCGGCGATGTGCAGGGTGCGGCGGGTGCCGATGCCGGTGGCGATGGTGCCCGGCTCCACCGAGATCACCCGGATGCCGTAGGGCGCCACCTCGCGGCGCAGCGAGAAGGCGTACGCCTTGATCGCGGACTTGGTGGCGGCGTAGGTGGAGCGGAAGGCGATCGGAAAGCTCGACAGCATGGAGCCGACCATCACGACGGTGCCGCGGCGTCGTGCCCGCATGCCGGGCAGGACGGCCTTGGTGAGGGCGAGCGGCCCGAAGACGTTGACGGCGAAGAGCCGCTCGATCTCGTCCATCGGGGTGTCCTCGAACGCGCCGGCGTGGCTCTCGCCGGCGTTGTTGATCAGGATGTCGACCTCGCCGACCTCGTCCGCGCAGGTCTGGGCGGTAGCGAAGTCGGCGTTGTCGAGGCGGACGTAGATGACGCCGGGGATCGGGTCGCTCACCGTATCCGGGTTGCGGGTGGTGCCGTAGACGCGCAGGCCCTGGGCGGCGAATTGTCGTGCCACCTCGGCGCCGATGCCGCTGGTGGCGCCGGTGACCAGGACGGTCCGGGGCGCGGTCATCGGGTCGCCGCTTCCTCGGGGTCGCTTCCGGCCCGCCGGAACCCGCCGGCCCGCGCGGCGGCCTCGCTGGCGAACCACACGGCGGCGATCACCTCGCCGAACCACGGATCCTCCGGCAGGTGGTAGAGGCCGGTGTCGGCGTCGCCCTTGATCGGGTAGCCGTCCGGCGCGCGCTGAGCGTCGGCGACGAGCGGCGCGTGCCCGCCGATCGGGATCGGCACCCGGTCGCCGGCCGCGTCGAGGTACGACCCGACGCCGTCACCGGTCGCCGTACGACGCGGCTGCGGCGCGGCGGCGGGCACGTCGACCTCGGCGGGCGCGGGCACCGGCGCGGGCGGCGGCGTCGCGGGGCCGCTCGACAGGTCGATGCGCGGCACGTCGTCGCCGTCCGGACGCCCCGCATGCACCACGTGCTCCTTGACGCGGCCGCGGCGCGAGTACGCCCACCCGCCCCAGATCACCGGGATGAGGAGAAGGAGGAGCAACCACCACCACATCGTCGTACCCGCCTGTCTTCGCTCGTCTGCCGCTTTCCTCCGGCATTGCCGGAGTCCTTACGAAGCAAGGTACCGGGTCGTTCGCCGCAACCGGCGCACCACCGGGCACGCCCCGCCCGTCCCGTACCCGCTGACGTACACTTCCACACGCGGACCGTCGACCCCACGAGCACGGTCCGCACCGGCCGGAGACGGTCGCGCTCTCGTAGCTCAGGGGATAGAGCACCGCTCTCCTAAAGCGGGTGTCGCAGGTTCGAATCCTGCCGGGAGCACTTAGATCAGTGCAGGTCAGATATGTTTTCTGGCTTTCACTGACGCTTACGTGCCAGATACGTGCCTCTTGGTACTCGTCCGAACAAAGATCGGCCCCGCTCAGCGCGGTAACGCTGAATCGGGGCCTCGGACACACCGGAGGTCAAGTCCGATGCACCGTTCCACGATTCTATCTACGGCCCTGATCGGGGTCGGCACGCTCGCCGTCTATGGCGCGTTCCTGCTGCTCGCTCACCTGGTGTTCGCGCTCGGCTGGTACGCCGGGGCACCGTCATGAGCACCACGATGTTGACCGTCCACCACGCCGCGCCATCCCGGAAGGGCAGCAGGCAGTTCACGTACGGGCTCACACCTGAGGCCGCAGTCGACCAGTTGGTTAGCGATCGGTTCCCTGGTGCGCTCGTCACATTCAGCGCCCACGGCACCGTCGCCTACCTGTGGCGCGACGACCGGTTCCTCGCCGACGTCGAGATCGAGGTGATCTCGTGAGCGGAGAAACCGTGAGCTACTACGGCTGGTGCGCCACGTACTGCGATCAGGCACTCGACGGCGAGATACCGGTGCACGGCGCCGATCCTGCCGTACATGGCCGCTGGTGCCGATCGATCTCGGTTGGTGCGGACGGTATCGCGCCAGACGGTCAGCCGCGCACGGTCTACGTCGAGGCCAACTCCGAGTACATCAACGGGGAGATGCCCGCCGATCGGGTGCCGCTCCACAACAAGCTGAAGAACGTCGTCGGCCTCTACCTTCACGGGTCCGATGATCCCGACATCGCGCTCACGCCGGGCGAGGCCCGTCAGCTCGCGGCCGCGCTGGTGTACTTCGCCGACGTCGCCAGCAGGATCGACCAGCCCGCACCACGTCTGCCTCGCTGATCGACCAGCCCTGACGGTCACCTGCATGGTCGTTTTCCCCATGCAGGTCGCGGGTTCGATTCCCGCGGGGGCACGCACGCAACCGTTCCGACCGCGTTGCCGTCGCTATTGCCGAGTCCGACGTAAACCGACCGGCGACCAGTAGCCCAGTCTCTGCCTGGTCCAGAGCCACCCGAGCAGCGCGCGCGGAGGGTGCCACAGTCTCGCCTTGCCGGTCACCGGTGAGGCTATGAGTCGTGGTCTGACGCGGTAATGAGCTTGGTCCGTGGGTCGATTCCGGCGATGGGGCAACGACACCGGCACCCTTGGGTTCGATTGCCTGGATGTGAACGTAGACCGGGCGTGCCGTGCCAATCAGTCCAGCTCGGGAAGTGCCCGGCCCGTGCGCAGCGGAGAACAGCGAAGATCTTCGTTTATCTGCGACGGCTAAGGCGTCCGGCCCGCGCACAGCGGAGAGCACCGACGACGATTTTGAATCTTTCAAAATCTCTCCGTCCGGCCCACGCGCAGCGGAGAGCACGGGCCAGCATTGGGCCTGCACCGCTGTAACACCGGTCCGGCCCGCGCACAGCGGAGCACGCGTAAGCGTCACCGCGTCTTAGGCTTGTGACGACTCGGGGTGATGATGTTGGTCAAGCGTCGGTCGATCACCTGCCACGCCACCCGAGCCTTCGACGCCATCGTCACGGCCTCGTCGACCGGAACCTTGCCAGGCCGGACAAACTGCACCAGCTCGGCATAGTCGGCGATCGAGCCGATGATCTCGTCCAGCATCTCGGCATCGGACTTCTTGACCGGCCGCGGCGAGTCATCATCGACCAACGTAACCGTTACAGCAGGTTCGGCGTGTGACAGATCGGCGATGATCTGATCGAGCTGATCGCGGACCCGCACCAGCGATCCACGGTTCATCTGCGCGACGACCTCCCGGTTCCGGCCGAACCGATCATCGGAGACCAGACGCCCCAGCGACTCCACACGCCGTTCCAGGTCGTACGTGCCCTTCCAGAACGCGTCAGGCAGCGGCCGACGCTTACGCGGTGCACGCTCAGGCTCGTTGCGCTTGCGGTAGGCGATCGTGCGACACCGGCCCGAGCAATACCGGGCGTCAGCACGCGCCGGGGAGAACTCAGACCCGCAAGTGTCACACTCAGTAGCCATGTGACGACTATAGCAGCTAGCCGTTACACGTCGATTGAGTTGTGACAGATAGAGACTGCGGCGGCCGCGAGTTGAGCAGTCGTCGACGTGCTCTCCGCTGCGCGTGCGCCGGACCTGACCTCGTCTGAACGGATCGAGCGGGCACGACGGTCACAGGGACATTGTCCGGTGACCAGCCCTCTGCGAGGGACCGCTACTAGTTAGGCGGTATTTCTCCGATCCCCCCTCCCCGTTGGCGAGAATCCCCAGACCCGTAGCGACCCTCAGCGCGTATGCCCTACGTGGCCCCTACAGGTGCTGGGGAGGGGCATCCCCCCACCCCCCTCCGAACCAAACAAATGATTTCCGCCCCCCGGGTTGTCGGGGCTCGGCTCTATGGTGAGCAGATGGCATTCCGCAGATTTCTCTACCTCGATGACTCGATCGTCTCGGCGTACCTAGGCTCGTTCGAGGACGGCGCACGCGAGTCCATTGCGCGCGAACAGGCGTCGGAAGGAAAGTTCGATGCACGGCTCGGTATTGGCCCGGTGTCGGCGGGAGTCGGCAAGGGGCGGACGACACGCGAGACTCATTCGATCGTCGATACGCCGGAAGCGAGGTACGAGCGGCTGTCGACCCTCGGCCGGGATACTCCAAACGAGTGGTCTGTCGAGTTTGAACCAGCGGGGCTCGGGCAGCTGCCGATCGGCCATATCGTCGAGCTGTCGGTCGACATCTACGTCCCGGAGATGGTGAAGATGCTTCAGCGAGACGGTGACGTAGTTCAGGCTCTCGATCTGATGGCCAGCTTCGAGCCGATGGCTGAGACTCTGGGACTCGACACCATTGGTCTACCGGATAGAACGGAGCGGGACTCCGTGCGCCAGGCACTCGCGTCCATGCCGGACACCGACCTCATGGTGGTCGGAGAGTTCGAGGACGCCACGTGGAAGGTCGCTGGCAAAGTCGAGCGCCAGCACCTGCGGTCAGCAGACCTCGATGGCGATGTGGTTGTCGTGGGCAAAGTGATCAAGCGTTGGGCTGATGACGAGTGGCTGCCTATTCTCGCACTGCCAGGTATGAATCTCCTGCCGCGAGACCAGCGCCGCCAGATGGCTCGTGAGGTGCCAAAGGATGGCGACGCAAGTTCGATCAAGGGACCGGGCCTCACCCTCGACATCATCGCGATCTATCGGTAGGACGGACACCTAGCTACTCAGACCGGGGTGTTGTTCGGTGGGTCGGTAGCGGCGGGCTGCTCGGCGTTGTCGGCCGCGGGCTGCCTCGCTGCGGGTCTTGGGCTGGTGGCAGGGTCCGCACAGCATGGTGGCGTTGTCGAGGGTGTCGGTGCCGCCTTCGGCGACGGGGATGATGTGGTCGCAGAACAGTTGCACTTGACGGCCGTCGGCGCCGCAGCGGGTGCAGGCGTTGCCGTCGCGAATGATGGCTTGCCGGCGGATCTTGCGCCATGCCGGTGTGCTGGTGCGGCTGTTTCCGTTGACCCAGGGGGACATGGGGGCGGCTTTCTGTCGGTGGGTGTGGTTCAACCCCGACCCCGGGACGTGTGCAAGAACCGGGGTCGGGGTTGCCGTGGTGTGGCGAGCAGGAGTGATCAGACCGCGCTCGTCGCACCAGGTTCTTTCAGCCGCTGGTGGCTGAGCTGATGGCGGCGATCGCTTGGGTGAACCATCCGCGGTCGGTGCCGGCGGTGGCCGAATGCCAGGGTCGCGAACAGAGTTGTTCGAGCTGACTGACGATCGTGTCGAGCTGGACTGGTGTGGGCAGCCAGGGCTGGTGATCGGCGACGGCGAGGATCCACTGGTTCGGCGCCAGTGGCTTGATGGTGTGACCGCTGCGGAACCATTGGACGATCTGTGGTTCGGGGTAGCTGTCGGAGATGGGGACGACTGCGCGTTTGCGCGCCCAGTAGGGGTCGATGGCGAGGAAGTCGCGGGCCTGGATGCCGTTGATCGTGGCGCCGCCGATCGCCGGGTTGAGTAGCCGGATCTGTCGTACGTACTCGGCGCGCAGGGCGTCGTAGTCGCTGAGGATCTTCTGCACGGTCTGATAGTCGTCGATGTTGCCGTTGAGGGCCGCCTCGGCGGTCATAGGGTGTTCGGCGATGAGGTCGCGGTGCTGGTCGACTCGGGTGAAGATGGCGTCGAGTTCATCGCGGCACATGGCCAGTGCGGTCTCGGCGAAGTGTTCTTCGTGGCTGCGCGGGTCGGCGACTCGTTGTAGGACGTTGGCGGTGAGTGCACCGAATGCGTTCTCGGCGTTCTCGCGGAGCTTCGCAGCGCAGTAGTCGTCGATCAGTTCGGCGGGGTCGGCGCCAGCGTGGAGCTTCTCGGTGTAGTCGGTATCGACGTTGTGTGCGTGTCGTGTAGCGGCGAACCGGTTGATCTGGTCGCGGACCGTGTTCGCGTGTTGAAGGCCGGTGTTGGCTTGGCGGATCCGTTCGCGGAGCGGCAGGTCGACGGTGGTGTTGGTCATGGTTCAGGCTCCTCGGCCGGCGTGGTAGCGGTCACGACCGGACTGCACGCTCTTGTCGTCGGGCTTGTGGTCGGCGGGTTCGCGGACTTCGGCGATCAGGTCGTCGAACTCGTTGTCGGACAGTTCGGCGAGGTACTGCTTGACTCCGGCGATGAGCGGGTCGGTGTTGGCCATGTCAGGTTCCTTTTGCTTCGGCGTATTCGGTGACGGCGCGGCGGGCGAAGACCCATCTGCCGGCGATCTGTTGCCCGTCGAGGTCGGCGGCGATGCCGCGGATCCGGCGGGTGGAGACTCCGATGATCTGGGCCGCTTGGGCGGTGTCGATCAGGTCGTCGGTCTCTGGTTTCGAGTGTGGTTGGGCGTCCCGACGTGAGGTTCCGTGCGCGGAAACCTCGGCGAGGAGTCGACGAACCCGCTCGGGTACGGGCTGCCCGCAGAGTTGCCGGCGGCGTACGAACTCAGCGACCACGTACCGCACGAGTGCGACTTGGTCAGTCGAGATTTCCACCAGGACCGCCCTCCTCTGCCGTGGCCTTTCTCGGTCGGCCCGCGGCTGGGTGGGGGATCGTCCCGGCCAGCACTCCGGGCGGCCGGTCACGCGCCGGGAGCGAGTCCGCCCATTCCCGGCACTCGGTGAGGGCAGGGCACGCCGAGCAGATCGCGGCGGCGTGCCGGTGGCGATACTCGACATGCTCGTCGGGCTCGTCGGGCTCGGCCGGGGCGAAGAGTTCCGCCCGACCGACACACGCCGCACCGGACAGTTTCGGCAGCCCGGCCAGGATTCGCTTCAAGATCTGCAGGGTCGCATCGTCATCGAGGTCGCTCACTGGACGACCCCGCGATCGGCGGCGTCATGCAGAGCGTCGGCGAGACGGCGGGCCTGCCCGGCCGTGAGCGTGATCCCCTCCAGCGACACCATGCCGTCGCCGAGCAGGTGCACGGTCGGGATCAGCTGATCGGGCCGGCAGTTCCGGCAGTACCGGGTCGCTGAACGGGTGACCTTCGGACACGATCTGCATCGGACACCACGGCGTTTTTTCTTCATCGGACAACCTCCAGCCGCGGAGGGGCGATGTACCTGACAGACCCGGTGAAGGTCACCGGGCACCAGCGCACCACCACGTAGCCGCGATCCCCGTGCCGGGCGTGCGGCGCCACGGCGGTCGGCAGTTCCTCCCACGCCTCGGTAGGCATGTCCGCCGGGTGCGGCGGCCAGAGTGTGTAGAACTGCATACCGCCGCCGTCGGCCTTGACGTACGAGACGATCGGGCGGCCGTCGGAATAATGCGTGAACGCGGCGAGTTGCCGCGGCAGATCCACCAGCGCACCAGCGAGCGCGTCGGCCGGACCGTCACAGCACTCGTCGGCATGGCCGTGGTCGCTGATCTCCTGCAGCAGCCATTCGCCCGCCCCCAAGACGCGGCGCACCGACCAGACAAGCAAGTCAGTTTCGTGATTCGGAGAGATCATCGAGCGTCTCCTTTCTGGTTGGCGAGCAGACATTCGAGATGGCTCGCAATGGTGGGTTTGCAGGGCCTACCGCAGACCTTGCAGAGGTGTTGATCCCCGGCATTCCTGGTGATCCCGGACTCGGGGATCACGCCAGGATCATCGGAATGTTTGTGCAGGTCAGGGCGTGATCCCCGATCCTGGACCCTAGGGTGGGGATCACGGGGATCATCGGCCGATTCCGACGTCTGGTCCTTGGTCCCGGCGTGATCCTCGGGATCGGGGATCACAAGGTGTTCACCGCTACGCAGCGCCTTCAGTGCGGCAGCAGCTCGGGTGCTACCCCACTTCATCCGGGCCTTCACTTCGCGGAGCGTCTGCGGCTCGGGATTCAGCTTGGCCAGGGCAAGAACATCAGCGGGGGAAGCGGTCTCGGTCGGCCGGTCAGAGGCGAGCGGGGCGCGCACCGCCCACCCCATGTTCCCCTCGGCGACGGTCATCTCGAAGATCGCCGCGATCGGTTCCTTCGAGCCCTCGTCCAAGTGCGCATGCTCCCGAACACCACCGTGCCGGTCCTTGTTCACGGTGATAACTGCCGATCCGCCCCGCCCGGGGGTGAAAGGACTACGCAACGTCACGCGCAGATACGCGCCGTCGACAGCACGCCGTTTCGCGCCGGCACCGATCGCACCACGACTCGCCGAGTCCGCAGACTTCGCGACGTGGTCGATCAGGATGACGCACGCGCCCAGCTTCGCCAGCCGCGCCGCAGTCTTGCGATGCACACTGGTGTAGTCATCGCCCGAGTTCGAGTCGCCCTTGAACATCGGGACCAGCTCACCGACCGAGTCGATGACCACCAGACTCGGCGCCCACTGCTCGCAGTCGGCGATCGCACCATGCACTTCAAGTGACTCATCGGGGTCGGTGTAGCGGAACCGGGCCGGGTCGGTCAGTACCGACTGCGGAACGCCCATGTCCAGCAGGCGGAGCACTACCGACCTGGCGCCGTTGTGGTCGAGATCGATGAACAGGCACCGGCCGTCGCGGGACCGGAGTTCTTCGACGATCGCCGCAAGCGCGATCCACGTTTTGCCGGATTCGGCTTCGCCGAACAGACCGTTGACCGCCGCCCCGTAGAGCAGGCCGTGGCCGTCGAGGCGGCTCAGGAACTCCGGGGCCGGCGGGTCGAGCGTTCCCGCGAGCAGCCCGGCGATGTCGGTGTACCTGCCGACAATCGGAACGTTCTGATCATCAGTCATCGCTCACCGCCCCGGAATGCTGACGCAGCGCTGTGAGTGAGTCTCGCACCGCCCGGATCGCACGGCCCTCGCGTTCCAGCGTGACCCACAGCTCCGACTCCGCGGCGGTCTCTGCCATCGTGTCCAGCGCGTACGCGAGGGCCGCAAATTTTGCCCGGTACACCTCGGCCAGGACGGCGGCGGCGAACTCCGGCAGACGCTCGGGAGGCTCGGCCGGCGACGTCGCGGCGATCACGCGGTTCCGCACCTGCTCCCCGGCATTCCCGGCGTAGCCACCGAGACGCAGCAACTCGGCGTGCAAGGCGACCGCCGTCGGCTGGCGACCCTGGTCGACCATGTCGAGCGCCACGTCGAGGGCGGCGGCGGTCGGCGCGTCGATGAGACGCACATCATCCGGTCGGGCGAATCGGAGAACCGTGCGGATCGGAGCCAGGTTCTCCGCAGACAAGACTGCAGACAAGAGCGGAATCGAGCTAGACTGTGCTTGATCCACCGCATGGATTTCGTGAGCCCCGGTTGCCTGCCCAGCGCCGGGGTTTCGCATTTCGCTCACTCGGTCTCACCGCCGATCGCGTCGGCCTGGTGATCGCGGAGCCCGAGGTCTTCGAGCTCGTCGAAGTAGTCGTAGACGCTCATCAGGCAGCACCCATCGGACGCATGGCGGCGTCCACCTCGTTGAGGTCAAGGCGGACGAGACGCTTGCCGTTGCGGTAGCCGTTGAGACGCCCGTCGGCAATCATCTGCCGTACGGTGCGGTCGGTGACGCCGATGTACTCGGCGGTTTCTTGAATGGATGCCCAGCGGCGATTCGCTCGGGCGATGAGTTTGGACATGCGGTAGCCATCCCCTTTACGGGATCTGGCTCACCGGCCCCTCAAAATGTGTGAGCGTCCGCGGCCCCAGCCGCATTGACCTGATCTGACGATAGCAGCCGCCAGGTTCCGCTTGGCGCTACGCGTCGTCGCGTGTCGGCTTCGCTGTCGAATGGCTTCCGCCCCTGGAGAGGATGTTCTGCAATGTGAACCTGAACTGAGCGCACGAGCATGCAGCCGGGATCATCAGCCGCGGGTCTCCATGTTCGTCATCGGCAATCGGGAAGAACTTCCACCGTGGATCGAGGCGCACTTGGGTCGGGCCTGGTTCGTAGTCACCGCCATCGAGCCATTTCTGTAGACGGGCACCCGAAGTCGGCCCATCGCTGATAGTCCGGTATCGAATCACTCTGTACGGAACCGTCTCGACTATCTGCACGACGGGATCCCCGCACCGCTGGCACCTAATCTCATGCTGAACAAACCGCTTCATACGCTCGCGGCCACCCTTGGTTAGCGCGGTGAGTTGTGATCGCAGGTAGTCATTCTGAGCTGCCATCTCGTCCTGAAAGTCACTCATCATCTACGTCCTTGACGAGGGCCGAGAGTCGCTCAGCGATGGCCTTGTCGGAGCCGCTCGCCGCGTGCATGTACCTGATTGCCGCGGCCGCGGACTCATGTCCGAGACGCTGTTGTAGCTCGGACAACGTAGCGCCGGTCGAGGCGGCCCACATTGACCCGGCGTGTCGTAGATCGTGCAACCGGAGCTGATCGAGTCCAACTGCGCGGCGTGCAGTCTCCCAGTGGTAGCGCAACGTCCACTCGTCGAGCAGGTCGCCGGTCGAGTTGTCGGCGACCACCGAGGGGAACAGGGGCGCGAACTGGGCCGCGGGGACGTGCTCGTCGAGGTGGCGCACCACGGCGGCGTGCAAGTGCGGCGGGACCGCGACGGGCCGTTCCTTCTCGTTCTTCAACGTGCCCACTACCGGCTTGCGTTCGACGAACGTTACGTTGCGGCGGACGATTAGCTCAGATCCGTCCTTGGCTACATCGCGGCGGCGCAGACCGAGCAGCTCGCCCCGGCGCATCGCACACCACGCAGCCAGTAGCACCAGCAGGTGCAGACGGTCGGGCATTTCATCGGCGAGCGCAGACACCTCGGCCGGGGTGGGCACCACGATGGCGCGCTGTCGCTTCACAGTGCCCGCACCTTTGATCCGGCACGGATTCTGGTCGAGTAGGCCGTCGTCGACCGCCGAGGCGAGCACCGTGCGCAGCCACGCGTAGACCCGTGCATTACGCGTCGCGCCGTCGTTCTTCTTACCGGCCGGCCGCGAGCGGACCTCGGACCACCAGTCGCGGACATCGGCGAGGGTGAGCACACCTACCGGCGTCGATCCAAGATCGGTGCCGTCGAGAAAGTTCTTGCAGTAGCTCTCGTACTGGGCGCGCGTGGTCGGCTTTAGTCGACGCTGGCGGATCCATTTGTCGGCGTAGTCGGAGGTGCTGACCGACTGTGCTTGTTTGGACGCGTCACGCACCTCGGGCGCCCGCCACAGGTCGAGCTCAACAAGTCGTTCCTCGGCGCGCAGCCAACCGACGGCGTCATCCTTCGCTTCCCACGTTCGCGGCCCTTTGTGGATCCGCAGATCGGGGCCGGTGTAGCGGGCTTGGTATCGCCCCGATGGAAGCTTGCGGACGTTCCCGAATCGACGCTTGCTCATGCCAGTTACGTGCCGTTCTACGTTGTTTGTGCTTCCGTCACCTTCCACAATATGCCATATGCTACGGCGGTCTCACCAGCGGAATGAATGAGTATCCGCAGGTGAACAACTCAATCCAGTCGGTCGAGTGCGTGAGGTTCGAACCCTGCCGGGAGCACAGCAGACGCCGAACCGCCCGCGGATCCGAGACGACCGGCCACAGGCGCGGCGGGCGCAGGTGCCGCGTCTGCGGCCGAGTGCCGCGGGAGGGGTTCCGGGTGCCGCGGATACCGTCGTGACCACCACGTTCGACGCAATACCGGCACTCAGCGGCAACAGCCGGAGGCCGCGCGGCGCACCGGCGTAGCCTGTCGCCATGGCTCAGCAGGTACTCACTCCCGAGCAGATCGACGCACTCGACCCGGTCGCCCGGCGAGACCTCATCCGTGAGTTGTCCCGCACGCCGGAGGGACGTCTGGTGGATCCCCGGGGACGACGGCGACTGCGCTGGGAGACGCTGACCGTGATGGGCGGCGGGGCGCTCGCGCTGATCCCGTGGATGGTCTATCTCGGATTCACGCTGCCGTCCACACACACCAACGAGCACTTCGCGACCATGTGGCTCGGCTTCGACACGTTCCTGGTGATCCTGATGGCGAGCACGTTCGTGCTGGCGCTGCTCCGCAGGCAGATGGTGGCGGTCACCGCGCTGGCGACCGCGACGATGCTGATCTGCGACGCCTGGTTCGACGTCATGACCTCTGCCGGCAGCGAGCTCGTCGTCTCGGTGCTCACCGCGGTGTTCGCGGAGCTGCCCCTGGCCGCGGCGCTGATCGCCGGAACGGTGGCGCTGATCCGGCACAGCGCGATCCGGCTGTGGGAGCTCCAGCCCGGGCAGTCGATCTGGTCGCTGCGGATCATCAGCACCGTACTGCCGGAGGAGACGTCAGTCGACGAAGACCCGGCGGAAACGCGTCAGTGAGGCGTGGACGTCGCCGTGCACGGCCTTGGCGGCCGCCTTACCGACCGGGCCCATCAGCGGCAGACCCCCGAGGTCGATCAGGAAGGTGACCGTGGAACCGTCGCCGTCCGGCTCGACGGTCAGGTCGATCTTGGCTTTCACGCCGCCCTTGCCGTTGCCGGAGAACCGGACCCGGCGCGGCGGATCGTAGGTGTCGACCTTCCAGTCGAAGCGCACCCGCGTGCCCTTCGCCTTGACGACCGACGTCGCCCGGGTGCCCACGGCCAGGTCGTCGGGCGACGGCACGTCGCCGCGCCAGCCGTCGTGCAGCACCAGCCAGTCGTCGAACCGGGACAGGTCCGACGCCGCCGCGAAGGTGTCCTCCGGGCTCAGGTCGACATGAATGGAATCACTGGTCTTCGCCATGGTTGACGAGCCTAGACCACTCGGCGGGCACCGCGGCGACGCGCGGTACGCTCCGCCCGTGGTCCCCGAATTCCCGCCCGGCGCACCGGAGGTCTGCGCGGCGGCGCGGTCGCTGCTCGGCGCACTGGTCACCGGGCACGACGGCGTGCTCGCCCGGATCACCGAGGTGGAGGCCTACAACGGGCCGGACGACCCGGCGTCACACGCCTTCACCCGTACGCCGCGGTCGGCCATGATGTACGGCCCGCCCGACCGGCTGTACGTCTACCGGATCCACACCCACCACTGCGCCAACATCGTCACCAGTCCCGAGGGCGAAGGCGCCGCGGTACTGCTGCGGGCGGCCGAGATCGTCGACGGGCACGACGCGGCGCGGGCCCGGCGCGGGGACGTCGCCGATCACCTGCTGGCCCGCGGTCCCGGAAATCTGGCGAAAGCGCTCGGCATCACGATGACCGATCTCGGGACGGATGTGCGCACCCCGCCGGGGATCGTGCTGCGCTCCACCCCGGCACTGCCGGACGACGCGATCGCCGCGGGACCGCGCGTCGGGGTACGACTGGCCGCCGACCGGCCGTGGCGCTACTGGGTGGCCGAAGATCCGACGGTGTCGGCGTATCGGCGGCACCCACGGGCCTGACGCTCACCTGCCGACGCTCACTCGCCGAGTCGCCGGCGAGGCCGGGCTACTTCTTGTCGTCCTCCGCGCCGACGGCCTTGCGGGCGGCGTCCTGGGCCTTGTCGACCTGGGCGGCGTACTTGCCGTGCGTGGCCTTGTCGACCATGTCGCCGCCCTTCTCGATCAGATCGGGGTTCGACTTCAGTGCGTCCTTGGCCTTGTCGACCATGCCTTTGAGATCCATAGCTGACGAATCTACCCCGCGCTGCCGACGGACGCCGCGACGGCGAGCCGACGCTCCAGGCGCGCCTTCAGGATCCGCGAGGAGATCTCGATCGCCACGACGCCGATCAGCGCGCAGATCCCGGCCTTGCCCATCATCGCCGCGTTGGTCGAGTCCAGTTTGAACAGGTGCTCGGTGAACGACCAGGTGAAGATGATCCCGTAGGCCACCACCGAGACGGACACCAGGATCACCTTCCACCAGGTCATGGGGCGCGCGACGACGACCAGCACCCACCAGGCCATGGTGATCATCGCGGCCAGGGTGGCCGTCGCGGCCTGCGTCTGCGCGGCGGTGAACGCCGATTCGGCGCCGATCACCGAGACGTGGTCGCCGCCCGGATCCACCCACAGGTAGCAGAGGAACGTCAGGGTGCCGATGATCAGGCCGTTCGGTACGGCCTGGGTCAGCACCCGGCGCACGAAACCGGTCTTGGCGCGCTCGTTGTTCGGGGCCAGCGACAGGATGAACGCCGGCACGCCGATGGTGAACCACGCCGAGATGGTGACGTGGATCGGCTGGAACGGGTAGCTGATCGGGGCGTCGCCGAGGGCGTGCGCGATCAGCCCGGCGATGCCGACGGCGAGCGCGAGCAGCACCGCGTACACGGTCTTGGTGAGGAACAGGTTGGAGACGCGCTCGATGTTGCCGATCACCCGCCGGCCCTCGCCGACGACGTACGGCAGCGTCGCGAACTTGTTGTCCAGCAACACGATCTGCGCGACGGACCGCGCCGCCGACGACCCCGAGCCCATCGCGACGCCGATGTCGGCGTCCTTCAGGGCGAGGACGTCGTTCACGCCGTCGCCGGTCATCGCGACGGTGTGCTCCCGCGATTGCAGGGCCTGCACCATGGCGCGCTTCTGGTCGGGCCGGACGCGCCCGAAGGTGACGCCCTCCTCCACCTGGTCGGCCAGTTCGGCGGGGTCGTCGGCCAGTGTCCGGGCGTCGACGGAGGTGTCGGCGCTGCCCAGGCCGAGCGATGCGGCGACAGCGCCGACCGAGCGGGCGTTGTCGCCGGAGATCACCTTGACCTCGACGTTCTGTGACTCGAAGTACTTCAGGGTGTCCCCGGCGTCGGGCCGCACCCGCTGTTCCAGCACCACCAGCGCGACCGGCGTCAGCGTGCCGGGCACCGCGCTGTCCCCGGTCGCCGGGGTGTCGACCGGGACGTCGGTGGCACCGATCATCAGGACGCGCAGGCCGGTGGACCCCAGATCGGACGCCAGCACAGCCGCCTCCGACTCGGGGTCGAGGAGCACGTCCGGCGCGCCGATCAGCCAGTTGCCGCCGCCGTCGCCGCTACCCGCGAACGACACACCACTGAACTTGTTCGCCGACGCGAACGGCAGCACCGCGGTGGTCGTCCAGCCCGGCGCGTCCGGGTACGCCTCGGCGATGGCCTCGATGCTGGCGTTCGGGTGCGGGTCGGCGGCGGCGATCGCCGCGAGGGCCGCAGTCACCGCGGCGTGGGAGTAGTCGTCGTCGAGGACCCGCACCTCCGACAGCCGCATGCCGTTCTCGGTGAGCGTGCCGGTCTTGTCGGTGCAGACGACGTCGACGCGCGCCAGACCCTCGATGGCCGGCAACTCGTTGACCAGGCATTGGCGCTGCCCGAGCCGGATCACCCCGACGGCGAACGCGATCGAGGTCATCAGCACCAGTCCCTCGGGCACCATCGGCACCAGGGCGGCGACCATGCCGAGGAGAGCGTCGTTCAGCTGCTGCTTGCTGATCACCAGCTGGTTGAAGATGGTGAGGATGCCGGCCGGGATCAGGATCACCGTGATGACGGCCAGGATCTTGTTGATGCCGGTGCGCAGCTCCGACGACACCAGCGTGAACTTGGAGGCCTCGGCGGCCAGCTTGGCGGCGTAGGCGTCGGCGCCGACCTTGGTCGCGCGGTAGGTGCCCGAGCCGGAGACCACGAAGCTGCCGGACATGATCTCGTCGCCGGGCGCCTTGTCGACGGCATCGGCCTCGCCGGTGAGCAGCGACTCGTCGATGTCGAGCGACTCCGACTCGACGGTCTCGCCGTCGACGACGATCTGGTCGCCGGGCGCCAGTTCGATGAGGTCACCGAGGACCACCTCGCCGGGCGGGACCGGCTGCGACACCCCGTCGCGGCGGACCGTCGGCTGCGCCTGGCCGACGATCGACAGCCGGTCGAGCGTCCGCTTGGCGCGGATCTCCTGCACGATGCCGATGCCGGAGTTGAAGACGATGAGCAGCGCGAACAGGCCGTTGATGAACGACCCGGTGTACGCGACGATCGCGAACAGCACACCCAGGATCGCGTTGATCGGGGTGAAGACGTTCGCCTTGACGATGTCGGCGACGCTGCGGCCGGTGGAGTCCGGCTGGGCGTTCACCTGGCCGGCGGCGACGCGTTCGGCGACCTCGGCGGCCGTCAGCCCGGTCGGCCGGGTTCCGGTCGGTGTACTCATGCGCAGCGCTCCCACCAGGTCGGATCGTCGTAGGCGGTGCCGTTGCGTTTGCGGACGTCGACGGAGTCGCCGGGACGCGGGACGCACACGCCGACCCCGGCGGTGCCCGACGCGGACAGCAGCCGCTGGATCGGCTCGGCCCACGGGTGCAGCGCCAGATTGAAGGTGCCCCAGTGGATCGGCAGGAGCAGGGAGTCGTGCGCCGCACCAGGGTTCAGCAGGTGGTGGATCGACAGCGCCTCTTCGGGATTGATGTGGATGTCGGGCCACTCCTTGCCGTATGCGCCGACCGCGATCAGGGTCAGGTCGAACGGTCCGACAAGGTCGCCGATCTCGGCGTAGCGCTCGGTGAAGCCGGTGTCGCCGGAGAAGAAGAAGCGGTGATCGGGGCCGACCACCGCCCAGCTGACCCACTGGGTCAAATTCCGGATCAGGCCGCGGCCGGAGAAGTGCCGGGCCGCCGTCGCATGGAACCGGTACGACTTCCCGTGCACGTCGAGGTCGATGTGTTCGTACCAGTCGGCGGCGAAGATCCGCGCCGGATCGACGCCCCACGCGATCAGGTGTGCGTCGACCCCGATCGGCACCACGAACCGGGCCTGCGGGTGCAGCGCGGCCAGCGCGTCGATGGTGGCCGTGTCGAGGTGGTCGTAGTGGTCGTGCGAGAGCAGCACCACGTCGATCGGCGGCAGCGCCCCGACGGACGACGGCGCCGGATGCATCCGCGCCGGGCCGACCACCTGCGACGGCGAGCAGCGCGCACTGAACACCGGATCGGTGAGGATCCGCGCGCCGTCGAGTTCGACCAGCACGCTCGCGTGGCCGAGCCAGGTGGCCGCGAGCGTGGCTGGTTCGGCGTCGAACCGCGGGGTGGTGACCGGTATCGGCGCGCCCGGCCGGCCGGGACGACGCGCCATCTCCACGAACGTGCCGACGCCGGGGCCGGGGCCGGCGAACGCGGCCTCGCGGTTGGCGAACACGCCGTCGGTGGCGAACGGCGAGCGCGCGGTGAACGGCGCGATGGTCTTCGCGTCGGCGCCGAGCGCCCGGGCCGGGCCGACGCCGCGCGCGGCGAGCCGATCGACGGCGCCGACCGCGGCGGCCTCGCCGCGCGCACTCGTGGCGGCGGCCAGTCGTGCGGTGGCGGACCGCGTACGCAGGATGGCCGAACCCACGGGTTCGGCCACCCCGTCGAGCAAGATACTCCGGATCGATGTCACGCTTGACTAGCGTAATCGTCGTCATCGTCGCGTGCGTCCGCCGCGCCGACCGTCCCGCCGTCGCATACCAGGAGCCGTGCCCGCCATGTCCCGTCCCACCGAGTACGTCACCGACCCGAATGCCTACTGGGGCGGCATCGACGACGCCGTCGCCCGCGCCGGACTGGACTCCCCGGTCCTCGCGCTGGACCTCGGCGCACTGGAGCACAACATCGCCGACCTGCGACGACGCGCCGGCGGAGTGCCGATCCGGATCGCCAGCAAGTCGCTGCGAGTCCGCTCGGTGATCGACGACGTCCTCGCTCGCGACGGCTTCGCCGGAGTGCTCGCCTTCGACGTCGACGAGGCGCGCTGGCTCGCCACCGAGTCGGGCGTCACCGACGTCCTGCTCGGCTATCCGTCGGTGCGGCGGACCGCGCTCGCCGAGTTGCTGGCCGACGACGTCGCCGCGGCGCGTGTCACGCTGCTGATCGACGACCCCGCGCAGCTCGACGTGCTCGACGCGGTGGCCGCGCCGTCGTCCCGGCCGGTCGTGCGGGTGGCGATCGACCTCGACGCCTCGCTCACCGCACTCGGCGACCGGGTGCACCTGGGGGTACGGCGCTCCCCCGTGCACAGCATCGACCAGATCCGCCACCTGGCGCGGACCATCACCGAACGGCCCGGGTTCACGCTGGTCGGCGTCATGTCGTACGAGGCGCAGGTGGCCGGGCTCGGCAACGGGGTCCCCGGCAAGGCCCTGATGAACACCGCGATCCGGGCGGTCCAGTCGGTGTCGATGACCGAACTGCGCCATCGCCGCGGCAAGGCGATCGCCGCGGTGCGTGAGTACGCCGACCTGGAGTTCGTGAACGCCGGCGGCACCGGGTCGCTGGAGGAGACCGCGCGCGATTCCGCGGTCACCGACATCGCCGTCGGCAGCGGCCTGTTCGGCGGGCACCTGTTCGACACCTACCGGCATTTCCAGCCGGCGCCGGCGCTGAGTTTCGGGCTCGACGTGGTGCGTCGTCCGAGCCCCGACTACGCCACCTGCGCGGGCGGCGGCTGGATCGCCTCCGGCCCGCCCGGACCGGACCGGCTGCCGAAACCCGTGTGGCCGCAAGGACTGTCGTATGTCGGCACGGAGGCCGCGGGCGAGGTGCAGACACCACTGCGGGGCGAGGGCGTCGCACACCTGCGGATCGGTGACCGGGTGTGGTTCCGCCACACCAAGTCCGGCGAGCCGTGCGAGCGGTCATCGCGGGTCGCACTGATCGGCCGCGACAGTTCGGGCGAGGCCGAGGTGGTCGACGTGATACCCACCTACCGCGGCGAGGGGAAGTGCTTCCTGTGACCGCCCACGCCACCTGGTCCAATTGGGGCCGCACCGCCCACGCCACCCCGACCCGGCTGATCGCGCCGCACAGCGCCGACGAACTGGCCGCCGACGTCGCCGCCGCCGCCGGACGCGGCGAGAAGGTGAAGCCGGTCGGCGCCGGACACAGCTTCACCGAGATCGCGGTGGCCCCGCAGATCCAGATCAGCATGGCCGGCCTCGGCGGGCTGCGCGACGTCGACACCGCCCGCAAGCGGGTCACGCTGGGTGCCGGCACGCACCTGCATCAGATCCCGGCGCTGCTGGAGCCGCACGGGCTGGCCATGGCCAATCTCGGTGACATCGACCGGCAGACCATCTCCGGGGCGACGTCGACCGGCACGCACGGGACCGGACTGCGCTTCGGCGGCATCAGCACGCAGATCGTCGGGGCCCGGCTGGTCGACGGTCACGGCGCGCTCCACGAGATCGGCGAGGACCACCCGGACCTGCCGGCCGTCGCCCTCGGCCTCGGCGCCCTCGGTGTGCTGACCGACCTCACGGTGCAGTGCGTCGACGCCTTCGCGCTGCGCGCCCACGAGGCGCCGGGCACCGCCGACGAGACCATCGACGGCTTTCTCGACCGCGTCGCCGAGCACGACCACTACGAGTTCTACTGGTTCCCGCACACCAGCCGAACCCTCACCAAGACCAACACCCGGCTGCCCGCCGACACCCCCGCCGAAGGTCCCGGCAGCGTACGCCGGTACATCGACGACGAGCTGCTCTCCAACGGCGTCTACGGCGCGATGGTGGCGCTGGCCGCGCGGGTCCCGCGGGTGGCGCCCGGTTTCAATCAGATCGCCGGGCGGGTGCTGTCGGAGCGCACGTACACCGACCGCAGCGACCGTGTCTTCGTGTCCTCACGCTCGGTCCGCTTCCGGGAGATGGAGTACGCGATCGGGCTGGACGCCGTCCCGGAGGCGCTGCGCGAGCTGCGCGCGATGATCAACCGCCGCCGCTACCGGGTGAGCTTCCCGGTCGAGGTACGGGCCGCCGCCGCGGACGATCTCTTCCTCTCCACCGCCTCCGGCCGCACCTCCGGATACATCGCGGTGCACCGTTACTACCGGGACGATCCGGCGTCGGCGGCACAGTATTTCCGCGACGCCGAGGAGATATTCCTGGCGCACGGCGGCCGCCCGCACTGGGGCAAGATGCACACCCGCGACGCGGACTACCTGCGCGGCGTCTACCCGCGGTTCGACGACTTCCTCGCGGTCCGCGACCGCTACGACCCGGACCGGACGTTCGCCAACCCGTATCTGCGGCACGTCCTGGGCGCGTAGGTCAGCGACCGGTGAAGACCGGGGGGCGCTTCTCGGTGCGGGCGGCGCGGGCCTCCTGGACGTCCTCGCTCTCCCAGGCGGCCATCATCGCGGCGACGCGGTCGGCGGGGGCCTCGTCGCGGGCGCCGTCGCCCTTGAGGACCAGCTTGTAGTGCGCCAGGGTCAGCGGGGCCAGCTCGGCGATCTGGGCCGCCCAGTGCTGAGCGTCCGCGAGGTCGCCGATCCGATTGGCGAAGCCGAGGGCGTGCGCGCGATCAGCGGTGAGCGGCTCACAGCCGAACAGCATGCCCGCGGCCTGGCCCGCCCCGACCAGGGACACCAGCCGGCGGATGGTCCACTCGTCGACGGCGACGCCGATCCGGGCCGCCGGGATCCCGGCGAGCGCGCCCGGGTCCATCACGCGCAGGTCGGCGGCGACGGAGAGTTGCAGGCCGGCGCCCAGCGCCGCGCCGTTGAGCGCGGCGATCACCGGCACTGCGGTGGCCTCGATCTGCGCGTTCAGAGCGATCAGCTTGTCCAGGAAGCCCTTCTCGTAGACCGGGCCGGACAGATCCGCCCCGGCGCTGAAGACCTCGCCGCGCCCGGTCAGCACGATGGCCCGGGCACCGCCGTCGACCGCCGCCGTGAACGCCGCGGACAGGTCGTCGACCATCTGGTGGTTGAGGGCGTTGCGCTTCTCCGGACGCGCCAGCTCGATGGTGGTCACGGCCCCGGTGGTGCTGCTCACGATCATGACGAGGAGCGTACTAGGACCAGCCTTGCCCGTCGGAAGCCACCCGAACACAACGTCCAATCGGTCGGCGCCCTGGCGCTGCGCGCCAGCAACCGTCAGCCGGAGACGACGACGGGCGGCGCACTCCCCAGGGAGTGCGCCGCCCGTCGTGATTTCGCTTCGCTCGACCGGCCCGGTGCGACCTCAGGCGCCGAGAAGGTCGATCACGAAGATCAGCGTCTTGCCGGACAGGCGGTGACCCCCGCCCGCTGGTCCGTAGGCCAGTTCCGGCGGAACCACCAGGCGGCGGCGTCCGCCGACCTTCATGCCGGGGATGCCTTCCTGCCAGCCCTGGATCAGCGCGCCGAGCGGGAAGTTGGCGCTCTGGCCGCGATCCCACGACGAGTCGAACTCCTCGCCGGTGTCGTA
Organism: Gordonia sp. PP30; assembly: GCF_023100845.1. NCBI lineage: Bacteria > Bacillati > Actinomycetota > Actinomycetes > Mycobacteriales > Gordoniaceae > Gordonia > Gordonia sp. PP30. The sequence goes on along the minus strand of NZ_CP095864.1, from coordinate 876,543 downwards.
CTCGACGCCGACGTAGTGGACGTCGACCATGCCGCCGGGGACGGCCTCGGCGCCGTCGCCGATGATCAGATCTGTGATCTGCAGCTCGGCCGGGGCCGGGCCCTCCGGGAATTCGACTTCGGGTTTGGTGCTCATGATCAGCGGTTCTCCATCGGGGTGTAGTCGCGCTCGGTGTATCCGGTGTACAGCTGACGCGGGCGGCCGATCTTGGTGGCCGGGTCGGCGTGCATCTCGCGCCAGTGCGCGATCCAGCCGGGCAGGCGGCCGAGCGCGAACAGCACGGTGAACATGCGGGTCGGGAAGCCCATGGCCCGGTAGATGACGCCGGTGTAGAAGTCGACGTTCGGGTACAGCTTGCGCTCGATGAAGTAGTCGTCGTGCAGCGCGACCTCTTCCAGGCCCTTCGCGATGTCCAGGAGCTCGTCCTGAACGCCGAGGGAGGCGAGGATCTGATCGGCGGTCTTCTTGACGATCGCCGCGCGCGGATCGTAGTTCTTGTAGACGCGGTGCCCGAAGCCCATGAGCTTCACACCGTCTTCCTTGTTCTTCACCTTGTTCATGAAGGCCGCGGTGTCGCCGCCGGAGGCCTGGATGCCTTCGAGCATCTCCAGGACCGCCTGGTTGGCGCCGCCGTGCAGCGGGCCCCACAGGGCGTTGATGCCGGCCGAGACCGAGGTGAAGAGGTTGGCCTGCGAGGAGCCGACCAGGCGCACGGTCGACGTCGAGCAGTTCTGCTCGTGGTCGGCGTGCAGGATGAACAGCATGTCGAGCGCCTTGGCGACGTCCGGATTGACCTCGTAGGGCTCGGCCGGGAAGCCGAAGGTCATGCGCAGGAAGTTCTCGACCAGACCGTAGGAGTTGTCCGGGTAGAGGAACGGCTGGCCGACCGACTTCTTGTAGGCGTAGGCCGCGATGGTCGGCAGCTTGGCCAGCAGCCGGATGGTGGACAGCTCCACCTGCTCGGGATCCTTGGGATCGAGCGAATCCGGGTAGTAGGCCGAGAGCGCGTTGGCCGCCGACGAGACGACGGGCATCGGGTGCGCGTTGCGCGGGAAGCCGTCGAAGAAGCGCTTGAGATCCTCGTGCAGCAGCGTATGCCGGCGGATCTTGTCGGTGAACGCCTCGAGTTGATCGGTTGTCGGCAGCTCGCCGTAGATCAGGAGGTAGCTGACCTCGATGAACGTCGACCGCTCGGCGAGCTGGTCGATCGGGATGCCGCGGTAGCGCAGGATCCCCTCGTCGCCGTCGATGTAGGTGATGGCCGACTTGGTGGCCGCCGTGTTGACGAAACCACCGTCGAACGTGGTCATCCCGGTCTTCGACAGGAACGGGCCGAGTGCGACCGAGTCGCTGCCCTCGGTCGCCTTCAGGATCGACAGGTCGATGGACCCGCCGGGGTACGTGAAGGTACCGGTCGCCTGTTCATCGGTCGTTGCTCTATCCGCGGACACACAAACCCCTTATAAACTCGCGGTCTGACCAGCTGTTGGTTACAAGCTAGTCGGCTGCCACTAGCGCCGCCCAATTGAGGGTCCCTCAGCAAGAATTCCGGGCGGCTGTCGTCGTCCGCTCAGCTTACCCACAGGGACTACGGTGGTGTCATGCGAGAGCTACCCGCGGGCGACGACGCGGTCCTGCTCGACTTCTCCGCCGAGCCCGATCCGGCGGCCGCCGCGGCGCACTCGGCGCGGGTCCTGCGCGCCGCCTCCGACGCCGGCATCCTGGACGTCTCCGACGCGATTCCGGCCGCCGCCACGGTGCTCGTATCGGCCCGGCGCGGGCACCGTATCGACGCGCTCGCGGTGCGTCGTGTCCTGCGCTCGGCGGGCACCTCGGCGACCGGTCCGGCCGGTGCCGGCGACCCCGAGATCGTGGTGCCGGTGACGTACGACGGCGCCGATCTCGGCGAGGTCGCCGCGCTCGCCGGAGTGACCCCGGAGACGGTGATCTCCGCTCACTGCGCGACGGTGTGGCGGGTGCAGTTCATGGGCTTCGCGCCCGGCTTCGGGTACCTGGTCCCCGACGTCTCCTCGCCGGCCGATGCGCGGGCCGTGTTCGACGGTCTGACGCGCCGCGCGCAGTCCCGTCCGGCGGTGCCCACGGGCTCGGTCGCGGTAGCCGCCGGTTACAGCGCGGTGTACCCCCGGACCAGCCCCGGAGGATGGTTTCTGTTGGGGCACACCGACATTCCGCTGTGGGATGTCTCCGCCGAACCTCCGGCGCTGCTGACCGCCGGCGCCACGGTGAGGTTCTCGTGCGCGGGCTGACCGTCGTCTCCCCCGGACCACTCGCCACCTTCCAGGACTTCGGCCGGCCGGGCTACGCGCATCTGGGCGTGCCGGTGTCCGGGGCCGCCGATCTGGGGTCGCTGCGGCAGGCGAACCGGCTCGTCGGCAATCCCGAATCCGCGGTGGCGATCGAGACCACTCTGGGCGGGTGGTCCGCGCGGGCCCGCGGGCACGTGGTGCTGGCCGTCACCGGACCGGCGACGGCGGTACGGATCGACGGACGCGTGGTCGGCAGTCACGCGGCGGTCGGGCTGCCCGACGGATCACTGATCGAGGTGCCCGCCCCGGCATACGGCTGCCGCAACTACGTGGCGGCGCGCGGAGGGTTCGTCGTGTCGCCGATCCTGGGCTCGGCGTCCACCGACACGCTGTCGGGACTGGGCCCGGATCCGTTACGCGAGAGTGAGGAATTGCACATCGGCGAGACCGCTCTGGAGTGGCCCCCGGAGACCGTCGCGCCGGGGCCGCCGGCGCCGGGCCGCTACCACGAACTGACCATCCGGCGCGGGCCCCGGTACGACGATCTGGCCGACCCGGCGGCCCTGTCCCGGATCACCTGGACGGTGAACCCGGCGAGCAACCGGATCGGCGTGCGGCTGGATGCTCTCGATGACGCCCTGCGCCATCGCGCTGGCCTGCCCGCGCAGCCGTCGGAGGGGGTGCCGCTGGGCGCCGTGCAGGTGCCGCCGAGCGGTCAGCCGGTGCTCTTCCTGGCCGACCACCCGGTGACCGGCGGCTATCCGGTGGCCGCGGTGCTCACCACCGAATCGGTCGACCGCGCCGCCCAGTTGGTCGCCGGAGACACGGTGCGGCTCCGCCTCACTTGACACAGATGTATGATTTTGTGTCATGACCTCGGAGATGCTGGGCCCCGACTCCGTCACCTGGCGCTTCTTCGGCGGCTGGCGCGGCATGCTGATGGGTCTCTGGTCCGGGTCCATGCAGAACATGCACCCGAAGCTGGCGGCGGGAGTGTGGGACCACTCCGACTTCTTCGGCGAGCGGTGGGAGCGGCTGATGCGCTCGCTCTATCCGATCAGCGGCGTCGTCTTCGATCTCGATCCGGCCACCGGCCGGCAGGTCCGCGACTATCACCTGACCATCAAGGGCACCATGGCCGACGGCGGGCGCTACCACGCCCTCGACCCCGACGTCTTCTACTGGGCGCACGCCACCTTCTGGTACGGCAACATCCGCTGCGCGGAGGCCTTCGGCCCGCCGATCACCGAGGCGGACAAGCGCGCCCTGTTCGAGGAGTCCCGCACCTGGTATTCGATGTACGGCGTCAGCATGCGGCCGTGCCCGGACACCTACGAGGAGTTCCTGGAGTACTGGGACCACATGTGCCGCCGCGTGCTGCGCGATCACGACGCGGTGCGCACCGTCCTGGACATCACTCAGCTGCCATCGCCACCGTGGATGAAGCCGTGGATGCCGCAGTGGCTGTGGCGCCGCCAGGTCGCCGTCGTGCAGCGCGTGTTCCGGTGGATCACCACCGGCCTGTACGACGAACCCGTCCGCGAGATGTTGGGCCTGACGTGGACCGCGTCCGACGAGCGACGCTTCCGGCTGTTCGGCCGCCTCGTCGACCTCAGCCAGCGGCTCACGCCGAGCCGCTACCGGCGACATCCCCGGGCGCGCGACGCGTTCGACCGGGTGAGCGGCCGCGTCGCCGCCGATGCTCCCCTGCTCGAGACCCCGGCGCGCAACCTCCCGAGCGGCGCCGAGCGGGAGAACCCGATCCACTACTGCCCGGTGCACACCGCGCGTCGTGCACGGTTGCCGTGGCAGAGCAATGTCGTGAACGACTGACTGCGCGCGTCCGCGGATCCGCGCGGTCTTGCATCGTGTTTCCGCACATGCGCGCGCTGGGCGCGCCGATCCGCGGAAAGTCTCATGCACCTCGCCGGGCCGCGAGGTCGAGGTGCCAGCGGATCATGGCGACGGTCTGGGCGGGCCGCTCGACGATGTCGGCCCACGTGAAGTGGATGACCGTCCACCCGGCCGCCGAGAGTGCATTCCCTCGCGTGCGATCGTGCTGGAAAGCCTCGGCATCCGAGTGATACGACATGCCGTCGATCTCCACCGCGAGCCGCTGTTCCACGAAGGCGACGTCGACGGCGTAGCCGCCCACCGCCGAGTAGTTCAATTCGAACGGCGGCAGATCCGAGGACGACAGCAGATTCGTGAGCGCACGACGCTCCGCAACCGACCGCGCACCCGCTGCGGCCTCGTTGAGCATGGCGGCGACCGCACTCGCGCCGCGTCGGCCCGGATAGCGAGCATCCGCGGTGACGAGATCGGCGAGATCCACCGCCGAACTCTGCAGCGCGCGGTCCACGATCGCCATCCCGAGCGACGACGCCGAGTCGAGCACGGCGAGCGGAGCCGATACGGTCGCGAGATTCCTGACGACCGTGCAGTCGACCGCGTCCAGCTCGCGATACCAGAGGTTCACCCGGCCGAGGCATGGCGAGAACGGCTTTCGTGAACTCCGGCTCCGCGGAACGGTCACGTGGACCGTCGCCGGCGGCCTCGGCCACAACCCACGCCAGTACGCGGCCGAAGGCCCGCACAAGACCGCGCGGGGACCAGCACTCCACACGACCGCGCGAATCCTCGCGCGCACCGTCATCAGATGGTCCGCGGCGCGATATACCGAGGGACCGACCCGTTCCCACTCCCCGGACCTGCACTTCCGGGAGACGACGGACCGATGCAGACCGCACGCGCGTGTCTGTTTGAGGGTGATGACGCCATCCTGCCGTGCCAGGAGACGCCGCATCTTGACCAGGCCGACAGTGGTCGGCGGTGCGGATTCGGCGGTGTCGGCAACGGTCATGGTTCTTGGACGCGCCAGACCCCCGACCGGTTCCACGACGCGCCGACGATCACCGCCACCCGGACCCCACGGACTCAGCGGGTTCGCGCGGTCGACCCGGATCGTCAGCGGATGCGCGCGCTGGGCGCGCCGATCCGCGGAACGACCTGACACCGTCAGGGCGTGTCGACCGGTTGCTCGTTCCGGGTGACGCGATAGCGCCAGAACATCGGGAAGGCCAGGGCCGCGACGACGGTGAGGATCACCGTCAAGACACCGCCGCCGGCGAAGGTCACCGCGGTGCCGACCATCGCGGCGGAGGCACCGTGGGCGACATCGGCGATACGCGGCCCACCGGCCACGACCACGATGAACACGCCCTGGAGACGGCCGCGCACGTCGTCGTTCGCGGCGGCCTGCAGCATCGTCTGCCGGAACGCGGCGGACGCCATGTCGGCGGCACCGCCGATCATCAGCGCGACCATCACGATCGGCAACACCGGCAGCGCGGTGCCGTGCGCGAAGAACAGCGCACTGCCCGCGACGACGATCGACAGCCCCCAGATACTGATCGCGATCACCACCGCGCGGCCCTGGCGCTGCACGCGGGAGACCCAGCCGGAGAACACGCCGCCGAGTACCGCGCCCAGCGGGATGGCGATGAACAGCAGCGCGAACGCGTAGCCGCCGTCGGACGGCCCGCCGAAGCTCTCGTGCGCGATCTGCGGGAACAGCGCACGCGGCATACCGAAGATCATCGCGATCAGGTCGACCACGAACGACGCCAGCAGCACCGGATGGTGCCGCAGATACACCAGGCCGTCGATCACCGATCGCAGGCCGGGCGTGGACGGCGCCTCCCCGTCGCGCTCGGGGCGCAGCGACGGCAGCGCCACCACCGCCCACAGCGTCGCCAGCATGCAGATCGCGTCGGTCAGGTAGAGCAGCGAGAAGCCGAGGACCGGGATCAGCGAGGCCCCGACGAGCGGGCCGGCGATCGCACCGGCCTGCATCACGGTCATGTTGAGCGAATTCGCGGCGGGCAGCAGGTCGTCGTCGAGGAGGCGCGGAAGCACCGCCGTACGCGTGGGCTGGTTGACCGCGAAGAACGCCTGCTGCACCGCGAAGAGGGCAAGCAGTGCCCAGACGTTGTTCCAGTCGAAGAATGCCTGCACCCAGAACAGGACGGACGTGGCGATCAGACCGAGGGTGGTGATGACAAGAATGATGCGGCGGTCGAAGACGTCGGCCAGCGACCCGCCCCAGAGCCCGAAGATCACCAGCGGCACCAGCCCGAAGACACCGGTGAGACCGACGTACGCCGAGCTGCCGGTGATCGCGTAGATCTGCGCGGGCACCGCGACGACGGTCAGTTGCGCGCCGATGACGGTGATGATGTTGGCCCACCACAGGCGCGCGAAGTACCGGTTGGCGAGTGGCCGGGTGTCCGCGAAGATGTTCGCCACTCAGACCCCTTCCGGCGCCGGGCCGCCGGTCACGGCTGAAGACGGCGAGTGATCCACTCGCCGCCCTCGAATTCCGCGACGGCGCGGTTGTGCAGGCGGTCGGCACGACCCTGCCAGAACTCGACGCGCCAGGGCAGCAGCCGATAGCCGCCCCACTGCGAGGGAACCGGGACGGGCTCGGCGTCGCCGAATTCGGCCGCCACCCGCGCGGCCTGCGCTTCGAGCGCGGCCCGCGACTCGATCGGCTCCGACTGCGCCGACGCCCGCGCCGACAGCTGCGATCCGCGCGGGCGCGCATTCCAGTAGGCCGCGGTCTCGGCCGGGTCGACCTTCTGGACGGCGCCGCAGAAGTGGACCTGTCGTTCCAGGGCGATCCAGGGGAAGGTGACCGACGCGACGGGGTTCGCCTCCAGGGCACGGCCCTTGGCCGAGTCGTAGCCGGTGAAGAACACGATCCCGCGCGGGTCGGCGCCCTTGCAGAGGACGGTCCGGGTCATCGGGATGCCGTGGGCATCGGCGGTGCCGAGCACCATCGCGTTCGGCTCCGGGATCCGTGCGGCGACGGCCTCGCCGAGCCAGCGCTGGAACAGCCCGAGCCACGGCGGATCCCCCGTCAGCCACGACGGATCCAGATGGTCGACGACGCCGTCGGCGCCCGCCGTGGAGGCCGCCCCGTAGCCGACGCGCATGTTCGGAAGATCCAGTTCGCTCACCTCTCGGATGCTACTGACCGGCGTCCCCGCGGTTCAGCCGAGGTCGCGCCGCGAGTAGGCGGCCGCGCCGACGGCGCCGACCGCGACGGCGAGCACGCTCATCACGGTCAGCGGCAGCCACGCCCCGGACGGCACCGGGACGGCGGGCGTGTGCGTGAAGGGCGAGACCTCGCGCAGCCAGTGCGGGAGACCGAACATCTCGGCCAGCGGGCCGAGCGCGAAGGCGATCAGCAGGATCGGCCAGCCGGCGAGGGCCAGCGCCTCGTGCGCGGCGTACGCGGCCAGCACCACCGCCACGGTCAGCGCGACCGCCGGGACGGCCACCGCCGCACCGGTGAACGCGATGCGCGCGGTGTGCGCCCATCCACCGCCGGCCAGCCCGGCGCCGACGGTGATGCCGGTCGCGGACGCGACCAGCACCGCGAGCGCGGCGGTCAGCGCCGCTCCGGCGTAGACGACGTAGTAGCGCAGCCGCGAGACCGGCGCCGACAGCAACAACTCGGCGCGGCCCGACCGCTCCGCCGAACGCATGGCGATCACCATCCCGACGCCGCCGCCCGCCGCCGCGACCGCCAGGAAGACGCCCATCGTCGACAGGAACATGTCGGTCAGCGTGCCGCCGCCGGCCGATGCGATCACCCGCTGCACCACCTCGTTACCGGTCGCCAGCGACGCCACCTGCGTCGACAGCACACCGACGACCAGTGCGTACAGCCCGGTGCCACCCGCCCACGACACGGCCACCACCCGGGTCAGCCGCTCCACGATGCCCGGCAGCGACCAGTGCCGCGGGCCGCGGCTCGGTCCCGGACGCCGCACGAACAGACCCGCGCCGAGGTCACGGCGCCGTCGCACCCCGGCAGCCACCGCACAGCCGGCGGCGAACACCGCGAGACACGGCAGCACGAGCCAGAGCCGGTCGGCGCCGAACGGGTCCATCCGCTCGGCCCAGCCGACCGGGGTGAGCCAGCGGAGCCAGCTCACCGCGGACACCGTGTCGGCGACACCGCGCAGCAGATAACCGCCGACCACCACCGCACTGCCCGCCAGCGTGGCGGCGTGCGCACTCGCCGCCACCTCGGCGGCGATCAGCGCGGTGCCCGCGGCCGCCAGTCCCACGCCCCAGTATTGGGCGAAGACGGTCGCGACCGGCAGCGCGCCGCCGCCGTACGCGGCGATCACCCCGGCCATCGCCGCGCTGGTCGCCGTCACCAGCACGGTCACCGCGATCATCGCCGACAGCAGCGGTGCCAGCGGTCCCACCGCACCGGCGAGCACCATCTCGGTGCGCCCGGCCTCCTCTTCCCGCCGGGTCTGCCGCACCACGGCCATCACCGCGCAGACACCGAGCGTCGCGATCATGAACAGGCCGGCGCGCCAGGTAGTGAGGGCGGCAACCGCGTCGTCGTCCGGAATAGGGCCGAGCAGGAAGACGAACATGGCGCTCGCACTCAGGCCCGACCGCAGCTGGGCGATCTGCTCCGGGTGGGCGTACATGGTCTTGATCGACGCCGCCGTCGAGACGTTCATCAGCGCGAACACGACCACCGTGAGCGGGGTGATGATCCGTTCGGCGCGCAGCCCGGTGCGCAGCAGCAGCGGCCAACCCGCCACCGGAGCGTTCACGGTGCGCCCACCCCGTAGGTCTGCAGGAACAGATCCTCCAGGCTCGGCGGGGTGATCGACACCGACGACGGGTCGAGCGCGGCGAGCCGCGACAGCACGCCGCCCAGCGCGCCGGCGTCGACCGTGAAGACCAGCGACTCGCCGTCCCGCGACAGGTCGTGCACGCCGTCGACCCCGGCCAGGGTCTCCGGCCCCACGGCGGCGGCGGAGACCCTGACGCTGGACCGGCGCAGATGCCGCAGCGCCTCGAGCGATCCGGCGAGCACCGTGGCGCCGTCGCGGATGATGGTGACGGTGCTGCACAGCTCTTCCACCTCGGACAGCAGATGCGAACTCATCAGCACCGCGGCGCCGTGACTCGCCCGCTCCCGCACGGCGAGCGTGAACTCGCGGGTCATCAGCGGGTCGAGACCGGAGGTGGGCTCGTCGAGCACCAGCAGGTCGGTGTCGGTACACAGCGCCGCGATCAGTGCGACCTTCTGCCGGTTCCCCTTGGAGTAGGTCTGCGCGCGTTTGCCCGGATCCAGGTCGAAACGCTCGATCAGTTCGGCGCGGGACGCGGCCGCGGCGGTCTGCCGCCCGCGCAGGGCGAGCAGCAGATCGATGCATTCGCCGCCGGTCAGGTGCGGCCAGAGGGTGACATCGCCGGGCACGTACGCGAGACGACGGTGCACGGCGACCGCATCGCGGTGCGGGTCGTGCCCGAAGAGGCGCACCTCGCCGGCATCCCGGCGCAGCAGGCCGAGCAGGATGCGGATCGTCGTCGACTTGCCCGCACCGTTCGGCCCGAGGAATCCCGCGACCTCACCGGGCGCCACGGACAGGTCCAGTCCATCGAGGGCCACGAACCGGCCGAAATGCTTGACCAGACCTCGAACGTCGACCACTGCGTTCATCGGGAATACTCCTTGGCAGACACGGAGCGGGAACGGAGACCGTCGTGTCTCTCATTGAACACCCGGCCGGGCACCCCCGCCCGAACGAGCTGAAGGAATCGCCATGACGCAGCCGACCGACCCCACCGAGCGGCCCGGCGACCAGTCCGCGGCACCGCACGCGCCGGCTCCCGCTGCGCCGGAGCCGTACACGCACGAGCCGTTCACGCAGGAGCCGTTCAGCGAATCGTCGTTCGCCCGGGCCGTACCGGAGACCGGACCGAGCAGCCCGTACGCGCCGACGACGTCCGGGACGCCGCTGCCCGGGACCGGGTACCCCGGTCCCGCCTATCCGGGCGCGGCGTACCCGCCGCAGTCGTACCCGGGACAGCCGTACGCGGTGGCCGGCGCTCCGGCCACCGCATACCCGGGCATTCCGGCCGCCGTCGCACCGGCGCCGACTCGCCGGCCGGTACCGGTGATCGTCGCGGCGATCATTCTGATCGTGGGCGGCGTCTTCCTGGCGATCCTCACCGGCGCCCTCATGGCCGCCGGGATCAACATCGGGGACTACACCGACACCAGCAAACTCGACCCGGACGCCGAGCAGCTCGGTCAGAGCGTGATGAACGTATTCCTCATCGTCCAGATCGTCCTCTGCCTGGTCGCCGCGGGAATCGGTGTCTGGCTGCTGGTCAGCCGGTCGAATGCCGCCCGGATCTGCGCGACCATCGCCGCGGTGCTGCTGGCGATCACCTGCTACGGGATCGTCGCCTCCATCGCGGTCCCGATCCTGCTGTTCGCGCCGGAGTCGGCGAAGAAGTGGTTCCGCGCCGAGCCCGAGGCCCCGCTCCCGCCGGCCCCGTACTGACGGGCAGTTCCGGATCGCCCGTGCGCATGGATGTCGGCGGACGATTCCGGCATAGGAGAAGCAGGGACTCAGCCCTTCCACGCTCCACGCAAGACCCGCCGGGCGCCGCAACCGTCGTCGCCGTGCTCTTGCTTCTCACCTGCAGCGCGATCGCGGCCGCGGTCGCGGCGCCGATCCTGCCGTTCGCGCCGGAGTCGTCGAAGAAGTGGTTCCACGCGGAGCCCGAAGTCCCGTTTCCACCCGCCGCGCGCTGACGAAAGACTCGCGTCACCGCATTCACATGCTTGGATGACGTTCAGACAGATCCGACACAAAGGAGAAGCAACTCGATGACACAGCCGCCTCACGACCCTAATCAGCAGCCGTCCGGCGAGCCCTTTCAGCCGCCCCAGTACCCCGGCGGCGTGCCGCAGGACAATCCCTACCAGGGCGGCCAGTACCCCGGCGCCGGAATCCCGGGCACCCCGTACCCGGCCGGACAGCCCGGCCCGCCGCCGCCCGGTTTCGGCGGGCCCGCACCGCTCACCACGCGGCCCGGTTCGGTCCTCGCCGCGGGCATCATCCTGTGCGCGATCGGCGCCGTCCTCGCGGTCATCCAGGTGATCAGTCTCATCGTCGGGTCCTCGAGCGGCGTCTACTCGGGCGTCTCCCACGGCCTGGTCGTCGTCGCCGGCCTGATCGGCCTGCTCCTGTCGCTGTTCGCCGTCGCCGCCGGCGCCTGGCTGTTCACGAGCCGGTCGAACGCGACCCGCATCACCGCCACCGTCGCCGCGGCGCTGCTGATCCTCACCTGCTGGGGCATCGTCGCCACCATCGCGGTGCCGATCCTGCTGTACGCCACCGAGACCGCCAAGCGCTGGTTCGCCACCGCGCCGGAAGCGGGCGCGGGCTACCCGCCGGCACCCGGCCAGTACTGAGTCCCTCGCTCGCACCCGGTCAGGCGTTGCGTACGCCCTGACCGGGTGCGACGCGTGTCACACCCTAAACTGTCTCCATGACCGATTCGCAGATCACGCTGCCCGCCGAACTCCTGCCCACCGACGGCCGCTTCGGCTGCGGACCGTCGAAGGTCCGTCCCGAACAACTGCAATTCCTGGTGGACACCGGCGCGTCGGTCTTCGGCACCAGCCACCGCCAGGCCCCGGTGAAGAACGTGGTCGGCGACATCCGCGCCGGACTGACCGAGCTCTTCTCGCTGCCGGACGGCTACCAGGTGGTCCTCTCCAACGGCGGCACCACCGCGTTCTGGGATGCGGCCGCGTTCGGCCTGGTCCGCAAGCAGGCACTGAACCTGACCTACGGCGAGTTCTCGTCGAAGTTCGCCACCGTCACCAAGAAGGCGCCGTGGCTCGACGACCCGAAGGTGATCTCCACCGACCCGGGCACCGCCCCCGATCCCGCCGCGATCACCGCCGACGACGCGGCCGGCGTGGACCTGATCGGCTGGGCGCACAACGAGACCTCGACCGGCGTCGCCGTGCCGGTGCTGCGCCCGGCCGCCGCCGGTGACGCGCTCGTCGCGATCGACGCCACCTCGGGCGCGGGCGGCCTGCCGGTCGACATCAGCGCCACCGATGTCTACTACTTCGCACCGCAGAAGTGCTTCGCCTCCGACGGCGGCCTCTGGGTCGCGATCATGAGCCCGGCCGCGCTGGAGCGCGTCGCCGAGATCGCCGCGACCGACCGGTACATCCCTGAGTTCCTGTCGCTGCAGACCGCGGTGGAGAACAGCCCGAAGGACCAGACCTACAACACCCCGGCCGTCGGCTCGCTGCTGCTCTTCAAGAACCAGATCGACTGGATGAACGCGAACGGTGGACTCGACTGGTGCGTCGCGCGCACCAAGGATTCCAGCTCGCGCCTGTACGACTGGGCCGAGAAGTCGTCGTTCGCCACCCCGTTCGCCGACGAGGCGCATCGCAGCCAGGTGGTCGGCACCATCGACTTCACCGACGACGTCGACGCCGCGGCCGTGGCGAAGACGCTGCGCGCCAACGGGATCGTCGACACCGAGCCGTACCGCAAGCTGGGCCGCAACCAGCTGCGCATCGGCATGTTCCCGGCGATCGAGCCGGCCGACGTCACCACGCTGACCCAGGCCATCGACTACATCGTCGAGCGGCTCTGATCGCTCTCCGCACAACACCTGTGAACAGCACGTTTGCCGCGTGTCCGACCGACGGACACGCGGCATTCGGCTAGGCTGGGCGCAACCGGCGAGTCGAGGGAGGACCGTATGCGTGAGCTCGAAGTGCTGCGCGTCGAGTCCGACGGGCAGTACGTGGTCTGCATCGATCGCGAGACCGACGAGCACTTCCGGATCCGGGCCGACGACGATCTGCGCGCCGCCGCCCGCGCCGACACCACCGAACTCGGACAGATCCCGGTGGCCGGCGACGCCGCGCTGCGGCCCCGCGAGATCCAGTCCCGGATCCGGGCCGGCGCCTCCGTCGAGGAACTGGCCGAGATCGCCGGCGTCTCCGTGTCGAAGATCGAGCGCTACGCGCATCCGGTGCTGCTCGAACGGGCCCGCGCCGCAGAACTCGCGCGCGCCTCGCATCCGATGAGCATGGACGGCCCGCGCCTGGCGACGCTCGGCGAGCTCGTCACCGAATGCCTGGTGCTGCGCAGCGCGGTGCCCGCCGACGCCCGCTGGGATTCGTGGAAGGCCGACGACGGCCAGTGGGTGGTCCAGGTGTCGTTCTACGAGGGCTCCACCGAGAACTTCGCGCACTGGCGCTTCTACCCGGGCACGCACGGCGGCACCACCGACGCGATCGACGAGCTGGCGGTCGAACTGACCGACCCGGAGATCGCGCGCGCGGCACGTCGGACCCGGCTGGCCGCGGTGCCCTCGCGGCCCGCACCTCGCCCCGAGCCCCACCGCGAGGTGCTGCCCGACGGACACGAAGAGGTGACCGTCGACGCGAACACGCTGATCGAGACGCAGCAGGCGGCACCGATCCGCCGGAAGGCACCGACCCACGTGCCGCTGGCCGACGTCCTGGACCTGCAGTACTCGACACCCCCGGCACGGCCCGACGAGGAGCCCGCGCCGGCCGATGCGGAGCCGGAGCCCGCGACGGAGACGGCCTCCGCGGAGACCGCGCCGCCGTCGATCCCGACGCCGCGGGAACTCGCCGAGCGCAAGCGGCCCTCGACGTCGTCCGACGACGATCGGCCCGCCCAGAATCGGCACCGTGCCAAGCGCGGCAAGCCCGCGGTACCCGCGTGGGAGGACGTGCTGCTCGGCGTCCGCGCCCACCCCGAGGACTAGGGCGCGTCCGACGTTCCGCGTCAGCGGGCCCGTTCGTAGAAGGCGACCGCCGCGGCCGTGGCCACGTTGAGCGAGTCGGTGCCGCGGCTCATCGGAATGCGGGCACGGACATCGCACTGCCGCATGGTGTGCTCGACGAGCCCCGGCCCCTCCGCGCCGACCAGGAAGGCCACCTTGTCCCCGGTCACCGCCTCGGCCAGCGGCACCGACCCCTCTCCCGGTGTGAGCGCCACCAGCGTGAATCCGGCCCCGGAGAGCAGACCGAGCTGGTCGGGCCACCGGCCGTCGTAGGTGGCGAACGGCACCAGCAGCACGTGCCCCATCGAGACGCGGATGCTCCGGCGGTACAGCGGATCCGCGCACCCGGCGCCGAAGATCACCGCGTCCACGCCCAGACCGGCGGCGTTGCGGAAGATGCTGCCGATGTTCTCGTGGTCGTTCACGCCCTCCAGTACCGCGACCGTTCGCGCGCCGGCGATCACCTCGGGGATCGACAGCGGTTCGGGTCGTCGTGCCGCGCCGAGCACGCCGCGGTTGAGATGGAATCCGACGATCGCGGCCATCACGTCGGCGTCGGCGCGGTAGAACGGCACGCCGTCGGCGCCCGGTGTCACCGAGCCGGCGGCGGCCAGCTCGCCGAGCCGCTTGTCCACGCCGAGGAAGGCGTGCGGGGCGAACCGGGAGGCGATCATCCGCTGCGCGACGGTCACGCCCTCGGCGATCACCAGGCCCTTGCCCTTGCGGCCACCCGGGAGCGCGGGCAGGTCGGGACGGCGGTCCACCGAGTTGAGATCGCGGAAGTCGTCGACGCGGGGGTCGCTGGGATCGGTGATGTCCACGACGTCGACGGTCAGGGGATGCGGCATGGGTCCACCCTGGCAGACTCATCACGGTGACCAGCAACGTGCCCCGCCCCCTCGCCGCCCCGCTGTCCCTGCGCCGCGCCGTCGACGACGACTGGCCCGAGATCATGGCGCTCGACGCCCGCAGCTTCGCTCTGCCCGCGCCGCTGCCGGACGCGGAGATCGAGGAGTTCCGCGGCAAGGTGCGGGAAACCATCGTGGTGCGCGATGAGGGCTCCGAGGGTGCTCCGCTGGTCGCCGTCTCGCTGTGGCATCTGCTGCCACTGACCGTCCCGGGCGGGACGGCGGTGCGGACGGCCGGGCTGTCGTGGGTGTCGGTGGCGGCCACGCACCGTCGCCGCGGGCTGCTGCGCGCGATGATGACCGAGCAGTTCGCCTCCTGGCGGCGGGCCGAGGTCCCGCTCGCGATCCTGACCGCATCGGAGGGCGGCATCTACGAGCGCTTCGGCTTCGGTCCGGCGTGCTTCGCCGAGTCGGTCACCGTCGACCCGGCCGCGGTCTCGTGGCGCACCCCGCCGGAGAGCGACTCCCATGTCCGCTACGGCACGCCCGAGCAGATCGCCGCGCGCATCCCCAAGCTGCACGACCGGTGGGCCCTCACCCGGCCCGGCGCCGTCGGCCGCCCGAAGACCTGGTGGCCGTCGATCCTGGCCGATCGCGGCTTCCGCCGGAACTCCCAGACCACCGGGCTGCACTATCTGCTGCACGAGGACGGCTACGCCGCCTACCGGCTCGACGCCCGCACCAACACCGCCACCGTCGAGGACTTCTGCGCGGTGACCGAGCAGGCGCACACCGATCTCTGGCGGGTGCTCACCGGGCTCGACCTGGTCGGCTCCGTCGTCGCGAAGATCCCCGTCGACGACCCGCTGCCGTGGAAGCTCCGCAACCACCGCGCCGTCCGCTCGACGGGCCGCACCGACGAACTGTGGGTGTCGATCCTCGACGTGGCCGCCGCCCTCGAACTGCGCTCGTACGACGTGAACGGGGCCGTCGTGCTCGACGTCGCCGACGGCTGGGGGAAGCGCGGCGGCCGGTACCTCCTGCGGGTCGCCGACGGGCGCGCCGAGGTGCGGCGGGAGCCGTCGTCGTCCGAGATGGCCACCGTGCCCCAGGTGAAGCTCGACATCTCGGTGCTGTCGTCGCTGTACTGCGGCGGGATGTCCGCGCGCGAGTTCGCCGCCGCGGGCCGCCTGTCCACCTATTCGGAGGCCACCGTCGCCCTGCTCGACGCTCTGTTCTCCAGCCGCCGGGCGCCCTTCGCCGGAACCTACTTCTAGGGATTTCGCCGCTGCCGCGGTTGCGGTACTTCCTCGACGACCTGACCGCCGCCGACGCCGCGGGACCCCCCAACCGCCCGTTGAGCCGATCGAGCCGCCAGGCGAGATCGAGTCGAAACGCACCCCCGACCGCAGAAAGTCGTTTCGACACGGCCGGGCCCCGGGGGCCCGACCGGCTCAACGAGCTATTCGAAGCGGCGTTCGGGGACATGCTGCCGCGGCTGCGGTACTTCCTCGACGACCTGACCACCGTCGATGCGGCGGGGTTGCGGGCCCGGGACCTGACGACCACGGTCGAACTCACGTTCTTCGCTTTACGGCGTGGCCCGGACTTCACGCGGTGGCTCCTCGACTGGGCCCGGACTCAGCCGATCAGGTGGGAGATGGGACCGCGGGCAAAGTAGAGCAGGAACAGCGCGGCGACCACCCACAGCAGCGGGTGGACCGTGCGCCACTTGCCGCGGGCGGACGCCATCACCACCCAGGTGATGAAGCCGACGCCGATGCCGTTGGCGATCGAGTAGGTGAACGGCATGATCACGATGGTCAGGAAGGCCGGCAGCGCGTATTCGAAGCGGCTGAAGTCGATGTCGCGGACCTGCGCCATCATCAGCGCACCGACGACCACCAGGGCCGGGGTCACCGCCTCCATCGGCACGATCTCGTAGAGCGGCGTGAAGAACATCGCGATCACGAACAGCCCGCCGGTCACCACGTTCGCGAAGCCGGTCCGCGCGCCCTCGGCCACACCGGCCGCGGATTCGACGAAGACGGTGTTCGACGACGCCGAGGCGGCGCCGCCGACGATCGCGCCGGCACCCTCGACCACCAGGCCGCGCCCGATGCCGGGCAGGTTGCCGTCGGCGTCGGTGAGGCCGCCTTCCTTGCCGACGCCGGTCATCGTGCCCATGGCGTCGAAGAAGTTCGAGAGCACCAGGGTGAACACGAAGACGCAGGCCATCAGCACGCCGACGTCGGCGAACGAGCCGTTGAACGCGCCGAACAGGTCGACTTTGCCGAGGAGGCTCAGGTCGGGCAGGCTGCCGAAGCTGTGCGGGGTGCCCGGGACGTTCATCGCCCAGCCGCCGGCGTGGGTCTGAGCGCTCCCCAGGTGCAGGATGCTTTCGACGATCAGCGCGACGATCGTCATCACGACGATGCCGATCAGCAGCGCACCCGGCACCTTGCGGACGGTCAGCACGCCCATCAGCAGGACGCCGATCGCGAACAGGAGCACCGGCACGGTCGCCACCGAGCCGTCGACACCCAGCTGCACCGGCGGTCCGCCGGGCGTGCGGCTGACGAAGCCCGAGTCGACGAGACCGATGAACGCGATGAACGCGCCGATACCGGCGGCGATCGCCGACTTGAGTTCGGCGGGCACCGCGTTGAAGACGGCCGTCCGGAAGCCGGTGACACCGAGAATCACGATGATGATGCCGTCGATCACCACCAGGCCCATGGCCGCGGGCCAGCTCATGGTCGGCGCGATGGTGACCGCCAGCAGACTGTTGATGCCCAGACCGGCCGCGATCGCGAACGGGAAGTTGGCGACCAGGCCCATCAGCAGCGTCATCACGCCGGCGACCAGCGCCGTGACCGCGGCGACCTGCGGCATCGGCAGCACGTGGCCGTTGACGTCGAGGTTGTGGTCGACGCCGTCCACACCGCCGATGATGATCGGGTTCAACACCACGATGTAGGCCATGGTGAAGAAGGTGACCAGGCCGCCGCGGATCTCCCGCCCGTACGACGACCCGCGCTCACCGATCTTGAAGAAGCGGTCGACGGCGCCGGCCCGGCCGCCGCCCGGGGGCGTCACCACCGGGGTGCCGGCCGGCTCGTTGGTATCGCTCATTCGAGAAAAGCTACCGTAGGTAGCATGACCGCGCCGACCCCTGTCCCCGACCTGCCCGCACGACTGCGCGCACCGGGTCCGGTGATCGTCGTCGGCATGCTCGCCTGGCTAGTCGCCACCATCGTCGTCGCCGCCACCGGAATCGGCGGCGACCGGACGCTCCTGGTGTGCCTGGTCGGTCTGGCGGTGGGTCTGCTCGGCACCACCATCGTCCTGGTTCAGCAGGCGGCGGTGCGCCGCGGCAGCAAGGGCGCCCAGCAGGGCCTCGACTAGGCCGCGGACGGCTCGGTCCGGGCCCGGACCCAGGGGGAGATCTGGGCGTGCGCGATCAAACAGACCGCGATCCACACCGCGCCGAGCGTCCAGCCGACCAGGACGTCCGACAGCCAGTGCGCCCCCAGGTAGACGCGGGACAGCCCGACCACCACGGCCAGCAGCGGCGCGACCGCCAGCACCAGCGGATGCTCGCGGACCCACGCGTACAGCCGATAGCAGATCACCGCGGCCAGGCCGTAGACCACCGTCGACATCATCGCGTGCCCGGACGGGAACGACAGGCCGCCGACGTCGATCAGCCGGTCGGCGATCGGCGGGCGCTGGCGGCCGAAGGTGTGTTTGAGTATCGACATCAGCGCGTAGCCGGACAGCGTGCCGGCCGCGATCAGGGCCGCGAGATCGATCCGGTTGCCCATCCACGCGAGCACGAACACCGCGATCACCACGAGCGTGAGAGTGAGTGTGTCGCCCAGCACGGTCACCATCTGCCAGAGCGAGTTCCACGGCTCGCCGCGGATACCGAGCACCCAGTGGGTCACGTTCTGGTCGAAGGCGAACGGCGAGAGACTCATCGAGTCCACCGTACAGACCCCAGGTGCAGGGTGTCCGCGGCATCGCGCCAGCGTGGAACGGTCACCCGGCGCTCCTCGCCGTCGGCCAGCACGGCCACGTCGAGGCGGTCGTGCAGCAGCAGCAGACCGCTCAGGTCCCAGCCGGTCGCCGCGGCGATCTCGACGGCCTCGGGCGCGTCGGCGTCGAGCGGCCGGCCCGACGACACCACCTGTGCCACCACCGTCTCCGAGGCGAGCGGCGCGTCGGCCAGTTCCGCGAACGCGGCCGCCGACGACGGCTCCGGGTGCGGCCCGGCCAGGACCGCGATCTGGCGCGGTACCACCGGCAGCAGCCACGGCTGGTCGACGACGACGGGCTCGCGGGTGACCGTCCCGGTCATCGTGCGCAGCGCCTCCGGCGGCTCGATGTCGTCGAGCCGGATCCGTCCGGCGGCCCGCGCCGCGACCAGGGCGGCATGGGCGCGCGCCGCGACCCCCGGCGCGACGGCCCGGCCGGGATCGGCGAGCGCCGCCAGCCAGGCGGCCGCGTCGTCGGCGTCGTCCGGTCCGGCACCGGCCGTCAGGGGCGCGAGAACGTCCGCGGCGGGATGGTCGAGCGGGTCGAACAGGCCCGCCCAGCGCGGGTCGCCGGGAGCGCGGAACTCCCGCAGCGGGCGACCGTCGATCTCGGCATGGCGCCGCAGCCACCACACGAGGTAGCCGTCGCGGTCGGCGAACTGCGCGGCGATCTCCGGATCGGCCGCGAGGAGCGCCAAGGCCGGGCGCCACCGGTCGGGGTCCACCAGGTCGAGGTCCCGCACGGCGATCAGCCGCTCGGGCGGCACGCCCACGAAGTCCCACCAGTCCTCCTCGCCGTCGAGGTCGTGGTCGGGCGCGGTCGGCAGGTCGTCGTAGACCGGCGCGAAGCCCCAGCCCGCGCCCAGCCGCCGCAGCGGGCCGGCGCCGTACGCCTCGACGACGGCCGGGTCGACGAGGCCGAGCCCGGCGTCGTCGTACAGCACGTCGTGCAGCGGGCTCCCGGGCAGCAGCAGCTCGTCCACCGGCCGGTCGCTGCCGTCGGCGGCCCGCACCGGCAGCGCACCGAGCCACCCCGGAAGCGCCGAGCCGGCCGATTCGTCCGCGGCGACCAGCCGCAGCACCGTATCGGCCAGTTCCTCGAGTTCGTCGTCGTCGGCGGCGTCCATCCGCTGCTGCAACGCCGGGTGCGCGAGCACGTCGCCGATCGAGAGTCGTTCCAGGCCGAGCCGGTCCAGCAGCGGGTGGTACGCCGCGGGATCGATCACCGGGATCCAGTCCACCGGAATGTCGGCGCCGCGGGGCAGGTCGACGACGGCCAGCCCGCGCACCCCGCGGCGGGTTCGTCCATCGGCGCGCGGCACCGGGAGCGCGCCCAGTTCCTCGGCGGCTTCCCGGGTCGAGGTCAGCGGGTCGAGCGCCGCGTAGAGGCGTGCCCACCACCGCGCCGGCCGCACCACACCGGCGAGCAGGTCGGCGACCTCGGCCAGGCTCGTCTCCCGGGCGCCGAGGCGCAGCAGGGTGCGGGCGGCAGCACCGTCGCTCGACTCCGGAGCGGCGAGCGGTGCGATCACCTCGCCCAGCAGCTCCGCGAGATCGGCGGTGAGGCCGCGCAGCACCCAGGTGCGTTCCGGCGCCAGCGGTTCGTCGCCGGACGACGACGGCACCCAGCGGGTCGCCGCGAGTTCGGCGAGCACCGCCTCACGCAGCACCCCGTCGGGCCCCGACGCCGCGAACGCGGGCGCCGGCACCAGCAGGTGCCGCTGCTCGGCGGCGACCAGAAGCAGGAGACCGGTGTATCCGGCGGCGGCCGCCGCGGCATCGGCATCGGGGTGCAGCCCGCGCCGGTCGGGGGTGAGCGGCAGGTCGGTGATCAGCCGCGCGGGCAGCGAGAGCGGGATCTGCGTGGGCGTCGGGGCGCGGAGGACGTCACCGGTCAGCGGGTGGATACCGGCGTCGTCGACCGGCACCAGCCAGCGATGGCCGCCCGCGGTGCTCTCCAGCCAGGTCGCCACCACCCGGCCGTCGTCGATGATCTCGACCCGGCCGGCCCGCTCGCGGCGGGTCAGCACCCGCCCGGCCACGTCGATCTCGCCCAGCGCGGTCAGTTCGAGCAGCAGGTCGGGGGCCTCGGCACGAGCCTGGTCGAGCAGTTCGGTCACCCGGGCGGCATCGCGGACGTGCAGCACCACCTCCGAATCGAGGCCGGTCGACGGCGCCTCGTCGAGCGGCCAGGCCAGGCGCTGACCGGGGACGCGATGGCCGCGCAGCGCCGGATCGAGTGCGTCGGCGGTGCGCGCGCGATCGAAGGTGATGGAGCCGGACGACGACAGCAGATCCACCCGGTCCGCGAACGAGGTGGCCCGGAAGCCGACGCCGAACCGCCCGACCTCGCGGTGCCCGCCCTTGGGCGAGACACGCAGCGCGGTCAGCGCGCGCACGCCGTCGACGGTGAGCGGTGCACCCGTGTTCCCGACCCGCACCAGGCCCGCCGCGGCGTCGGCGCGCACGACCAGCCGCCCCGGAACCCCGGCGGCCAGCGCCGCATCCGCCGCGTTCGCGGCGAGTTCGGTGAACCACCGGTCGCGATAGCCGATCTGCCGGAGGTCGTCCTCGGCGGCGGCGTCCTCGGCGAGCCGGGTCGGCGAGTCCCGCCAGGCCGCCAGCGTCGCGGCCCGCAACGCGGCCGTGCCGAACGGGTCCACGCCGGGCTCACGCCCCGCCGACAAGTCGCTAGGCCTCGCGGACCACGGTCACGACCTCGACCGCGCCGTCGTCGTAGGCGTCGTACGCCGGGCTGCCCTGACCGCCGGGCGGCATCGGGGTGTCCGCGTGGGCGCCGCAGCCGTAGTCGGCGGCGACGACGTGCCCGTCGGCCGCGTATTCATTGGCGCAGACGCCGAATGCGCCGTGCAGCGCCCCGGCGAGCGGCAGGTAGTAGCCGCAGGCCGCGCAGTTGAACCGGGCGGCGCGGGCCATCGCCGAATCGGGGCCGTATTCGCCGTCGTGCCAGCGCTGGGCGGCCTCGGCGCGGCCCTCGTAGGAGAGCAGGCGGTCGCGTCCGAGACCGATCTCGCCGGCCACCTGGCCGACCTGGTCGCGGTCGATCGGATCGACGTCGAGGGTGTCGATGTAGCCGGGAACGAGCCGAGGATCGTCGGGCGGCGAGGCGAGGAGATCGCCCGGACCGAGGTCACCGCTCGCGATACGGTCGGACCACGGCACCCACTCGGGCGCGAGCAGCGCACCGTCGCCGGGCAGCAGGACCACCTCGGAGACGGTGATCTCCGACGACCCCGGCGCCCCGGCCAGCACGACGCACCACTGCCAGCCCCGGTACCCCGGCACCTGCGCGGTGAAGTAGTGGGCCACCGCCGAGTCGCTCTCGGCCCGCGCGCCGAGGTGCTCACCGGGGATCTCGCCCTCGCTGACCAGCACGCTCCGCGCGAACTGCTCCGCCTGCTCCAGCAGGTCCGTCTGTGCTACGACACTCACCCCTCTAGTGTGCAACAGCGCGTCGCCCGAATGCACCTTCGCCGCCGCGCCGCCCGCCCATCCGCCGCGGCGCCCACCGGATAGGGAACAATCGACGTCGTGGCATCCCGATCCCCCCGCGACGACGGTCACCGGTCCCCCGGTGCACCGCCGCCGCGTCGCCGCGCGCCGCATCCGGGGCACGGGAACTACCCGGCGGACCCGCCGGGCGGCCGGGGCCGCCGGTACGACGCGGCCAGCGGCGCCTACCTTCCGCCGCGCACGCACAATCCGCATCTCCCGCCGCTCGGCGACGCGCCGACGCATGAGTTCGGTGACGACGCGGCCACCGCCTCGCACACCCGGGCCGCCCCGTCCGGACGTGCCGGAGCCGCGTACGTCCCGCCGGAGAAGGTGACCGTGCTGCGCGTCATGGCACGCCGGACCCGGTATTTCGGCGCCCGCGGCGTCGACATGGTGTACCGCGCCGCCACCGCCGACGGCGCCGACCGGTCCGGCCTCACCGCGCTGACCATGCCGGTGATCGTCAACTACGCGGTCGACGCGGCGATGGCCGTCGCGCTGGCCAACACCCTCTTCTTCGCCGCCGCGACCGGTGAGTCCAAAGTGAACGTCGGGCTCTACCTGGCGCTGACCATCGCACCGTTCGCGGTGATCGCCCCGCTGATCGGGCCGATCCTGGACAAGCTCCAGCACGGCCGCCGGATCGCGATGGCCACGACGTTCGCGCTGCGCACCGTGCTGGCGCTGCTGATCATCGTGAACTCGTCGTGGGATCCGGTCTCCGGCCAGCTGCAATACAAGCCGTGGATCCTGTATCCGTGCGCCCTCGGGCTGATGGTGCTGTCGAAATCGTTCGGCGTCCTCAAGTCCGCGGTGGCGCCGCGCGTCCTTCCGCCGTCGATCGACCTGGTGCGGGTCAACTCCCGCCTCACCATGTTCGGCCTGGTCTTCGGGACCATCGTGGCCGGCGGTATCGCCGCGGCGCTGGAATTCCTGCTGGGCAAGCTGATGCCGTTCCACATCCCGGGCGCGATGGTGTTCCTGGCGGTGCTCGGCATCGCCGGCGCGTACTTCTGCATGAAGATCCCGTCGTGGGTGGAGGTGACCGAGGGCGAGGTGCCGACCACCCTCACCTATCACGGCGAACCGCAGGCCGACCCCGCCGCGCGGGCGACCGGTGCCCGCGGCCTGTCGTCGCGCCTGGCCGCGAGCATGCGCCAGCCGCTGGGCCGGACCGTGGTGACCGGTCTCTGGGGCAACGGCACCATCCGCATCCTGACCGGCTTCCTCACCCTGTACGTGGCCTTCTACGCCAAGGCCCAGAATCACAGTGGCGGCGGCTGGGCTCAGCTGGCGATGCTCGGCGCGGTCGGCGCCGCCGCCGGCGTCGGCAACGGGCTCGGCAACGGGCTCGGCACCCGGCTCAAGCTGTCCAATCCGCCGCGGATCATCGTGCTGTCCACCGCGGCCGCCACCGTCGCCACCGTGCTGGCCGCGGTCTTCGGCACCCTGGCGATGGTCATCGTCGCCGGCTTCGTCGGTTCCGCGGTCAGCGCGATCGCCAAGGTCTGTCTGGACTCCACCATCCAGGACGACCTGCCCGAGGCCTCCCGCGCATCCGCCTTCGGCCGCTCCGAGACGGTTCTTCAGCTGTGCTGGGTGATCGGTGCCGCCCTGGGCGTCGTGCTGCCGACGACGCTCTGGATCGGCTTCACCGTGGTGTCGGTGCTGATGGGCGCCGGCCTGGTGCAGACCGTCGTGACCAGCCGCGGCGGCACCCTGATCCCCGGTTTCGGCGGCCGTCGCCCGGACGAGCCCGCCCCCACCGCACCCCTGCGCACGCCCGAGCGCCGCACGCACGACAGCCCGTCGCAGCGGCCGACCGCGGCCCAGCGCTCCGTTCCGCCGACGCGTCCGCAGCCCCGGCCGCGTTCCCCCCGAGCATCCGAGTGAGGTCAGTCCGTGTCCCTGCAGCCGAGTGACAAGAAGGCACTGACGATTCTGGCCGCGGCCGTCGCCGCGGCCGTCGTCGTGATCGCGGTGGCGACCACGCTGCTGGTCGTGAACACCGCCGAGCCCGAGCCGAAGGTCTCGCTGGCGGCGGGCAAGTCGTACACGCGGCTCGCGCCGACGTTCTGGTGCGATGTGAAGCTCACCGAGTGCACGCCGCGGCTGATGAGCGACGAGGAGATCGCCGCCCTCCCGGTCGACCGTTTGCCGGTGGCCATCGGTGACGCGCTGACCGTGTCGGTGCCGTCGGAGGTGTCCGACGGCCCCTGGATCCTGATCGCGAGCTACGCGACACCGCGCGGCGTGACCCAGCAGGACTGGCTCCACCTGCCGGACACCACCTACACGCAGACGCTGCCGTCCACCCGCGACCGCGTCCTCCTGGGCATCGAGATCCAGCCGCTGTCGGCGCGGGTCACCGGCACCGGGAACGACGACATCGAGGCGGCGATCAACGCCGGGCGCGGCGACATCGCGGCGCGCGGCCACTTCGCCGTCTCGACCGTGCCGGATGGCTTCACGGTTCCGGCGTCAGACGAGACGCCGGCACCGGCACCTGCCACGCCGCCGACGAGCGAGACGCCGCAGGCCCCGCCCGCGGAGACCGCGCCGGTCGCGTAGTATTCCAGCCTTACATCGGAACCGAAATCACTTCGCTCTGACCTTGTGGTGACAGCTGCGTTTTGCCAGCAAGGCTGCGCCGTGGCGCAGATCCCGCGTCCTCCGCGTGGTGTCTGGACTCCGCCTGGTTCTTAGAACGGTGGTGGGCCGTCGGCGGCTTCGGCGCGCTCCCGGGCGCGACGCAGGCGCGCGCGTTCAGATCGTCGCCAGGCGTGCTTGTAAGCGGTCGCGGCCCGCAAACCGCCCCCTGCCGCGCTCCCGCCCGCGCCGTCGGACGGTGTTGGACCGGTTGGTGGTGATTCGGGAGGCGGGTGGGCCTGGTGGACACAACTCACCCCAGCCAGTTGGGGGAACAGCCACTGATTCTCCGCCCGGGTCTCGACGGTGGTGCCGTACGCGGTGATCGCCGTCCACACCACACCGCGATCGTCGATCCACTGCTCATCGACCCACCCATCCTCGGGATTCGCGGCACCCAGGAACGTCTTCAGCAGGTGATGACGCTTACATTTGGGTCCGACATTGCACAAGCAGGTCGGGCCGCCGGAAGCGGGACAGAACTGGTCGAACTCCTCACAGTGATCGAGTTCGCAGTTCCACGCCGGCTGCTCGCAACCCGGGACGGTACAGGTCCCGAACAGGGCCCGCACCAGGACGCCGAGAGCTTCGGAGGGCCGATACGGGTCACTCGGCAGAGCCTGCCCGGCCAGAAACGCCGCCGGAACCTCACCACGGGATTCGGCCTGTCCGGTCCGGTGCTGCTCGGGCTGTCCGGGCTCGCGATGGTCGGGCTCGGTGTGTTCGCTCGCGCGTGGTCCGGGACCAATTCCGATGCCGGTGTCATGCTCGTGCACCTCGGCGCCGCGGCCGGTGCCGCCGGGGTTAGGCGCCTCAGTTGCGGGGTCGTTTCTCTCGACCTGTCCGCGGTCGTCGGCGGGCCGGAGCCCAGCCGGCCGCCCGACATCCGGATCATCAGACCGGGCGGGGTCGGCGGCTGCACCGGGCCGGTGCCCGGCGCCATGTCCGCCGTCCGTGGCATCGGTGTCGGTGGCGTCCTCGCCCGGTTCCGCGGGAGCACCGGCTGGCGTGTCGTCAGTCTCGGGGATCACCGTGGCGGATCGGGGACGCAGCAGGGCACCCAGGTCGAGGTCCCGCACCAGCGCGTCGGGGCGCTGGGCAAGGTCGCGGACATGCCCGGCACTGATCGGACCGTGCCCATCAAGAAACGCCGGCTCATCATCCTCGCCGGCCAGCGTCGACTTCTGACAGATCGCGTGCACGGTGATCCGGGCCTGCCGCTCCGAAATCTCCTCCTCACCCAACGTCGCGGTACACGCTTCTTTGTCGGTGCACGCACAGGTGAACGGCAGCCTGCGCAGGCGTGCGATAGCGGCCGCCGACCGGAGCATGCCCTTGGTACGGGGGTCGTTCGGGCAGACCCCGGCGATCATCGCCTCCACCGCCTCATACGCCAGACGCGCCTCCTCAGCGTCCGCGGTGATCGTGACCCCACCCAAACCATCAGTGAAATCACGACTGGTCACATTCTTCCGCCGCCGCGCCTTCTCCCGCTGCTTCCGCTCCGCATCGGCGTCGCGCTTGTGCACCACCCGATCGGCGATCCGCTCGGCCGCCGTCTCCGAGATGTGCCCGGCCGCGGCGAGCGCACCGGCCAGATCGGCGTCGACCTGCGCCATGATCGCGCTGTCGTCGACGATGTCCGTGCGACAGGCGACCTTGTCGAACATCTCCGGCGAAATGACGGTCCGGCGCAACAGGTCCGCGGTCTGCGGGAGCCGCTGGGCGGCCGCGATCGCCGTCCCGACCAGCGCGCGGGTGGCCCGCCGATTCCCGGCGAAGTAGTAGCCGAAGAATTCCACCGCCGCCGTGTACGGATCGAACAAGTCGTGCTGGTCCTCACCCGCACAGACCCGGTCATCCAGGGTCGCCAGCGCGATGTCGAGGAACTGACCGACCGCATACAACTGCCGCCAGTACAAGAACGTCTGCCCCCGCCACGCCGTCTCGGCATAGACGGCCCACGACCGGCACTGCGTCTTGTCGTCATCGGCCCGGTCGGCCGGCACCATCCCGGCCGCAGTGAAATCGACCGCGGCCCAGCGGGCCGCCAACGCGTCGCCGATCGCGTCGGCCATGGCGGTCACCTCCCCCGAAGTGAGTGTTCGATCTACCTATGGTCAACAGTACTGGCACATCACGGTGTGCGCCACCTGATTCTGTACCGTTAAAATGACTATAAGACCAGGGTATGACAAGAAATGACGATGCGGTCGACGGTCGCCAAATCCAATGGGCCGGCGTCGAACCAGCCGTAGCCGTCACGCAGTCGGGGCTGGATGTTCGAATGGGATCGAGGCGAGAGACGTGCTCCGCCGGAGGCGACGTTCACGGTGTACACCGGACCCGTGTAGGAGCGCACGCGATCCTTCCGGTCCTGCGAACAGCGCCGGGCCAAGACGCAACCTCCGCCTCAGAATTCCGGTAGGCACAACAGGCCGAGTCCGATATCAGCCTGCGACACTCGGACTCAGCGGTCGAGTTCGCGGGTCACCGCGCGCACGACCTCCGAGATGCGCCGGGCCGTCTTGCGGTCCGGGTAGCGGCCGTTGCGCAGATCCGGCTGCACCTTGCCCTCGAGCAGGGTGATCAGATCGGCGATCAGGCCGTGCAGCTCATCCGGGGTGTGCCGCTTGGTCGCGGCCTGCTGGGTCTCCCGCACGTTCCGGGCGACACTCGGCGCGGCCTCCAGCACGGTGACGCGCAGCGCCTGCGGGCCCCGTCGCCCGGCCGCCATGTCGAACTCGACGCGCTGACCGGCTTTCAGGCCCTCGGCCCCGTCGGACAGCGCGGAGGCACGCACGTAGACGTCCTCCCCGTCTTCCTGCGACAGGAATCCGAACCCCTTCTCGGAGTCGTACCACTTCACCCGGCCGGTCGGCACTGCGCTCACCCTCAAACTGCTCGTGACTGCTCATACGAAAGCGCCCTGCCCGGCCCGTCGGACATCCGCGGAAAGGGCAAGAGGCGCACTTCGCCTGATCGTACGCCCAGGACTACGGTGGGGGCCATGGAGACCCAGAAGTCGTCCCCGCTGCTCCCGGCGGCCGTGATCATGGTGGTGATCGGCGCGATCGCCAGCCTGCTGCTGCTGGTGCCGGCCGTCCGCGACTCCAACGAGGCGGTCGTGGTGGTCACCTACCTGCTCGCGTTGCTCGCTCCACTCGGATTGCTGCTGGCCGTCGTCTTCGCGCTGCTGCAGGGACGTCGCCGCCGATGACCGACACCGCGATCGTGCTGGACAGCGCCGACGACTCGAGCGCCCTCAAACGGGCCTACAGCTGCTTCCCGTCCGGCGTGGTCGCGGTCTGCCGCCGGGGCGGCCCCGCCGACGTCGATCCCGCCGACGCCCCGGCCGGTGACGGCCCGATCGGCATGGCGGCCAGCGCGTTCACCACGGTGTCCCTCGATCCGCCGCTGGTGTCGGTGTGCGTGCGCCGCGAATCGGCCACCTGGCCGTTGCTGCGCACCGCACCGGAACTCGGAGTGAGCGTGTTCGCCGCCGATCAGGGCGATCTCTGCCGTCAGCTCGCCGGTCCGCCTGCGCACCGGTTCGACGGCGTCGAGCCGCTCACCGCCGGCGGCGGCGCCCTGTTCCTGCCCGGGGCCGTCGCCCATCTGCTGTGCACGCTCGCCGGCGAGTACGAGGCGGGCGACCATACCGTCGTGCTGCTCCGGATCACCTCGCTGTGCAGCGACCCGGGAGCCGAGCCGCTCGTCTTCCACGCGAGCACCTTCCGCGCGCTGGAGGCGCGCCGCGAGTCCGGCGGATAGTCGCGCGTGTTCCAGGTCTCAATCTGGCTGTGACCTTAGTCACATAACGGGGCGATAACGAACGAGACACGGGACGGCCGTCAGTGCGATTACCTGCGCGGATGCCCGAACGGGCCGAAAGACCCGGGAACACCCCGGAAATCCGGGGTTTCCGGACGGGGTGACTTCCCCCATTCCGATTACGTAGTCTTCATTCCGGTCGCCCTCACCGGCACCGACAACCCAATATCCCGACGGTCGCGCCCAACCTCGTTCCGCCGCCGGGAGTACCGAACGACACAGTTCAGGAACGAGGGCGGGGGACCCACCATCCCACCGGATAACGGCAGGCCATCGCAGGATGGCTCGCCTTGGGGTTAAGTCCCCGGACCGGCTCGCCGGACCGGGACCGAGCACCTCTCGCTCGAACCCGACAGCTGACTTCGCAGGCGCGTGGAGAGAGGAATACCAGAGACCTATGGCACGTCACGCGAAGCCGTCGTCCAGCACCACCAAGACCATCGCCAAGGTGGCCCTGACCTCCGCCGTCCTCGGCGGCGGCGCGGCCCTGTTCGGCGGCGGCCACGCCGCCGCTGCGACCGACTCCGAGTGGGACGCCGTCGCTCAGTGTGAGTCGGGCGGCAACTGGCACATCAACACCGGCAACGGGTACCAGGGCGGCCTGCAGTTCGCCCCGAGCACCTGGGCCGCCCACGGTGGCACCCAGTACGCTCCGTCGGCCGACCAGGCCAGCCGCGAGCAGCAGATCGCCGTCGGTGAGCGCGTGCTCGCCAGCCAGGGCAAGGGCGCCTGGCCGGTCTGCGGCACCGGGCTCTCCGGCGCCACCCCGCGCACCGCTCCGGCCACCCCGAAGCTGCCGAAGGTCGGCCCGTCCGGCAACGGCTCGTCGAACGGCTCCTCCGCCGACGCGGCGAACACCGACGAGGCCATCGCGCAGGCCAAGAAGAACCCGGAGCTCGCCAGCGCCGCTCAGGCCCTGCAGAACTCGGGCTACAAGCTCGACAAGGGCCAGCTGGACCTGTTCAATCAGAACAAGAAGGCGCTCGGTCTCTGACCGACACCCCCGAACGACGAGGAAGCCCGCACCGATTCGGTGCGGGCTTCCTCGCATCCGCCGACCGGCGGACGGTCACGCGTAGGAGAACAGACGAAAAACCCCGCACCGAGCCGGTACGGGGTTTCGGACGCTGCGCGTCAGCGGTTGACGACGGTCTTCGGCTGAATGAACGAGAGCTCGCTCGCGGGCACCGGGAACGGGGTCTCGTTGCCGAACGGCGACAGTGCGCCGGCGAGGTGAGCGGTGAACTCGGTCACGGCGTGATCCTCTTCCGAGATCTCAGGCCAGCCGTTGTCGACGTAGGAATTCTTCTTAGCCACGACGCTCATTCTGCCATGGCGGTGCCGGGCACGCGGCACCCACCGGCAAAGCCGGGACCCAAGTCCCCTCCGCACGCGGTCGGTAGCATGGATCCGATGACCACGGACCGACCCCAGCGCGGCCTGGCCGAGACGCTGGCCGGACGCTCCGACGACGAGTTGAGCGCGCTGCTGCTCCGCCGTCCGGATCTGGCCTCACCGCCGCCGCGCGGCACGGCGGTGCTCGCCCAGCGCGCCCTGTCCGCCGCGTCGATCGCGCTGGCCGGCGACGGCCTGGATCTGGCCGGGATCGCCGTCCTGGAGGCGTTTCTCGACGCCGCCGGCCCCGGCGTCCAGCACGACCTGCTCGGACCGGTCGGCCGCGACGAGATCGTCGCCCGCCTGGGCCGTCGCCTCAAGCGCGCCGAGGTCGACGCCCGGCTCGCGGACCTGGCCGCCCGCGGCCTGATCTGGGACTCGGGGACCGGCACCGCGCGCAAACCCGCGTGGGTCGCCGGCATCCACCTGAGTTCGGCGCTCCCGTGGCGCGGGCACCACCTGATCGGCCCGCTCGCCACCGCGACCCCCGACGAGATCCGCGCCCTGCTCGACGGTCTCGACGACCGTCCCCGCGAACTGCTCACCACGCTGGCCGCCGGGCCGCCGCTCGGCCGCAGCCGGGACGCGGCCCCCGACGCCGATCCGAGCGCGCCCGTGCCCCGGCTGATCGCGTGCGGCCTGCTGGCCCGGATCGACGAGCAGACCGTCGAGCTGGTGCCGATGGCCGGACAGCTGCTGAAGGGCGAGCCGCCGCTGCGCACGGCCGTCCTCGAAGCGCCGGCCCTGACCAGCGGCACCGGCCGGTTCACCGCCGACCAGATCGATGCCGCCGGCGCCGGTGAGGCGCTCGAACTGCTCCGGCACGCGGGCGACCTGCTCGACGTCCTCGGCCGTGCCCCGGCCGCCGAACTGCGCTCGGGCGGCGTCGGTATCCGCGAACTGCGCCGCCTGGCCAAGGCCACCGGTCTGCCGGTGGCCCGCGTCGGACTCCTGGTGGAGCTGCTGGCCGGTGCCCGGCTGCTCGATTCCGGCTTCCCCGAACCCGAACCCGCCGACTGGAACGGCGAGGAGTCGTTCGCGCCCACCACCGCCGTCGATGCCTGGGAACACACCGGTCCCGAGCGGCGCTGGTACACGCTGGCGACCGCCTGGCTGGAGCTGCCGCGGCGGCCGTGGCAGATCGGGGACACCGATCGCGACGGCAACACGCTCGCCGCGCTGAGTTCCGGCTTGTTCGACGCCGCCGCCCCGCTCACCCGGCACCAGGTCCTCGAACCGCTGGTGTCCGCCGAAGCGGCCGCCCCGGTCGAACTCGACGACCTCATCGCCGCACTCGTCTGGCGGCATCCGCGGCAAGTGCGCCGCTGGACACGGCGCTTCGTCGGCGAGACGCTGCGCGAGGCCACCGAGCTCGGCCTGGTGGCCCACGGCTGCCTCACCGCACCCGGACGGGCACTGCTGACCGGGGCCGGCCCGGACGACGAGGACACCGCCGCGGCGACGCTGGCCGCGATGGACCGCGCGCTGCCGTCGCCCGTCGACCACTTCCTGGTGCAGGCCGACCTCACCCTGATGGTGCCCGGCCCGATGACTCCGGAACTGGCCGAGCACGTGCAGGCGATCGCCGATCTGGAGTCCGGCGGCGCCGCGTCGGTGTACCGGATCAGCGAAGACAGCCTGCGCCGCGCCCTCGACTCCGGCCGTTCCGGATCGGAGATCAACGCGCTGCTGGCGAGTCGTTCCCGGACGCCGGTCCCGCAGTCGCTGACCTACCTCGTCGACGACGTCGCCCAGCGGCACGGGAGTCTGCGGGTGGGCGTGGCGTCGTCGTTCGTGCGCTGCGAGGATCCCGCGCTGCTGGCCGGCGTCCTGCGCAGCGAGGCCGCCGCCGAGGTCTCGTTGCGCGCGCTGGCGGCGACCGTGGCCGTCTCCCCCGCACCGGTCCGCGACGTGATCGACGCCCTCCGGCGCGGCGGATTCGCTCCGGCCGGCGAGGACTCGTCCGGCGCCCTGATCGATCTGCGCGCCCGCGGCAGCCGTGTCCCGGCACGCACCCGGGGCGCCCGGGCGCCGCAGCGTCGTGCCCGGATCTCCCCCGGCCAGGCGGCGAGCGTGGTCGACCGGCTGCGGGTCGCCGACCGAGCCGACGAGCCCGCGGCCGGCTCGGTGCGGGTGACCGGCGGCGGCGAGAGCGCCTCCGCGCTGGTCCAGCTGGCCCTGCGCACCGGCAAGCAGGTGCGCGTCGGCTACGTCGACGCGCACGGCGCGGCCAGCAAACACGTCGTCCGGCCGCGGTCACTGGCCGCCGGGCAGCTGATCGGCAGCACCGACACCGACGACGACGCCCGGTACTCACTCCACCGGATCACCACCCTCGAGCTGCTGTAGGACAATAGAACGCGTGACTGACGGACCCCTGATCGTCCAATCGGACAAGACCGTGCTGCTGGAGATCGATCACCCGCAGGCCGGTGCCGCGCGTGCGGCGATCGCCCCCTTCGCCGAACTCGAACGCGCCCCCGAGCACGTCCACACCTACCGGGTGACACCGCTGGCGTTGTGGAACGCGCGGGCCGCCGGGCACGACGCCGAGCAGGTGGTCGACGCCCTGGTCACCTTCTCGCGCTATCCGGTGCCGCAACCGCTGCTGGTCGACATCGTCGACACCATGGGCCGCTTCGGCCGGCTGCAACTGACCAAGAATCCGGCGCACGGCCTGAGCCTGGTCTCGCTCGACCGCGCCGTCCTCGAAGAAGTGCTGCGCAACAAGAAGATCGCGCCGATGCTCGGCGCACGGATCGACGAGGACACCGTCGTCGTGCATCCGTCCGAGCGGGGACGGCTGAAGCAGGCACTGCTGAAGATCGGCTGGCCGGCCGAGGACCTCGCGGGCTATGTGGACGGCGAGGCGCACCCCATCGAACTGGAACAGGACGACTGGGAGCTGCGCGACTACCAGCAGTTCGCGGCGGATTCGTTCTGGGCGGGCGGCTCCGGCGTCGTCGTGCTGCCGTGCGGTGCGGGCAAGACGATGGTCGGCGCGGCGGCGATGGCCAAGGCCGGGGCGACCACGCTGATCCTGGTGACCAACACCGTCGCCGGCCGGCAGTGGAAGCGCGAGCTGATCGCCCGCACCTCGCTCACCGAAGAGGAGATCGGCGAGTACTCCGGCGAGCGCAAGGAGATCCGGCCGGTCACCATCGCGACCTATCAGGTGATGACCCGGAAGTCGAAGGGCGAGTACCGCAATCTCGACCTGTTCGACTCGCGCGACTGGGGCCTCATCATCTACGACGAGGTGCACCTGCTGCCCGCGCCGGTCTTCCGGATGACCGCCGACCTGCAGTCGCGCCGCCGCCTCGGCCTGACCGCGACACTGGTCCGCGAGGACGGCCGCGAGGGCGACGTGTTCAGTCTGATCGGCCCCAAGCGGTACGACGCGCCCTGGAAGGACATCGAGGCACAGGGCTGGATCGCACCCGCCGAGTGCATCGAGGTGCGCGTCACCATGTCCGACGACGAGCGGCTCCAGTACGCCGTCGCCGAGGCCGACACGAAGTACAAGCTGTGCTCGACGGCCCATTCCAAGCTGCGGGTGGTGCGGTCGATCCTCGCCCAGCACCGCGGCGCGCAGACCCTGGTGATCGGCGCCTACATCGACCAGCTCGAAGAACTGGGCCGGGAACTGGACGCGCCGGTGATCCAGGGCTCCACCCGCAACGCCGAGCGGGAGAAGCTGTTCGACGCGTTCCGGCGCGGCGAGATCACCACGCTCGTGGTCTCCAAGGTCGCGAATTTCTCCATCGACCTGCCGGAGGCCTCCGTCGCCGTGCAGGTGTCGGGCACCTTCGGCTCCCGGCAGGAGGAGGCGCAGCGCCTCGGCCGCCTGCTGCGCCCGAAGGCCGGCGGCGGGCAGGCGCACTTCTATTCCGTCGTCTCCCGGGACAGCCTGGACGCCGACTACGCCGCGCACCGGCAGCGGTTCCTGGCCGAGCAGGGCTACGCGTACCGGATCATCGACGCCGCCGACCTGCCGATGGTGGAGTGAGGTGACCGCGCACCTGGTGCGGCGGCTGCGGCCGTTCGCCGAAACCATTTTCGCCGAGATGTCGGCGCTGGCGGTCGCGCACGACGCGATCAACCTCGGGCAGGGCTTCCCGGACACCGACGGGCCCGCGGCCATGCTCGACGCCGCGCGAGCCGCGATCGCCGACGGGCACAACCAGTACCCGCCGGGGATCGGCGTGCCCGTGCTGCGGCAGGCGATCAGCGAGCAGCAGAGTCGCGACTACGGCCTGTCGTACGACCCGGACACCGAGGTGCTGGTGACCGTCGGCGCCACCGAGGCCATCGCCGGAAGCGTGCTCGGCCTGGTGGAACCGGGCCGCGAGGTGATCATGATCGAGCCGTACTACGACTCGTACGCGGCCACCGTCGCCCTCGCCGGGGCGGTGCGGCGCACCGTGCCACTGGTCCCCGACACCCGCCCCGACGGCGGCGCCGGCTTCCGGCTCGATCTCGACGCGCTGCGCGCCGCGTTCGGCCCGGACACCGCCGCGATCCTGGTCAACACCCCGCACAATCCGACGGGCACCGCGCTGACCGACGACGAACTCGCCGAGATCGCGCGGCTCTGCGTGGAGCACGACGTGGTGGCCATCGCCGACGAGGTGTACGAGCACCTGCTGTTCGGCGGGCTGACTCATCGCCCGCTGGCGACGTTCGACGGCATGCGCGAGCGCACCCTGCGGATCTCCAGCGCCGCGAAGACGTTCAACGTGACCGGCTGGAAGGTCGGCTGGGTCTGCGGCCCGCCGGAGCTGGTGGCCGCCGCACGCGGGGCCAAACAGTATCTGAGCTACGTCGGCAGCGGGCCGTTCCAGCCCGCCGTCGCCCTCGCCCTGCGGACGGAGGCGGCGTGGGTGCGGTCGATGGCCGGCGACCTGGAGCAAGCCCAGGTCGCGCTGTCGGCGGCCCTGGCCGATGCCGGTTTCGGCGTCCACCACACCGACGGCACGTACTTCGTGCTGGCCGATCCCCGGCCGCTCGGCTACCACGACGGCGCGGCGATGTGTCGTGCACTGCCTGCCCAGATCGGCGTCGCCGCGGTCCCGGTGAGCGCCTTCACCGATCACCCCCACTGGGACCACCTCGTCCGCTTCGCCTTCTCCAAACGCCCCGAAGTGATCGCCGAAGCCGCCCGCCGCCTCCGCTCCCTGTAGCCGCTCCGACACGGTCGACGAGACACGCATCGCACATACGTTCTATTCGGCGTACGCTGGCGACATGACCGGCGCCGGGATTCAGGATTCGCTGTTCGACGCGCCCGCGAATACAGCCGGGCCGGTGGTCCGTGCCCTCGCGACCGGTATCCGCCGCCGCGAGCTCAGCGACGGCGCCTGGGTGGACCTGCGGCCGGGGTGGCTGACCGGGGCGGCGCCGCTGTTCGACAGGCTCGTCCAGACGGTCCCGTGGCGGGCGGAGCGGCGCCGCATGTACGACGCGACGCTCGACGTCCCGCGTCTCACCGCCCACTATCCGGCCGGACGGACACTCCCCGATCCACTGCTGAACACGCTGCGCGCCGACCTGAGCGCCCACTACGCACGCGACCTGCCGGAGGGCTTCGCGAGCGCCGGGCTCTGCCTCTACCGCGACGGGCGGGACAGCGTCGCCTGGCACGGCGACCGCATCGGCCGCGGCGCCCACCACGACACCCTCGTGGCGATCGTCTCGCTCGGCGCACCGCGCGCCCTGCTGCTACGGCCTCGCGGCGGCGGGGCGTCGTTGCGCTTCACCCTCGGCAGCGGCGATCTGCTGGTGATGGGCGGCAGCTGTCAGCGCACCTGGGACCACGCGGTCCCGAAGGCGACCGGCGCCGGGCCGCGGATGAGTATCCAGTTCCGTCCGCCAGGCGTGCTGTAACCGACGGGACGGCCGATCAGACGTCGAAGGTGACGCCGGTCAGCTCCTCGGCCTTGGCCCAGAGCTTCCGGCGCACGGCGCGGTCTCCGGCGACACGACGGTAGCCGGACACCGCCGGACCGCCGCGCATGCCGCCGAGCCCCTTCGGCCCGTAATACTCGCCGTTCACCGCATGCGGCGAGGTGGCCGCGAACAGGGCCGGGAGCGCGCCGTCGGACGCCGACTGCGCGAGCGGCGTCAGGTTGCCCAGCCGCATCACCCAGTCCAGCGGCGATTCGGTGTGCATCTGCAGGTCGGTCGCCGCGTATCCGGGATGCGCGGCCATCGAGAGCTTCGGCGAGCCCGCCTCCGACAGCCGCTCGGCCAGTTCCAGGGCGAGCATCAGGTCGGCGAGCTTCGAGTCGCCGTACGCCGTCCAGCGGTTGTACTTGCGGTGTTCCCAGTTGAGGTCGTCGATGTCGAGCCGCGACTGCTTGTGCATCAACGACGACATCGTGACCACCCGGTCGGAGATCCGCCCGAGCAGCAGCCCGGTGAGCGCGAAGTGCCCGAGGAAGTTGGTGCCGATCTGCATCTCGAAGCCGTCGGCGGTGCGGCGCAACGGGATCGCCATCACCCCAGCGTTGTTGATCAGGACATCGGCGCCGTCGAACGAGTCGGCGAAGTCGCGCACCGAGGCGAGGTCGGCCAGGTCGAGCGAGGCGACGGTCGCGTTCGGACCGATCTGCTCGGCCACCAGGCGCGACTTCTCGACGTTGCGGGCCGCGAGGACCACCTCGGCGCCCGCGGCGCCGACGGCGAGCGCCATCTGCTCGCCGAGCCCGCTGTTGGCGCCGGTGATGACGAAGCGCCGCCCCCGCTGATCGGGGATGTCCGTGATCGACCAACCATTCATCGGGTCCTCTTCTCTCGTTCCTCGCGCGCCCGCGCGCCGGGCATTCTCAGCAACTCGGAAAGAACGCTACCCAAGGTCGGCGGTTCGGTCCGCGCGGCCAGTGCGGTCGGGACGTAGACGTCCGTCGCCTCGCTGCGGCCCCGCAGGGTCACCCGGGCGCTGCGCGACCA
Organism: Gordonia sp. PP30; assembly: GCF_023100845.1. Lineage (NCBI taxonomy): Bacteria > Bacillati > Actinomycetota > Actinomycetes > Mycobacteriales > Gordoniaceae > Gordonia > Gordonia sp. PP30. The sequence goes on along the minus strand of NZ_CP095864.1, from coordinate 839,355 downwards.
CCGCGCAGCCTCATCCGGATCGGCCGCCGCGATCGCGGCGCCGCTGGCGCAGACCGGGGTTCGGCTCTCCTTGGCGCGGTCGGAGAGGCGCGCAGCCTCGTTCACCGGGTCGCCGATGACGGTGTACTCGTAGCGGCTGGCCGCGCCGATGTTGCCGGCGAATACGCTGCCGTAGCCAACCCCCATCCCCCATTCGAGGGGCAGTCTCTCGCTCAGCGCGTCGCCGAGTTCCCGGGCGGCCCGCAGGGCGGCGCCCGCCGGGTCGTCGAGCTCGGCCGGCGCCCCGAAGATGATCAGGGCGGCGTCACCCTCGAACTTGTTGATCAGTCCGTCGTGCCGCTCCACCACCTCGGCGACCACGGAGAAGAAGACGTTGAGCACCACCGCGGTCTCCCGCGGATCCCGCTGTGCCGCGAAGGCCGTCGACCCGCTCAGGTCGACGAAGACGACCGCCACGTCGGCATTGGTACCCGCCATCCCCCCTTCGCGGGAGATGGCGAGTTCGGCGACTCGATCGCCGACGTGACGGGAGAAGAGCGTCCGGATGCGCTCGCGTTCGGCCAGGCCGTCGAGCATGCCATTCAGGCCGCTCTGCAACACCCCGAGCTCGGACGAATCGTAGACGGCCACCCGCCGGTCAAGGTCACCGGCGGCGGCGGCCTCGACCACCGAGCGCATCTCGGTCAGTGGATCGGCGATGGCGCGGCCGACCAGCACGACGATGTTCAGTCCAGAGGCCAGCGACAGGATCGCCAGAAAGACCGTCGCCCAGTCGAGCCGGCCGGCGGGCGGCAGCAGACCGGCCCACCGCCCGATGTTGAGGGCGATCAGACCGACCATCGGCACCGCCGACGAGACCAGCCAGACCACGAGCATGCGCTCCCGCACACCATGGACCACGCGGGCATCCGAGGTACCGCTGAGCGCCAAGACGGCGAGCGGCCTCGCCGATGATTCGGCGAACAGGTAGGTCAGACTGCAGGAGGTGACCGCGGCCAGCGCGAACGCACCACCCACGGTGACCAGGAACAGCGCCGTGACGTCGGCGATCAGCGCATAGAGCAGATAGCTGGTCAGCCAGCCGAGAATGTCGGCACCGACCTGCTGAATCGGGATGCGGGCGACGTCACGGCGCCGGGCGACGTCAGCGGGCTCACCGGACGCGAACCACCGGAAGTGCCGTCGCAGCAGCACGTACGAGACCAGGATGCTCACCGTGCTGCCGATCACCGTGGCGATCAGCATGTCGTAGAAGTTCGGATGGTCCAGCTTGGTGTTCAACGTGAAGCGGCCACCGGTGAACGCCAGTAGGACCAGCACGAAGGTCTCCAGACCGATCGCCGACCGGGAGCCGATGCCGACCGCGATGCCGACGAACGCCGCGCGCCGCAGTACGCGCTGGCGGACCGACGGGGCGAGTGCCCGCCATTCGGTGGCGAGCAACTCGCCGTCCATCGGGCCGCGGCCGCGGCGGAGCGGACGGAGCACCCAGGAGCGGGGTGCCCACGCCTCGATCCGGGTGGCGACGTCGTGCATCGCCTCGCGCGAACGCTGCAATTCCACCCGTCACCTCCCGCGACCGCGCCCGACAATGGGTCGAGCGTACCGAACACGCACCGCAGCGCGGCGCGGTCGCGGGCGGGGCTGGAATCAGGCGGAAGCCTGGCCCGCCTCGATCTCGAGGGTGAGGTTGATCTTGTCGCCGACCACGGTGCCACCGGTCTCCAGCGGCATCTCGATGTCGATACCGAAGTCCTTGCGGTTGATCACCGCGGTGGCCTCGAAACCGGCGACCGGGCCGTGGCCCATGCCCGGGTTGACGCCGTTGAACTCGAGCTTCAGGTCGACCGGCTTGGTGACGCCCTTCAGGGTGAAGTCGCCGTGCACCACGTAGTCGTCGCCGTCGGACTCGACCGAGGTGGAGACGTAGGTGGCGGTCGGGTACTTCTCGGCGTCGAAGAAGTCCGCCGACCGGATGTGCGCATCGCGCTGGTCGTTACGGGTGTTGATCGAGGTCACGTCGATCTCGGCGCGCACCGACGGGGTGCCGTCCTCGGCGACCTCGATGGCGCCGGAGAACGTGGTGAACTCGCCGCGGACCTTCGACACCATCAGGTGGCGGACCGAGAAGCTCACGGCCGAGTGCACCGGGTCGATGGTCCAGGTGCCGGCGGACAGCAGGGGAAGGGCATTGATCGAAGACATGGGGACTCCTGGGAGGAACGGGGCGGCGCTCACCGCGCCGGCGGATCATTCGATCCACATCCAAACTTAACCGGACTACGGTCCGTATTGTTTCGGGCGAGGCATGATTGTGAAGCAGATCATACCGCGATCAGGGCGTGACGGCCGCCGACGCCGGATCGATGAGGATCTTCACGTGCGTCTCCGGATCGCCCAGCGCCGCGAAGGCCGCGTCGACGCCGTCGAGCCCGACGGTCCCGGTCAGCAGCGGCCGCGCGTCGATCCGGCCGTCCGCCATCAGGTGGAGGGTGTCGCGGAACTCGTCGGGGTCGTAGGCGAAGACGAAGCGGAGATCGATCTCCTTGTTCGACAGCAGCGCCGGCCGCACCGTGTCGGGTTCCATGCAGACACCCACGACAACGATCCGCGAACGATAGGGCATCTCGGCACTCAGCCGGTCGAGCATGCCGGGCAGGCCGACGCATTCGAAGACGACCGGCCCCTTCGGCACCTGACCGAGCCGCTCCCCCAGTCCCATCAGCCGCCACCACGGCAGACCCGGGACCGTCCGCAGCTTGTGCATCGCGTCGAGCGCGAAGTCCAGCAGCTCCGGTCCCCGGCGAAAGTGCATGGCGCGCTCCGGAATCCGGTCGGCGAGCTCGGATCGGGCCGGGTCGACGACGACATCCGCCCCGCACGACCCGGCCAGAGCCCGGCGGGCCGGCGACAGGTCGCTGGCCACCACCGTCTTGACCCCCTGGGCCTTGAGCATCAGGATCACGGCCAGGCCGATCGGACCGCAACCGACGACGACGGCGACGTCACCGCGCCCGATACCACTGCGGGCGACGGCATGACGGCCGACGGAGAGCGGCTCGGTCAGGGCGGCCAGATCGGTGTCCAGGCGGTCCGGCACCGGCATGGTGACGTCCTCCTCGACCAGGACGTACTCGGCGAACGCCCCGGCGGCACGCGCGGACAGCCCGGTCATCTGGACCTCGTCACCGTCGCGCCGGATGGGCAGCGACACGACGCGGGTACCGGCCTTCCAGCGGCGCCGGCAGCCGCGGCCGTACGAGACCACCTCGCCGACGAATTCATGCCCCATCACCACGCGCTCGTCCGAGCGCATGAAGTGGTCGTAGCCGACCTCGCCGGTGAGCGCGGCGACCTCGTCGCAGTGGATCCGCGCGTGCAGATCGGAGCCGCAGATCCCCGCCCGCAGGACCTTCAGCAAGACCTGTCTGCGGCCCGGCTCGGGCATCGGGAGATCGACGACCTCGAATTCGCCGCGTCGGCAGACCGTCGCCTTCATGTGCCGAGTTACCCCTCGCCGCCGGTCTCCGCGGCACCCGCGCCGTGCAGCCAGGCGCGTGTGGCGTCCTCGCCGCCGGCGTGATCGGCACCGAGTGCGTTGTTCTCGTAGGCGATCCGCGGCCCGTGATCGACGTCCTCGGCGTAGGTCACCACCAGTGACGACGCCAGCGCGGTCTCCTCGCTGAGCACCGGCTCCGGCGGCTCCTCGGGCTCCGGCTCCGGTTCGGGTTCCGGCTCCGCGACCGGTTCGTCCGCCGCTGCGGCACCGGCGGCGGGTACGACGGCCTCGCTACCCGGCGAGGCGACGGCGGCGGGGGTCCCGGCCGCCGTCGGAGCCGGCGCGGCGTCGTCGTCCGGCTTCCGGGATCCACGGCCGCGCCGGAACAGCACGACGAGCGCGATCAGCAGAACCAGCACGCACGCCGCGGCGACCGCCCACGGCCACCATTTCCGCCACCCGGACCGGGCGGCCGGGGCCGGCGGCGCGGGCTTGGCCGCCGAGATGGTCTCGGTCGAGTCCGCGGCGACCGCCATCGTCGGCATCGACGCCAGCAACTCGGCCGGCGTGGTCTCCAGGCCGGTCGTCGACGACCACGCGATGTGCGTGCCCGCCGGTCCGGCGAAGTCGGCCTCGTCGGCGCGGCCGGTGTTCACGGTGTCCGAGGTGGGGAACCCGAACGGACCGGTCACCCCGCCGGAGGCCCGCCACGCCCGCAGCACGCCGCCGGTCAGCAGCGAGGCGCGCGTCGTGGGACTCCAGTAGATGGCGGCCCCCTCCGGGCCGTTGAACTCGGAGAACCGGCCGTCGCCGGCGGCCTGTTCGCCGCCGGTCGGATAGCCGATCGCGGCGGGTCCGCCGACCGCGCGGTATCGCGCGGCGATCGCGCCGTACACGGCCTGCGCGCCGGTGTCCGGCGAGTAGTAGACGGTGCCGCGTTCGAAGGTCTGCGATGCACCTCCGCCGCCGCGGACCATCCGCAGCGTGCCGGTCGGACCGCCGAGCAGGGCGGCATTGCCGGAGTCGGCGGCGAAGGCGCCGATCGCCGCGGTGGCGTCGCCCCGCACGTCCGCCCGCGCGAGGCCCCCGCCCAGCACGACCGTGAACAGCACGGCGAGCACCGACACCACACCGAGCGCCGATGCGCTCGCGACACGCATACCCGGTCGGGTCCGGCCGGACATCAGGACTGACGGTCCCGGAACTCGTCGTCGGTGTCGTCGTCCCCGGGCACCGCGTACTGCGCGACGCCCTTCACATCGAGTTCCGGCGACGACGCGCCGGCGACCCCGTCCTCGGGGTGCGCGCCGGTGCGGGCGTCGAGCCAGTTGGTGTCGGTCTGCTCGCGCTCCACGAAGTGCGCCTGCACATCCTCGCCGCCGCGCGGCGCGTGTGTGACGGTGCGGGTGGCGCGCTCGTCCTCCACGACGTGCTCCACCTCGCGCTCGACCACCTTGCGCACGAAGACCGGCTTCTCGACCACGACCTCGACGATCTTCTCGACCGGCTTCTCGATCACCTTCTCGACCTCGACGTAGACCGGTCGCTCGATCACCTTCTCGACGTCGACGAAGACCGGCTTCTCGACGACGCGCTCGACGACCTGCTTGATGTCCTTCTCGACCAGCTTCTCGACGAGAACGGGGTTCTCGACCAGCTTCTCGAACTCGCGGGTGACCGGCTTCTCGACCAGCTTCTCCACGATCTCCGGGCGCTCGACCACCTTCTCCACGACATGCTGGACCGGCTTGTCGATCACCTTCTCGACCACGTTCGGCTTCTCGACCACCCGCTCGACCACCCGATCGACCGGCTTCTCGATCACCTTCTCGACCACGTTCGGCTTCTCGACCACCCGCTCGACCACCCGATCGACCGGGGTCTCCACGACGTTCTCCACGACGTTGGGCACCTCGACGATCCGTTCCACCTCGCGGTCGACCGGCGATTCGACGATCTTCTCGATGATGTTCGGCTGCTCGATCATCCGCTCCACGACGCGGTCGACCGGGGTCTCGATCACCTTCTCCACGATGTTGAGCTTCTCGACGACCTTCTCGACCTCGCGGTCGACCTCCTTGTCGACGACCTTCTCCACGATGTTCGGGACCTCGACAATCCGCTCGACCACGCGGTCGACCGGCTTCTCGATCACCTTCTCCACCACGTTCGGCTGTTCGACGACACGCTCGACGACGTGATCGACCGGCTTGTCGATCACCTTCTCGACGATGTTGGGGACCTCGACGGTCTTGGCGACCTCGCGGTCGACCGGCTTCTCCACCACCTTCTCGATGATGTTGGGCGCCTCGACCGAGCGCTCGACCACGCGGTCGACCGGCTTCTCCACCACCTTCTCCACGATGTTCGGGGCCTCGACCGTCCGCTCGACGACCTTGTCGACGGGCTTCTCGACGATCTCCTCGACCACGTTGGGGGCCTCGACGACGCGCTCGACCGTCCGGTCGACGGGCTTCTCGACGATCTCCTCGACCACGTTCGGCACCTCGACGATGCGCTCGACCACGCGATCGACCGGCTTCTCCACCACCTTCTCGATGATGTTCGGCTGCTCCACCACCCGCTCGACTACGCGGTCGACGGGGGTCTCGACGATCTTCTCGACCAGGTTCGGCTTCTCGACGACCCGTTCGATCTCCTTGTCGACCACCTTCTCGACCGGGACCTGAACGACCTTCTCGACGATCAGCTCGCGCGGTACCTCGACGTGCTTGACGACCGGCTTCTCGACGACGAGTTCGACGACCTTCTCGACCTCTTTCTCAACCATCTTGTAGACGATCTTCTCGACGGGGACCTCGACGATCTTCTCGACGATCTTCTCGACGGGCTTCTCGACGGTCACCTCGACGATCTTCTCGACCGGGACCTCGACGACCTTCTCCACGATCTGCTCGATCGGGACCTCGACCTCACGCTCGACGACGGTCACCACCGGCTTCTCGACGATCCGGTCGACGGTGACCTCCTTCTCGACGATCTGGTCACGGATGTCGACGATCAGCTTCTCCACGAGGCGATCGACCTCGACGGGCGCGTCGACCACCTCATCGACGACGGTCACGACCAGCCGCTCTACCAGGCGCGGCACGTCGACGGCGCGTTCGGTGATCTCGTCGACGAACGAGACCACGAGCTTCTCCACCAGCCGCGGCACGTCGACCGGGCGGTCCACCACCTCGTCGACGAAGGTGACGATCGGCCGCTCCACCTCGCGCGGCAGCTCGACCGGCACCTCGACCACCTGGTCGACGAAGGTGACGATCGGCTTCTCCACCGCACGGGGGACGTCGACCGGCGTGTCGACGATCTCGTCGACGAAGGTGACGACGGGCTGCTCCACCTGGCGCGTCAGCTCGAGCGGCTTCTCGGTGATCTCGTCGACGATCGAGACGATCGGCTTCTCGACCTTGCGCTGGATGTTGACCGGCTTGTCGGCGATGTCGTCGACGATCGTGACGATCGGCTTCTCCACCAGGCGCGGAACCGCGATCTCCTTGTCGACCACCTCGTCGACGACGGTGACGATCGGCTTCTCCACCAGGCGGGAGACCGGCTTGGGCTTCTCCACGACGTCGTCGAGCACCGTCACGATCGGCTTCTCCACGATCCGGGAGACCTCGACCGGCTTGTCCACCACGTCGTCGACGATGGTGACGATGGGCTTCTCCACCCGGCGCGGCACGTCGACCGGCTTCTCCACCACCTCGTCGACCACGGTCACGACCGGCTTCTGGACCAGCCGGGACACGTCGACGGGGACGTCCTGTACGTCGTCGCGCACGCTGACCACGGGTCGCTCGACCAAGCGGCTGACCTCGATCGGCTTGTCCTCGACGGAGTCGACGATGGTCACGACCGGGCGCTCGACCAGGCGGCTGACGGTGGTCGGCTTGTCCACCACCATGTCGACCGTGTCGACGACGAGTCGTTCGACGATCCGCTCCATGGTGACCGGCTTGTCGACGATGCGTTCCACTGGATTCTCGACGAGCCGCTCGACGGTGAACTCCCGATCCACGACATTGTCGACGACCTTCGGACTCGGATTCGGATCCTTGGGGTCGTTCTTAGCCACGGTGCCTCCCTAGTGCTGGCTGTGTCCAGTGTGGTTCGAGGTGCGCACGAATACAAGAAAACTCGCCAGGCCAGCGTACGGGAGCAGCCCAACAGACGAACAATCCCCCAGATTTTATCTCTGGGGGATTGTTCACACATGGCGACCCTGACGGGACTCGAACCCGCGACCTCCGCCGTGACAGGGCGGCGCGCTAACCAACTGCGCCACAGGGCCATGTTTTGTTGTCTCCCGCGCCGGACGCAGGAAAACCCCCGGAATACCGGGGGCCGAGTGGCCAGGGCCGGGATCGAACCGGCGACCTTCCGCTTTTCAGGCGGACGCTCGTACCAACTGAGCTACCTGGCCGTGGTATTGCTGACATGCACGCACGCGACGTGCGACACATCGTCGCCATACTGGCGACCCTGACGGGACTCGAACCCGCGACCTCCGCCGTGACAGGGCGGCGCGCTAACCAACTGCGCCACAGGGCCATGTTCAGTTATGTCCGCGATTTTCATCGCAGAGCGTACCCCCTACGGGATTCGAACCCGCGCTACCGCCTTGAAAGGGCGGCGTCCTAGGCCGCTAGACGAAGGGGGCCGGATGTCCTCGTTGGGAGCTTGATCAGCGTATGGCACACCGTCCGCGATTCACAAATCGCCTGGTCAAGCCTCCCGTTTCGGATGACCGCACCGTGTCGCGCGGATCGCCTCGGCCGAGTACCTTCTAGCCATGACGCAGGACGCCCCGCGCCCCAGTCGCCGCGGCCGGCCCCGGACCGGCGAAGTGGCCGCCCGCAAGTCCGCGATGCTCGACGCCGCCGCCGCACTTCTGGTGGAGCGCGGCTATCCGTCGTTCACGGTGAACGCGGTCGCCGAGCGGACCGGCGCCTCCAAGAGCACCATCTATTCGTGGTTCGGCAATCGGGAAGCGCTGGTCAGCGCCATCGCCGAGCGCAACTACGACCTCACGCAGATCCAGGTGCACGCCTCGTCGCCCACCGAGCAGGACCCGCGCGAGGTCCTGACCGCCTGGACCCACCAGCTGCTGCGGGTCCTGCACGGCGACCTGTCGCTCGCGATTCTGCGCGCGGCGATGAACGAGCCGGCGCTGGGCCCGGTCGTGCTCCGCGACGGCGCGGACCGGCAGCGACCGCTTCTCGCCGCGTACTTGGCCGACGCCTCGCGTGCCGGACTGCTCCGCATCGACGACGCCCCGCGCGCCGCGAAAGAGCTCTACGGCCTGGCGATGCAGGACGACCAGATGCGCGCCCTCCTCGGCGACGCCCGCATGACTCCCGACGCCGTCCGGGTGCGCGCCGACCAGGCCGTCGCCAACTTCCTGCGCATCTACGGCCCGTGACCGGCGTGGCCGGTGCTGCCCGGGACGCGAACACCCGGTAAGCTGCATTCGCGCATGACGCGCCCGCCCCTATAGCTCAGTTGGTAGAGCTACGGACTTTTAATCCGCAGGTCGTAGGTTCGAGCCCTACTGGGGGCACCGCGAAGGGTCCTGGCCGGAAGGTCGACCGGGGCCCTTTGGCGCATCTCAGCCGGACAGCGCCGCGGGTTCCCGCGTGCGGGCGAGCACCGAGCGGACGGCGTCACCGAAGGCCGGGACGAAGCGTTCGGCGCCGAGCACACACACCGCGTGACCGCCGTCGACCGGGAATTCGAGCGCGCCGCCGATCCCGCCGGAGAGCAACCGCTGCCGTTCCGGGGGGACGGTCTTGTCGCGGGTGGAGACGACGACGGAGGTCGGCACGTCGACCTCGCCCAGCCAATCGCGCGCGTCGAACGCGGCCATCGCCCCGCTGAACGCGCCGAGCTTGCTCATCGGGGTGGACAGGAACTGGCTGATCCCCCACTTCGCCGGATGCGCAGACCAGTCGTTGAGCCGCCGGTCGGACGGAACCGGCACGAAGCGGTCGAAGCGCGCCGCGACCGCGCCCATCCGCTGATCCCGGGCCAGTTCCTCGGGGTCGTTGCTGGAGAAGTACGGCCCGGTGGAGCACAGCACCAGACCGTCGACGCGATCCGCGTGCCGGCGCCACGCGAGTTGCGCGATGCCGCCGCCCATGGAGAAGCCGGCCGCGATGAAGCTCTCGATACCGAGCCGGTCGGCGACCGCGACCGCGTCGTCGGCGCAGAGTTCCAGCGTGAAATCCGCCGACCGGATGCCGCGGCCGTGCCAGCGATGGTCGATGGTGATCACCCGGAAATCGCGGCCGAGCTCCGGAATCACCGGGTACCAGCAGAGCAGGCCGGTGGTCGCCACCGAGTGGAGCAGAAACAGCACCGGCGCTTCACGCGGGCCCGAGTCGGTGATGAACGTGGTGCCCCGGCCCGGCAACTCCAGGTACCGGCCCTCCGGCAGGTCCCGGACCGGATAGGGCCGCACGACATGCCCGACGGCGCGCTTGAGAGAACCGAACCCGAGACTGTTCTTGCCCACGGCGAGTAACGCTACCCGGCGAGGCTGGACAACTCCTGTGAATCGTCTCGGCGGTTTCCTGTGCGCCGGACAGCGCTCACGACACTCCGGGCGCGGTCGTGGCCAGCCCCGCGGCCAGCCCCAGGACCACGCTCAGCAGGATGGTCTCGACGGCCGCGCGCCGCAGCGACACCGCCTCGGGCGCCGCGTGCCGGGCCGCCGCCGGCACCCATCGACGGCGATGCGTCGCCGCGAACGCCAGCACCACGACCAGGATCGCGGCCTTGGCGAGCACCACCCGGCCGTAGCCGGTGTCCCACCATCGCGCGCTCACCCCGAGCTCCACCAGCGCGGCCAGCACCCCGGTCGCGACGAGCACCGCGGCCGCGTACAGCGCGTACCCGGAGAACAGCGGCAGCGACACCGACCATCCGCGCCGCCCGCGGACGCTGACCGCCAGCGCGGCAAGCGTCCCCGTCCACCACGCGGCCGCCAGGGCATGCGCGCCGACCAGCAGCGGGGTCCACGCGCCGGTCGCGGCGTGCCCGCTGATCGACAGGGCCAGCACGCCGGCCGCGGCGATCACCGCGACCAGCACCTGCGCGGCGAACGGCCGGGCGCACCAGATCAGCACCAGGACCGCGCCGCCCACGCAGATCAGCGGGGCGAGTCCGGATTCCAGGCCGAGCATCAGATCGCCGAGACCCAGCCGCCACGGTCCGACGCCGGCCCGCCCGGCCAGTTCCAGCCAGGCCGCGACCAGGGACGTGGCGCCCCAGAATCCGGCCACCGCCGCGATCAGTGCGCGCGAGGGCCGGGCCTCGACGTACTCGAGTCCGCCCAGACCGACCAGCAGGCAGGCCGCGCCGAGCGAGAGCGCCGCGGCCCACGCCGAACCCTCCGGCCCGGCGCGTCCGGCGAGCAGCCCGCAGATCGCGACGCCGAGGAGCGCACCGGCCGCCGCGACGGCCGGCAGCGCCGCCCGGACGGGGCCGATCGGGAGGTCAGGCACCCCGGCGGCGGAGGGCGACGGCCAATCCGCCGCCGATCACGACGAGCGCCGCGATGATGATCAGCACGATTCCCCAGACCGGGAAGCCGTGGTCCTCGTTCTTGATGGAGAGCGTGTCGGCGTCGGCCTTCGCTCCCGGCTGACCGTTACCCGCGACGGTGAGGGTGAACGTGCGCTGCCCCTGCACGGGGTGGCCGTCGGCCGAGGTGACGCGATAGTTGACCTGGTATTCCCCGGTCGGTCCGAGAGCGTTGACCGGCACCGAGATCACCCGGCCCTGGACCGTCGGATCGCCCTGCTGCCAGAAGTTGCCGTCCGGCCCGACCACCTTGAGGACCGCGTATTCGGGCCGCAGGTCCTCGTTGAAGGTGATCGACACGACGCCCGGCGAGCGGTCGACCTTGGCACCGTTCTCCGGGCTCGATCCGACGACGGCCGAATGCGCGGACGCCGGGCCCGCCCCGAGCAGCGCCCCGGTCAGGGCGAGCACCGTCAGCAGCGCAGCGAGCAACGGAATGCGCCGGACCGACAGGGTGCGGGCGGAGGCCGGGTTCGTCATGCCCCCATGCTGCCACGCGCGATACCGTGGACGCCGTGTCGGTCTACTCACACGGCTTCGCCCGTCTCGCCGCCGCCGTGCCCGTGCTGGCGCTGGCGGACCCGCGCCGCAACGCCGAGCGCACCATCGAACTGATCCGCGCCGCCCACGAGCGCGATGCGGCACTGGTCGTCTTCCCCGAACTCGGGCTGTGCGGCTACAGCGTCGACGACCTGGTGCAGCAGGACGCCCTGCTCGACGCGGTGATGACGGCGCTCGACGAGATCGCCGCGGCCACCGTCGGCCTGCGCCCCCTGGTGGCCGTCGGCGCCCCGCTGCGGGTCGACGATGCCCTCTTCAACTGCGCGGTGCTGATCCAGGACGGGGAGATCCTCGGGGTGACCCCGAAGAGCTACCTGCCGAACTACCGCGAGTTCTACGAGCAGCGCTACTTCGCGGCGGCGCGCGACGCCGTGGTCGACTCGGTGCTCCTCGGCAGCCGCGAGGTGCCGTTCGGCACCGACCTGATCTTCGAGGCGACCGACCTGCCCGGTTTCCGGGTGCACGCCGAGATCTGCGAGGACGGCTGGGTGCCGATCCCGCCGAGCACGTGGGCGTCACTGGCCGGCGCGACGGTGCTGATCAATCTCTCCGGCAGCCCGGTGACCATCGGCAAGGAGAGCTACCGGCAGGCACTCGTCACCGGACACTCCGCGCGGTGCGTCGCCGCGCAGGTGTACGTCGCGTCCGGATTCGGCGAGTCCACGACGGACCTGGCGTGGGACGGCGACGCGCTGATCGCCGAGAACGGCACCCTTCTGGGCCGCAGCGAGGCCTTCGCGATGACCGAACAGCTGGTCGTCGCCGACGTCGACCTGGACCGGCTCCGCCAGGAACGCGCCCGGATGATCAGCCTGCGCGATCAGGTCGGCGACGTCGCCGACCAGGTCCGCGGTTTCCGCCGGATCGGCTTCACCCTCGGTGACCTCGACCGCGCCGACGACCATCTGCTCCGCGCGGTCCCCCGCTTCCCGTTCGTCCCCGCGTCCGGCGCCGACCGTGACCGCCGCTGCCGCGAGGTGATGAACATCCAGGTCCAGGGCCTGGCCCAGCGGTTGCGCGCGACCGGACTGTCGAAGATCGTGATCGGTGTCTCCGGCGGCCTCGACTCCACGCTCGCACTGCTGGTGGCGGTGGAGACCTTCGACCGGCTCGGTCTGCCGCGCAGCGACATCCACGCGTACACGATGCCCGGTTTCGCGACCGGCGGGCACACCCTCGCCCGCAGCCACGTCTTGATGGACTCGCTCGGGGTCAGCGGCAACGAGCTCGACATCCGGCCGTCGTGCGAGCAGATGCTGATCGACCTCGGTCACCCGTTCGCCGACGGGCACCCCGTGTACGACGTGACCTTCGAGAACGTGCAGGCCGGCGAACGCACCTCGCATCTGTTCCGGCTCGCCAATCGGCTCGGCGGGATCGTGCTCGGCACCGGCGACCTCTCCGAGCTGGCCCTGGGCTGGTGCACCTACGGCGTGGGCGATCAGATGTCGCATTACAACGTCAACGGTTCGGTCCCCAAGTCGCTGATCCAGCATCAGATCCGCTGGATGATCGACGCCGGGTCGTACGCGCCGGAGACCACCGCGGCGCTGCGCGAGATCCTCGCCGACGTGATCACCCCCGAGCTGGTCCCGCCCGGGGAGGACGGCGCCGTACAGAGCACCGAGGACACCGTCGGCCCCTACGAGCTGCACGACTTCTTCCTCTACTACCTCACCCGCTTCGGCTACCGGCCGGCGAAGATCGCGTACCTCGCCGAGCAGGCGTGGAGCGACGTGGCGGCCGGTATCTGGCCGTCGATGATGAGCGACGACGAGCGCCACGCCTACGACGCCGCCACCATCCGGCGCTGGCTGGAGGTGTTCCTCAAGCGGTTCATGGCGAATCAGTTCAAGCGCACCGCGATGCCGAACGGCCCGAAGATCGGCTCGGGCGGCTCGCTGTCCCCGCGCGGCGACTGGCGCGCACCGTCGGACGCACCCTCGACGGCCTGGCTCGACGCCCTGGACTGACCGGATCCGGGCTCGATCGGCGGCGGGCTGTCGTAGGCCCGCGCTAGCCTTCGCACGGCGATCATCGCTCCGGTGTCGGCAGGCTCGAGGAAGTGTCGTAATGACTCATTACACTCACGGGATGGTCCCTGAGTCAGCTCTGGACGGCCCCGTCCACGGGCTCGTCGACAATCGTCGCGCCGCCCTCATGCTCGGGGTTCCGCTGAACACGTTCAAGGTCTGGGCCACGCGCGCCAAGACCGCCAAGACGGGGATCCCCACGGCCATGCCGGAGCCGGTGGCATCGATGCACGGCAACGTCTACCGGGCCGAGGACATCGAGGAGTTCGGGCGCCAGATCGCCCTGCACGCCCGATCCCCCCGCTCGGACCAGCGCTCCCGGGGCGCGTATTTCACGCCCGACGACGCGTCGACGCTGATCGTCCAGTGGGCGATCCGGTCCCCCGACGACGTCGTCCTCGAGCCGAGCGTCGGCGACGGGCAGTTCGCCCACGCGGTCAACGCGTACGCCGACTCCCGCGCCTGGAGCCGGCCGCACCTGTACGCCTGCGAGCTGGACCCGGAGACCGCCGCGAACGCGATCGACAGCGGAGCGGTCGCCGCCGAACGTCTGCGCGTCGGAGACTTCCTGGCCGCGACCGACCTGCCCATGGTCGATGCCGTCATCGGGAATCCGCCGTACGTCCGCGTCCGGGAACTGCCGCCCGCTCTCCGGCGATCGGCGATGCGCAGCGCCGATGCGGCGCTCGGGTCGCCGATGGAGCCCAGCGGCAGCGCCTGGATGCCGTTCGTCGCCAAGGCCACCGCCCAGCTGCGGCCGGGCGGCCGGCTGGCCTTCGTACTGCCCCTGGACTTCACCTATGTCCGCTACGCACAACCGCTCTGGCGCCATCTGGGCCGGTCGTTCGGCTCGCTGACGATCCTGCGGTTCCGGGAACGCGTGTTCAAGGGCATCCTGCAGAACGTCCTGATCCTGCTGGCCGATGCCCGGGGCGGCTCGACGCAGCAGGTGAACGTGCTCGCCTGCGACAAACTGTCCGACCTGCCCGCCACCGTCACCGGACGAGGGGTGCCGGTGGCTCTCGACGACGTGGTGGCCGGCAAGCGGGTCTTTCAGCACGCGCTCCTGCCGCAGGCGACCAGGGAGACCCTCGCCGCGCTGGAACCGCACAGCGGACGAGCCGGCGACCGGGCGAAGTTCAACATCGGCTACGTCTCCGGCAACAAACCCTTCTTCCACCCCGACCGCGAGACGGTCCGCGACTTCCGGCTGCCGAGCCGTTCCCTGCTGCCGACCATCGCCAGTTCTCGCCAGGTGTCCCGGGCGGCGCTGACCACCGGATCCATGGATCCCGAGGCCACGCTGTGGCTCCCGGACCCGCGGCGACTCACCGAGGGTGAACGGACATACATCGCGCAGGGCGAGCACGACTCCGTGGACATGGCCTACAAGTGCAGAATCCGCAAGCCCTGGTATGTCGTTCCCGGCGTCCGGGTACCCGACGTCATCCTCACGACCTTCAGCGATCGGCCCCGGCTCCACGTCAACGACGCCGGGTGGATGATCTCCAACAGCGTTCTCGGCGGCTATCTGCGCAGCGGCGAGACCGCCCGGGATTTCGCCGACTCGTGGTACACGCCGCTGACCCTGCTCAGCATCGAGATCGAGGTCCACTCCCTCGGCGGCGGCGTGATGATCGCGGTGCCGAGCGAGGCCGACGGTGTCAAGGTCCTCCACCGGCCCGACTCGCTGCCGCCGGACCGCCGGGCCCTCGACACCGCGCTGGCCGGCGGCGACACCACGGCGGCCTACGACGCCGGGGCCGCGTCGATCAGGCGGCTCGTCGGCGACGACGGCCTCGCGGCCGTCCGGGACGGTGCCCAGACCCTCCGGCGCTGGCGCCGAGCGAAGGACTGAGCACCCTCCACGGACGGCGGCGCCGTCGGTGACCACGCGTAATGTGCAGGCCATGCCGAAGCCCGCCACCACGCCCCCGCTCGCCATCGCGCCGCCGTCGCTCGAAGACGTCCTGCGCGATATGAAGGCGACGTACGACCTCGACCCGGTCAAAGCGGTGCGCGGGCAGGGCTTCATCAAGATGCTTCACAAGTACATCGCCGACGATCTGCGGTCCCGCCTCACCACGACCGCGCTCAGGGACGGCGTCGAAGTCAAAGAGGAAGTGAAGCTGTTCGGCTCGCACAAGCCGAAGGATGCGGACGTCGCCGTGATCCACCCCGACAACGGCGTGCTGCTGAGCGTCGGGGTGCGGAGCCAGATGACCTCCGTGGGCAACAACGTCCTCGAGTACTACCAGGGGATCATCGGCGAATGCATCAGTCTCCAGGACCGGTTCCCCATGGCCGTCTACGGATACGCGTACCTCCATCCCCTGCTGAGTAAGAAGTGGGGAACGGTCCAAGGGCGGAAGGTCCTGCGCGACGAACATCCCGACCACGCCCGATACGCGCTCATGTACAACGCCATCACGGGCCGGGACGGCACCTTGTACAAGGACATTCGCGGCGTCTACGACCAGTTCGCCTACCTGGTCGTCGACTTTCAGAACACCCCGCTGCCGACGATCCGCGATGACCTCGTGCAGACCTCGGTGCCGCTCGGCCAACGCGATCTCCGGGTGAGCACGTTCGTCGACAGGCTCGTCGACACGTTCCGGCAGCGCAATATCTGGCTGGACTACTTCGAGTAGTCCGCGGGCTCCCGAGACTCGCGGGTCACGGCTTGTCGGTTCCGTCGAGGTCGACGGCGATCTCCTCGATCTCGGCGGCCTCCGCGGCGGCGCGCTCGGCCGCGTCGAGACGCTCGGCCACCTCGGTGGCGGCCACCTCGGCGTCGACGGCGGCGGTCAGCAGGTCGAGCTGAGCGTGGAAGGCGCTCGCCAGATCCCAGATGTCCGTGGTCAGGTCGGCGCAGGTCAGGATCCCGACGTTCAGCATGCCGGCCGCCGAGAACACGGTCATGTTCAGGCCGAGCCCGTGGAAGATCGGCGCCAGCGGATAGACCGACTCCACCTTGCCGCCGAGGAAGTACATGTCGAACGACGGCCCCGCGACATTCGAGATCACCGTGTTGAACACCGGCGGATGCAGCACCGACAGCCGGCGGTCGGCGTAGATCCGCATCAGCGCGCCCAGCGTGTTGCCGGGCGCGAACTCGGCGAACGCGCGCAGCATGTTCGGGTCCACGTCCTGGTGGTGCGCCTTGGCCTGGTTCGCGTAGATGCCGGCCACCCGGATGCGCTCCACCGGATCGGCGACGAGACTCGGCAGCCGGGTGAACATGCCGGTCACCTTGTTGGTGCCGGCCACCACCAGGTCGCCTTCGTCGGCGCCGCGCACCGACACCGGCACCAGGCCGACCAGCGGCTCCTCCGGCAGTTCGTCGTGCTCGGCGAGGTAGTCGCGCAGCGCGCCACCGGTCATCGCGAGCACCACGTCGTTCATCTTGACGCCGTAGTGGTCCTTCACCCGCTTGACGTCGGCGAGCGGCAGCTGGGTGAGCGCCAGGCTGCGCCGCGGGGTGAGCGGTGCGTTGAACCGCGTGCGCGGCGCCAGGAACGGCGCGGGCATGCCGTCGCCGGATCGCACCCGCTTGATCCATTCGAACGGCACCGGCACGGTCTTGGGGATCAGCCTGAGCGCCGCCACCGGGCGGTGGACGAAGAAGTTGAACGCGCCGCCGACCGCCAGTTCACCGCGCGGCGCACTGCCCGCGGTGGTGGCGACCAGTTCCGGATCCAGCTCCGGCGGCTCCGGGCTGAGGGTGGCGAGCTGTCCCAGGATGTCGGCCACGGTGGCACCGTCGACCGAGGCGTGATGCATCCGCAGGAGCAGCGCCACGCGGCCCTGCGCCATGCCCTCCATCACCCAGAGGTCCCAGAGCGGCTTCTTGCGGTCGAGTTCCTGGCCGATCAGGTGGCTGGACATCTGCGCCACCTCCTGGATCCGGCCGGGCGACGGGATCGCGATGCGGTGCACGTGCCGCTCGATCACGAAGTCCTCGTCCTCCACCCACACCGGGTGGTCGAGGTTGGTCAGCGAGTCGGCCAGCTTGCGCCGGAAGATCGGGAGACCCTTGACGCGGCGGGCCATCTCGCCCCGCATCTTCTCGAAGCTGTAGCCCCCGGGAATCGTCCCCGGATCGATCTGCATGATCGCGGCGACGTTCATCACCTGCGACGGCGTCTCCAGATACAGAAACGACGCATCCAGACCGCTCAGCCGTTCCATTCCCGCTCCTCCATCGGCACCGATCGCGTCCCGCGACCACCCCGGGGACACAACAATCCACACTAGACCCGCCGCCCGCACCGGGTGGGCCGACGTGGACGCACGTCACACATCGGCGGCGCGACCTTCCCGCCACCAGTGGAACACGTTCTATTTCCGGCCTATGATCGGGGTCGTGACCACGCCCTTCACCGCCGCCGAACTCGACGCGGCCTTTGCCGGATTTCAGCGCACCGTCGCCGAGGTCGCCGTCAGCCGGGACTGGGATCGCTGGGCCGATCAGTTCACCCGTGACGCGCAGTACGTCGAACACGCCTACGGCGCCTTCACCGGCCGCGAGGCCATCCGCGCCTGGGTCACCAAGACCATGACCGCGTTCCCCGGCAGCCACATGACGGAGTATCCAGCGCTGTGGCACGTGACCGATCCGGCCACCTCCCGGGTGATCTGCGAGGTGGACAACCCGATGCGCGATCCGGGCGACGGTTCGGTGTGGACGGCCACCAACCTCACCATCCTCACCTACGCCGGCGACGGCCTGTGGTGCCGCGAGGAGGACGTCTACAACCCGCTCGAATTCGGCGCGATGGCCTACGGCTGGTGCGAACGGGCGCGGGCCTGCGGCACGCTCGATGAGCCCGCGCTCGACTGGATGCGGACCGTCGGCGCCGCCTTCGCACCGCGCCCGAAAGCTACGGAAGCGTAACAACGGGCCGCCCACGGTGCGATATGCCGGGTGAATCACCCCGGACGACGTGCCGCAAAACCCTGCCGAACAACTTGGGAGGGGCGCCGCGATTGACGTAGCCTGGGAAACAGCAGAACTCTGCCGACCGTGAACGACGGCAGAAAATGTCCCCGACCAAGAGGAATCAACCGATGGCACGTCAACTCACGCAGCTCGAGCTTCTCCGGGAGCTCGAGTCGACCGCGGAAGCGAACGTCAACCGGCACCTCAAGGTGGCCCGTGACTGGAATCCGCACGACTACGTCCCGTGGGACGAGGGCGAGGACTACGCGGCCCTCGGCGGTACCGATTACGACCCCGAGCAGAGCCAGTTGAACGAGGTGGCCAAGGCCGCCATGATCACCAACCTGCTGACCGAGGACAACCTGCCCTCGTACCACCGGGTGATCGCCGACAACTTCTCGATGGACTCCGCGTGGGGCCACTGGGTCGGCCGGTGGACCGCCGAGGAGAACCGCCACGGCATCGTCATGCGCGACTACCTGGTGGTGACCCGCGGCGTGGATCCGGTCGCCCTCGAAGAGGCCCGGATGATCCACATGACCAACGGGTACGACCCGCTGCTCGTCGCCCAGGATCACGCCGCCGAACTCGAAGAGCACGACATCGACGAGGTGGGCCTGCTGCACTCGGTCGCCTACGTGACCTTCCAGGAGCTCGCCACCCGCGTCAGCCACCGCAACACCGGCAAGGCCTGCAACGACCCGATCGCCGACAAGATGCTGCAGCGCATCGCCGCCGACGAGAACCTGCACATGATCTTCTACCGCAACATCTGCGGTGCCGGCATGGACCTGTCGCCCGACCAGACGCTGCGCGCGGTGACCGACATCGTCACCAACTTCCAGATGCCGGGCGCCGGCATGCCGAACTTCCGCCGCCACGGCGTGCTGATGGCCAAGCACGGCATCTACGACCTGCGCCAGCACCTGGACGAGGTCGTCATGCCGGTCCTGCGCAAGTGGGACGTCTTCAACCGCACCGACTTCGGCCCGGAGGGCGAGAAGACCCGCGAGGAGCTGGCCACCTTCCTCGAGCAGCTGGACAAGGACGCCACCCGCTTCGAGGAGATGCGCGACCGCGCTCTCGCCCGCGAGGCCGCCAAGGCCGCCAAGCAGGCCTCCTGAGCGACGGGGCCACGGCACTGACTCTCGATACGCACCCGACACCGGCGCCCTCGATCTTCGAGGGCGCCGGTTCGCCGTCGCCCGGACACGACGCCCGCGCACCCCTGCGGATCGGTTCGCTGGAACTCGGCAGCCCGGTGGTCCTGGCCCCGATGGCCGGCGTCACCAACGTCGCCTTCCGCATGCTGTGCCGCGAACTCGAACTCGCGCGCACCGGCACCGTCTCCGGGCTGTACGTCTGCGAGATGGTGACCGCCCGCGCGCTCTACGAGCGCCATCCGGTCACCATGCACATGACCACCTTCGACCCGTCGGAGACGCCGCGGTCGATGCAGCTGTACACCGTCGACCCGGAGTACACCTACAAGGCGGCGAAGATGATCGTCGACGAGGACCTCGCCGACCACATCGACATGAACTTCGGCTGCCCCGTCCCCAAGGTCACCAAGCGCGGCGGCGGCTCGGCCATCCCCTACAAGCGCCGGCTGTTCCGCAACATCGTGGCCGCCGCCGTGAAGGCCACCGAGGGCACCGACATCCCGGTGACCGTCAAATTCCGCATCGGGCTCGACGACGACCACCACACCCACCTCGACGCCGGGCGCATCGCCGCCGAGGAGGGGGCCG
The DNA here is from genome assembly GCF_023100845.1 of Gordonia sp. PP30. Taxonomy (NCBI): domain Bacteria; kingdom Bacillati; phylum Actinomycetota; class Actinomycetes; order Mycobacteriales; family Gordoniaceae; genus Gordonia; species Gordonia sp. PP30. The sequence goes on along the minus strand of NZ_CP095864.1, from coordinate 818,961 downwards.
CGGCCGTCGCGCTGCACGCGCGCACCGCCTCGCAGCGCTACTCCGGCACCGCGCACTGGGACCAGATCGCCCGCCTCAAAGAGCACGTCACCTCGGTACCGGTGCTCGGCAACGGCGACATCTTCGAGCCCGACGATGCCGCCGCGATGATGGCGCAGACCGGCTGCGACGGCGTCGTGATCGGGCGCGGCTGCCTGGGACGCCCGTGGCTGTTCGCGGAGTTGTCGGCCCGTTTGCGAGGTCTGCCCGCTCCGGCGGCGCCGACGCTGGGCGAAGTGGCCCAGATCATGTACCGGCACGGCGAACTGCTCAGCGCCCACCACGGCGAGGACAAGGGCATGCGCGAGATCCGCAAGCACATCGCCTGGTACCTGCGCGGCTTCCCGGCCGGCTCGGACCTGCGGTCCTCGCTCTCACTCGTCAAATCCCTCGCGGACCTGCAACGATTGATCGACGGCCTGGACCCAGACGCCCCCTTCCCCGCCGATGCCCACGGACCGCGCGGGCGACAGGGGTCACCGGCGCCGGTCCACCTGCCGGAGGGCTGGCTCGACGATCCCGAAGAGGACGTCGTGCCCGAAGGCGCCGAAATCATGCACTCCGGAGGCTGACGCGAAGGCCGAGTTGAGATCTTTCTCAGTTCCTGCCTCTACGATGTTTCCAGCCCATCTCTAAAGGACTACTTGACGTGACTTCAGACGAACCCGGTTCGCCGACGCCGGACGGCCCTTCGGGCCCGGCGCGTCGATCCCGGCGTGCGGGACGAACGTCGCAGTCGTACGACTTCCGCGCCCGGTTCGGCGAGCCGCAGCCGACCGAACGCCGCGAAGGACTCCGCGAACCCGCCCGCCGGGAGATTCCGGTGCGCGGCCGCGGCCGGGTGACCGTCCGCGAGCTGATGGAGCAGATGGGCGTCCAGAATGCTCCCGCCACGCCTCCGCCGCCGGCCCAGAACCCGCCGCGCGCGCAGGCTCCGGTCCCGCCCCGCCCGGCGACGCCCACCGGTCCGCCCGCGCCGCCCGCCGCCCTGCCCGCGCAGCCTCCGGTCCCCACCCGGCCCCCGGTCCCCGCGCCGCCCGCCGACATCACCCAGATGCTCCCGCCGGTCGCCGAGACCACCGGGCCGGTCGACCTGTCGGCCGCGGCGACCGCCGAGCGCGCCCAGCGCGAGTCGCGATCCCAGGCCCCCCGGACACCGGCCGAGCAGACCTCCCCGGCCCCGGACCACCCGCAGCCGGCCGCGCCCGAACAGCCCGCCAAGGCCCCCTCGGCGCCGGCGCCCGGTGACACCGCCGCGGCTACGGCCGCCCCGCAGCCGCCGAGCGCCGAGCACGCCGCTCGCGAACGACGTCCCCTGGAGCCCACCCCGGATCTGACCGGCGCGATCGAGCAGGTCCAGCTCGACCGGCGGCGTCCCCGTCGCACGGGCCGGTCGTTCAGCGTGGCCGCGGCCCGCAACACCGGGCGCGTCCTGGTCGCCCTCGCGTGCGTTCTGACCCTGGTCGGCACCGGCTACGTGTGGAACGCCCTCGCCATCGACAGCAAGTGGAACACCACCGCCGCGATCAACGCCAACGACCCGAACATCCGCAACAAGGGTGCGCAGACCGGCGACGAGAACTACCTGATCGTCGGCACCGACTCCCGGGCCGGCGTGAACGGCAAGATCGGCGGCGGCGACAGCACCACCATCGAGGGCATCCGCTCGGACACCATCCTGCTGGTGAACATCCCCGCAGACCGCAGCCGCGTCGTCGCCGTCTCCTGGCCGCGCGACCTGCAGGTCGACCGCCCCGAATGCGAGCAGTGGGACGCGAACACCGGCACCTACCCGGACGATCCGTCGACCGGCAAGCCCGTCGTGGTGCCGGCCGAGTCGGACGTGAAGCTGAACAGCATCTACGCGATCGGCGGACCGTCGTGCCTGGTCAAGACCCTGACCAAGATCAGCGGCCTGTACATCAATCACTTCATCGGGATGGACTTCGAGGGCTTCGAGAAGGTCGTGAACGTGATCGGCGGCGTCAAGGTCTGCTCCACGGTCCCGCTGTACGACTACGAACTCGGCTACATCCTGCGCAAGCCCGGCACTCAGAAGCTGACCGGTAAGCGCGCCCTGAACTACGTGCGCGCCCGGAACATCTCGGTCGAGGGCAACGGCGACTACGGCCGGATCAAACGCCAGCAGCTGTTCATGTCGTCGCTGCTGCGGTCGACGCTGTCGAGCGATGTGATGTCGAATCCGACGAAGCTGAAGAAGATCCTCAACACCTTCATCAAGTATTCGACGGTCGACAACGTCAACATCGACTCCCTGGTGCAGCTCGCCGACTCGATGCAGGGCGTCGACGCCGGGCGCGTCACCTTCGTCACCATCCCGACGTCGGGCACCGCGCAGGACGGCTCCAACAACGAGATCCCGCGCATGGACGACATCCACGCGATCTTCAACGCGATCATCGACGACAAGCCCCTCCCCGGCGAGAAGAAGCAGAAGCCGAAGAAGGGGGAGACCACGGCCCCGAAGTCGTCGTCGGAGAAGCCCGCGCCGACCCCGTCGCAGGTGGATGCCACCGCCCAGTACCCGACCAACATGACCGTCCGGGTGCTCAACGGCTCCGGCCAGACGGGCGTCGCCACCGAGGTGATGAACGTCCTGATCCGCGAGGGCTTCACCGTGCCCGGCGTCGCCGACGCGTCGACCGAGGAGAGCGACACCGTCGTGCGCTACGGCGCCGGTGAGCAGGACTCGGCGGCGACCATCGCGAAGATGTTCCCGGGCGCCAAGATCCAGGAGGATCGCACCGTGAAGGTGGGCGTGGAGGTGATCCTCGGAACCGACTTCCAGGGCACCTCGGCGATCGCCGATCCGCCCAGCCCGGGCAACACCCTGTCGGTCGGCCAGCTGCCCCCGGCCAACACCAACAGCGACCTGCCGAACGACCTGTCGGTGACCAACGCCGGCGACACCACCTGCTCCTGACTGTTCACTCCCGCGTCACCCGCAGGTCGGTCCCGGGTACCGGTCGCCGCCGTACTATTGGCGCCATGCGGGATGCCTACCAGGAGCAGATGGCTGCGCTCAACGCGCTGCTCGGCGAGATGTGTGACACCGTCGGCAACGAGATGGAACGCGCCACCCAAGCCCTCCTGGAGGCCGATCTGGAACTCGCCGAGCAGGTGATCAGCGACCACGACCGGCTCACCGAGCGCTCCGCCGAAGCCGAGGAGATGGCCTTCGAGCTGCTGGCCCTGCAAGCCCCGGTCGCCGGTGATCTGCGCACCATCGTCGGCGGCTTTCAGCTGGTGTCCGAGATCGACCGGATGGGCGCACTGGCCCTGCACGTCGCCAAGGTGGCACGACGCCGCCACCCGTTCCGCGTGCTCCCCGAAGAGGTGGCCGGATACTTCACCGAGATGGGCCGCCTGGCCGTCGAACTGGCCCGCAACGCGCACCGCGTGCTGGAGAGCCAGGACCCCCAGGACGCCCTCGCGCTGATGGAGGACGACGATGCGATGGACGACCTCCATCGCCATCTGTTCACCGTGATGATGGACCGCGACTGGGAGCACGGGGTGGCCTCCGCCGTCGACGTGACCCTCCTCGGCCGCTACTACGAGCGCTTCGCCGACCACGCCGTCTCCATCGCCCGCCGCGTCGTCTTCCAGGCCACCGGCAAGACCCCGGAACAGCTGCAAGAAGCAGGCTGATCCTTCCGCCGCGAAGACCCCGACGGAACACCGCCGGGGTCTTCTGCATCGAGTGCCTCGAGCCGAGCCGGAATCCGCGGCGCGAGATCGTCGTATCTGTTGGTCAGCGACCGACAGATACGACGACTTCGCGCGGGCCCCTGTCGGGACCCGCGCGAACGGTCGGCTGTCTCGGGCGGCGATCAGCCGAAGCGGCCGGAGATGTAGTCCTCGGTCTCCTTGCGCGTCGGGTTCTGGAAGATCTCGCTGGTCGCGCCGACCTCGATCAGTTCGCCCGGCTGGCCGACACCCGACAGGTTGAAAAATGCCGTCTGGTCGCTCACGCGGGCCGCCTGCTGCATGTTGTGCGTGACGATGACGATCGTGTACTGCTTCTTCAGCTCGGCGATCAGGTCCTCGATCGCGAGCGTGGAGATGGGGTCGAGCGCCGAGCACGGCTCGTCCATCAGCAGCACCTGCGGCGACACCGCGATGGCGCGCGCGATGCACAGCCGCTGCTGCTGGCCGCCGGAGAGCGCGCCGCCTGGCTTGTTGAGCCGGCCGGAGACCTCGTTCCAGAGGTTGGCGCCGCGCAGGCTGGCCTCGGCCACCTCGTCGAGCTTCTTCTTGTCGCGCACGCCGGCCAGTTTCAGTCCGGCGACCACGTTGTCGCGGATCGACATGGTCGGGAACGGGTTCGCCTTCTGGAAGACCATGCCGACCGTCGTCCGCACGCTCACCGGGTCGACGCCCTTGCCGTACAGGTCGAGGCCGTCGAGCAGCACCGATCCGGTGGCGTAGGCGTTCGGGGTCACCTCGTGCATGCGGTTGAGGGTGCGCAGCACCGTCGACTTTCCGCAGCCCGAGGGGCCGATGAAGGCGGTGACCGTCCGGGGCGCGATGTCGAGGGAGACGTCCTTCACCGCGTGGAAGTCGCCGTAGTAGATGTTCAGGTCTTGCAGTGTCAGGCTCTTGGCCATGGGATCGCTTTCTTGTACTTCCGGAACGGGTCAGGCGGCCTTGACGCCGGTGAATCGGGCCAGCAGGCGCGCGGCGACGTAGACGATGCCGACCGCGATGACCAGGGTGAGGGCGGCGCCCCACACGGTGTCGTAGCCGCTGGGGCCGTTGTTGTACTCCTGCAGCATCATCAGCGGCAGCGATTGCTGGTTGCCCTCGAAGGGATTCCAGTTGGTGGCGCGGGTGGCGCCGACGAGGATCAGCACCGGCGCCGACTCGCCCATCACGCGGGCGACGGCGAGCATCACGCCGGTGATGATGCCGCTCATCGCGGTCGGCAGGACGATCTTCGTGATCGTCTTCCACTTCGGGACGCCGAGGGCGTACGACGCCTCGCGCAGGTCGTGCGGGACGATCTTGAGCATCTCCTCGGTGGACCGCACCACCAGCGGCACCATCAGCAGCACCAGGGCGAGGGCGACCACGAAGCCCGAGCGGGGCAGGTCGAGGCTGGTCCGCCAGACGGCGTACACGAACAGCGCCGCGACGATCGACGGCACACCGGACAGGACGTCGACCATGAACGTGGTGAGCTTGATCAGCCGCTTGTTCCGGTCGGCGTACTCCACCAGGTACACGCCGACCAGGATGCCGAGCGGCACCGCGATCACGGCGGCCAGGAGTGTCTGGATCAGCGTGCCGATGATCGCGTTGGCCGCACCGCCGTAGCGTTCGGCCTGGGTCCACCACGCGGCGTTGAGGATCGGCGAGATCCCGTGGCTGACCAGAGTCACCACCAGCCAGCCGAGCGGCAGCACCGCGAGCAGCACCGACAGGGCGACGGCCATGCGAGCGACCTGGTTGGTCACCTTCCGGCGCGTCGACGTCGTCGTCAATTCGAGTGCCATGGTTCAGCCCTTCCGGGAGATCACGCCACGCGCGGCCGCGTTGACGATGAAGGTCAGGACGAAGAGCACCAGACCGGCCGAGATGTAGGCGCCGGTCTTGACCGGCGAGTCGAACTCGGCGGCGTTGTTGGCGATGACGGTCGCGAAGGTCTCGCCGCTCTCCATCAGGTTGAAGTTGATCGGGCCGACGCTGGAGATGATCAGCAGCAGCGCCATGGTCTCGCCGAGCGCGCGGCCGAGGCCCAGCATGGAGCCGCTGATGTAGCCGGAGAAGCCGAACGGCAGCACCGCGGTGCGGACCACTTCCCATTTGGTGGCACCGAGCGCGAGGGCCGCTTCGCGCTGACCCCCGGGGGTCTGGGTGAACACCTCTCGGGTGACGGCGGTGATCACCGGCAGAATCATCACGGCGAGCACGATGCCCGCAGTGAGCAGGGTGCCGCCGGTCGACATGTTGGCGACGTTCTGCGGCTGCCGGAAGAACGGGAGGAAGCCGAGGGTGTCGACCAGCCATTTGTTGGGGCCGACCATCGCCGGGCCGAGGACCAGGATGCCCCACAGGCCGTAGACGATCGACGGCACGGCGGCGAGCAGGTCGACGACGTACGCGATCGGCGCGGCCACCTTCGGCGGCGCGTACTCGGTCACGAAGATCGCGATACCGAGCGACACCGGCATGGCGATGATCAGGGCGATCACCGACACCAGCACGGTGGCGTAGAACTGCGCGGGGATACCGAACTTCAGCTCGCTGCCGGAGACCACCCACGTCCCGGTGAAGGTGAAGAAGTTCTCGGTGTTCTTGGCGAGCGCGGGGACGGCCTGGATCAGCAGGAACAGCGCGATCAGGCCGATCGCCGCTGACACGAGCATGCCCGAGCCGGTCGCCAGGGTCGCCATCACCCGGTCACCCAGGTGCGAGACCTTGGTCAGCGGGCTGTCCGGGCGCTCCGGGCCGCCCCGGTCGTCGTTCTTGACGACCGGGGCGGGAGCGGCGTGCGGACTCGCCATCAGCTCGGGGCTACTCATCCGAGTGCGTCAACCGTGCCGCGCAGGGCGGCGGTGAACTGCGCGGGCAGCGGTACGAAGCCCAGGTCGGCGAGGCCGTCCTGGCCCTTGTCGAGGATCGTGCTGAACGCGGTCTTCAGCGCGGGGCCGGTCTTGGAGTCGGAGTAGCCCTTGGAGCAGACGATCTCGTAGGTGGTCAGCATGAGCGGGTACGCGCCCTCCTCGGAGAGCCCGAAGAGCGCGTCGGTGTCGACCACGAGGTCCTTGCTGCCCGGGTTGGCGAACTTGGCGTTCTCCAGGGCCTTACCCGCCGACTGCGCGGTGAGCTCGGTCTGGCCGGCGCCGAAGTCGAGGTTGGCGACACCCAGCTTGTTCTCGGTCGCGAAGCCCCACTCGACGTAGGTGATGGCGCCCGGGGTCTTCTTCACGGTGTCGCCGACGCCGGTCGACTTGGCCGCGCCCGATCCGCCCTGACCGGCCCATTCCTTGCTCGGCTTGTGGGTCCACTCGGCGGGGGCCGCGACGCTGAGGTAGCGGGTGAAGTTCTCGGTGGTGCCCGAGCTGTCGGTGCGGTGCACCGGCACGACGGCGGTGTCCGGGAGCTTGACGCCCGGGTTCAGCGCGGCGATCTTCGGGTCGTTCCACTTGGTGATCTTCGAGTCGAAGATCCCGGCCAGCACGGCGGCGTTGAGGTTGAGCTTGTCGACACCGTCGAGGTGGTACGCGATGGCGACCGGGCCGGCGACGAGCGGCAGATGCCAGGCGTCGTTGCCGCCGCAGCGCTTCTTGGCGTCGGTGGCCTCGTCGGGCTTGAGGGGCGAGTCGCTGCCGGCGAAGTCGACGTCGCCGGCGATGAACTTCTTGACGCCGGCGCCCGAACCCGAACCGGTGTAGTCGAGGACGACGTCGCTGTTCTTGGTGAGCACGTCGGCGAAGTAGGTCATCGCCTTCTGCTGCGAGGTGGCGCCTTCACCGGTCACGGTGGTCTGGCTCCCGGAGCCGCCACACGCGGACAGCAGAAGCCCCGCGGCGACGGCCACCGAGAGTGCGGCGGAGGTACGGGCGGTGGTCTTGGAGATCGCAGACATGCGGGTGAAAGCCTTTCGATTGCTTCGACAACACTGCGAAGCTATCGACGCCCGATGAGCCCGAACGATCCGTCAGGTGTCGTGAATACGAACAGCTGACGCCCGGGCGGCGAACCCGTTCACCTGTAGGCCACGTCTATCGCGTAGGGAGTGAAGCCGAGGCGGCGATAGGTGGAGAGTGCGGCGACGTTGTCGCCCTCGACGTACAGCTCCACCTCGGTGAGCCCGCGATCGGCCAGATGATGCAGGCCGGCGAGGGTCAGCAGGGATCCGAGCCCGCGTCCTTGAGCGTCGGGATCGACGCCGACCACGTACACCTCCCCGAGTGCTTCCGGGCCCTTCTCCCCCGCCGGGTGCACCTTGGTCCAGTGGAAACCGAGCAGCTTCCCGTCCCCCGTGCCGTCGCCCCCCGCCCCGTCGCCGCCCCCTGAGCCGCCGACGAAGGAGGCGTGTCGAAGGGAAGACGGCCCCCGGTCCGCCGGCGCGTCGAACGCCAGGAACAACCCCGTGGGATCGAACCACTCCGACCCGGTCCGGTCGTCGATCTGGCGCTGCGTCCAGCCGCCCTGTTCCGGATGCCAGGAGAACGCGGCGTTGTTCACGCGCAGGATCTCGGCGTCGTCCGACGGTCCCGCGTAGGTGCGCAGCACGATGTCGTCGCGCCCCGGCAGCGGCGGCAGTGGGAGCGCCCCCGCCCCGGCCGGCGGGAGCGCGCGACGCAGTTGCAGCAGTTCGCGGACGCGTTCGAGGCCGAGGTTCCGGGCCAGTCCCGCGGCCCCGGGCAGGTCGCCGTGGGCCCAGAGGGACGGGGCGGAACCGGAACCGGCATGTCGTGCTTCGCCGAGCGCCGCCGCGATCAGCAGCGCGCCTTCACCGCTTCCGCGGTATTCGGGATCGATCACGCCTTCCACCGCGGCCTCCCCCGACGGTGCGACGACGATCCCCGCGTACCCGTGCGGCGACAGGAGGTGCAGTCCGTCCGGCGATTGGAGCGCGAGCCGGAACTGTTCGGACAGCGGCGCGACGCCGTCGGCGGCTTCGGCCCGGGCGATCACCCCCCGGACGTCGGCCAGATCGGCAGCGGACAGAGGGCCGCGATGGGTGCGCGGAGGCGTCGTCGGTGTCACAGGCTCCACGGTAGTGGACATGTCGTGCGTGTCCAGCGGCTCGCACCTTCGGATCCGGCACGCCGGCCCACACCGTCACGTGCGGCGCTGATGCACCTGAACCTTCTTCGCCTGAGCTTCCAGAATCGTCAAGAAGGTCTGGCGGACGCCGGGATCGAACCAGCTCAACGAATCATCTGTGGCGTACCTGGTCGCGACCAGCTGCACCGTCAACGAACCCACTCGTACCCGCGACGAGAAATTCACCGACTGCCAAGGCGGCCCAACGGGAGGACGAGAAGACCATTCACTCCATAGTTGCTCGTACACGGTCGAGGCGGCGAAGGCCCGCATCCACGGCGGCGGGGCCAGCACTGTCGCCGAGATCAACTGGTATGGGTCATCCGTCCTGTGATCGATCACGAGCACGTGCCCGCATTGTCCAGCCACCGCCGATTCCAGAAGCTCAGTGTCCTGCGCCGTCTCTCCGCTGAATACCGAGATGCTCACGTCGGTGCGCCGATCAAGCATGCCGGTGACACGACTTCCGTAGGTGTTCTCACTCCTGATCGACTTCACCCATTTCATCTTCCGCTCCTGACATTCGGCTGGCCGAGTCTCGAGAGCTTCGACGTCCTCGATCACCGATCTATCCGGTCTGCCCATCGACTGGATTCCACTCTGCCCGTAATCAGCCAAGGGCACCGGAAGCTCCTGAGCGGTCAGGAGCAGGCCGGAAAGGTCTGCGGTCTTCGCCCTCGGCCACAACAGCGCAACGCTCACTGCCAGAAGCGCAACGAGGACAAGCGGCTCTTCGCCTTTCAGAGTGCGTTGATGTGTTCGGCGAGCTGACCGGAGTGCAGGAGGGATCGCAAGATGTAGTGGTCGAGGTTGCGGAAGCCCTGGGCGATTCCGCGGAGGTCAAGCCCCAAGTAGTGGTGTAACTCGTTGTTGATCCTTCGGTGGTGGTCAGGCTGGTATTTGCATCAGGTCATCGGTGGTCACCTCCGTCGTCGAGTCGGTGTTTGTGTCGGTGGTCAGGGTCAGCCTGCAGCGGCTCAGGACTTCGAGGCCGAGGTATCGGCGGCCTTCGGCCCATTCGTCGGTCTGCTCGGCCAGGACGGCGCCGATGAGCCTGATGATCGCGTCTCGGTTGGGGAAGATCCCCACGACGTCGGTGCGGCGTCGTATCTCACGGTTGAGGCGTTCGGTGGGGTTGTTGGACCAGATCTGACGCCATACGTCGTCGGGGAACGCGGTGAAGGCCAGCAGGTCCTCGCGGGCATCGTCGAGGTGGTCGGCGACCTCGGGCAGCCTGTCTTCGGTGTACTCCAGGAGCCGGTCGAACTGCTCATGCACCGCGGTGGCGGTGGGCTGGTCGTAGACGCTGTGCAGCATGGCTTTCACGGCCGGCCACATGCTCTTGGGGCAGGTGGCCATGAGGTTGGCGGCGTAGTGGGTGCGGCAGCGCTGCCAGGCGGCGCCGGGCAGGTTCGCCGCGATCGCCTCGACCAGTCCGGCGTGGGCATCGGAGGTCACCAACCGGACTCCGTCCAGGCCGCGGGCCACCAGGTCGGCGAAGAAGGTGTTCCATGAGGCCTTGGTCTCACTGGTGGCCACCTGCATCCCGAGGACTTCGCGGTGGCCGTCGCCGTTGACGCCGGTGGCCAGCAGCACTGAAGCCTTGACGACCTGCTTGTTCTCGCGGACCTTGATCGTCAACGCATCGGCGGTGACGAAGGTGAACGGGCCGGCCTCGTCCAGGCGGCGGTGTCGGAAGGCGGCGACCTGCTCGTCCAGTTCGGTGGCCATGCGGGAGACCTGGGATTTGGACAGTGAGTCGATGCCCAGCGTCTTGACCAGTTTGTCCATCCGGCGGGTCGATACTCCGGCAAGGTAGCAGTCCGCCACGACGGTGATCAGGGCGGATTCGGCCCGCTTGCGGCGCTCGAGCAGCCACTCGGGGAAGTACGAACCCGAGCGCAGTTTCGGGACGGCGACATCGACGGTTCCGACGCGGGTATCCAGGGGCCGGTGGCGGTAGCCGTTTCGGTAGTTGGTGCGCTCAGCCGAGCGGGCGTTCCACTCGGCGCCGCAGACAGCGTCGGCATCGGCGGAAAGCAGGGCGTTGATGATGGTTTGCAGCAGCTCGCGCATCAGATCCGGTGACGCGTCGGCGAGGGCTTGGCCAAGCAGGCCTGCAGGGTCGACAATATGAGGTGCGGTCATCGTGATGACTCCGTTCGAGGATTCTTTAGACGGTTGACTCGAAGGATCACACGGTGGCCGCTCTACGTCCGTCCCGACACGAAGTCGGAGACGATCTCGGCCACCGAGTTACACCACCTTATGGGGCACTACTTCCGCGGAGGTGTTCGAGGCGGCCGTTGATGGCTTCGACGGGTCCGTTGGAGACTCCGGTATCGAAGTAGGCCAGGATGTCGGCGCGGCGTTTCCAGAGACTTCGCCCGAGTTGGGCGAGTTCGGCTAGCCCGGCGGGGAGTCCGGTCTGGATGCGTTTGAGGACCTTCCACATCAGTTTCTTGCCCTCGCGGCGCTGCGGGTGCTGGTAGGCGGCGATCAGCTGCTGATACACCTGGTAGGTGATCTCGACCGCGACGTGCGCGTCATGGCTGGTCAGCGACTCGTACAACCGGATCTTCTGCTTGGCGGTGAGCAACCCGGTACGGGTGTGCAGGATCCGGCGGATCGTGTACAACGGGTCACCGGCGCGTCCGCGGTGCCCGCATGTCTGCTGCTGAACGCGTTGGCGGCACAGATCGAGCTTGTTTCCGGCCAGCGCGACGACGTGGAACGGGTCCATCACGACCCGGGCGGCGGGGAGTTCCTGGCTGGTGGCGGTCTTGTAGCCGGTGAATCCGTCCATGGCCACGACTGTGATCCGGTCGCGGAATCGCTGGTCACGAGTGTTCATCCAGTCTTTGAGGACCTGCGCTGACCGGCCGCCGATCATGTCCAGCAGCCGAGCCGGGCCGGTGCCCTCGACCACGGGCGTCAAGTCGATCAGAACGGTCACGAAGCTCGGGTCTCCTTGTCCGCGAACGTGTTTCCACTTGTGCTCATCGACGCCCAGGTGCCGTACACCGTCGAGGTGGCCGCCGTCGTAGACCAGGGCCCGGGCCGCACTCACGGCGATCGCGTTGACTGTCTTCCACGCCAGGCCCAGCGCTGTGGCCACCGCTTTCACGCTCATCTTGTCGATCGCGATGCGTTGCAGGATCCAGCGTGTGGTCCGGGCGGTGACCACGGCCCGGGGCGCGGCGACATGATCGATCCCGCCGCGGAAGATCGTTCGTGGGCAGTCGCTGGTACGGCACACGAACCGGGGCACCGCGACATGCAGAACAACAGGATGGCCGCTGATCGGCACATCAGTGAGCACGCGGTCGGCGTGATCACGCAGGTCGCCGGCGATCTGACAGCCCGGACAATGCCGATCGGCCTGCAGCACCCGGCACCACAAGTGCGTGCGGCCGCGGGCATCGACAGCGGCGCCGGTGATCGTCACCCCCAGCTCGACGGTTCGGCAGATCGTGTCAGCAACATCGGCAGTAAGCTCGCTCATGGGTCCTGTGGCGTGAAAATGGGTGTGTAGGAACTTCCATCTTCACACCCAGGACCCGCCTACATCTTGTGCCCACGCCCGGTCAGCCCAGATCCCACCTACGCACTCTCAGAGTTGAAGAGCCGGACAAGCACGGCGACGGCAATCAGGCGAGGACGACGTGACCGCCTCAGAGAATCCGTCGAGGATCGCATCACTCTCCTTCACATAGACCGCGCCGCCGACTGGTGACTCCACCCACCACTAGTGTCGCGTGGCGTTAATTAGTTTCCTGTTCCGGGGTTGAGAGAATGGGTTATGGCGAATTCTCCGGCCCCGGCACTGGAATTGCGTGAGGGCGATGATGTTGAGCTTGATCGGTTGCTGCGATCGACCTCGACGCCGGCTGGCGTGGTGAGGCGGGCGCGGATCGTGGCGCTGGCCGCTGAGGGGTGGGCGAACTCGCATATCAGCGACGTCGTCGGGGTGTCGATCCCGACGGTCCGCAAGTGGCGGTACCGGTACCTGCACGACGGGATGGCCGGCTTGCTCGATGCTGATCGGCCCGGCCGGCCCCGGCGTATCGATCACGCCGACATCGTGTCGGCCACGTTGATGCCGCCTCCGAAGAAGTACGGGGTCACGCACTGGTCCTCACGGTTGCTCGCCGCCCATCTCGGGGTCGGGAACGCCACGATCGCACGCGCGTGGCGCGAGTACGGTGTGCAGCCGTGGCGGTCGGGAACCTTCAAGTTCTCCACCGACCCGGAGCTGGCCGGGAAGGTCACCGACGTCGTCGGCCTGTATCTGGAACCGCCGGAGAACGCGATCGTGCTGTGCGTCGATGAGAAGTCGCAGATCCAGGCCCTGGACCGGACCGCGCCGATGCTGCCGATACGGCCCGGGCAGATCGAACGCCGCACTCATGACTACAAGCGGCACGGCACGACCACGTTGTTCGCCGCCCTGGACATCGCGACCGGCCAAGTGACCGGCGCAGTCAAGCCACGGCATCGTCACCAGGAGTTCCTGTCGTTCCTGCGACAGATCGACCGCACCTACCCCGGCCAGGAACTGCACCTGGTGATGGACAACTACGCCACCCACAAGAAGGCCGAAGTCCGCGACTGGCTCGTCCAGCACCCGAACATGCACGTGCACTTCACCCCGACCTCCGGATCCTGGCTCAACCTCGTCGAGGTCTGGTTCGGCATCATCGACCGGCAAGCGATCCGCCGTGGCGTATTCACCTCAGTCAAAGACCTCAACGCGAAGATCCGGGCATTCATCAGCGGCTGGAACGACCGCAAACACCCCTTCGTCTGGACCAAGACCGCCGACGACATCCTGAAGAAAGCCCAACCGAAAACTAACTAAAGACACGCGGCACTAGATCAGCGCAATAACGGCGCAAAATCTCCACTCGAACGTCAGATAAATCCTGCACTCTCCTAGTCCCCGGCTAGGGAATTAAACATCTCAGACGCCCTTGCCAATCGGCGCCGGACATCGCGCGAAGAATGCATACTGTAGATCTCCTCCCAGTCGTCCAGGTTGACCGTCAATGACAGGAGCAGTGCCGAAATAAGTTCGAAGTCATCATCATATGTACCGATGTCAGTCATCCCCCCGCGCGCCCCGGCCGCGAGTATTCTGGCAACTGTCTGCACCATATTCGATTCATCAAACGCCTCCCCGAAAACCTGCGCTCGGGGTGCGATCGCCGCTCCAATGGATCGCGCAAGATCGTCGGCCGGTAAACTTCCCGCCAGAGCCTGTGGAGCACGGCCGCCATCGCTGAACGCACTGCGCCGTATCTGATCGACCCGAATGAGAGTCACAGACATTGCGGCTCGCGCAAGCACAATGCTTCGACTCCCGAAGACTTCTCGAATAAACTCTTCAATCAGAGTAGTTCTATCCTGCGCTACAGGAACACGATCCCAGACATCATCCATCCTCGATCGCAACTCGTCGATGTCACGCTTCACAGTCTTCCGGCTAAGAATTCTCAAGGGGACCCCAACCTCGCATGTCCTCAATCATCTCCTGCCACAGGTCATCTCGCCAGGGGTTTGTTCCATATAGAAATGTTCCGAAAGCCGCATGCACATTGAACATTGAATCATACTGTCCAGTCGCTGGATCCGTTGGAATTCGCCGATCTGCGCCTATCAGCCTTGCTATCAGGTCGTAGACATATGTGAAATCTACGGCAGAGTACCCGCCCACAGACGGATGAAGCGCACTGCACCAAGCCCCCAACCTGCGCTTATCCATTCCCGACTCCTCACGACATGCTCTCGCCGCCCACCACGCGCCCGCAGCTCCGCACACATATAGGACTGCGTCGGCGTCAGTCCACGACATCATTGTCTTGATTTGCTGATGAAGTTCTTCTTCTCGGCAGAGCAAAGCGTTGGCAACCATGCTCCGGATGTGATCCATCCGCACGTCGTCCCTCACCACAGTAAGAAACTCTTCACTTCCCTCCATGTGGAATCAGCCCCTTTATCCAGTTGAGTAGCAATGTCAATAGAACCGCACCGAACACAAGCAGTGAACCACCCTCAATGTGCGGCGGACCGCCCGGCAACACCCGAGGCGCCTCAGGAACCCGCTGGCCAGTGGTGAGGGGGCCAGCAGGCCGACCCCCGATCTTCTGTATGATATCAAGAAAGGCGTCCCCCGACTTACGAACGGTCCCAGCCCCACGCGTTACTACTTCAACACCTTTCGACCCGCCTTCAGCACCCTTCTCGACTATCGACCTGTGCCGTTCGGAAGCTCCTCTACCACTCCGACCGCCGCGCAATCCGGTCTTGACAGAGGGCTTCTCCTTGCCTTTTCGAAGAAGTCTCCATAGTGCCATCCCGCCTCTAGCGGCTGGTCCAATTCCGCGGGTCAGGACGGCGGAAAGTATGAAGCGGTTGGTCGAGCTGTCAGCGACGACCCGGCCGGGGTCTAGCTGTTGTTCGCTGAGTAGGTTGCCGTCAAAATCGTATATTCGCCGCCAGTATCCTGGTCCCGTCACCATCAGGTTCCCGTTCGGCAATCGGGTCTGTGTGACCCGTACGGTCTTGCCGTTGATGAGTGCGGTCATCTCGGTGGTGCGGTCGCTCACGGGTTTGATGACCCAGTAGACGCCGTCGATCTTCTCGACGGTGTCTCCGGCGCCGTTCGTGGCGGTTCCGTCGTCGAAGTAGTAGACGGGCCCTTCTTCGGAGATCTCCAGGTGGTCGACCGGGCGCTCGGTTGTTGTTCCGGTCTGATCGGTGTCGCGTCTGAGGTAGGTGACCGATCCGTCGTCGTTGCGGCGCTCGATCAGCATGTTGTCGAGTTGACCGCCATACAGCATCGGGGCGGTCTGACCGAAGTCTGTGTGCTGACCTGGTGCGGGGCGCTCGCGCGGCCCTTGACCAGGATCGCCGTGATCGCCGAAGGGATCCAAGAGCTGCATCTGCGCCCGGTCCTGATCGTCCTCAATGCCGCCACTATCAGTGGCTGCCAGGGCCGCGGCGGAGACCGCGATGACCGCGGGATCTCCGCCTGCGGCGATCGCTGCAGCGGTGCCGCCCGCGACGGCGGTGTCGGTGGGGTCGGCCAGGATCGGGTAGAGGGCGTTGTCGGCGGGTTCGACGTGCTGGATGAGGTCGCCGTTCTGGTCGACTTCGTACCAGGTCTTCTGTGGCCGCCCTGCCGAATCGAAGGCCCAGGGCCGCGCGTAGCTGCGAACCACGTTCCCGTCACTGAACCGTCCTGGGTCTGGTGGAGACCGTGAACGCACCAGGAGAATGCGATCATGGCAGCACCACGCAAGTTCGATCAGGAGACCCGTGAGCGGGCCGTCCGGATGTATCACGACCGGCTGAAGGAGAACGACGGCGAGTCCAAGCTTGGCGCCCGCCGACACGTCGGCGCTCTCCTCGATATCAATCCCGCCACTCTGCGCAACTGGATCGACGCCGACGAAGCAGCAGGGTCGTCGGGCGATGCAGTATCGGGCTCGTCGGTCTCGGCTGAGCTGAAGGCCCTCCGGAAGGAGAATGCTGAATTGCGAAGGGCCAACGAGATTTTGAAGACTGCGTCAGCGTTTTTCGCAGCGGCGGAGGTCGACCGCCGACTGCGGTGATCGTCGACTATATCGACGCTCACCGGGAACGGTTCGGGGTCGACCCGATCTGCCGCGTGCTCACCGAGCACGGCATGGCGATCGCCCCGTCAACCTATTACGCACGCAAGAAGACCGGCGCGGTCTCCGAGGTCGTGCTGGCCGAGGCGTACGCCGCGCACGCGGTGTTCCAGGTCTACGACCGCAATCGTCGCGTCTACGGAGTCCGCAAGCTCTGGCACGCGATGCGGCACGCCGGCCACGCGATGGGGCGTGATCAAGTGGCCCGGTTGATGGTGGTCAGCGGCATCTCCGGCGCCGTTCGAGGCGCGCATCGCACCATCACCACCAGAGGCGATGATCGGGCACCAAGGTTCCCCGATCATGTCGAGCGGCAATGGAACCGGCCGACTGCGCCCGATCAGTTGTGGGTGGCCGACTTCACCTACGTGTGGACCCTCGCCGGCTTCGTCTACGCCGCGTTCCTCGTCGACGTCTTCTCTCGCCGGATCCTGGGATGGCGGGTCATGTCGAGCAAGCACACCCCGTTGGTGACCAGTGTCGTCGAGCAAGCCCTCTTCACTCGCCGACGAGGTGAATTCACCTTCACCCCAACAGGTTTAGTGCACCACAGCGACGCCGGTAGCCAGTACACGTCCATTGCGTTCTCCACCGAGCTCCGCGAGGCCGCGATCACCGGGTCGATCGGCTCCGTGGGCGACGCGCTCGACAATGCGCTGATGGAGTCGACGATCGGCTTGTACAAGACCGAGCTGATCGACGGTGAACGGTCCCGATCTTGGACCGGCCGTGCCGAGGTGGAACGTGCGACCGCCGCCTGGGTGCACTGGTACAACACCGAGCGCCTGCACTCAGCGATCGGCTACACCTCGCCGACTGACCATGAGGAGCGCTACCGTCAGAACGCCGCCTCAACACCGAGGTGGCCTAATCCAGGTCTCCAACCGGACCAGGACGGTTCACACGGTCGTACAAGGTGGCCGAACCATACGATTGATCGTCGTGTGCCCACCATCAGGGGTGTTGGTGGCGAACCGGTACGTCGTGGGCGAGGTCTCATCATGGATCAAGACCAGACGACTCGGGCCGATCTGCCCCCGGGTGGAACCACCCCGCCGCAGCCACGACCGGGCACGGGGATGGGAGCCGGCCAGCGCCGCACCAGCGACCAGCAGCCACGCCTCGACCGGAATCCCACCCGAATCCGGATCGGCCGGATCGGCGGGCGCGGGACGAAGAACGGGACCACCATGATTGGGCACCGTCGTCGGGGCAGGCGCCGTCGGGGCGGGCCTCGTTGCCGGGGCGGGCGCCGGCGTCCGGCCCGGAACACCAGGACCGGTAGGCACCTCACCACCGGTACCGCCGGGGTTGCCAGGGACCGCGGGTAGCGGTGTCGCCCCGGGGACGGGCACGATCGGCGTCCCATTCCCCACCCCCGGGCCCGCACCCGGATCGGCACCGAAGTTACCTCCCCCACCACCAGGAGCACCGGTCTGCCCGGGCACGGTCGGCAACGGCTCCTGGGTGGGCGGGGTGTAGTTCGGCACACTGACACACGGCCAGTTCGGCCCGTACTGGGCCCGCATCTGATCACACAACGCATCCGCACCGGCCACACCAGACCCGGCGGCCGCACCGAGAATTCCGGCGGCGGCGACGATCACGCCAGCTGCACCGGCCCGCACCCACAGCAAGCGGCGGGATACTCGCCGCGCGTTCACTGCTTCGGTCCGCGCAACGCGCCGATGATGGCATCGATCCCAGCCCAGAACCAGCGACCGGCGATCGCCATCACCAGGAAGAACACCAGGAACACCCACACCTGTCCCCACCGCTTCGACCACTCGGGCAAATGCAGGATGTTCACCGCCGCCAGAACCAGCACCACACACCCGGCCAGGAACAACACCATCGTCACCACCGGCACCGTCCGTGCCCCAGCCCCGGACGGGCCTTGCTCACCCGTCGGCCCCGGTACCGGGGTGGGCGGCGACACGGCGATCGGGTCCGTCTGAACGGCGGCGGCCGCGGCCGTCTCCGGCGCGGTCGTCTCCGGCGCGCTCACAGGACGTGCGCCTTCGAGTACACGTGCACAGTCGAATCATTGTTCGATGTACTGACCGCCGCGCGAACTATCACACGCAGGGCGACCGTACCGGCACATCCGGTCACCCGGATCGACACATTGTCGATGTCGATCCCGCCCGTCGGGCCGGACAGCGGCCGGGAGGCCAGCTCGATCGTTTCCATGGTGCCGGGCCGGAAGTTCGCCGTCACCGTGCCCATGGCCTGACCGCCGATCGTGGCCCCGGGGGCCAACTCACCGAAAGTCCCAACTGCGGACCCGCTGAGCCCCCGATGGTGACCCCATCCAAGGCTAATTGGCAGCCATATTCAAGAGCGATACCGACCGACGCCGCCCGCACCGGAGACGTCCCCGTCCCGGTGATTCCCGCGGCGCCCCGCACCGACAGGAATCCCTCCCGCGAGGTCTGCGGCGCATTGTTCAGCGGATGCACCCGCACCAGCCGCTCATCGAGCTTGCGGGCCGTCAGCGTCCACCCGTCCGGCAACTTTTTAGCGACCGACTTGTCCACAAATCGGATGGTATTCGACGCTGAAGCGATACCACCCCCCCTGCCGTCAGGCCCATCACCGCCGCGACGAATACCACACCCACACGCGAGAAACCGATCACAGAGACACCCTCACCAATAGAAACTGCCAGTACACATGGCCGCACCGGCTTACAGCGCAAGGACGCTATCAGAAGATCCGCGGCATTCCGGCCAGAATCCCGAGACCGCGACAATAGGCATCAAAGATCCAAACACGGTTACACAGTTCTGTACATTCGGTCTGTTTCATAATCACCCGGGAGTAGGCGTTTTCGACTCTGCTGGACCAGCATGAAGAGCCACCCGATCGGCGTGAAGAGTCACTCGACATGGAGGAGACGCGCCGCGAGAGCCAGATGGCGGCGCGGGCGCGACAGTCGAACTGCAGACGCGACACCGGTCAGGGAAGCGACTCCCGCTGGTGTCGCGATCGCGGCGGGCGTCGCGGGCACACCACGGGTATCGCGACCGTGTGGCAAGCGAGGGTGCGCAGGTCGGCAGGCGACACGCGACCCCGAGGGGGACGGTCAGCCGGCCTCGTCGTCGGGTTCTTGGTCCGGGGCGGCGTCGCGGCCGCGCGGGGGACGGACCGCCTTGTAGCCGACGTTGCGGACGGTCCCGATCAGGGCCTCGTGGTCGCTGCCGAGTTTGGCGCGAAGTCGTCGTACGTGCACGTCGACGGTGCGGGTGCCGCCGAAGAAGTCGTAACCCCACACCTCGTGCAGCAGTTGCGCGCGGGTGAAGACCCGGCCGGCGTTCTGCGCCAGGAACTTGAGGAGCTCGAACTCCTTGTACGTCAGGTCGATCGGCTTGCCGCGCAGTCGTGCGGTGTAGGTGGCCTCGTCGATCACCAGCTCACCGAGGGTCACCCGGTCGTCGGGCTCGGCGTCACCGCCGGCACCGCGGGCGACCAGCAGCCGCAGCCGGGCGTCGAGCTCGGCGGGTCCGGTCTCCGGGAGCAGGAAGTCGTCGATACCCCAGTCGGCGGTGATCGCGACCAGACCACCCTCGGTGAGGACGGCGGCCAGCCGTGCACGCCCCCCCTGCAGCAGACGGCACAGCGCCCGCGCGCCGGCCAGGTCACGCCGGGCGTCGACCACGATCACCTCGGCGTCACCGAGTTCAGTGAGGGCGGAAGTGTCCGCGGGAAGCACCCGCACACGGTGCGGAAGCAGGGAAAGAGAGGAGAGCACCGCGTCCGCGGAGTCCTCGTCGGTCAACAGCAACAGGTCCACTACCACTCCGATCTCGAGGTGGCCTTGCGTGTGGGCTGTCGATCGACGCTGGCCGCAGCTCCGTAAAACTCTAGTGACAGAATAGCGGCAATGACCCCTCCGACCCGAATCACCGGTGCCGTACGCGCTCGCCGGAGCGTCGCCGCGGCCGTGGTCGTGGTGGTCGCACTGCTGGTCATCGCCCTGATCGCGGACCTGATCACCGCCTCACGGGCGGAGCATCGGATGGCGCGGGCACTGATGTCGTCGCCCATGATCACCTACGAACCCGAGGTGGTCTACTCGGGCCGCCCGTTCCTCACCGAGATGTCGAGCGGTGCGCTGCCCAAGATGACGATCAGCGCCCGCGGAGTCGGCATCGACGACTGCGGCGACCTCGGCGGCTGCACCGTCGACGTCGGCGCGCGGCTGTATCACCCGACCGTCGGGAACGTCTGGGACGTCTCACCGACGTCACCCATCCATTTCCATCGAATGGTGGCCGAGACGCGCGTCAATTCGCCGAACCTGGGCCGGCTGATGAACATCATCGACCTCTATATCAACAGCCCCGCACCGAAGGGCAAGGTCGGCGGCGGCGGTCCGGGCGACGGTCTGATCGAGCGCACCGACGGCATCATGCTCAGCGGCACCGTCCCGCTGCCCGGCTCGCCGCCGTACGACGGCAAGTACCCGCCGTCGGCGTCGGAATACCACCATCCGAAGGTGAAGGTGAGTGTCACCGCACGGGTTTTCGTGAAGGAGGGACGCCTCCGGATTCAGGCCACCGACTTCTACACCGGGCCCGAAGAACACTTCTCCGACGACGTCCCGCCGGAATTTCGCTCACGCGTACTTAAACTCTTCTCAACGACGCTGCCGATCCTCCCGATGGCGTGGAAAACTGCCCCGACCAGTGCATTCACCCGCGGAAGCGACCTGATCCTGGCCGGCGATGCCCCCTCGGGCACGGTGACCCCCGGCACCTACTGAACTCGTCGGTCAGGACCGTCGGCGAGCTGTTGTACCGTCGGGTCCCAGTGGCAACCACCGATGAAAGGATCGACCATGGCACGTGCCGATGTGCTGGTCAGCGCCGACTGGGCTGAGCAGAATCTGAACAACCCCGAGGTGGTGTTCGTCGAGGTCGACGAGGACACCTCGATCTACGACCTCAACCACATCCCGGGCGCGGTTCGCCTCGACTGGCGCAAGGACCTGCAGGACGGCGTGCGCCGCGACTTCCTGGACGCCGACGGCTTCTCCAAGCTGCTGAGTGAGCGCGGCATCGGCAATGACGACATCGTCGTGCTGTACGGCGGCAACAACAACTGGTTCGCGGCCTACGCCTACTGGTACTTCAAGACCTACGGCCACAAGGACGTCCGTCTGCTCGACGGCGGCCGCAAGAAGTGGGAGCTGGACGGCCGCCCGCTGAACGGCGAGACCGTCGTGCGCGAGGCCACCACCTACGTCGCGCAGCCGGCCGACGCCTCGATCCGCGCTTTCCGCGACGAGGTGGTCGAGTCGATCGGCGTCAAGAACCTGGTCGACGTCCGCAGCCCCGACGAGTTCTCCGGCAAGATCTCCGCGCCGGCGCATCTCCCCCAGGAGCAGGCGCAGCAGCGCGGCCACGTCCCCGGCGCGATCAACATCCCGTGGTCGACCACCGCCAACGAGGACGGCACCTTCAAGAGCGACGACGAGCTGACCGCGCTGTACGCGGAGAAGGGCTTCGACGACGCCAAGGAGACCATCGCCTACTGCCGCATCGGCGAGCGCTCCAGCCACACCTGGTTCGTGCTGCAGGAGCTGCTGGGCAAGAAGAACGTCAAGAACTACGACGGCAGCTGGGTCGAGTACGGCTCGCTCGTCGGCGTTCCGATCGAGATCTGAGAAAGAGGACAACTGCTATGTGCGCAGCCCCCAAGCAGGGTCAGACCATCCCGGCCGGCGTCGACGTCGAGAAGGAGACCGTCCTGACCGGGCAGGTCGTCGACGGTGCGGGCACCCCCGTGGCCGGCGCGTTCGTGCGTCTGCTCGACGGCACCGGCGAGTTCACCGCCGAGGTCGTGGCCTCGGCTACCGGCGACTTCCGCTTCTTCGCCGCCCCCGGCACCTGGACGCTCCGCGCGCTCAGCTCGCAGGGCAACGGCGACGTGACGGTCAGCCCCGAAGGCCCCGGCATCCACAACCAGGACGTCACCGTCGCGAAGTAGCTCTTCGCTCGTCGAAGCCCCGATCCGCCTCATGGCGGGTCGGGGCTTTCGAGTTCTTGCACTGCAAGACTCTCAGAAGCCCTCCACACCGCGGACACCGCCCGGGGCGATCTGTCGGGATCTTGTCGACGCCGAAATCTGTCGCGGAGTCCATGAGAGATCCGGCAAGATTCACTACGTCTGTCGGCCCGCGACAAGATCCGCGACACATCGCCCAGGACGGGGTCGTCAGTCCGGGCGCGCCCGGCGCGCCACCTCGGGCGGGAGGCCCCACTCGTCGCGGCCGAGCCGGGACACTGGCCGCAGCCTCCCGAAGTCGGGGTGCTCGCCGTCGAGCACGTCGTCGTCGATGCTGAAGGCGACCACCTCGCCGAAGATCATGGTCGACGCCCCGAAGCCCACGGTGGTGTGCAGCCGGCATTCCAGGGCGGCCGGACTGGCGGCGACGAACGGCGGAGCGACGACGCTGCTGGGCGCCATCGCCAGACCGACGTGCTCGGCTTCGTCGACCTCCGGGCCGAAACCGGCGCTGGTGTCGTTGGCCGTGACCATCAGGTCCTCGCTGACCAGGCTGACGGTGAACTCCCGGGTCGCCAGGATGTTCCGCAGCGTGTCCTTCACACCGATCGACGTGAACGCGATGATCGGCGGCCGATGCGAGGCGACGGTGAAGAACGAGTGCGGTGCCAGATTGCCGACACCGTCGCGATCGCGGGTGGCGACCCAGGCGATCGGCCGCGGCACCACCAGGGCGGTCAGCAGAGAATAGGGGTTCACGCCGGTGTCACCGGGGCGCAGGATCCGTCGCTCAGTCACGCCGCCACGGTACCCGCGACCGCCCGGCAGTGGGATCGGCCATAGCTGCCCGGGCGGACTCTGATCGTCACGCCCGGCGCGGTATCATCGGCGTGTGGTTATCTTCTTCGAAGTTCTGCTGGGACTGGCAACGCTGCTGATCATCTGGACCTCGCTGTACGTCATCTACCGCCTGGTCTCCGACGAGTCATGACGCGCTCGGGCAACGAGGCCATCGCCGACGCCGAGCAGCGCGCCGCCGACACCGCGGACAAGAACGTCCCGACGGTCGGCGACCTTCCGCTGCCCATCGACACCGCGAATCTGCGCCTCGGGCCCGACCTGCATCCCGGCCTTCTCGGCCTGCTTCCGCTGGTCGGAGTCTGGAAGGGTGAGGGCGAAGGCCACCACCCGCTGACCGGCGACGACTACGCGTTCGGCCAGCAGATCATCGTCAGCCACGACGGCGGCAACTACCTCTCCTGGCAGTCGCGCTCGTGGGTACTCGACGAGAACGGCGATTACGTCCGCCCCGACCTGCGGGAATCCGGCTTCTGGCGCATCGGCGACGACGACACCATCGAGCTGTTGCTGACCCACGCCGAGGGCTCCATCGAGCTCTACTACGGGCGGCCGCTCAACCAGACGTCGTGGAACCTCACCACCGACGTCACCATCCGCACCGAGACCGGCGCCCACACCGGTGCGGCCAAGCGCCTCTACGGCCTGGTCCCCGACGGCGACCTCGCCTACGTGGAGGAACGCCTCGACGGCGAGGGCGACCTCACGCCCCGCCTGTCCGCGAAACTCAAGCGCGTCATCGGCTGACCCTCCCGCGATACCGGCCCGGCTCAGATCTCGACCATCCGGTGCTGGCTGGCCGGTTCCCGACGCCCCCGAATCGCGATCAGCTCCCGCGCGTGCAGATCCAGGGCGACGTCGCCCGGCAGCTGCGGACGCCAGGGCTTGACCGACGTGGCGTCGCCGGCGCCGTCGAGCGCCGCCAGCACGGTCAGGCTGTGCGCGGCCAGCCGCGAGGTCTCGCTCCCCTCGCGCGGCCAGTGCGCCCGGACGTGCACGGCGACGTGCATGGTCTGCCGCCCGGTGTGGATCAGCCGCGCCGACACCTCCACGACCTGGCCGATGTGGATCGGCCGATAGAACCGCACCCCGCCCATGTACGCGGTGGCCACCTCCCCGGAGCACCAGCGGACGCCGCAGAGGTAGGCGGCGTCGTCGATCCAGCTCATCACCCGGCCGCCGTGCGCCTTCCCGCCCCAGTTGATGTCCGTCGGCGCCGCCAGGAAGCGGGTGCCCGCGTCCAGCGCCGCCGAGGACGCCCGGTAGTCCGCCAGCTCCATCGCCGCCTCGATCCGGCGACGACGTTCGGCGCGTTCCTGAGCCTCCCGGCTCTTGGCGACGTCCGCACCGAGCACCGGCTGCCACTGGCGGACCGGCGTGGGGCGCCCGCCGTCGTCGACCGCGACGAAGACGAGCAGGCAGGAACTCGCCGCGTGGAAGGTCCCCTCGCGCGGATCGGCCGAGCCGACCGTGCATTCGATGTGCATGGAACTGCGGCCGGTGTGCACCAGCGTGGCCGTCACCTCGACGATGTCGCCGGACGAGATGTCCCGGCCGAAACTGATGTTGCCGACGTACGCGGTGACGCTGTAGCCGCCCGACCACGCCGCCGCGCAGGCGTACGCGGCCTTGTCGACCCACTCCAGAATCCGGCCGCCGCGGACGCCCCCGCCGAGCGTGGCGACATCGGTCGGCGCGGCCAGGAAGCGCAGGGTGATCTGCCGGTCGGTGATGGGCATGGGGTACCTCCTCGTTTAGGTTCACCCATGCTGACCCACCGTCCGTTCGCACACGACGATGCCCCGGACCGGTGAGCGCGCGGTGATCCGGGCGTAACACCGGTGAGACCAGGCGTCACACCTCAGCGCACGACCCGAGAGCCACCCGGACAGGAGCCGAACGCCCCGATGTCCGCACCCGAGGGCAATCCGGGCCCGGGTCAGCGCGCGACGTCGAGTGCGAGAAGACGCGCGCCGGCCGCGCCGGCGGCCACCGCGTGCTGGTGCGTCACGACCACGACCACCCGTTCCGGGCCGAACAGCGCGCCGTCGCCGCGGGCGCAGATGCGTTCGAGGATCGCCTGGGCGTCGAGCTCGTCGAGGTGCTCGGCGGGCTCGTCGAGCAGGACGATCGGCGCCGGGTGGAGCAGAGCGCGCGCCAGCAGCAGACGGCGGCGCTGACCGCCGGAGAGGGCGGAACCACCGCCGGTGAGGTCGGTGTCCAGCCCGTCGGGCAGCGCATCGACCCAGTCGCCGAGGCCGACGTCGCCGAGCGCCGCGCGGACCTGCGCGTCGGCGGCATCACCGCGCGCGACCAGCAGATTCTCCCGGACCGAGGTGGAGAACAGGTGCGCCTCCTCGGCGAAATAGCACGACGCCGAGCGCAGCGGGACCGGTGCGCCGTCGTCGTGCGTCGCGGTCACCGTGCCGCCGAGGGGATCGAGCAGTCCGGCGAGGGTGAGCAGCAGCGTCGACTTACCGCAGCCGCTCGGGCCCACGACCACCAGCCGCTCCCCCGGGGCCAGCGCCAGATCGAGCCCGCGTTCCGGGCCGAGCGGCGTCTCCCAGCCCCACTGGAGGCCCTCGGCGGCCAGCGCCGCGGGCGCGGGATCGATCACCGGATCGGCGGTGGTCTCGACGAAGACGTCGGTCGAGCGGAGTCGAGACCCCGACCGGCTCGGGGCCGCCCCGTCGACCAGTGCCATCACCCGCCGGGCCGCCTGGCGGCCTCGTTCCCATGCGATCCCGGCCTCGGTGAGCGGGCCGGTCGACTCGAACGACGACAGCGGGAGCAGCACCAGCACACCGAACAGCATCGGGGTGAAGCGCGTCGACTCCGACGACACGCCCAGCAGCGAGCCGTGCACGCCGGTGGCCAGGTCGACGGCGATCAGCGCGGCCGCGACCACGCTGACCGCGAGGGCCAGCGGCGTCGCCGAGGTACCCCAGACCTGCCACGCGGTCCCCCGGTCGGTGGCCGCCGCGGCACGGCGATCCGCCGCCGCCAGCGAGTCCAGCACCGCGCGCCGCCGTCCGGCGACCGCCAGCTCCGGCGCGTGCCACAGCAGCGCGGTCGTCTCGGCGGCGACGTCCTCGCGGGCACGGGCACTGTCGTCGAGTGCCAGCGACGAACCCCGCGCGGCCAGCCACGGCGCCAGGACCCCGCTGACCAGCAGACACACCGCGAGCACCAGCGCCGCCCGCCACGACACCATCCCCATGATCAGCACCGCCGCCACCGAGGTCACCGCGCCGACCGCCATCGGGATCAGACCGCGGATCAGCGCGTTGCCGATGTCGTCCACGTCGTCGGCGGTGCGGGCGAGCAGCTGCGACTGGCGCAGGCTCACCGAGTACGCCGGCGACCCGCCGGCCAGCACCCGGTAGATGCGGGTGCGCGCGGTGGCCATCATGTTCAGCGCGGCGTCGTGGGTGGCGAGTCGTTCCAGGTAGCGGAACAGCGCGCGCGAGATGCCGAGGGCGCGGACCGAGGTGATGGCGACCGACAGGTAGAGGATCGGCGGCATCTGCCAGGCCCGGGTGATCAGCCACGCCGACAGCGCGGCCAAGCCGAGAGCGGACAGCGCGCCGGCCACGCCGAACAGCACCGGGATCACCACCGGCCGCCGCCCGAGGCCCAGGAACCGCAGTGCCGCGATCATCGGAGGGCTCCGTCCACCGGCGCGGCCGGGCCGAGTTCGACGACCACGTCGCCGCCGCCGACGGCCACCGGATGGTGCGCCACCATCACGACCGTCGCACCCGCCGCGGCGCGCTCGGCGATCGCCGTCAGCACCCGGTCCTCGCTGTCCGCGTCCAGGTGCGCGGTCGGTTCGTCGAGCAGCAGCAGCGGCGCCGGCGAGGCGAGCACCCGGGTGAGGGCGAGCCGCTGGCGCTGACCCGCCGACAGGCCCGCACCACCGGCGCCCAGGATCGTGTCGTGACCGTCGGCCGTATCGGCCAGCACCTCGTCGAATCCGGTGGCCGCACAAGCCTTCTCCAGCAACCCGGGATCGGCGGCGCCGAAGAGTTCGAGGTTCTGCCTGATCGTCCCGGGAATCACGACGGGCTGCTGCGGGAGCCACGCGATCTGGGCTCGGTAGGCATCGAGGTCGACGTCACCGAGCGGCTGCCCGGCGATCGTCACCGTGCCCTCATCGGGCCGCAACAGGCCGAGGATCACTTCCAGCACCGACGACTTGCCGCTGCCGTTCGGCCCGGTCAGCACGCTCACCCGGCCTGGCTCCAGCCGCGCGGTGACCCCGCGCGGCGCCCAGCCGTCGCGGCCGTGCACCCCGATCCCGGTGAGTTCGACGGCCGCGCCGGCCACCTCCACGGCGGCCCCCGGACCATCGGACACCGCAGCGGAGTCCCCGGATTCGATCAGCGCGAGGATCTCCCGGGCGGCGGTCATGCCGTCTTCGGAGTTGTGGAACTGCGCGCCGACCCGGCGCAGCGGCTGGTACGCCTCGGGGGCCAGCACCAGCGCCAGCACGCCCGCGTACAGCGTCATCTCACCGCTCACCAGGCGCACGCCGATGCCGACGGCGACCAGCGCCACCGACAGGGTGGCGATGAGTTCCAGCGCGGTGCCGGACAGGAAGGCGACGCGCAGCGCCGACATGGTCCGGCGCCGCAGGTTCTGGCCGAGGCGCTCCACCCGGGCGGCGGGCGCCTGCGCGCGGCCGAGGGCGCGCAGCGTCGGCAGGCCGGTGATCAGGTCCATCAGCTGCGCGGTGAGCGCGCTCATCGACTCCAGTTTGCGTTCGGTGCGGTCGCGGGTCAGCAGCCCGATCAGCACCATGAAGATCGGGATCAGCGGGAGCGTGATCAGCACCAGGATCGCCGAGGTGAGGTCGGCCGACCCGATCACGACCACCACGACCGGGGTCACGATGGCCGTGGCCAGCAGCGCAGGCAGGTAGCCGGCGAAGTAGTCGACCAGGCTGTCGAGCCCGCGCAGGGCGACGGTCAGGGCCCGTTCCCGCTCGGCCAGCAGGTCGCGCGGTGACGTGCGCGCAGGGTCGGTGAGCCGGTCGAGGGCCCTCCGGCGCAGCTGCCCGATGGTGCTCAGCGCCGCGCGATGCGCGTACCGGCCGGCGACGTAGTCGAGCACCACCCGGACCGCGAGCGCCGCCCCGAGCACCCACAGGTGCGTGGCCTGGGCGGCGAAGCTGCGCGCGGCCGGATCGGTGATCACCTCGGACAGCAGCCCGGCCAGGGCGACGGCGGCGACGATCATCGCGACCACCGTCGCCGCCTGGCCCAGGGCCGTCAGCACCACATACCAGCGCGCGGACGGCGAATACTTCAGCAGGCGCGGGTCCAGCGGCGGGCGCCGGACGCCGGCGGGCACCGTCAGACCGTGGTCTTCAGCGACAGACCCGCCGGCGTCTCCGGAACGTCGTCGATCGACAGCCGCTTCCGGAACACCCAGTAGCTCCATGCCTGGTATCCGATCACGATCGGCGTCATGATCACAGCCGCCCAGGTCATGATCACCAAGGTGTACTGGCTCGACGAGCTGTTCATGATCGTCAGACCCTGATCGCTGCCCAGCGTGGACGGCATCACGTACGGGTACAAGCTGCCGAACAGCAGGCCGACCGTGGCCGCGATGGCGATCGCGGTGCCGAGGAAGGCCCATCCCTCGCGCCGCAGGTTGGTCGCGATCACCACGCCCACCGCCGCGAGTGCACCGATCACGACCAGCGCCCACGTCCAGTCCTTGCCGTATGCCAGCTGCGTCCAGAGCAGGAAGGTGCCGGCGATCACCAGCATGGCCACCGACAGGGCGGCGGCGAGCTTGGTGGCGTCGTCGCGCATCTGGCCCTTGGTCTTCAGCGCGATGAAGATGGCGCCGTGCGTCAGGAACACCACCAGGGTGGTGAGGCCGCCGACGATTCCATACGGGTTCAGCAGGTTCCAGAAGCCGCCGGTGTAGACGTGGTTGGGACCGCGGACCTCGATCGGCACACCGCGCACGACGTTGGCGAACGCGACACCCCACAGCAGGGCGGGCACCCACGACCCGATCCCGATCCCGACGTCGCACCACAGGCGCCAGCGCGGGTCGTTGATCTTGGCCCGCCATTCGATCGCGCACACGCGCACGATCAGCGCCAGCAGGATGAGGAACAGCGGCAGGTAGAAGCCGGAGAACATGGTGGCATACCAGCCGCCGAACGCGGCGAACAGCGCGCCACCTGCGGTCAGCAGCCACACCTCGTTGCCGTCCCACACCGGGCCGATGGTGTTGATGATCAGACGGCGGCGCTTGTCGCCGTCGTGCTCACTGCTGCGGCCGAGGAACGGCATCAGCATGCCCACGCCGAAGTCGAAGCCCTCGAGCACGAAGTACCCGGTGAACAGGACGGCGATCAGGACGAACCAGACGATTTCCAGAGCTGACGGATTCATGGCAGTTCAGGTCCTTTCTCAGTACTGGAAGGAGAGCGGCTCGTCACCGTCTCCGTCGTCGGTGGACTCGGCGTCCTCGGCACCCGGCGCGGCCGGGCCCTCCAGGATGTAGCGCCGTTCGAGCACGAACCACGCCACGCCGAGCGCCGCGTACAGCAGCGTGAAGATGATCAGCGAGGTCCACACCAGGCCGGAGCCGTTGAACGACACACCGTCCTTCACCAGCATGTGGATCTTGTACGGATCGGCCTGATCGGGATCGGCCCAGTTCGGGGCGACGACCCACGGCTGCCGGCCCATCTCGGTGAAGATCCAGCCGGAGGCGTTGGCCAGGAACGGCGTCGGCAGCATCCAGAGGCAGAGGATGCCGAACCTGCGCGACACCTCGATCCCGCCGCCGGGCCGCTTCTTCCGCAGCAGCCACAGGCCGCCCAGCGCGACGACCACCGAGCCGAGCGCCCAGGTGATCATGGCGCGGAAGCTCCAGTAGGTGACGAACAGGTTGGGTGCGAAGTTCTGGTGCGGCATGTTCAGCGCCTCGCGGTACTGCTCCTGCAGCTCGTCGACGCCCTGCACCTTGCTGTCGAAGTGATGGTCGGCGAGGAACGACAGCATGTTCGGGATGGTGATCACGTGGTCGATGTGCGCACAGTTGTTCTGCCGCCCGATGCTCAGCACGGAGAAGCCCGCGCCGGTCTCGGTGGTGCACAGCGACTCGGCGGCGGCCATCTTCATCGGCTGCTGCTTGAACATCAGCTGGGCCTGCATGTCACCGGTGATGAACAGGCCGATTCCCGAGAAGATGGTCATCCACAGCGCGAACAGCGCCACCGGCCGCCACAGCTTCCGGTTCTCCTCGAGCAGTTCCTCACCGGTCGCGTCGACGCCGTCGCGCAGCTGGCTCGGGGCGGTCGTGACCGGGGCGTCACCGGCATCCAGTTGCTTGGCGCGCAGCGTGTTGCGGGCCATCCAGTACAGGCAGACGACGGCGACCACGGTGGCCGCGGTGAGCCAGGCACCCAGGATGACGTGCGGGAACGCGACCAGCGTGGTGTTGTTGGTGATCACCGCGACGAAGTTGTTCATCTGCGGGCGCGCCAGCGTCTCATTCCATTCGACACCGACCGGGTGCTGCATGAACGAGTTGGCCGCGATGATGAAGTACGCCGAGGCGGTCACGCCGATCGCGACCAGCCAGATCGACGTCAGGTGCGCCCATTTGGGGAGGCGCTTCCAGCCGAAGAACCACAAGCCGAGGAAGGTCGATTCGAGGAAGAACGCGACCAGGCCCTCCATGGCCAGCGGGGCGCCGAAGACATCGGCGACGAACCGGCTGTACTGGCTCCAGTTCATGCCGAACTGGAATTCCTGCACGATGCCGGTGGCGACGCCGAGGGCGAAGTTGATCAGGAAGACCTTCCCGAAGAACTTGGTGGCCCGCAGCCATGCCTCGTTACCGGTCTTGACCCAGACCGTCTGCATGACGGCGATCATCGGCGCGAGGCCGATGGTCAGGGGCACCAGGATGAAGTGGTAGACGGTGGTGATGCCGAATTGCCACCGGGATAGATCGACGACGTCCACGCGGAAGTTCCCTTCACGATCTCCGGGCGAGCGGGGCTGCCGCTGCCGTAGTACTACCCGCAGTAGTACACGATATTCACGCTACGTGCTCATCGAGCCGGGACCCAACCTCGATCGGGACCTAAGTCCCCAGCGTGTGCCGTGTTTCACAGGTAGTTCTCATGGTCGCCGACGGGCTCTGTGAGCGCACGATGTGTGCCAGATTCTCAGGAATCCGTGCCGCGGTCGAGGGCCGCGTCGACCAGACCGGCGACGTCCAGGCGCACCGCCCGGTCCGGCAGCGGCCGGCCGTCGAGCGTGTGGACGCGCGCGGCGAGCGTGACCGACGACAGCAGCCACACCCCGTCCGCGGCCCGCAGGTCGTCCACGGTCAGCGCTTCCTCCCGGGCGAGCAGGCCCCGCTCCCGCGCGACGGCGAACAGCGCCGCCTGCGTGGTGCCAGGCAGGATCGGGCCGGACCGCGGCGGCGTCACCAGCCGCCCGGCGGTCTGCACGACGACCGACGAGCGCGGCCCCTCCAGTACCGTCCCCGCGGCGCCCGTGAAGATCGCGTCGTCCGCGCCGCGTTCCTGCGCGTAGCGCAGCGCCGCGGTGTTCCCCGCGTAGGCGAGAGCCTTGATACCGGCGAGTACCCACGGCAGCGCGGCAGCGCGCGGGTCGAGGCCGCGGTCGAGAGTGAGCACGGCGATCCCGTCGCGCCGTGCCACAGCCACCCGCGCGGGCACCGGGGCGACGGTCAGATAGCAGGTCGGCGGCCCGCCGGGCGTGCTCTCCCGGCCGCGCGCGTAGACGATCCGCAGCATGGCCTCGGGCGCGCCGCCGGCGCGTCGTCCCCATTCCGCCTCCGCGACCGCGACCGCCCGGCGCAGCGCGACCCGGTCGGGCGCGGGCAGGCCGAGCGCGGCCGCGCCGTCGGCCAGCCGGTCGAGGTGGGCGTCGAGCAGCCGGGCGCGGCCCCCGCGGATCAGCAGCGTCTCGAAGACTCCGTCGCCGCGCAGCGCGGCGAGGTCGTCGGCGTGCAGAAGTGGGCGCGCCGCATCGTGCACCCGCCCGTCGCCGGTGACCACGAACATCGTCATGCCTCACAGGTTCGCACATCGCGCGGTCGTGACCGCGCCGTAGACTCGGGTACATGGCGGCCTCCGACCACTCCCCGATCCTGCTCAGCCATCCCGGTGCGGTGCCGACGCCGGACGACGATCCCAGCCCCGGCGTCGCCTGGCACTACGGCGACCCGCTCGGCGAGCAGCGCGCCGCGCAGCGTCGCGCCGCCGTGATCGACCGCAGCGACCGGGCGGTCCTGGAACTCGACGGCGACGACCGCCTCACCTGGCTGCACTCCATCGTCACCCAGGATGTCGCGAGCCTGCGCGACCGGACCAGCGCGGAGAGCCTCTCGCTCGACGGCAACGGCCGCGTCGAGGACCACTTCGTCCTCACCGATGTCGACGGCATCACCTGGCTCGACACCGAGTACGCCCGCGGCGGGCCGCTGCTGGAATACCTGAGCCGGATGGTGTTCCGGGCCGCGGTGACCCCGGTCGCCCGGCCCGACATGCACGTCCTCACCCTGATCGGCCCGAACGTACGGACCGGGCCGATCGCCGAACTGCTCGACATCCCGGCCTCCGCGCAGGTGTACGACGCCGGCGACCTCCCCGAGGTGCACCACGAGGACGAGCCGCTCGGATTCTGGCGCATCATGCCGCCGACCGGCGAGGACCGGGACCTGCCGGTGGTCGACCTGGTGGTGCCCGACACCGAGCTCGCACTGTGGTGGCGCGAGCTGGTCGGCGCCGGAGCGGCCGCGGCCGGCGTCTGGGCGCAGGAGGCGCTGCGGGTCGCCGCCATGCGTCCCCGGCTGGGGCTGGACACCGATGAGCGCACCATCGCCCACGAGGCCGACTGGATCGGCACCGCCGACGAGGGCGGCGCCGTCCACCTGAACAAGGGCTGCTACCGCGGTCAGGAGACCGTCGCACGCGTGCAGAACCTCGGCCGCCCGCCGCGCCGCCTGGTGCTGCTCCACCTCGACGGCAGCGCCGACGAGCGGCCCGCGCTCGGCGATCCGGTGAACCTCGCCGGACGGGCGATCGGCCGGATCGGGACCGTCATCGATCATCACGACCTGGGACCGATCGCGCTGGCGCTCGTCAAGCGCACCGTCGCGGTCGACGCCGAGCTGACCGTCGGCGCGGCGGGTACCGCAGCCCGGATCGATCCGGACTACTACACCGCCGACGACGCCGTCCCCGCGGGCCGTGCCGCCGTCAACCGGCTGCGCGGCCGAGACTGACCCCCGACACCGGCATATCCGCTGCTCAGCGCCCCCGCCGCGCGGACCGCACCCGGCGGCGACATATTCCCCGGAAGCGGGGTAGACTGTGCCTCAGGAACATAACTAACGAGTAGAACGGGGCCGCCACAAAGTGGCCGCCCCGTCATTGTGCGAGGGGGTCCCTAATGGGCCGTGGCCGGGCAAAAGCAAAGCAGACGAAGGTCGCTCGTCAGCTGAAGTACTCGACGCCGAACACAGATCTTGACAGCCTCCAGCGGGAGCTATCGGGCGGTGGAGGTCAGTCCCACAACCCGGTCGACGACTGGGCCGACGACGACCGCTACTCCGAAGAGGAGTGGCGGCGCGCCTGACGCGCCTGCTCACACGCATTTCCGGTGAACCCGGGTGCTCTTGACCGAGCACCCGGGTTTTCTGGCGCCTTCGGTCCGGCGCATCGGCATCTGAAAAGGCCCGGCCACCGCGGTGACCGGGCCTGATCCTTCCGGCGCTAGAAGCGCGCGTACTCGCCGCGCAGTTCGACCCGGCCGGGTGCGCCGGCATCGCCCCGCACGACCGTCCCGAGCACCCAGTTGTCCACGTGCCGCGCGGTCAGGATGGCCTGCGCGCGGTCGGTGTCCTCGGGGGCGACGACGGCGACCATGCCGACGCCCATGTTGAAGGTGCGCTCCATCTCGGCGCGTTCCACCCGGCCGCGCTGCGCGATCATCGAGAAGACCGGCGCCGGGGTCCAGGAGCCGCGCTCCAGTTCGGCGGCCAGCCCGGCCGGAAGCACCCGCGCGAGGTTGTCGGCGAGCCCACCACCGGTGATGTGCGCGAAGGTGCGGACGTCGGTCTCGGCAGCCAGCGCCAGGCAGTCCTTGGCGTAGATGCGCGTCGGCTCCAGGAGTTCCTCACCGAGGGTGCGGCCGAACTCCTCGACGTGCCCCTCCAGGTCCATCCGGCCCCATTCGAGCAGCACCTTGCGGGCCAGCGAGTAACCGTTGGAATGCAGGCCCGACGAGCCCATCGCGATGATGACGTCGCCCGGGCGCACGCGGTCCGGGCCGAGAACGGCGTCGGCCTCGACCACGCCGACGCCGGTGGCGGAGATGTCGTAGTGACCGTCCTCCATCAGGCCGGGGTGCTCGGCGGTCTCGCCGCCGAGCAGCGCGCAGCCGGCGTCGTAGCAGCCGTCGGCGATACCGCGCACGATGTCGGCGACCATCTCCGGGATCACCTTGCCGATGGCGATGTAGTCCTGCAGGAAGAGCGGTTCGGCGCCGCAGACCACGAGGTCGTCGACCACCATCGCGACCAGGTCGCGACCCACCGTGTGATGGATGCCGAGGGCCTGCGCGACGGCCAGCTTGGTACCGACACCGTCGCTGGACGCGGCGAGGACGGGCTCGCGGTAGTCGCCCTTGAGGGCGAACAGCCCGGCGAATCCGCCGAGACCGCCGAGCACCTCGGGACGGGTGGCGCGCTTGGCGTGCGGCGCGAAGAGTTCGACCGCGCGTTCACCGGCGTCGATGTCGACACCGGCCGCGGCGTACGACGCCCCGGCTCCGCTGTCGGCGGGATTGGCGACGGGACCGTCGTTCATGGTCGTGGCGCTCCTCGAGTTGGCCGTGGGAAAAGACATGATGCGCAGACCAGGCTACCCGAGCGCCTGGTCGCGACCGCGCCGGGAGAGGCCGGGAAGACCTTACGGGCGCATGACCGCGCTGACGTTGTCGTTGGCGGTGGTGAGCGGGTCGATGATCTCGCCGGCCGAGGAGTTCTTGAGCATCGTCTCCAGCACGGCCTTGCCCATCGAGGTCTCCTTGGGCAGATCGATCGGGTAGTGCCCGTCGAAGCACGCCTTGCACAGCGCGTCGGACGGCTGCTCGGTGGCGGCGACCATCCCGTCGACGCTGAGGTAGCCGAGCGAGTCCGCGCCGATCGCCTGCCGCACGCCCTCGACGAGGCCCTCCTCGGACTCCATGCCGTTGGCGATGAGTTCGGCGGGCGACGCGAAGTCGATGCCGTAGAAGCAGGGCCAGCGCACCGGCGACGACGCGATCCGGACGTGCACCTCGGCGGCGCCGGCCTCCCGCAGCATGCGGATCAGCGCGCGCTGAGTGTTGCCGCGGACGATCGAGTCGTCGACCACCACGAGCTTCTTGCCGCGGATCACTTCCTTGAGCGGATTCAGCTTCAGCCGGATACCGAGCTGCCGGATGGTCTGGCTGGGCTGGATGAAGGTGCGGCCCACGTAGGCGTTCTTCATCAGGCCCTGGCCGTAGGGGATGCCCGATTCCTGGGCGTATCCGACGGCGGCGGGGGTGCCGGATTCGGGCACCGGGATCACCAGGTCGCCGTCGGCGGGATGTTCGCGGGCCAGGCGCCGCCCGATGTCGACGCGGGTGGAGTGCACCGAGCGGCCGTTGATCACCGAGTCGGGCCGCGCCAAGTACACGTATTCGAAGATGCAGCCCTTGGGGGTGGGCTCGGCGAAGCGGGAGCTGCGGACGCCGTCGGCGTCGATCGCGAGCAGTTCGCCCGGTTCGATGTCGCGGACGAACGACGCGCCCACGATGTCGAGCGCGGCGGTCTCCGAGGCGATCACCCAGCCGCGGTCCAGCCGCCCGAGCGACAGCGGGCGGATGCCGTGCGGGTCGCGCGCGGCGTACAGGGTGTTCTCGTCCTGGAAGGTGAGGCAGAACGCGCCCTCCAAGGTCGGCAGCAGCTCGAGGGCCGCCTGCTCCAGGGTCTTGTCGGCCGCGCCGTAGGCCAGCAGGGCGCCGACGACGTCGGAGTCGGAGGTGGCGCCCTCGTTGTCGCCGTAGATGCCGAGCGCGCGGGCGCGCTGCGCGAGGGCGGCGGTGTTCACCAGGTTGCCGTTGTGTCCGAGGGCCACGCCGTTGCCGGCCGCGGTGTGCCGGAAGATCGGCTGCGAGTTCTCCCAGCTGGTGGAGCCGGTGGTCGAGTAACGACAGTGCCCGACGGCGATGTGACCGGCCATCGAACCGAGCGTCTGCTCGTCGAACACCTGGCTGACCAGGCCGAGATCCTTGAAGACCAGAACCTGGTGGCCGTCACCGACGGCGATGCCGGCCGCCTCCTGGCCGCGGTGCTGCAGAGCGTAGAGGCCGTAGTAGGTGAGCTTGGCGACGTCCTCGCCGGGAGCCCAGACACCGAAGACGCCGCATTCCTCGCGCGGTTCGTTCTCGGGTTCGTCGAGATTCAGCAGGTTGGGCGAGTGGACGGAAAGGTCTGTCACCGGGACGCTCCGATTTCATGGGCTGGGGACGGGCGTACGTCCTACAGAGTTTACGTGCCGGTATCGCAAGTGAACAGTCGCGATCGGCCGATCGGGCGTGGGAATCGACACACTCAGACCCGGACCAGCGGCAGGTACGCCGCGATGTCGGGCGCCCGGTGCCCCGAGGCGCTGACCCGATGCGCCGCGATCGACTCGTCCAGCTCGGCGAGGCCGGTCACCAGCAGCAGCCACTCCCGCGGCGTCGTCTCCACGACGTTCGGCGGCGTGCCCCGGGTGTGCCGCACCCCTTCCAGGCACTGCACGGCCACGAACGGCGGCACCCTGACCTCCACCGCGTTGCCGGGCGCGTCCTGGGCCAGGGCACGCGCGGACAGTCGTACCGCGGCGGCCAGCTCACCGCGGGCGGGCGCCGGCCGCGCGTCGTCGTGCAGCCAGTCCACGACACCCAGCACCGCGGCCCGCAGCTCCGCCGGATCGACGGTCTTCTTGGTCACCACGGCGTCAACCCGCCCCGAGATGGTCGGCCATTGCCAGATACGAGCTCACGAGGGGAATCTTCCCCCGTCGCCCGCCATCTGCCAACGGACGACGTCCATGCCGGAGGAATCCGCGCGGCCGGGGACTACTCTCGACCGGGTGACCCGCACCGCCGATCTGCACGTCCACACGCACTACTCGGACGGCACCGACACCGTGCCGGAACTGTTCGACGCGGCCCGCGCGGCGGGGCTGACGACGGTCGCGATCACCGATCACGACACCGCGCAGCACTGGGACGACGCGCGCGACCTGGTCCTCCCGGGTATGCGGGTGCTGGCCGGCACCGAGTTCTCCACCAAGCATCCCGGCCCGGACGGGGAACTGGTCTCCGTGCACCTGCTCGGCTATCTCTTCGACCGCGAGCACCCCGGCGTGGTGGCCGAGTGGGAGCGGATGCGCACCGAGCGCGCCGGGCGCGGTGCGCGGATCGTCGAGAACCTGATCGCCGCCGGATACCCGATCACGCTCGACGAGGTGCGTGCGCACGCCGGGCCCAGCAACATCGGCCGGCCGCACATCGCTCGCGCGCTGATGGACGCCGGGGCGGTCGGCTCGGTGTCCGAGGCCTTCGACCGGCTCCTCCACGACCACAGCCCGTACTACGCCGCCCTCCGCTCCACATCGCTGATCGAGGGCATCGCCCTGGTCCGAGCGGCCGGGGGCGTCCCGGTCGTCGCCCATCCGCGGGCGCGGGCCGCCGCGAGCGTGCTGACCGCCGAGGTACTCGCCGACCTCGCCCGGGCCGGGCTGGCCGGGATGGAGGTGGAGCATCCCGACCATGACGCGACGGCCCGCACCGAACTGGCCGGGATCGCCGCCGACCTGGGCCTGCTTCACACCGGTTCCAGCGACTATCACGGGGCCAACAAGACCCTGCGGATCGGCCAGGAGCGCACGCGCGACGAGGTGGTCGAGCGCATCGTGGAGCTGGGGACCCTCGCGCCGTTCGTCGCCTGACCGGCGCGGTTCGTTCCGGCGACACCCGGCGGCCACCCGAGGTTGGGCCGCCGCACACCCGGGCCGCCTAAGAACTTCAGGCATGACGATCTTCTCCCGCCTCCGCCTCCTGGGCGCCACCGCCCTGACCGCCACCGCCCTGGTCTCGTTGGGTCTCGCCCCGGCCGCGCACGCCGCCCCGACCACCACGGCACCGTCCGCCGCCCACCTCGCCAATCCCGATCTGCTGACGCCCCGGCTGGCCTCGGTCGACAACTTCCGCGACCTCGCCGGGCCCGCCCTCCTCGGCTACCCCGCCGCCGGCGGCAAGCACGTGCGCCACCGGGTGGTGTACCGCTCCAACGCGCTCACCCCGGACAAGCAGGATCTGGCCACCCTGAACACCCTCGGCATCCGCCGCGTCTACGACCTGCGCACCACCTCCGAGGTCACCGCCAAGCCGGACACCGTGCCGGCCGGGGCGAAGTACACGCGCGTCAACATCATGGGCGACGATTCGCAGGCCGCCGCCGGCTTCGACTACTCGACGCTCACCCCGGAGTCGGCGCGGCAGTTCCTGATCGAGGCCAACCGGAACTTCGTCACCGACCCCGCCCAGCGCGCCGAGCTCGGCCGGCTGCTCCGCTCGATCGCCGCGCAGCCCGGCCCGGTGCTCTACCACTGCACCGCGGGCAAGGACCGCACCGGCTGGACCTCCGCGCTGCTGCTCAGCAACGCGGGCGTCTCGCACAGCGACATCATGAGCAACTATCTGCTGACCAACAAGTACTCGGCGAAGTCGATCGACGCCGCGGCGCAGGCGTTCACCAAGCAGTACGGCCCGACCGCGGGCGCGGGTGCCCGGGTCCTGCTCGGCGTCTTCCCCGAGGCGTTGCAGGCCGGCCTCGACCAGGCCGTCAAGGACTACGGCAGCATCGACGGCTACCTGCGCAAGGGACTCGGCCTGGACGGCAAGACCCTGAACGCGTTGCGCGCGGAGCTGACCTACTGATCGGCGAGTGAGGGATCCGATCGGCCTGCGGCGGCAGCGTCGTTCCGGCACGATGGCGGCATGGGCGAAGACGTCAGCCGCCAGCAGTTCACCGGAGCCGATCGGGTCCGCTTCCGGTCGCAGGTCTCCCGCGGCACCGAGGCGATCGCCCGGATGCTGGCGGGCGGGCTGTTCACCGATCACGGGCAGCCACCCGAACCGCTCCTCGGGATGGAGGTGGAGCTCAATCTGATCGACGCGGCCGCCAACCCGTCGATGGCCAACGCCGAGGTGCTCGAGGCGATCGCCGACCCGATGTACCAGACCGAACTCGGCCAGTTCAACATCGAGATCAACGTCTCGCCGCGACCGTTCGTCGGAGGCGACACCGTCAGCCTCGAGCAGGGGCTGCGCAGTTCCCTCAACCGGGCGGACGCCGCCGCGAAGACCACCGGCAATCATCTGGTGATGGTCGGCATGCTGCCGACCCTGCGCGCGGAGCACTTCGCCCACCACTGGATCTCCGCCAATCCCCGCTACGACCTGCTCAACGAACAGATATTCGCCGCCCGCGGTGAAGACCTGGAACTCGACATCACCGGTGTCCCGCTGACCGAGAGCGGCCCGGCCGACCGACTGCGGACCACCACCGACTCGATCCTCCCCGAGGCGGCGTGCACCTCCCTGCAACTGCATCTGCGGGTGGCCCCGGAGGATTTCGCCGCGCACTGGAACGCCGCCCAGGCCATCTCCGGCGTCCAGGTGGCGATCGCCGGGAACTCGCCGTTCCTCGACGGCAAGGCGCTCTGGCACGAGACCCGTATCCCGGTGTTCGAGCAGGCCACCGACACCCGGCCGCTGGAACTCAAGAATCAGGGTGTGCGGCCGCGCGTCTGGTTCGGCGAGCGCTGGATCAACACCATCTTCGATCTGTTCGAGGAGAACATCCGCTACTTCCCCGCCCTGCTCCCGGTCTCCACCGAGGTCGATCCCCTCGCCGTGCTCGACGACGGCGCGATCCCCACCCTCGACGAGCTGCGCCTGCACAACGGCACCGTCTACCGGTGGAATCGCCCGGTGTACGACGTCGTCGACGGCCAGGCGCACCTGCGCGTGGAAAATCGCGTCCTGCCGGCCGGCCCCACCGTGGTCGACGTCATGGCGAACGC
Source organism: Gordonia sp. PP30 (assembly GCF_023100845.1). Classification (NCBI taxonomy): domain Bacteria; kingdom Bacillati; phylum Actinomycetota; class Actinomycetes; order Mycobacteriales; family Gordoniaceae; genus Gordonia; species Gordonia sp. PP30. The sequence continues at coordinate 778,392 of NZ_CP095864.1, read as the reverse complement.
CGCCTTCTACTACGGCGTGGTCCGCGGCCTGGTCGAGAGCGACCGGCCGATCTGGTCGCGGATGTCGTTCGACGCGGCGCGCGAGAACCTGTCGGCCGGCGCCCACTGGGGCATGAACGCACAGTTGTACTGGCCCGATGTCGGCTGGGTGCATCCGGACGAGCTGGTCCTGCGCCGTCTGCTGCCGCTCGCCGAGCGCGGGCTCGACGCCTTCGGGGTGTCCGAGAAGGCCAAGAGCCGCTACCTCGGGATCATCCACGGACGGTGCGTCACCAAGCAGACCGGCTCGGTGTGGCAGCGCAAGGCCGTCGCCGCCCGCGAGGCGGCCGGTGAGGGCCGGGCCGAGGCGCTGCGCGGCATGCTCGCCGACTACGTGGCCCTGATGCACGAGGGCGAACCGGTCCACAACTGGCCACTACCCTGAACGCCATGGCCTCCCCCGCACGACTCCCGCGCCTCAAATGGCATCGGGCCCGGAAGACGGCGAGCGACGTGCCCTTCACCGCGACGCGCATCCTCGAAGGCCTCCGCCTGGGTGCGAGCGTCGAGGTGGATCTGCTGGTGCACGCCGACGGCGGTTTCGCGATCCTGCACGACGCCGAGCTGGCCGACTCCACCACCGGTCGGGGCAAGGTCCGCAAGACGCCCGCCGCCACCCTCCGGACGTTGGAACTGCTCGACGCCCAGCACCGTCCGTGCGGCGAGCCCGTCCTGCTCCTGGAGGACCTCGCAGACCTGCTCAGCGGCGAACAGCTGCCCGCCGACGCACTCCTCCAGCTGGACTTCAAGGACACCGCGCGGGCCCTGGACCGGCAGAGCATCGCCGCGTTCGCGGCGGCGGTCGAACCGATCGCGGAGCACCTGATCCTGTCGTGCGGGGATGCGAAGGCGGTACGGCTGCTGACCGGCGCGGCGCCGGGCGTGGCGGTCGGTTACGACCCGTGCCATCGCGGCGCCGTCGACCGCGTACTCGTCTCGGGCCGGTTCGCGCGGTTCGTCGAGAAGGCGTGTGCGGCGTCACCGCGGGCGACGACGATCTATCTGGAGATCCGGCTGGTCACCGCGGCGGCGGACCGCGGATTCGACGTGATCGACGCCTTCCACGCGCGCGGCCGGGAAGTGGACGCCTACACCTTCTACGGCGCGGCGAACCCGGGCATGGTCCCGGTGGCGACGCGCCTGGTCGGGCTCGGCGTCGACCAGCTCACCGTCGACGACCCCGAGGGCCTGGCCGCGCTGCTGGGCTGACCGTCGCGGGCGACTACGTCGAGTAGCCCGACGACGACGTGCTGTCCGCGTAGTAGACGGCCCAGATGATGATGGCGACCACCACGATCACCGCGATCACGAAGCCGATCGCGAAGGCGATCCACGCCCACATGGCCATCTTCTTCGACGACTCGGCCGTCTGGACGGCGAGTTCGGCCTGACCGGTGCGCCAGTAGTTGCCCGACGCGTTCGACTTGGTCAGCCCCAGGATGCCGAGGATCAGCGGCGCGAGACCGACCGGCAGGCCGTAACAGGTGACAGCGAACAGGCCGCCGATCACGATGGCGACGATCGACGACACCTGCCCGGTCGCCGGGGCCGGGCCCGGAGCGGCCACCGGACCGTACGACGGCGCGTACGGGAACGGTGCGGGAGCGGGCGCCGGGTAGGGCGCCGGAGCGGGCATCGGCGCCGGTGCCGCGTAGTACGGATCCGCCGGCTGGTCGTAGTAGGGCGTCTCCGGCGCCGGGTTCGGCGCGGGCGACGGGCCCGGGGTCGGCGCGATCTGGGTCGGTTCGTACGCCGACCAACTGTCGTCGTTCGACTTCCCGGAGCCGGGCTTGGAGAAATCAGGCGGCGTCATGTCACACTTTCAGGCTGTCGAACGGCGCGATCGGGATGTTCCGGATCACGAACCACACCAGGGTCACGACGAGGGCGACCGTCGGGGTGTGGCGCCAATTCTGCCAGCCCCTCACCGCCCGCCCGCGCCACAGGCCGATGGTGTAGGTCACGAAGCTGACCGCAAGGAGGGCGAGCGCGACCACCCCGACGGCGTTGTAGTGCAACGCGGTGCCGAGTTCCCCGTGTTCCAGGTAGTAGATGGCGCGGGACATCCCGCAACCGGGGCAGTCGATGCCCAGGAGCGCATGCGTCGGGCACACCGGCATGATGCCGCCCGGCTTCGACGGATCGGCGAACCAGATGAAGGTCCCCGCCGCCGCGACGCCCGCGAGAATCGTCGCCGGGCCCGCGATCCGGTGCCGTGCCACCTTCTGAAAGGCGGCGACGGCCCGGTTCGCGGGCTTCGGCGGCGGTGGGGCGACGACGGCGGTCATCGTTCCAGCGTACGGCGAGATGTCAGTAGTAGGCGTAGCCGAGGCTGAGACGGACGATGAACCAGATGACGGCGATCAGCACCGAGACGCCGAAGACGATCCAGGCGATGTTGGTGAACTTCTTCGCGTCGTCGGCCGCCCGCTGGGCGTTGATCGCGTCGCCGGAGGCCCACAGCTGGTTCACCGAGTTGGCCTTGGTGATCGCGATGACGCCCAGAATGCCGGCCACCAGGCTCAGGCAGGTGAAGAAGGTGAAGATGAAGCCCAGGACCGTCACGACGATCGACATGGTCATGTTGTTGTCCGGGGCGGCGCCGGGCACACCGGCCGGGGCGCCCGGGTACTGGGCCGCACCGTACGACGCGCCGGGGATCGGCTGTCCGGGCTGCGGCTGCTGACCGTACGGCGGGACCTGGCCGTACTCCGGGGCGGGCTGACCGTATCCGGGAGCAGGCTGGCCGTACTCGGGCGCGGGCTGGCCGTAGGGCGGCACCTGACCGGGGTCGGGCTGCGCGGGCTGCACGAACTCGGTCTGTCCCTCCGGCTGCGCGGCCCGTCCCGGCGGCGTCAGGTCGGGTCGCTGCACGTACTCGGTGGCTCCCTCGGAGGCCGGCTGGGCGCCCTCGGTCGGTTCCGGAACATTCTGCGGGTCGTTCGGGGTCGTCATCTCGGTCCTCTCGGGGTGACTGTCACAGTAGGCCGATCGTAGCGGACCGATCCGGCAGGAGAATGAACGCCGTCAGGCGAACAGCGCTGGCAGGGTGCCCTCGTGCACGGCACGGACCTCATCGAGGGTCACCGAGAACTGTCCCTGGACCTCGATCGAGTCGCTGCCCTGGTCGACGACGCCGATGCGCGACCACGGCAGGCCACGGGCGTCGAGCATGGAGCAGAAGCGCGATTCCTCGGTGCGCGGAACCGCGGCCAGCACCCGGCCGGTGGACTCGGAGAAGAGCGTGACGAACGGATCGGCTCCCTCCGGCAGCACCAGCCGGCAGCCGGTCTCCCCGGCCAGCGCCGATTCGGCGACGGCCTGGATCAGGCCGCCTTCGGACAGGTCGTGTGCGGCGGAGATCATGCCGTCACGTGAACCGGCGACCAGGATCTCGCCGAGCAGGCGCTCGCGTTCCAGGTCGACCTGCGGAGGCACGCCGCCGAGGTGGTCGTGACTCACCTGGGCCCAGATGGAGCCGTCGAACTCGTCGCGGGTCTCGCCGAGCAGGATCAGCGTCTCGCCCGGCTCGTTGCCGAAACCGGTCGGGATGCGGCGGTCGACGTCGTCGATCACGCCGAGGACCGCGACCACCGGGGTCGGCAGGATCGCGGTGGTGCCGGTCTGGTTGTAGAAGCTGACGTTGCCGCCGGTCACCGGGATGCCGAGCTGCGCGCAGCCGTCGGCGAGGCCGCGGACGGCCTGGCTGAACTGCCACATCACGGCCGGGTCCTCCGGCGAGCCGAAGTTGAGGCAGTTGCTCACCGCGCGCGGCGTCGCGCCGGACGCCGACACGTTGCGGTAGGCCTCGGCCAGCGCGAGCTGCGCACCGCGGTACGGATCGAGGAAGGTGTAGCGGCCCGACGCGTCGGTGGCGAGCGCGATGCCGCGGCCGGTCTCTTCGTCGATGCGGATCATGCCGGAGTCGGCGTGCTCGGCGAGCACGGTGTTGCCGCGCACGTAGCGGTCGTACTGCTCGGTGATGAACTTGCGGCTGCACAGCGCGGGGCTGGCCAGCAGCGTCAGGAAGGTCTCCCGGAGTTCGTCGCCGGACGACGGCCGCGCCAGGCCCGCGGTGGTCGACGCGATCACCTCGTCCTGGCTGTCCGGACGCGCCACCGGACGCTGGTAGACCGGGCCGTCGTGGGCGACGGTGCGCGGCGGCACGTCGACGACGGTCTCGCCGTGCCAGGTGATCTGCAGGTGGTCGCCGTCGGTGACCTCGCCGATCACGGTGGCCAGCACGTCCCACTTGCGGCACACGGCCATGAACGCGTCGACGTTCTCCGGCGACACGACCGCGCACATGCGCTCCTGCGACTCGCTGGAGAGCACCTCGGCCGGGGTCATCCCCTCGGCGCGCATCGGGACCTTCTCCAGGTCGATGTGCATGCCGCCGTCACCGGCCGCCGCGAGTTCGGAGGTCGCGCAGGAGAGTCCGGCGCCACCGAGGTCCTGGATGCCGACCACCAGGTGGTCGCGGTACAGCTCGAGGCAGCACTCGATCAGCACCTTCTCGGTGAACGGGTCGCCCACCTGCACGCTCGGCAGCTTCTTGCGCGACGGCCCGCCGTCGTCGTTGAAGGTCTCCGAGGCGAGCACCGAGACGCCGCCGATGCCGTCGAGCCCGGTCCGCGCGCCGAACAGGATGATCTTGTTGCCCGCGCCGGAGGCGAAGGCCAGGTGCAGGTCTTCGGCCCGCAGCACACCCGCGCAGAGCGCGTTGACCAGCGGGTTTCCCTGGTAGCTGGCGTCGAAGACGGTCTCGCCGCCGATGTTCGGGAGGCCGAGGGAGTTGCCGTAGCCGCCGACACCGCGGACCACGCCGTCCACCACGCGGCGGGTGTCGGGATGGTCGACGGCGCCGAACCGCAGCTGGTCCATCACCGCGATCGGCCGGGCACCCATCGCCATGATGTCGCGGACGATGCCGCCGACGCCGGTGGCCGCACCCTGGTACGGCTCCACGTAGCTGGGGTGGTTGTGCGACTCGACCTTGAAGGTCACCGCCCAGCCGTCGCCCACGTCCACCACGCCGGCGTTCTCCCCGATGCCGGCCAGCATCCCGGCCTTCATCTCGTCGGTGGTGGTCTCACCGAAGTAGCGCAGGTGCACCTTGGACGACTTGTAGCTGCAGTGTTCGGACCACATCACCGAGTACATCGCGAGTTCGGCGTCGGTGGGACGACGGCCGAGGATCTCGCGGATCCGCGCGTACTCGTCGTCCTTCAGGCCGAGTTCGGCGAAAGGCTGCGGGTGTTCGGGGGTTTCGGCGGCGTGGGAAACGGTATCGACCTGGGCGCTCACATCGGACAGTCTATGTCAGCGGGTTCGGAGCCCCGCACCTCGATCGGCGGGCCGGAACGACCGTGGCGAAGTCGGGCGCCGGTGCTCCCGGTCGGCTATATGTGGAAGATGGTCAGCCACATCGCGCTGCGCCACCGCGCCGAAGCCGAGTGCGGTGCCGCATGATCGCCAGTCAGACGGTGCACGGTCGCACCTACACGTTCGGCTCCCTCATCGAGATCCTCGCGAAGGCCACGCCGCTGCGCAGCGGTGACCAGCTCGCCGGCTGCGCCGCCGACTCCGACGCCGAGCGCGCGGCCGCGAAGTGGGTGCTCGCCGATCTGCCGCTCACCGTCTTCCTGGAGGACCCGGTGGTGCCGTACGAGACCGACGAGGTGACGCGGCTGATCATCGACACGCACGACCGGGCGGCGTTCGCCCCGATCGCCGCGCTCACCGTCGGCGGTCTGCGCGACCTGCTGCTGACCACGGTGACCCGCCCGGACGCCGCGGCCCGGCTGTCCGCACTGTCGGCCGGCCTCACCCCGGAGATGGTGGCCGCGGTGAGCAAACTGATGCGCAACCAGGACCTGATCGCCGTGGCCCGCGCGATCGACGTGCGGGCCGCGTTCCGCACCACGATCGGCACCCCGGGCACACTGGCCACCCGGCTTCAGCCGAACCACCCGACCGACGACCCGCGCGGCATCGCCGCCGCCACGCTCGACGGCCTGCTCCTCGGCTGCGGCGACGCGGTGATCGGCATCAACCCGGCGACCGACTCGCCGCACGCCACCGCCGATCTCCTGCGTCTGCTCGACGAGATCCGCACCCGCTTCGAGATCCCCACCCAGTCGTGCGTGCTCAGCCACGTCACCACCACTCTGGGCCTGATCGAACAGGGCGCGCCGGTCGACCTCGTCTTCCAGTCGATCGCCGGGACCGAGGGCGCCAACCGGGCGTTCGGCGTGACGCTCGCGCTCTTGGAGGAGGCCAATGCCGTGGCCCGCGAACTGCGGCGCGGCACCGTCGGCGACAACGTGATGTACCTGGAGACCGGTCAGGGTTCGGCGCTGTCCTCGGGCGCCCATCTCGGCACCGGCGGCCTGCCGGTGGACCAGCAGACCTTGGAGACGCGGGCGTACGCCGTCGCCCGGCGGCTGGAACCGCTGCTGGTGAACACCGTCGTCGGTTTCATCGGACCGGAATACCTGTACGACGGCAAGCAGATCACCCGGGCCGGACTGGAGGACCACTTCTGCGGCAAGCTGCTCGGGCTGCCGATGGGCGTCGACGTCTGCTACACCAACCACGCCGAGGCCGACCAGGACGACATGGACGACCTGCTCACCCTGCTCGCGGTGGCCGGCGTCGACTTCGTGATCACCGTGCCCGGCGCCGACGACGTGATGCTCGGCTACCAGTCGCTCGCCTATCACGACGCGCTCTACATCCGGCGTGCCCTCGGCCTGCGGCCCGCTCCCGAGTTCGATGCCTGGCTGGCGGCGCAGGGCATGCTCGACGACGCCGGCGGCCTGCGCGACATCACCGTGGACGCCTCCCCGCTCCGCGCTCTCGCCGCCCGGGAGCCGGCGTGAGCGCCGCCGACGAGTCCGCCGCGGTCTGGGACGGTCTGCGCACGACGACCCGGGCGCGCATCGGGCTGGGCCGCGCGGGTGACGCCCTCACCACCACTCGCCTGCTGGAGTTCGGCGCCGCGCACGCCGCGGCCCGCGACGCCGTCCACCAGCCGCTCGACGTCGACGCTCTGGCCGACGAGGTCGCCGCACTGGGCCTGGGTGACCCGATCGCCGTGCGCTCGCTCGCCGCGGACCGGGCCGAGTACCTGCGCCGGCCCGAACTCGGCCGCCGTCCGGCCGATCTGAGCGCGTTGACCCCGGCCGGGGCCGATCTGGCGGTCGTGCTCGCCGACGGCCTGTCGCCGCGGGCGGTCTCCGTGCACGGAACGGGCCTGCTCGCCGCGATCGCCGACCGGCTCGCGGCCGACGTCGTCGTCGCACCCCCGGTGATCGCGACGCAGGCGCGGGTGGCGCTCGGCGATCACATCGCGCATGCGCTCGGCGTCCGGACCGTGCTGGTGCTGATCGGCGAACGCCCGGGCCTCTCGGTGGCCGACAGCATCGGCATCTATCTGACGCATCGCGCAGACCCGGGCGATTACGCGACCGGGGTCACCGACGCCGACCGCAACTGCATCTCCAACATCCATCCGCCCGATGGTCTCGACTACCGGTCGGCGGCCGCCGTCGCCGCGGCCCTGGTAACCGGTGCGCGCCGGCTCGGACGATCCGGCGTCGACCTCAAGGACACCTCGCGGGCCGAGCTCGATGCCCCAGTGGTCGACGGCCTCGAATAACGCGTGCGCCGGCGCCGCGGCGACTACAGTCACGGAGCAACGGCTCGGGGTTCGGGGAGCTGGAAGGTTCGGGGGGACCATGACCGATCTGCGACGTCTCGCGCGCGATTACTTCGACGCCGGTGTGCTCCGGCTCGGTATCCCGATCGACGGCCAGGATCCCCGGCCGCGACCGGCCGACGCGATGCTCGCCTTCACCCGCGCCACCGAGGCGGACCCGGCGATGGGCGACGCCTGGCTGGGCCGGCTCGCCGCCGGCGACGCATCCGGCGAGACCCTGTTCGGCCTCTACGCGGCCCGGGCGACGATCGGCGCGCAGCAGCGTCGTCTCGGCCTGCCCACCGGAATGCTGTGCGGCCGCGCCCCGACCGGGATGTTCGTCGACTACCCGGTCGCCGACGCCACCCAGGCCGCGCTCGCGTACGCTGCGTCGTTGCTGTCCGGGAACGACGTCGACGGGGCCCGCCGGGTGCTCGACGACCTCGGCGACGATGGCTCGCCTATCACCGAGTTCTGCTGGGCGATGGTGCATCTGCGCGCCCACGACTGGCCGCGGGTGCTGACCGCACTCGCCCGGGCCGACCGCTGGGACGACGAGTACCTGGCCACCGCCGCCGCGGTGATGGCCGGCACCGCGTGCGTCCACCTCGGCCTGTTCGACGAGGGCATCCGCCGGCTGACCGAGGTCCGCGACGGGCCGCTCACCAACTGCCGCGCGCAGGCCGCGTTCACCATCGGCATGGCGCAGCGGGAGCGGGGCGACGAGGCCGCCGCGCGCCCCCTCTTCCAGGAGGCCGTCGCGCTCGATCCCGGACTGACCGAGGCCACCCGGGCGCTGACCGATCCGGCCTACCGACTGGTGCTCGGCGAGGGAGACGACGGCGCTCGGCCCGACGTCGACCCCGCGGATACCGGCGGAGATCCCGCCGCCGCACGACTGGCCGAGCTGGAAGCCGAACTCGATGCACAGGTCGGGCTGACCGAGGTGAAACAGCAGGTGGCGCGGCTCCGGTCGACGGCGACCCTCGCGAAGGTCCGTGCGCAGCGCGGTCTGCGGACCGGGGAACGCAGCCTGCACCTGGCCTTCACCGGCCCGCCCGGAACGGGTAAGACCACCGTCGCCAGGATCGTCGCGAAGCTCTATTGCGCTCTCGGCCTGCTCGCCACCGACCGCGTAGTCGAGGTGTCCCGCCGCGACCTGGTCGGCCAGCACCTGGGCAGCACCGCACCGAAGACCGGGAAGGTGATCGACTCCGCCCTCGACGGTGTGCTGTTCCTCGACGAGGCGTACACGCTGATCCAGGAGGGCCTGTCCGGCGGCGATGCCTTCGGCCGCGAGGCCCTCGACACCCTGCTACAACGGATGGAGTCCGACCGCGACCGGCTCGTCGTCATCATCGCCGGATACGACGACGAGATCGACCGTCTGCTGGCCGCCAACGAGGGCCTGGCCTCCCGTTTCGCGCGGCGCATCCGGTTCCCGTCGTACCTGCCCGGCGAGCTGACCCGGATCGCCGAGGTGATCGCCGACCGTCGCGACGCCCGTCTCACCGCGGAGGCCTCCGCGCTGCTCATGACGGCTTTCACCGCCCTGTACGACGACCTCGCACCCACCCCGGTGGGACCGCGCCGCGGCACCGACGCGGCCGGAAACGGCCGGCTGGTCCGCAATGTGATCGAGGCCGCCGAGGAGGAGCGCGAACACCGGCTCGCCACCCGCGACGACCTCGATTCGCTCACCGAGACCGACCTCATGACGCTCGACGCCGCCGACATCCGCCGCGCACTGGACGCCGTCGTCCCGCGGCCGCCCACGTCTGCTCCGGGACCGGAACAATCCAGGTATTTTCGCGCATCCGCGCCGGGCCCGGCGCGGGCAGACTCCTTCGGGTGACCGAACTGATCGACCCCTACTCTCCCCGGCCCGGCCGCCGCGGCCGCGGGCCCCGCCGGACTGGGTCTCCCGGCCCCGTCGCGCGCACTTTCGACGCCCTCGGCGCGCTCGTGCTCTGGCTGCTCCAGATGGTCGCGGCGGCGATCGGCTTCTTCCTCTCGGCTCTGGCGGCGATCGGCACCGACAGCTGCGACGACTCCACCCCGTGCGGCGGCGCCGGCTACATCGACGCGGGCATGACGATCTCGTTGATCTCCGGAGTGGTGCTGGCGCTCGGTGTTCTGACATGGTGCGTCTCCCGTTTCTGCCGGGAGCGGCTCTGCTGGTGGGTCGGCCTGCTCGGGCTCGGCGCGCAGGCGGTGTTCACGATCATCGCCGTCGCCCTTGCTGTCCATGCCGGCCCGATCCACTGAGCCGTATCGAAGCCTCGCGAGCGATATCGGAACGCCCCACTCGCCGGCCCAGTACCGACAGCGTTTCGACTCCGGGCGGCGACCATCGTCGTCGCCGCGGGTAATCGGGGCCGGCGTGGCGGGTAACCGGCGCCGGGGAGTGGCGCGTGTCGAAGCCGGATCCAGAATCGAACACAGACTCAAGATTGCACATCGCCGACGTCCGGAAATGCGCCGGAAACCCACGTTGGACGGGTGTGGACTTCACCCCCACCGGGATGATCGCCGCCCCTTCTCACGTAGAGAAGACGCACCGACATCGTCGATGACCGACAGATCGTCGCCCAGGTCGATAGATAACTTGCGAAGGCACTACTTGGAGTAGTTCGGCGGAAGACGGTTCTCGGAAGTGCCAATTTCCAGCAACTTATCCCGACCAATCGATCCACCCACCTCCACCCTCAACCCTGGAACCCACACGCACGCCGGAAGTGGGTGGTTGCAGCTCGAATCCCGCTAGGAGCGGTGAGCTTATCTGCCCCATTGTTGGCTCTTCAACTCTGAGAGTGCGTAGGTGGGATCTGGGCTGACCGGGCGTGGGCACAAGATGTAGGCGGGTCCTGGGTGTGAAGATGGAAGTTCCTACACACCCATTTTCACGCCACAGGACCCATGAGCGAGCTTACTGCCGATGTTGCTGACACGATCTGCCGAACCGTCGAGCTGGGGGTGACGATCACCGGCGCCGCTGTCGATGCCCGCGGCCGCACGCACTTGTGGTGCCGGGTGCTGCAGGCCGATCGGCATTGTCCGGGCTGTCAGATCGCCGGCGACCTGCGTGATCACGCCGACCGCGTGCTCACTGATGTGCCGATCAGCGGCCATCCTGTTGTTCTGCATGTCGCGGTGCCCCGGTTCGTGTGCCGTACCAGCGACTGCCCACGAACGATCTTCCGCGGCGGGATCGATCATGTCGCCGCGCCCCGGGCCGTGGCACCGCCCGGACCACACGCTGGATCCTGCAACGCATCGCGATCGACAAGATGAGCGTGAAAGCGGTGGCCACAGCGCTGGGCCTGGCGTGGAAGACAGTCAACGCGATCGCCGTGAGTGCGGCCCGGGCCCTGGTCTACGACGGCGGCCACCTCGACGGTGTACGGCACCTGGGCGTCGATGAGCACAAGTGGAAACACGTTCGCGGACAAGGAGACCCGAGCTTCGTGACCGTTCTGATCGACTTGACGCCCGTGGTCGAGGGCACCGGCCCGGCTCGGCTGCTGGACATGATCGGCGGCCGGTCAGCGCAGGTCCTCAAAGACTGGATGAACACTCGTGACCAGCGATTCCGCGACCGGATCACAGTCGTGGCCATGGACGGATTCACCGGCTACAAGACCGCCACCAGCCAGGAACTCCCCGCCGCCCGGGTCGTGATGGACCCGTTCCACGTCGTCGCGCTGGCCGGAAACAAGCTCGATCTGTGCCGCCAACGCGTTCAGCAGCAGACATGCGGGCACCGCGGACGCGCCGGTGACCCGTTGTACACGATCCGCCGGATCCTGCACACCCGTACCGGGTTGCTCACCGCCAAGCAGAAGATCCGGTTGTACGAGTCGCTGACCAGCCATGACGCGCACGTCGCGGTCGAGATCACCTACCAGGTGTATCAGCAGCTGATCGCCGCCTACCAGCACCCGCAGCGCCGCGAGGGCAAGAAACTGATGTGGAAGGTCCTCAAACGCATCCAGACCGGACTCCCCGCCGGGCTAGCCGAACTCGCCCAACTCGGGCGAAGTCTCTGGAAACGCCGCGCCGACATCCTGGCCTACTTCGATACCGGAGTCTCCAACGGACCCGTCGAAGCCATCAACGGCCGCCTCGAACACCTCCGCGGAATCGCCCAGGGCTTCCGCAACCTCGACCACTACATCTTGCGATCCCTCCTGCACTCCGGTCAGCTCGCCGAACACATCAACGCACTCTGAAAGGCGAAGAGCCCCATTGTTGCGCAGCTGAGGATATCGATCTTCCGCTGGAACGCGCTGGGATCAAGCGTCCAGAACCTCACCGGCAGACCTACTTTCTGCTGAGCGCCGCCGGGGCATGGGCGCCATGTTTCCGAGGCCGAACTCGCAGTCTCGGCTCGCGCCTCGACGGCCCAACGGGCTACCAACAGGGGCGTGCCGGCCCGCACCCTGTTCGGCACGTGCACGATCCCGGTCTGCCATCAGCCAGCCTCGCGCTGCGAGGTGGATCACTGCGAGGACTACGACCGGCACGGACGATCTCGGCAACGACTACTTCGCCGGGAAGCCCTTCGCATACGCGGCCTTGGTGCGGTCGAAGTCCTTGCGATCGTCCGCCGAGAGGGTGGAACCGCACTTGTCGAGCGCGGTGGTGAACAGCCCCGACTGGTCGCGCACCGCCGTGCTCGCCTGGCCGCGCTGATTCGCGGCGAGAGCGGCGTTGTACCGCTTCTGGATCGCGATGGAATCGACGACGACGGTGCGCAGCGGATCGTCGTTCATCTTCTTCACCAGCGCCTGGCTGTTCTCGATGAAGCCGAGCGGCACCGCGGACGGAAGCTCCGCCTCGTCCCGCAGGTCGGCGGTGTCGTTGTACAACTCCAGATACTGGCCGATCTGCGCGGAGACCTGCAGGGCCGCCTGGCAATCGGTCAGATCCCCGGTCGCCAGCGTCGGCCCGGAGTCCACGACGGACGAGTCCCCGTCCGACTCCGCGGGCGACGAGTCGTGCCCGCCGCCGCAGGCGGTGAGGCCGAGGAACGCGGCGGCGCACACCAGTCCGGCGGTCGTACGGGTAAGACGGCGAGGTGCGGCGTTCACGGTTGAGCAGCCTACCGCGCGGGCGCATCCGGGTAGTTCTACGCTTCCTGGCGGCGGACCGTCGTCGAAGACTGGACACCGTGCACGCGCTCCCCGACTCCGCCCATCGAGTTCTCCGTACCGCCGACAACGCCGCCGCCGGCGTCCTCGTCTTCGGTCAGGCCCTCGTCGCGATCGTCGGAAGTCTCGTCCTGTCCGTCTCCACGCTGTGGACCGCTTCGACCTGCGAGCCCGGCGCCGCCTGCGGGGAGCGGGCCTGGGTCTGGCCCGTCGCCGCGGTCGCCCTCTCGGCGATCGGCGGTCTCCTGCTCCTGAACCGGACGGGCCGCTGGATCAAGTCGCGAGTGGCCCAGGATCTTCCGGTCCTGGGTGTCGCGCTGCTCGGCGCGGTCGCCGAGGCCGTGCTGCTCGCGGCGTGCTTCCAGCTGGCGCAACTCGCCGGGTAGCCCGCGCCCGAAAGCCGGCGCGGGCGGCGCGGGCGACGCACCGCATCTTGCGCGCGCTGAGTTCAACGCGCAGGCCCGCCGAACCGGTGGCGGAATCACCGGCAAACGACTCCTCGCCGCAGGTCATTCACGGTTGCATGGCGGCGCTCACCGCGGCCGAGAACGCCGCGAATGTGCTGTTGCTGGAGAAGGCGCACGTCCGGCATTCCGGCGCCCTCGCGATGGGCATGGACGGGGTGAACAACGCGGTGATCCCGGGCAAGGGGCTGCCCAAGGACTACGTTGCCGAGATCACCCGAGCCAACGACGGCATCGTGAACCAGAAGACCGTCTACCAGACCGCGACCAGCGGTTTCGGGATGATCTCCCGGCTGGAGCGCTACGGCGTGAAGTTCGAGAAGGACGAGTACGGCGAGTATGCGGTGCGCCGCGGGGTCGTACGTGTTGCCGATGCCGGAGGGCCGCGACGTCAAGAGGGTGCTGTATCGCGTGCTGCGCCGCCGCGAGATGCGGGAGAAGATCACCATCGAGAACCGGCTGATACCGGTGTGCGTCCTCACCGAGTACGGCCGCGCCGTCGGCGCGGCGGCCCTGCACACCCGGACCGGCGAGTTCTACGTGATCGGCGCCACCGTCGCGACGCTCACCGAACACACGCCGCCCGGTTTCGACCTCGCGCTGGCCGCGGCGTTGCGCGACGCCGACGGCGGGGTGCGCCGCGCCGCCGTCGAGGCCCTGCGCGAGCTGATCGAGGTGGTGAGCGGCAAACCCGAACTGGTGTCGGTGCTGCTGGGCGCGGCGGCGTCGGACGATCCGCTGGTGCGGGCCGGGGTGCTCGACGTCCTGCGCGCCCTGAAGGAGGCCGAGTCGGCGTTCTTCGCCGGATTCCTGACCGATCCGCATCACCGGGTGCGGATCGAGGCCATCCGCGGCCTGGTCTCCCTCGACGACGCGGCATCGATCGCGCGGGCGGCCGCCGACGGTGACCGCGAGGTGCGGGTCGTCGCCGCGCAGGGCCTGGCGACCGTCGGCGCCGGCGCGGACACGCTGCGCGCGCTGGCCGTCGACCCCGACCCGCTGGTGCGCGCCGCCGCACTCGCCGCGCTGAGTTCCCTCGGCGACGCGCAGGCCGACGGGAAACTGCTACGGAAGGCGCTGCGCGACAGCGCCTGGCAGGTCCGCAAGGGGGCGGCCACCGGGCTCGCGGTGGCGCCGGGCAGCGAGTCGATCGACGCCCTCGCGCCGCTGGTGTCCGATCCGCACGGCGACGTGCGCAAGGCCACCGTGCAGACCCTCCGCCCGTGGTCGGACGACCCGCGGGTCGCCGAGCTCATCGCGCTCGCCCGCGCCGACGACGACGCCGACGTCCGCGCCGCGGCCCGTTGACCGGCCGCGGGACGGACGGACTCAGCCAGCGGTGCGGCCCGGCGACGGTGCGTTTCCGCCCGTCGTCAGGCCGTGCTCGACCGGTCGAGTTTCGCTTCGAGGTCCCGGATGTATAGCGGTGACAGGGCCAGGCCGCCGATCGTCGGCAGCAGCCACAGCGTCAACAGCGCGGCATCGGAGGCCGGCGCCTCGGTCGGAACGCTGCCGATGATCGCGGCGCAGACCATCCACAGCACGACCGAGGCGCCGAACAGGACCCACCACAACACCTTGTTGATCCGGATCGCGCAGTATAGATACGCGGCAGGGCCGAGGATTCCGCAGGTCAGAAGCGGGACCAGTGTCCACAGACACTGAAGTACCTTCCAGCCGCCGGTACGTCGCGGGGGCGTCGGGAAGTACGGCACCACGGCTCTCGGATCGCCCGAGGCGGCGGGCGCGTACCAGCCGGGTGCGGTGGAGAGCGACGGCAGCGTGTCCCAGTGCGGGCCGGACCGCACCGGTGCACTCGGCGGCGGCGTCGCGACCCGCGGCAGCACCGATTGCGTTTGTGGGTGGACCGGCGCTTGCGCGGTGGTGCTCGCGCGGAGCGCGGCGATGAAGCTTCGACAGTCCGGGTACCGCTGGGCCGGTTCCTTGGCCAGGGCGCGCGCGAACACCGGATCGAGCGGCCGCAGATCGGGACGGTGGGTACTCAGCGGATTCGCCGTCTTCGAGACGTGCGCCATCATGATCGCCGAGGCGACGGTCTCGTCGAATACCGGCCGGCCGGCGAGCACCTCGTACAGGGTGCAGGCCAGCGAATACTGGTCGGAACGTGCGCCGGCACGCGCGCCCCCGATCACCTCGGGCGCCGAGTACCGGAGGGTGCCGACGAAGGCATCAGTGGCGGTCAGGCTGGTGCCGTCGGCCAGTTTCGCGATGCCGAAGTCGACTACCACCGCACGCTCCAGCAACCCGCTCTGTGGGTCTCGGCGGATCAGGATGTTGGCCGGTTTGATGTCGCGGTGCACCACACCGTTGCGGTGCGCGTAGTCGAGCGCATCCGCCACCTGCTCGGAGGCCCGGAGAATCTCCTCGTGCTCGGACAACCGCGCGGCGGCCAGATCCAGGCCCTTGATGTACGACATGGTGAACCACGGCTGCCGACCGGCGACACCGTGCTGGTAGATCGTGACGATGCTCGGATGATCGAGGGCCGCCGTCGTCTTCGCCTCGGCGGAGAACCTACGCTGAAAGTCGTCGTTTCCCGATCCGGCCATCGAGATCACCTTCATTGCCTCGCGCCGCTCCAACGTCGGGTTCCAGACCAGGTACACCTCACCCATCCCGCCCTGTCCGAGCCTGTCGATCACCTCGTAGCCGGCGATCTGCTGGCCGCGCTCCACCTCAGATTCCCAGGTTCCGCAGCACCGCGTCGGCGGTATCGCCGGGGGTGCCGTCGGCGGGGGTGACGACGATGTCGGCGTGCTCCGGAGCCTCATACGGGGAGTCGATCCCGGTGAACTGGGTGATCTCGCCGGCCCGGGCCTTCGCGTACAGGCCCTTGGCGTCGCGCGCCTCGCACTCGGCGAGCGGCGTGTCCAGGAAGACCTCGTAGAAGGGCAGGTCGCGGGCCTCGTGGATCTCCCGGGCCCGCTGCCGCTCGTCGGCGAACGGGCTGATCAGCGACACCAGCACCACCGCGCCGGAGTCGGCGAACAGGGCCGCCACCTCGGCGGTGCGCCGGATGTTCTCGCGGCGGTCGTCATCGCTGAAACCGAGGTCGGAGTTGAGGCCGTGCCGCAGATTGTCGCCGTCGAGCAGGTAGGCGGGGCGGCCGGACGCGATCAGCCGCCGCTCGAGTTCGACGGCCAGCGACGACTTCCCGGAGCCGGAGAGCCCGGTCATCCAGATGGTGGCGCCGCGGTGCGCGCGCTGGTCGCGGCTCACCTTGGTGGTCTGCCAGACCACGTTCGTGTCGTGGGCGACCGGCCCGGTGATCATGCCGGCGGCCACCGTCGCGTTGGTGGCCTCGTCGATCAGGATGAAGCTGCCGGTGGCGCGGTTGCGCCGGTACGCGTCGAACAGCAGGGGCTGCTGCGCATGCAGGGTGACGCGGCCGATCTCGTTGAGCGCCAGCCCGGGCGCCTGCTCGTCGCGGTGCAGCGTGTTGACGTCGAGCCGGTAGTTGAGGCCGCTGACCTGGACGCGGGTCTGCCGGGTGCCGCAGGTCATCAGGTAGGTGGCGCCCGGCCGCAGCTCGGTGTTCTCGGAGAACCAGCAGACCATCGCGTCGAGATCGCGGTCGACGTGCGGCCGGTTGTTCGGGCGCACGATCATGTCGCCGCGCACGATGTCGATCTCGTCGGACAGTTCCATCGACACCGCCATCGACGCGAACGCCTCATCGAGTTCGGCGCCGCCCGGACCCCACAGCTTGTCGATCGTGGTGGCGAACCCGCTCGGCAGCACCACCACCTTGTCGCCCACGGCGAACACCCCGCCGCCGACGGTGCCCGCGTACGCGCGGTGGTCCAGGCCGTCGCTGCGCTGCGGCCGGATCACGTACTGCACACCGAAACGGGCGTCGATCAGGTTTCGGTCCGACGCGATGTACACGTTCTCCAGGTGCCGCAGGAGCGGGCGGCCGTCGTACCAGTCCATCTCCGCGCTGCGCTCGACCACGTTGTCGCCCCGCAACGCGGAGAGCGGGATGAAGCTCAGATCGGTGACGTTGAGCTTGGCCGCGAACGCCACGAACTCGTCGCGGATCTCCTCGAAACGCTCCTGCGAGTAGCCGACCAGGTCCATCTTGTTGACGCAGACGGTCAGGTGCGGGATGCCCAGCAGCGACGACAGGAAGGCGTGCCTGCGGGTCTGTTCCAGCACCCCCTTGCGAGCGTCGATCAGGATGATCGCGAGGTCCGCGGTCGACGCGCCGGTCACCATGTTGCGCGTGTACTGCACGTGTCCGGGCGAGTCGGCGATGATGAACTTGCGCTCGGGTGTGGAGAAGTAGCGGTAGGCGACGTCGATCGTGATGCCCTGCTCGCGCTCGGCGCGCAGGCCGTCGGTGAGCAGCGACAGGTCGGCGAACTCGTCGCCGCGGCTGGCGCTGGTGCGCTCGATGGCTTCGAGCTGGTCGGCGAAGATCGACTTCGAGTCGTACAGGAGGCGGCCGATCAGCGTGGACTTGCCGTCGTCGACGCTGCCCGCGGTGGCGATCCGTAACAGTTCCCCGGCCATCAGAAGTACCCCTCCTTCTTGCGGTCTTCCATCCCGGCTTCGGAGATCCGGTCGTCGGCGCGCGTCGCTCCGCGTTCGGTGATCCGGGTGGACGACACCTCCTCGATCACCTTCGCGGGCGTGTCCGCGTCACTCTCCACGCAGCCCGTGCAGGTGGCGTCGCCGACGGTGCGGAAGCGGACTCGTTCGACGTGGCCGGTCTCGCCCGGATAGGTCTGCAGGAACCGCGTCTTGGCCAGCAGCATGCCGTCGCGCGGCACCACCTCGCGGTCGTGCGCGTAGTAGATCGACGGCAGCTCGATGTTCTCGGCGTCGATGTACCGCCAGATGTCGAGCTCGGTCCAGTTGCTCAGCGGGAAGACCCGGATGTGCTCGCCCCGGTGGTGGCGGCCGTTGTAGAGGTTCCACAGTTCCGGCCGCTGATTGCGCGGGTCCCACGCACCGAACGAATCGCGGAAACTGAACACCCGCTCCTTGGCGCGGGCCTTCTCCTCGTCGCGGCGGGCCCCGCCGAACACGGCGTCGAACCGGTTCTCGGTGATGCCGCGCAGCAGCGCCGCCGTCTGCAGCCGGTTGCGCGACGTGCCGGGCCCGGTCTGTTCGACGACGCGGCCGGCGTCGATGTCGTCCTGCACGCTCGACACCAGCAGCGTGGCACCGGTCTCGGCGACCACGCGGTCGCGGTACTCGATCACCTCGTCGAAGTTGTGCCCGGTGTCGACGTGCATCAGCGGGAAGGGCATCGGCGCGGGCCAGAACGCTTTGCGCGCCAGGTGGAACATCACCACCGAGTCCTTGCCGCCGGAGAACAGCATCCCGGGGCGCTCGAACGTGGCCGCGACCTCCCGGAAGATGTGGACGGACTCGGCCTCGAGGGCCTCCAGGTCCGACAACTCGTAGCCCTGCTTGTCCATCCCTCTCCTACCGGCTCGGCGGCGGAACGCCACCCGCCGCGCGCTCCGCACTCACCCTAGGGCATTTGCGAGACATGCCTGAGCCGGACGGGCCGTCCGCGACCCGGACGACGGCTACCGGCCGAGCAGATCGAGCGCCGCGCGGACGATGCTGTCCGCGTCGATGCCGTGGTACCGGTACACGTCGTCCAGCGATCCGGCCTGACCGAACCGGCTGACGCCGAGCGCCACCGAAGGCACCCGATTGATCCCGGACAGGAAGGCGAGAGCGTGCGGGTGCCCGTCGATCACGGTGACCAGGGGCGCCGCCCGGCCGGCCGGAAACACCTGGTCCAGGATCCAGGCCGGGCCGTCGCCCACCCCGCGGCGGGACTGGAGGGCGTCGAACAGGTTGCCCGGGCTGGACACGCAGATCACGTCGGCCGCGATGCCCTGCTGCCCGAGCCGGGCCGCCGCTGCGAGGGTCTCGGTGAGCATCGCGCCGACCCCGGCCAGGACCACGTCGGGCCTGTCCCGTTCGGCGCGGCGCAGCGTGTACGCACCGGCGATCACCTGACGGCGCCGCCGCTCCCGCGCCGCCGGGTCGGCCGGTACCGCGGCCAGCTGCTGATCGACCGGCCGGGTGGACAGCCGCAGGTACGACGACGTGCCGTCCGGTGTACCGAGGCGGCCGATGCACAACAGCAGGATCCACTCCAGGTCGAGGGCGAAGGCCGGCTCATAGCTGAGGCAGCCGGGCTGCTCGAGGCCGATGGAGGGCGTCTTGATCGACTGGTGCGCGCCGCCCTCGGCGGCGAGCGTCACCCCGGACGGCGTGCCGACCAGGATGGACTGCCCACCGGCGTAGATGCCGTACGACCACGGTTCCAGCGCCCGCTCGACGAACGGGTCGTACAGGACAGCGATCGGGTACAGCGGGTGGTCCCAGCGGCTCCACGTGGCGCCGAGTTCCCCGATCAGGCCGACCAGATTGGTCTCCGCGATGCCCAGCTCCAGGTGCTGGCCGTCCGGCTTCTCCCGCCAGTGCATGATGGTCTCGGCGTCGTCGCCGAACCAGTCCGGCTTCTCGGTCGGCGAGAACACGCCGACCTTGTTGAGCCAGCCGGCGAGGTTCGTCGTGGAGCTGACGTCCGGGCTCACCGTCACCACGCGGCTCGCCGTCTCGGGCGCCTCCCGCAGCAGCGACAGCAGGGTCCGGCCGAGGGCGGCCTGGGTGGACGCGGTCCCGGTGGGTGTGCGGCCGAAATCGGTGGGGACAACGCTCTCCGGCGCGGGCACGCCCGGCGTGCGGCGCAGGCGGGCGGCCGCCGCCGCGCACATCCGCCCGGCCTCGGTATCCGGGCCGAACCGCGACCACGGCCGATCGGGGTCCTCGCCCAGTTCACCGGCCAGCTGCTCGTACTGTTCGACGGTGAGCAGCGACGAGTGGTTCTGCGGGTGACCCTGGGTCGGCAGCCGGTGGCCCTTGATCGTGTAGGCGATGATCGCGGTCGGCCGGGTGTCGTCGATCCGCGCGTACGCGGCCTGCAGCGCGCCGATGTCGTGACCGCCGAGGTTGCGGATCGCGCGCATCAGGGTCTCGTCGTCGAGCGTGGCGAGCAGTCCGGCGATCGGCGCGGCGCCCGCACCGTCGCCCGGCAGCCGTTCCCGCAGCTGCGCCGCCGGGCAGCGGAGCAGGCGCTGATACTCGGGATTGGGCATCTCCAGGATCCGCGTGCGCAGTTCCGGTCCACCGTCCCGGGTGAACAGCTCCTCCAGCAGCGCCCCGAACATCACGGTGATCACCTGCCAGCCGACCGCCGAGAACATGGTCGCCAGCCGCTGCGCCGCGATGTTCGGCACCACCCGGTCCAGGGACTGCCGGTTGAGGTCGACGATCCACACGACCTCGCCGAGGCCCTGGACCGCCGGATCCATGAGGGCCTCCCAGACCGCCCCCTCGTCGAGCTCCGCGTCGCCGACCAGCGAGTACTGCCGGCCGGTGCCGGCCTGTCCGCCGTGCGCGTTCACGTACCGCCGGGCGACGGCTCCCCAGATGGGCGCGGTGGCCCCGATGCCGACCGACCCGGTGGAGTAGTCCACCGGATCGGGGTCCTTACTGCGGCTCGGGTACGACTGGAGGCCGCCGAACTCACGCAGCGTGGTCAGCCGGTCCTCACCGAGTTCGCCGAGCAGGTAGTTGATGGCGTGCAGAACCGGGGAGGCGTGCGGCTTCACCGACACCCGGTCGTCGGCGGTCAGCGGACCGAACCACAGCGCGGTCATGATCGTCGCCATCGACGCGCACGACGCCTGGTGCCCGCCGACCTTCAGGCCGGACGGATTCGACCGCACCCGATTCGCGTGGTGGATCATCGCGGTGGACGTCCAGAGGACGCGCCGCTCGATCTCGCTGATCGCCGTCTGCACCGCGCTTCCGCGCTGCCGCGCCGCTGCCTGAGTCATCGTTGCATCCCTCGAAGTGGACGATTCATTGTCGAGACCTCACCACCGCTGGTCGTCACGCGCAACGTCTGCTCCTCGGATTGATCGTTCTGCACAATCCGCATGGTCGGCGCCGACGGTACGGTGGCACTATGCCCAATCCCGATCGGATCGATCGCTCCGATGCCCTGATCCTCCGGGCCCTCAACGACGACCCGCGCGCCACGGTGATCGCCCTGGCGACGACCACCGGCCTGTCCCGCAACACCGTGCAGGCACGACTGGCCAGGCTCCAATCCCGGGGCGCGCTGCGTTCCTTCGAACGGTGTGTCGACCCGGCCACCCTCGGTTATCCGCTCACCGCCTTCGTCTTCACGGTCGTCACGCAGCGGAAACTCGCCGGCGTCGCCGAGGCCCTCGCCGCGATTCCGGAGGTCATCGAGGTCCAGGGACTCAGCGGGGTCGCGGACCTGCTCATCCACGTCGTCGCCCGTGACGCCGACGACCTCTACCGCGTCGCCGGCCAGATCCTGGACGTAGACGGCGTCAAGAAGACGACGACGGGTCTGGTGATGCGCCGCCTCATCGACTACCGCACCCAGCAGCTCCTCGATCCGGCCGACTGAACCGCGAGCGGGTCCGCCCCGTCGGTGACCGGTCGCCCGATCGCGGCGTGCCACGATCGAGAGACCACCGCGCACGTGACGACCGGAACGAGGGATGACACCGATGGCCGAGAAGCTGACCGCGAGCGACCGGGCACGACTGCGCCGCGAACGCATCGAGAACGACGTGTTCGACGCCGCCGCCCGCCTGTTCGCCGAACGCGGCTTCGCCGGGACCAGCATTCAGGACATCGCGAACGACCTCGGCGTCAGCCGCACCTCGCTGTACTACTACGTCCCGAACAAGGACGAGCTGCTGGCACGCATCGTGCACGACCTGACCGAGCGGGGCCTGCGGGTGCTCGAGGAGCAGCGCGCGCGACCGGTCCCCCTGGAGCAGCAGTTCAGCGATTCGGTGCGGGAGATGACGCGGCTGGTCGCCGCGAATCCGGCACGTTTCCGGCTGCTGCAGCAGAGCGAGGCGTTCATGCCTCCGGAGGTGGCCCGTCAGCATCGGCGCAACCGCCGCGCGATGCTCGACGCCATGATCCGGCTGATCGAGGACGGCCAGAACGCGGGAATCCTGCGCTCCGCCGATCCGCGGCTGGCGGCCTTCGCCCTGTTCGGCATGTGGAACTGGACCGCCTACTGGGTCCGGGACACCGACAATCTCGACACCATCGTCGACGAATTCGCCACGATCGCGCTGCGCGGTCTCCTCGCGGACGGCGACGGCACCGATCGACGTGCCACCGACGTGCTGGAGAACGCGCGGCGCGAGCTGGCCACCCTGGCGCTGATGCTGGATCGACAGGACGAATCGACGCCCGGCCAGCGCTGACGGTGAGAGGCGATCACCCTCTAGGCGGACTTCGTCGTTTATGACGATTATTTGACACTTATGACTAAACGTGTCTACGGTCACGGTCATGCCCAAGACGGTCGTCATCGTCGGCGGTGGGCCCGCGGGTCTCTTCGCCGCTCGCCTCATCGCCCAGCGTCACCCCGAGTGGCCGGTCACCCTCTACGAGCGCAGCGATCCCGCGCACACCTTCGGCTTCGGCGTCGGGCTGACCGGCGCCGCCCTCGCCGCCGTCGACGCGGTGGATCCGGAGACCGCCGAGCGCATGCGTGCGGGTTCCGCCCGGGTTCCGACCGCGGAGTTCCGCCTGCCGGACCGCGCCGTGCGCATCCCCGGCTTCCACCGCGGCGTGGCGGTCTCCCGCTCGGCGATGCTCGCCGCGATGACCGATCAGGCACGACAGGCCGGCGTCGACGTGGTGATGGCACCGGCCCCGGACATCGAGGTTCTGCGCCGGTCGGCCGACCTCCTGATCGCCGCGGACGGCGTCTCCAGCGCCGCTCGCGAGACCTACCGCGAGGCGTTCGGTCCCGAACTGATCGAGGGTCGCGCCCGCTACCTGTGGTGCGGCACCGACGCCGTGCTCGAGGGCACCGTGTTCGCTCCGGTGTGGACGGCCCACGGCGTCTTCACCGCACACGCCTATCCCTACGGCACCGACCGCTCGACGCTGGTGATCGAGGCCGACGACGATGCGGTGGCACGACTGCTGGCGGGATCACCGGCCCCCCGGCCCGGCCGCAGACGCGATCGACGAGCACTCCCTCGCCTTCCTGACCGGGGCCTTCGCCGATCTGCTCGGCGGCCGTCCGTTGCTCGGCAACCGTTCCCAGTGGTTCCGGTTCCGCACCTCCCGGTGCGCGAGGTGGGCGGACGGCAACATGGTGCTGCTGGGCGATGCGGCCGCGAACGCCGACCCGTCGCTCGGCTCGGGCACCAAGCTCGCCGCCGAATCGGCGATCGCCCTCGCCGATGCCCTCGACGCCGACCGGCCCATCGAGGAGAGCCTGCGGGCCTTCGAGGCGCAGCGGCGCCCGGCCGTGGACAGGTTCCAGCGCTGGGCCTGCCGCAGTCAACGGTGGTGGGACTCGTTCCCGGCCCGCCTCTCGATGGACGGCGACCGTCTCGCCCTGGCGTTCATGTCCCGGTTGCGGCCGGTGCCGCTGACCACCACCGGCGACCTCGCCACGATCATCGTTCCCGCCGTCGCCGCCTGGGCCGGTGTGTCCCCCGGCGAACTGCCCGACGGCGATCTCACCGACTGGATCACGCATCGCCCGGCCCGCATCGCCGGCGCCGGAGTCGGCGGGCGCATCGTCTCGCAGGCCGATCTCGCCGCCGCGGGCGTACACGTCGCGCGGATCGACTCGGCCACCGACGACCCGTGGGGCCCGGACGCCGACCGGGTACTCGCCGCCGCCCGCACGGCGATCGGCGACGGCGCGGACGCGATCCTGCTCGCCGGGCCCCCGGACAGTACCGAGGTCCTCGAGCGGATGGACGTGGCCGAGCGGATCCGTTTCGAACTCGGCGTGCCCACCGGCGTGGCGGCCCCGGCCGCGCAGACCGGCGCCATCGCGTGCGGGCTCGTCGCCGGGCGGATCGACTTCGCCTGCGACACCGGATTCAGCCGCGATAGGCGGCCTGCCCGGTGAGCGTCTGCCCGATGATCAGCTGGTGCACCTCGGAGGTGCCCTCGTAGGTCAGCACCGATTCCAGGTTGTTCGCGTGCCGCATGATCGGGAACTCGCCGGTGATACCGGCCGCGCCGAGCACGGTGCGGCAGTTCCGGGCGATCGCGATGGCCTCGCGCACATTGTTGAGCTTGCCCAGACTGACCTGCGCGGGAGTGATCGCACCGGCGTCCTTCAGATCGCCGAGCTGGGCCGCCAGCAGCACACCCTTGCCGTATTCGAGGGCCATGTCGGCGAACTTGGCCTGCGTGAGCTGGAAACCGGAGAGCGGGCGGTCGAAGATCTCCCGCTCACCGGCGTACGCGAGCGCCGTCTCCAGGCAGTCACGAGCCGCGCCCATGGCGCCGAAGACGATGCCGAAACGCGCTTCGGACAGGCAGCTCAGCGGACCGCGGAGCCCCTGCGCCTCGGGCAGCATCGCCGACGCAGGCAGTCGCACGTCGTCGAGCACCAGCTCGCTGGTCACCGAGGCGCGCAGCGACAGCTTGCGGGTGATCTTCGGCGCGGAGAATCCGGGGGTGCCGGTCGGCACGACGAAGCCGCGGACACCGTGCCCGTCCCCCTGTTCCCCGGTCTGCGCCCAGACGACGGCGACATCGGCCACCGAGCCGTTGGTGATCCACATCTTGTTGCCCGACAGGATCCAGTCGTCGCCGTCGCGGCGCGCCCGGGTGCGCATGCCGCCGGGATTGGAGCCGTAGTCCGGTTCGGTGAGGCCGAAGCAGCCGATCGCCTCCCCGGCGGCCATCGCGGGCAGCCACTGCTGCTTCTGCTCCTCGCTGCCCCAGCGCCAGATCGCGAACATCGCGAGCGACCCCTGCACCGAGACCAGCGATCGCAGTCCCGAGTCGGCGGCCTCCAGTTCCAGGCAAGCGAGACCGTAGGCCTTCGCGGAGGTGCCGGCGCACCCGTAGCCCTCCAGGTGCATGCCGAGCACCCCGAGGGCACCGAGGCCGCGTGCCAGTTCGCGGGCCGGGATGTCGCCGGCCTCGTACCACTCGGCGATGTGCGGGGCGACGTCCCGCGCGAGATAGTCGCGGACGGTGCCGGCGATCTCCCGCTCCTCAGTGGAGAAGAGCCGGTCGACGGCGAACAGGTCGTTCAGGGTGCTGGTCATGCGAAAACTCCTGGTGAAAGAGGTCAGACGAAGGCGGAGACACCGGTTTCGGCGCGCCCGATGAGTAGTTTCTGGATCTGGCTGGTGCCCTCGTAGAGGGTCATGACGCGGGCATCGCGCAGGTACTTGGCGGGCGGGTACTCGTCGATGTAGCCGTAGCCGCCGAAGGCCTGCACCGCCAGGTTGGCGGCGCGCACCGCCGCCTCGGAGGCGAACAGCTTCGCCTTGGAGGCCGCCAGGGCGAGGGCGGCCGGATCGTCGCCGTCGATCAGCGCGGCCGCCCGCCAGCTGAGCAGGCGCGCGCAGTCGGCGTCGACCGACATGTCGGCGATCATGTCCTGGATCAGCTGGAACGACGCGATCGGCCGCCCGAACTGGGTGCGCTCGGTGGTGTACCGCACCACCGCGTCCAGGCAGCCGGCGATGATGCCGGTGCAGCCGGCCCCGACCGAGACCCGGCCCTTGTCGAGTGAGCCCATCGCGAGGGCGAAGCCCTGCCCTTCCTCGCCGACCATCGCGGCGGCGGGCACGCGCACGCCGTCGAACCGCAGTTCGGCGGTGGCCTGTCCGCGCAGCCCGAGCTTGCCGTGGATCTCGGTGGCCTCGAAGCCCGGTGCGTCGGTCGGCACCAGGAAGGCGGAGATGCCCTTCGGTCCCGGCCCGCCGGTGCGGGCGAAGACGATGCAGACGTCGGCCCAGGTGCCGTTGGTGATGAAGATCTTGTTGCCGGTGATCACCCAATCGGAGCCGTCGCGGACGGCGCGGGTGGACAGCCCGGCCGGATCGGAACCGTTGTCCGGTTCGGTCAGCCCGAAGCAGCCGAGCAGCGAGCCGTCGGCGATGCCGGGCAGCCAGCGCTGCTTCTGCTCTTCCGTGCCGTGCGCGAGCACGATCTTGCCGAACAGGCCCATCGACACCGACACGATGCCGCGGATCGCGGAGTCGGCGCGGCCGAGTTCCTCCATGCCGAGGCAGTAGGTGAGGTAGTCGCCGCCGAGGCCGCCGTATTCCTCGGGGATGGTGAGGCCGAAGAAACCGACCTCGCCGAGCTTCGGGATGATCGACGTGTCGACCGCCTCGTCGCGGTCCCATTGCGCGCGGTACGGCACCACTTCCTTGTCGAGGAAGTCGCGGGCCAGGCGCTGGAAGTCGCGCTGCTCCTGGGTGAGGGTGAAGTCCATCAGAGCGCCTTTCCGAGACGGTGCCCCGACTCGTCGTAGAAGTAGAAGCCGCGGCCGGTCTTGCGGCCGAGGTGTCCGGCCTCCACCAGCGCGGTGACGGTCCGCGAGGGCAGATCGGCGGGGTCCCCGGAGTCGGCGTACCGGGCCTGTTTGGTCAGGTAGCCGATGTCGACGCCGGTCAGATCCATCAGCTCGAAGGGCCCCATCGGATAGCCGAGTGCGGTGCGGGCGGCGGTGTCGATCGCCTCGACGCCGGCGTAGCCGCCCTCGTACAGCGCGAGCGCTTCATCGCGCACCGCGTTCAGCAGACGGTTCGCGACGAAGCCCGGGATCTCCTTCTCGAGCACGACGGGGATGCGGGCCAGCCCCTCGACGAAGGCGATCGCCCGGGCCGCGGTGGCGTCGGAGGTGTCCGGTCCACGCACCACTTCGACGCAGGTCATCACCAGCGCGGGATTGAAGAAGTGCAGGTTGACGAAGCGATCGGCGCGGTGCGTGGCCGAGGCCATCGACGACGGCACGAAGCTCGACGAGTTGCTGGCGAAGACGGTGTCCGGCCCGCAGCGCGCGTCGAGCCCGGCGAACAGCTCGCGTTTGGCGGCCAGCTTCTCGACGATCGCCTCGATCACCAGGTCCGAGCCGGCGTCCGGCTCCGCGGCGGTGCGCAGCCGCGCCCAGGCGGCGTCGACGTCGGCGGCGCCGCGCCGGCCCTTGGCGACCATCGCGTCGGTACGTCCCCGGAGGGCGGCCGTGGCCCGGTCGAGGGCTTCCGGAGCAGCGTCCACCAGCGTCGTCTCGTGGCCGGCGAGGGCGCAGAGCATGGCGATCTGCGAGCCCATCGCCCCGGCACCGATCACCGTGACGCGTTCGGCGCCGCTCATCGCCCGGTCCATTCCGGCGCCCGCTTGCCGAGGAAGGCCGCGGCGCCCTCGGCCTTGTCGGCGGTGGTGTAGAGCAGCGATTGCGCCAGCTGCTCCACCACCTGGCCGGTGTGCCGGTCGGCGTCCATCCCGGTGCGGATGACGAGCTTGGCCAGGCGCACCGCGATCGGGCCCTTGCTCAGCACGGTGGTGGCGGTCGCGCGGGCGGCCGCCACCACCTCGCCGTCCGGCACCACCTGCGTCACCAGCCCGTTGACCAGCGCCTCGTCGGCCGTGAACATCCGGCCGGTGAGGACCGCCTCGATCGCCCGGCCGACCCCGATCAGCCGGGCCAGCCGCTGCGTGCCGCCCGCGCCGGGCAGCACCGACAGCGTCGTCTCCGGCAGGCCGAACCGAGCGGACCGCGCCGCGATACGGATGTCGCAGGCCATCGCCAGTTCGCAGCCGCCGCCGAGGGCGTACCCGTTGACCGCGGCGATGGTCGGCTTCGGGTAGGCCTCGATCGTGTCGTAGAGACGCGCCATGGTCGACGCCAGACCGGTGTGCAGGTCGTAGTTCGCGAGCTGACCGATGTCGGCGCCGGCCGCGAAGGCCTTCTCGCCGGCGCCGGTGAGGACGATCGCGCCGACGGCGCTGTCGGCGCGGCAGTCGTCCAGTACCGCGGCGAGGTCGGCCTGCACCTGCGCGTTGATCGCGTTGCGGACCTCGGGACGGTTCAGGGTGATCAGGGCGACGGAGTCCGTCACCTCGACGGTGAGAGTCATACTGCCTCCAAGAGCAGGGAGATGCCCTGGCCGACGCCGATGCACATGGTGGCGAGGGCGCGGCGGGCATCTCGAAGGTTGAGTTCCAGTGCCGCGGTGAGGGCGAGTCGGGCGCCGCTGGCGCCGAGGGGATGGCCGAGGGCGATGGCGCCCCCGTGAGGATTGACGTGCTCGGCGTCGTCGGGCAGGCCGAGTTCCCGCAGCACGGCGAGCGCCTGGGCCGCGAAGGCCTCGTTGAGTTCGATGACGTCGACGTCGCCGAGCCCGATACCGTGGCGGGCCAGGAGCTTCCGGGTCGACGGGGCCGGCCCGATGCCCATGATGCGCGGCGGTACTCCGGCCACCGCGGCCCCGGCGACCCGGGCCAGGGGTGAGAGCCCGTATCGCTCGACGGCGCTCTCCGAGGCCAGGATCACGGCGGCGGCACCGTCGTTCACACCCGAGGCGTTGCCCGCGGTGACACTGCCGCCCGCGACGATGGGCCGCAGCGCCGCCAGCTTCGCCGGCGTGGTGGCCCGCGGATGTTCGTCGGTGCCGACCACCGTCGTTTCGCGGCGCCCGGTCACCTCGATCGGCACGATCTCGCGGGCCAGGCGCCCCGACGCGATCGCCGCCGCGGCCCGCTCCTGCGAGCGCAGCGCGAACGCGTCCTGATCGGCCCGCGAGATGCCCCGCTCGTCGGCGAGGTGCTGGGCGGTCTCCGGCATCGAGTCGGTGCCGTAGCGCCGGGCCATCTCCGGATTGACGAAACGCCAGCCGATGGTGCTGTCGTACACGGCGGTGTCGCGGGCGAAGGCGGTGGCGGCCTTCGGCATCACCAGCGGTGCCCGGGTCATCGATTCGGTGCCGCCGGCGATCACCAGGTCGGCCTCGCCGACGGCGATCATCCGCGCACCCTGCGCCACCGCGTCCAGGCCGGAACCGCACAGCCGGTTGACGGTGGCGCCGGGGACCCCGACCGGCAGACCGGCCAGCAGCGCCGCCATGCGGGCGACGTTGCGATTGTCCTCGCCGGCCTGGTTGGCGCAGCCCAGGAGCACGTCGTCGGTCCGCGACCAGTCGATCTCCGGATGGCGGTCCACCAGCGCCGTGAGCACCCGGGCGGCGAGATCGTCGGGCCGGACGGCGGCCAGCGCACCGCCGTAGCGGCCGATCGGAGTGCGCGCGCCGTCGACCAGATAGGCGGCCGTCATCCCCGCCCCTCCTCGGCGCCGACCTGAGTGCGCAGATGGAACTTCTGGATCTTGCCGCTCGGCGTGGTGGGCAGCGCGTCGAGCACTTCCAGTCGTTCCGGCCAGTACTGTTTGGCGACGCCCTTAGCCGCCAGGTAGTCCTGCATCTCGGTGAAGGTGAAACCCTCGCCGCGCGCCTCCGGCTTGAGCACCACGCAGGCGCAGGCCCGCTCCTGCAGACGCGGATCGGGGAGGCCGATCACCGCGACCGACTCGATCTTCGGGTGCTCGTAGAAGACGTTCTCGACGAAGGCGACCGGGATGTTCTCGCCGCCGCGGATGATGATGTCCTTGGTGCGCCCGGCGATCTTCAGGTATCCGTCGGCGTCGATCACGCCGACGTCGCCGGTGTCGAACCAGCCGTCGTGGAACTGCGCGCGGGTCTCGTCGAGCCGGTTCAGGTAGCCGACGAACAGCGACGGGCCGCGCACCTGCAGCCGCCCGGATTCCCCGGCCGGCGCGGGCTCGCCGTCGACGTCGACGGTCCGGATCGCCATCCCCGGCCACGGGTAGCCGTCGGTCCCCACGATCTTGTCGATCGGGTCGCCCGGGATGCCGAGCGTCACCAGCGCGTTCTCGGTCTGCCCCCAGCCGCCGAGAACCACCATCTCCGGTACCGCGGCGAGAGCCTGTTCGACGATGGCCCGCGGGATCGGCGCGCCCATGCAGCAGAACAGTCTCAGGCTGCTCACGTCGGTCCCGGCCAGCGACTCGGCGGAGATGAAGTCGTGCAGGAAGGGCGTCGCGCCCGAGGTGTAGGTGATCCGGTGCTCGGCCACCAGCGCGACGAATCGCTCCTTGTCCCAGACGTCCTGCAGCACGCACGTGGCGCCGTTCTGGACGTTGAGCCGCGCGCCGTACAGGAAGCCGGTCAGATGGGCGAGCGTCGAGGCGATGTGGAAGACCGTCGCGTCGGTGATGCCCAGCCGCCCCGGCAGCGGCAGGTTGGCCGCCACCATCGTGTTGTGCGTGTGCATCACGCCCTTGGGTTCCCCGGTGGTGCCGGAGGTGAAGATCAGCAGGGTGACGTCGTCCCCGGCCGGCCGCAGCGCCGCCAGTTCGGCCGGGTCGCGGCGCTCCTCCCACGGGGTAGCCAGGAACTCGTCGAAGCTCGATCCCACGACCAGCGTGTGCTCCACGGACGGCAGCGCGCCGTCGAGGGCGTCGTACATGGCGGGATAGTCGAAGCCGCGGAAGCTCTCCGGGATCACCAGCACCTTGGTCTCGGCGAGCTGGATCATGAACGACACCTCGCGCTCCCGGTAGATCGGGATGAGCGGATTGCTGACGGCGCCGATCCGGCTCGCCGCGTAGTGCACGACGATCCACTCGATCCAGTTGGGCAGCTGGAACGACACCACGTCACCGGGCCGCACACCGAGTTCGAGGAAGCCGAGGGCGCAGCGATCGACCTCGTGACGCAGCTGCGCGTAGGTGATCTCCCGGCGATGGTCGATGAAGGCCACCTTGTCCGGCGTGGCCGCCGCGAATCGGTCGAGGTAGTCGGTGATGACGCGGTCGGTCCAGTAGCCGTCGGCGTGATAGCGCCCGGACAGCTCGGGCGTGAGCAGGGTCTCCATGATGGGTGTCCCGTCAGCTCATGGTCAGGCCGCCGCTGACGCTGACGGTCTGGCCGGTGATGAAGCCGGCGTCGTCGGAGGCCAGGAAGGCCACGGCCTTGGCGAGGTCGTCGGGCTGACCGAGCCGCCGCATCGGGATGGCCCTCTTGAGCGCCTCGCGCAGCTTCTCGCCGCCCATGGAGGCGAACAGCGCCGTGTCGGTCGGACCGGGGCAGACGCAGTTGACCCGCACCTGGTCGCGGGCGGTCTCCCGGGCGAGGGATTTGGTGAAGGCGATGACGCCGCCCTTGGCCGCGGCGTACACGGCCTCGCCGGACGAGCCGACCCGGCCGGCGTCCGAGCCGAGGTTGACGATGCTGCCCGAACCCTGCGCGATCATCATCGGCGCGATCTTGGCGCAGGTGTTGAGCACGCCGTAGAGGTTGATGTCGATGATGCGGTCCCAGGTCTCCGGGACCGAGTCGACGAAGGGCTCGCCCTTGTCCCAGCCGGCGTTGTTCACCAGCACGTCGATGCGGCCGAAGCGGTCCACGGTGGCATCGACCGCGGCGTTCACACTGGTGCGATCGGTGACGTCGACCTGCAGGCCGATCGAGCCGACGCCGAGTGCGGCGGCGGTGGCCGCCGCGGTCTCGGCGTTGAGGTCGGTGACGATCACGGTGGCGCCGTCGTCGGCGAGGCGGCGGGCGATGGCGGCGCCGATACCCTGTCCGGCGCCGGTGACGAAGGCGATCTTTCCGTCGAGTCGGGTGGTCATGTCGTACTCCTGTGAGGTGAGAAGGGGTGGTCAGGGCGCGAAACTGCGGCCCAGGAGGTTGCGGGAGATCACCAGCTTGGAGACCTGCGCGGTCCCGTCACCGATCTCCAGGCCGATCACGTCGCGCAGGCGCTGGCCCACCTTGTGTTCGGTCGAGTAGCCGATGTGGCCGAGGGTGAGCAGGCACTGGTGGATGACGTCGACGGACAGCTTGGGCGCCCAGAACTTGGCCATCGCGGCCTGCGCGGAATGCTCGAGGTCCTCGTCCTTGCGCCACAGCGCCTCATAGCAGATGTGCCGGGCACCGGCGAGGTAGGTGGCGGCCTCGGCGAGCGGGAACGAGACGCCCTGAAACCTGCCGATCGGCTGTCCGAAGGCCTCCCGGTCGCGGGCCCAGTCCAGCGCCTCGTCGAGCGACTGCTGCGCGGCGCCCAGGCAGAGCAGACCGATGATGGCGCGTGAGTAGTCGAAGCCCTCCATCACCGAGACGAAGCCGCCACCGGGTTCGCCGATCAGCCGGTCCCGGCCCACTTCGACGTCGTCGAAGAAGATCGACGCGCGGCCGATGGCGCGGCTGCCGAGGTCGTCGAAGGCGCTCCGGCTGATGCCCGGGGCGTCCATGTCGACCCAGAAGGCCGAGACACCGCGGGCACCGGGGCCACCGGTGCGAGCGAGCACGACGGCCTTGTCGGCGGCCATGCCGAGGGTGATCGAGGTCTTCTCGCCGGTCAGCCGCCAGCCGTTCTCGGTCTCCTCGGCGCGCAGCGCCAGCGACGCCGCGTCGGTGCCGTGACCGGGCTCGGTGATCATGATGCAGGGCACCGTCGCGCCCGACGCGATGCCCGGCAGCCAGTCGCGCTTCTGCCGCTGCGTGGCATTGCGCACGATGATGTCGCTGATCAGCGCGGTGTTGATGATGAGGTATCCGGCGTTGAAGTCGGCGCGGCCCACCTCCTCGGCGGCGATCCCGGCGATCACCGCCGAGGCCTCCTGGCCGCCGTATTCCTCCGGGATGCGGAGGCCGGTGAGGCCCATCCCGGCCATGTCGGTCACCTGCTGCCCGCGCAGCCGCGCGGCCTTGTCGTCGTCCTGGTAGTGCGGAGCGAGCACCTTCCCGGCCCAGCGGGCCATCTCGGTGCGGAAGAGTTCCTGCTCGTCGTCGAATCCGTAGTCCATGGTGGCGTCGTCGATTCGGTGTCTCAGTGCCAGTCCACGACGGACGCGAAGTCCGGGGTGCGCTTCTCGGCGAACGCCTTGGCGCCCTCCATGCCCTCGGCGGAGACGCCGAACATGTCCAGCGCGGTCATCGCCATGTTCGACAGGCCCAGCTGGTGGTCGCTGTCGGCGTTGAACGACTGCTTGAGGAACTTGATGGCGGTGGGGCTCAGCGCCGCGGCCTCGTCCACCCAGGCGCGGGCCTCGGTCAGCAGGTCGGCGGCCGGGACCACTTTGTTCACCAGGCCCATGTCCAGGGCCTGCTGCGCGTCGTACTGGCGGCAGAAGAACCAGATCTCGCGGGCCTTCTTCTCCCCGACCACGCGGGCCAGGTACGCCGAGCCGAAGCCGGCGTCGAAGGAGCCGACGCGCGGACCGGCCTGGCCGAAGCGGGCGTTGTCGGCGGCGATCGAGACATCGGCGAGCACCTGGAGCACGTGACCGCCGCCGACCGCGATGCCGTTGACGGCGGCGATGACCGGCTTGGGGATGTCGCGCATCAACTTGTGGAGGTCGCCGATACGGAAGCGGCCGAGTTCGCTCGGCCCGTAGTCGCCGGTCTCGGCGCGCTGCTTCACGTCGCCGCCGGTGCAGAACGCCTTCTCCCCCGCACCGGTGAGGATCACCGCGCGGACGTTCCGGTCCGACCACGCCTGCTGGAAGGCGGCGATCAGCTCGTCGACGGTCTTCGCACGGAAGGCGTTGTACCGCTCCGGACGGTTGATGGTGATGATCCCGGCGGGACCGTCGACCTCGTAGGTGATGTCTTCGAACTGAGCCATGGCTGGCACCTTCCTCGATTGAGTGAATCTATGTTCAGTGAGAGTGAATCTATATTCACCATGCCGATCGTGTCAACAGTCACAGCCGGGGCGGCCTGTACAGTGAATTCAGATTCACCCGAGGGAGGCAGTCATGACCAGCGGTTCGACCACCCAGACGGCCACCGAAGCGGCCCGCGCCGCGGGCGCCGCGGTGCGCTCGCGGCAGATCCTCGACGCGGCGGCCCGGCTGATGGAACATCGCGGCTCCGAGGCGGTGTCCATGCAGGCACTCGCCGAGGAGGCCGGAGTCAGCGTCGGGCTGCTGTATCGGTACTTCGGCGGCAAGGACGAGATCCTGCTCGCCGTGATCGTCGACGTCCTGAACGCCTTCGCCGAGGACGTCCCGGCCGCGGTGGCCGCCGCCGGCGACGACCCGGTCCGCCGGCTGGCCGCCGCCTTCGCGGCCTACTGCCGGGTGATCGACCGCTACCGGCACGCGGCCGTGCTGACCTACCGGGAGTCCAACGCACTGTCGGCCGAGGGGCGCGAGCGGATCAAGGCACTCGAGGTGGAGACCAGCGAGCCGCTCCGCGAGGCCGTTCGGGAGGGAGTCACCGCCGGCGCACTGGTGACGGCCGATCCCGATCTCGTCGCCTACAACCTGCTGCTGCTCGCCCACTCCTGGGCGCTCAAGCACTGGTACTTCGAGCGCACCATGACGCTGGAGCAGTACATCGCCGCCCAGCGATCACTGATCCTCGGCGCGGTGATCGACCCGGCGCGGCGCGCGGCCTACGCCGACCTTCTCGCGCCTTATTGATAATCGTTTTCATTAGTGTACGGTGGGCGCATGCCCTCGACCCCCGTCACCGTCCTGTCCGGATTCCTCGGCAGCGGCAAGACCACCCTGCTCAATCACCTCCTCGCCAACCGGGCCGGCCGCCGGCTCGCCGTCATCGTCAACGACTTCTCCGAGGTCAACATCGACGCGGGCCTGATCGCCGCCGGCGGCCACGTCGAACGCGGCGAGGACCGGCTGGTGGAACTGTCCAACGGCTGCATCTGCTGCACCCTGCGGGAGGACCTGGTGGAGAACGTCGGCCGCCTGGCCGAATCCGGGAAGTACGACCAGATCGTCATCGAATCGACCGGGATCTCCGAGCCCATGCCGGTCGCGGCGACCTTCGAGTGGCAGTTCGAGGACGGGCGCCGGCTGGCCGACGTCGCCCCGATCGACACCATGGTGACGCTGGTCGACGCCTCGCAGTTCCTCGAACAGATGGCCCGGCACCGGGCGCTGGCCGACGCCGACGACGCGGCCGACCCGGAGGACGAGCGCTCCGTCGCCGACCTGCTCGTCGACCAGGTGGAGTTCGCCGATCTGATCCTCGTGACCAAGACCGACCTCGTGCGCCCGGAGATCGCCGCGGCCACCGTGGACGCGGTGCATGCGATGAATCCACACGCGCGGATCGTGACGGTCACCCACGGCGAGATCGCCGCCGGCGCCGTCCTCGATGCCGCCCTGTACGACCCGGAGGCCGCGGCGGCCCGGCCGGACTACGCCGACGAACTGATCAATCCGCACACGCCGGAGACCGAGGAATACGGGATCTCATCGGTGGTGTTCCGCGGCGACCGCCCGTTCCATCGCGAGCGGCTGATCGCCGCACTGCGCGGCACCACCGGCCTGATCCGGTCCAAGGGCCACTGCTGGATCGCCGATCGGCCCGACATCGCCCACGTCTGGAGCCAGGCGGGACCGAATCTCACCATCCAGCCGGCCGTCCCCTGGTCGCACACCACCGTCACACCATCCAGCGAAGTGGTCCTGATCGGCGTGAACTTCGACGGCCGCGGCGCCCTCGACGCCTTCCACCGCGCCATGCTGAACGACGACGAGGCGCGCTCCCTGCTCACCGCCCGCTGAGCCGGGACGGCCCGGTTACCAGAGATTTCCGCACCGCCGCCGCGGCCGTGAGGATCGTTCGCGGGCGTCGTGCGGGAGTGAGATTCAGCCCCGGAGCGAGCCTGTCGCCGACATCCTCTTCGGTATCGCAGGACGCGACGTCGGATCGTCGATGATCTGCTGAACCCAGTCAGGAACCGGCTGCTTCCGTCGTGTGTACACGTCCGAGATCAGAAGGGCGATAAGTCGTCGTTCCTCCGGCGTCGACCCCCGGCGACTCCTGCGTCGTTCAGTCATATCAGCTCCTTCGACGTCATCGCCAACGCTACGCGCTGTCACCCTCGAAGTCTTCGAGCTCCAGCACCAACCCACCGACGTCAAGCGAGAGTTCATCGATGATCTCCCGCTCGGTTCGGGTCATCATCTCCGAAGCGGCAAGGGTGCGGACCACCCTCCAGCCATCGGCGCGCTTGTCCTCCAAATCGCTGTATGTCGCATCCAGCGCCCACTCGAATCTCGCCCACGACTCCCGCCTATTGTCGGCGAGAGTCCGCTGCCGAATCGTGAACATCACACCGCCGACGGCTATCAGGCCGGCGATCAGATTCACCCAGGCTTGTGCAGGCATGCCTCAGGTCTATCCCGGCACATCCACGCGGGCCAGACCCCGCCCGGCCGACCTGTGGACAAGTGAGGTCGTCCACAAGCGACCCGGTCGACCCTTGACACTCACCACTCCGGATGCTTCGCACGGTCCCCTCGAATACCAGCGGCAGCTACCTCCATCAGGTGTCAAGGGAAGCCCGGCGAACCGTCAGGTGATCTTCTCGGCGAAGACGATCGAGTTCTCCATCGACGCACCAGCCGATCGGTCGAAGGGACCGTCGCACGTGACCAGGGCGAGATCGGCGTGCTCGCGGGCCTTCTCCAGGGCCAGGCTCAGCGCGCGAGGGTCGCGTTTGGGGATTCGGAGCGAGCGGCCGCTGACCCGATAGCGGTACGTGCGGCCGGCGTCGATCACGTCGACTCGAGCGTCGGCGGGCATCGCTCCGAGACCGTTGAACACACCGGGACCACCGACCTGCGTATGGCCGAGGACCACCGCCATACCCGGTTCGCCGAAGCCGGGGCCGTCGCTCCACCGCACGACGGACGTCATGTCGTCCGGAACACCGAAGCTGCGCACTTCCTCGCCGAGGAACGGATCCCACTGAACGGTCGACGATTTCTCCGTCAACGGTGCGGTGACGCCGAGAACGGGGATCTTGAGCCGGGGACCGCTCGTCTCGATGTGGACGGGACGTGCCGACCCCGGCGCGGCCGGGGAGCCGGTCCGGAGACCCGCGACGACCAGCACACCGGCGACGACCAGCAGTACGGCGATCAGCGCCGCGCGGCGCCACGTGCGCACCATGTCTTCTCCGATCTGAGAAAGGACGATGACGGAGCGGGCGCCGACGCTGCCGGGAAGCGGCACCGTCGACGCCCGCCGTCATCCGGCGGTGCGGACCACGGTCAGACGAGTTCTCGTTCCTCTTCGAGTTCGTCTTCACGTCGTCGCACACCGGCCAGGAGCACGCCGCACAGCAGTGCGATCAGCACTCCGGTGCCGACGAGCGAGTCGCCGACCGGCAGGGACCGGCCGTCGCCCTCGGCGGGGTTCGAACCGCCCGTCGCCGCCTGCACCGGGAAGTCCCGGTCCTCGACGTCGGAGACGGCCCCGGCCACAGCGCAGTCGCCGCCAGGCGTGACCGCACTACCGCCGTTACCAGGCGTAACCGCATTGCCGCCGTTACCAGGCGTAGTCACGCCGCAGTCGCCGCCTCCGCAGGAGTCGTCGCACGGTTCGAGCACATGCCCGATCGCGTCGATGATCTCCTGCGGCGACGCCGGGGATTCTCCGTCCCGGCTGGGGCGGAACCATCCCGCGACGGCACCGGTCACCACGCCGAGAACCCCGAACACCGAACTGCCGAACAGCCCACCGAGAACTCCGGTGAACAGGCCCGTGGCCAGGGCCACGAGCACGACCGCCAGAACGGCTCCGACGACCGCGCCCGGCAATCCGCCCGCGATGCCACCGGCGAAGCCGCCGATCAGCATGCCGGCGAATGCGCCGGGGAGGGCGCCGGACAGGTTGATCGGGTTGATCGCACCGATCAGTCCGCCGATCACGGCGCCGGCGACAGCCGCCGGAATCCCGGCCAGCAGGCCGGCGAGGCCGCCGAGCACCAGCCCGGCGAGGGCGCCGAGAACACCGCCGATACCGATCGTGAACGGCGCACCGAGTGCACCGGTCACCCCGGCCGCGACAAGCGCCCCGAGTCCCGCGACGCCGAGCCCCGCCACCAGGGCCGCGAGCAGCCCCAGTCCACTGATCACCGTGGCGATGATCATCAACGGAGCTCCGATCAACAGCAGGTGCGCCGCATAGAACACCACTGCCAGCGGGATGCCGACGCCCACGAGAAGGGCGGCGATCGCGATCACCGCGACCACCAGTCCCACCGCCGCCACCGCCACACCCGCGAGAACGAGCGCGCCGATGACGAAAGGCGCGAACGGACCCGACAGGAGCGCGAGCACGAGGCCCGCACCGATCACGACGAGCGCCCCGATGATCACCGGGATCGCCAGCACCATCGCACCGGCCACGATCAACGCGGCCGGAAGCAGTAGCGGCAGCAGCAGGCCGATCAGGGCCGGGATCAACCCGGTGATCAGAACGCCGGCGCCGGTGGCGAGCCATCCGAGAACCGGTAGGGCTCCGACCAGCACCGCCGTCAACGGCAGCAGGACCGCGCCGGTGACGAGCGCCGCGAGTGCGGACAGCACCAGCGACACCGCGGCCCCGGCGGAAGCACCGAGACCCACACCGGACAAGGCACCCAGCAGCGCCGTCACTCCGGCGCCGCCCAGGTAGCCGACGATCGCGCCGACCACGGCGGTCACCAGCGCGTCGAGCACGGCCGCGACGGCCGTCCCCACGATCGCCCCAGGAAGCGCACCGGCGATCGACCCGAGAGCCGCACCGTCGAGCGCCCCGAGCACCAGACCCACCACCGCACCGGGCACCGCCCAGAGCAGGTTGAGCGGATTGAGCGCACCGACCGCGAATCCGGCGGTCACACCCGCCGTTCCGCCGGCGATCGCGCCGACGAGCAGACCCGCGATCGCGCCGTAGGCGATGTTCACGCCGTCGGCCCGGCCGCGCGTCAGTGCCGCGACGAGGTCACCGAACGCCGACCACTTCTGCCTCAGGCAGTGGGTACCGCAGCCCGACCGGGTCCAGCGATACGGTGCCCACCGTCGCACGACGGACCCGATCGCGATACCGCCGACCAGCGCACCGGCGAGCAGCGCCCACCAGGACCCGAAGGCCGCCCCGAGGGCTCCGCCGATCAGTGCACCGGGCACCGCGGCGAGAACGAAGCCGAGTCCTCCACCGAGCAGCGCCGACAAGATCGCGGCCAGCGCGGCACCCACCAGCAGTCCGGCGACGGCACCGATGAGCCCGCCGGTAAGTCCACCGGCGATTCCGCCGACGACGGCGCCGAGCAGCGCCCCGCCGAGGAACCCGAGCAGGTTCAGCGGATCGAGTGCGCCGAGCAGCGCACCCAGGAGTCCACCCAGCGGCGCGGTGATCAGTGCGAGCAACGGTGCGAGAAGCACACCCGCGAGCGCGCCCAGGACGATGCCGGGCAGCGCGCCCAGGAGCATCGCCGGAATGGTGATCAGCCCGATGAGCCAGGTGAGGCCCATCGCCAGAACGCCACCGAACACCGCCGCCAACGCCAGCAGTCCGCCGAGGAGGATCGCCAGGGGAAGCAGCAAGGGCAACGACAGCAGATACGCCAGCGCCCCCAGTGCCAATCCGATCATCACGAGAACCGCGGGGATCAGCACGAATGCCGTCAGCGCGGCGAGCGGACCGAGAATCGCGAACGCGACGAGCGCACCGAGGCCGAGCCCGACGAGCGGCCACCAGATCGGCAGTGTCACGCCACCGATCACGAGGACGAGGAAGCCGAGACCGACCACGCCGAACGCCACGACGACGATCAGGACCACGAGGGCCGCTAACGCGAACGGCCAGGTGACGAGCCCGATCAGGAACCACGCCGGCATGGTCACGACCACGATCCCCAGCACGATCACGACGACGGCGACCATGTACGCGACGTACAGGAACGGGACGATGATCACGATCGGCAGCCAGATCGGCGTGGTGAGAACGGCGAGGACGAGAGCGCCCGCGCCGAGGATGAGTCCACCGATCGTCACCGCGAGGATGACGGCCGCGACGATCCCGCCGATGATCAACGCCGGCAGCAGGAACGGCAGGGCGACGAGCGCGCCGATCGCCAACGGCAGCAGGACCAACGGCAAGACGAACAGCACCAGTGGCAGCCACATCGGCGCCGTGATCAGCGCCAGACCCAGCCCGAGGCCCACCGCGGCGAGCAGTGCGCCCGTCGCGAGTGCCGTGAGCAGTCCGCCGATGATCGCTCCGAGGACAGGCATCACCAGGAACGCGGCGGCCACGCCCGCACCGAAACCGAAGAGACCGGTGACGACGGCGTCGACGATCGCGGTGAGCATCCACCCGATCACGCCCCCGGGCAGCACCCCGAGAAGTGCCCCGATCGGCGCCCCGGTGAGCAGACCGAGGAGTCCGCCGAAGGGTGCTCCGAGAACGCCTCCGACCATCGGGGCGAGCGGGTTGAGTACCCCGAGAACCGCCCCGAGTATCGCGCCCGGCACACCGGCCGCCACCATCCCCGGAATCGCTCCGATCACCGCGGTCAGCGCGCTCACGCCGCCGCCCGCGTACACGCCGAGTTCGAGTCCGCGGGGCACGGGGAGAATCCGTGCGTCGAAGACCGTGGTCAGCGCGGTTCTCATCGCCGGCGTTCCGAACCTCGTCTCGATGTCGGCCACGATCGACGGCGGCGTGCGAAGCAGCACCGCGGGATCGCGCATCACGGTCGGCAATCGGTCGACGGCCGAGGTGATCACCGAGGCGGCGCCGTCGATGATCCGGTCGATGCACGCGTTCACGTCGCACGCATCCGCCTCCGAGGTCACCGTGGGCGCCGGGCCGACGTTCGGCCACGGGACCTCCGCCAGCGGCAGCCGCTTCCACGTCTGCGCCTCGGCGACCACCGAATCGACGGCATCGGCGACGCCCAGCCTGCGCGCGGGCTCGCTGTGCGCGGCGACGGCCGCCATGTCCAGGACCGACTTCACCGTCGTGGCGTCCTGGGTGCCGGCCGCCGCGGTTCCAGCGACGATCGCACTGAAACCGAATGTCACGGCCAATCCGATCAGGACGCGCACCAGGATCCTCCTCGTTCTCACCCCCTCGATGTCCCGTCTGTTGTGGGCCATGTCGAGCCACCTCCGTTCGTCTTCGGCCGAACGCTGCCGCGCCCGACCGGGAACGCATCTCGTTCCCGGACCAACCGTGCGCCCCTGAACCGCGGTATCGCAATGCCTTGTGACACGTGCAACTAACACGCGTTAGTAACACGTGTAATCTGAGGTTCGGAACCACCGCTACTACACGAAGAGACGCCAGCTCATGATCGATATTCTCAGGGACATTCGCCTTTCGGGACCTTGGCCTCTATCGCGTACGATCGGTGGTGGTTCCGAACACGAGTCAGTGGCACGTATCAGTGTTCGGCGGCATCATCCACCGGACAAGACTGGGGAACACGCTCGTGAACACCTCCCGACCGACCCGAGCGACGAGCGCGGACGTCGCCAGACACGCGAAAGTGTCCCGGACCACCGTGTCGCTCGTCCTCAACGGGAACGACGCCGCGATCAGCCCGGCGACCCGCGAACGGGTACTCGCCAGCGCACGCGCCCTCGACTACGTCCCGAACCCGTCGGCGCGGTCGCTCCGGTCGCGGGCGTCGAACCTGGTCCTCGTCCCGGCCGGCGGATACTCCGACGCCGAGACCGTGAACAACTTCATCTACGCGCTACGCGCGCAGCTCGAGTCGCACGGGCTGGTCCTCGCCTACGACGGCGACGTCTCCGGATCGGAGGACGATCTGGTCCGCCGCTGGAGCGAACGCCGGCCGTGGATGGTCATCTCGACACCGGCGACCGTCACCCCGGCGATCGCCGGCCGGCTGCGGAAGCAGGGCATCGACCAGATCCTCCTCTTCGCCGAAGGCCCCCTCGACTACGCGTCGGCGGCCATCCTGAAGAAGGGCATCGGAGCGGCCGCCGCCAACCATCTCATCAACGATCTCGGCCACCGTCGTATCAGCATTCCGGTGCCGCCGGGCACCCGTCCCATCGACTTCGCCGGCCAGCGCTTCTCGGAGTTCGCCGCCGCGGCGATCGACCTCGGCGCCGAGGTGCGGCGCGAAGAGGTGGCGTGCACCCGGGACGACTTCGGTCACCTCGTGCGGCGCTGGCTGATCGAAGACTCCCTGCCGACGGCCGTCTACGCGTACAGCGACACGTACGCCCTCGCCGTGATCGACGCGCTACGCGTGCAGGGGGTCGCCGTACCCGGCGACGTGTCCGTGGTCGGCACCGACAACTCGATCCTCGGCCGCCTCACCACGCCGGCGCTGACCAGCGTGAGCGGCGACATCGATGCCGCCGCGAATCAGCTCGCCGACCGCATCGCGGAACTGCACGCGCAGGCGAGCACCGCGAACACCGCCCTGTACATCGACCCCGACAACCAGATCCACACCCGCGAATCGAGCGGCCGCCCGCGTACCTGACGGCGAGTCGGCTCGGTTCGTCACCGAAAGGACAGCCGTGAGCCTCCGCCGACTCTCCCCCCGTATCCGCCATCCCCTACGAGCCACACTGATCGCGCTGGTCGTCCTCGGCGCCGTCGGGTTCGCCGTCGCCCGGTGCGACGTCGACGGCGGCCTGCTCAACCCCGACTCCGCGGCCTCGGCCGACCACCGCGACGACCGCCGGCGGGCGTCCGACGCGGCCTACCGCCGACACCACGCGAACGACGTGTACTACGACGTCGTCGACTTCGTCGGATCGATCGACGCCGGACTCACCGCCGTCGATGCCGCGGCGAAGCAGAGCCCGCCGGACACGCCGCTCCCCCTTCAGCAGGCGGCCGACCAGGCGCGTGACTACCTGGGACTGCTCGCCCGCTCCGCACGGTCGGCGGCCTCGCGGATCGACGCCACACCACCGCCCCGGTGGTACCGGGCGCTGGCCCCCGACACGTCGCCGGGCTACTGGATCGACCAGCACGCCTCCGCCCGATCCGCGTTCACGACCTTCGCGGACACCGTCGAATCGACCGCGAAGTCGCTCGACGATCCGACCGTGCTCGCCGACACGACCCGATCGCGCGCGATCTCCGACCGCATCGACGACGCCGCCCGCTGCCTCGGCGACGACATGAGCGCTCTGATGAAGCGCATCGCCATTCCCACCGAAGCCACCCGTCACGAGATCGAACGCCGCGGCTACTTCGCCGATGCCGATCACCCGGAAAGGACCCGATGATGACCGACACGACCGCCTCCGCCCGTCCCCGCAACCGCAAGGTGCGCAAAGCCGCCACCGTCGTCATCGTGTGCGTGCTGATCGCCGTGCTGGCCGGCCGCCCCCTGCTCTCGACCCTCGCCCTCCTGGGTGTCACTTTCGGCTGGTCGTGAGCCCACCGCCGGTCGCGGTGCCGCGGCACTTGCCCCTGGACATTCGCCGCGAGTAATTTCGACTATACAAATAGTTTTTATTAGGAGGATCCGGTGCCCGACGTGACCATCGATGTGCGTGAGATCCCGAAGCCGGAGCGGCACCCGAAGATACTCGGGCTGTTCGACGGCCTTCGGGTCGGCGAGGCGCTGATCCTCGTCAACGACCACGACCCGGTCCCGCTGCACCGCCAGTTCGACGACAAGACGCCGGGCGGCTTCGAGTGGGAGTACCTGGTCCGCGAGCCCGGCGACTACCGCATCCGGATCGGCAAGACGCTCGCCGCGCCTGTGCCTCGCGCGCTCGGCAACGCGGCGGAGCTGGTGACCGGCGGCGAGCCCGGCGTCGCGTGGAAACTCGACTTCCCCGACCGCGATCTCGACTCGAACCTCATCACCCTCGCCCCGGGCGGCTCGATCGGCGACCACGCCGGCGCCGAGGTCGACGTGCTCGTCTATGTGCTGTCCGGCGGCGGCACCGTCGGCACCGCGAACGGCCCGATCGAGGTCCTGCTCGGCGACATCCTGTGGCTGCCGAAGCGTTCACGCCGGTCGTTCACCGCCGGAAACGACGGCCTCTCGTACCTCACCGTCCACACCCATCGGGAACCCGCACTGACCCTCACCCCGACGGTGCGGCCGGCATCGTGACGCCATGACGTACGTGATCGCCGAACCCTGTGTCGACGTGATGGACCG
The DNA here is from genome assembly GCF_023100845.1 of Gordonia sp. PP30. Classification (NCBI taxonomy): domain Bacteria; kingdom Bacillati; phylum Actinomycetota; class Actinomycetes; order Mycobacteriales; family Gordoniaceae; genus Gordonia; species Gordonia sp. PP30. The sequence goes on along the minus strand of NZ_CP095864.1, from coordinate 734,197 downwards.
CGCCTGCGTGGAGGAGTGCCCCGTCGACTGCATCTACGAGGGCGGCCGCAGCCTGTACATCCACCCCGACGAGTGCGTCGACTGTGGCGCCTGCGAACCGGTCTGCCCGGTCGAGGCCATCTTCTACGAGGATGACCTCCCGGAGGAGTGGGCGCCCTACCTCACCGACAACGCCGACTTCTTCGAGAAGTGCCTGCCGGGCCGCGAGTCTCCCCTCGGCTCCCCCGGTGGCGCCATGAAGCTCGGCGCCACCGGCACCGACGCACCCCTGGTCGCCGGCCTCCCACCGCAGAACGAGGACTGATTCCGCCGAGCCGCGGCCCCACCCGCGATCCGGCGAGAATCACTCCGTGTCCAGTTCCAGGAGCGAGGCGGTCCGCGCAGTGAGTCGGAAGCGCAGCGGCTTCCTCGTCGCCGTCTCGATGATCCCGGCGTCGTCAAGTCGTTGAAGTCGCGGACGGACGAACTGACCGGAGCGCCCCACGGCATCGGCCAGAGTCTTCAGCTTCGCGGTACCGGTGACGCTGAAACAGCGGGCCTGGCCCAGCACGAAGAGGATCGCGCCGAGGTCGTGGCGGTCGACCGGCGGCGCCGACCCGCGGTCGAGTCCGGCACTCAGCGGACCCCGTTCGCATTCCAGCACCTCACCGATCCGTGCGCCGAGCGCATCGATCTTCCGCCGCCGATCGGCGAGGTCGAGCAACAGGCGATGCTGTGCCTCGGCGATGATCTCCAGCATGTCGACCAGGTAGGGCGTCAGGTCTCCACGGTTCAACGGGTCCTCCGCGCCCGCGAAGGCCCGGTAGTAACGGTCCTTGTTGTCGGCGATCGTCGCCGACAACGCCAGGCTCGCATATGGAGCCAGCACCTGCCGGAGGTCGACCGCGAGGAGGTAGCGCCCGGTCCGACCGTTGCCGTCGTAGAACGGATGCGTGTATTCGAAGATGAAATGGGCGACGACCGCCCTGACCAGCCGGGGGATCGAGTCGTCGCGGCCCTGGCTCAGCATCACGGTGAGGGCCTCGTCGATCGCCGACTCGGGCACCACGCCGGTATGCACGATCTTGGTTCCCGATTCGATCGACACCGGCCCCTCGCGGAATCGTCTGCCGTCCGGGGCATCCTCGGCGCGGATCTCCCCGCGCGTCACCGCGTCGTATACCGTCCGGATGTCGTGGAGCGTCTGCGGACTCACCACCTCGGCCTCGCCGATGTCGAGGTAGAGACGGGCCATCTCCATGAACCGCTTGTTCGCCGCGGGCCGTTCCGCCCGCAGCGCCTTGAGCGCTTCGCCGATCTCCTTCCGAGTAGAGCGAACCTGTTCGATCTCGTTCGTCGACTGGATCTCGTCGATCACCATGCGATCCAGATAGTGCCGCCGCGCGCTGCCCGGCAACCCCTCCCACTCGGCCCGGATCTTCGGCTCGAAGCTCATGATCCGCTCGATCAGCGCGGTGACTTCGGGTGTCGTCAGCGCGAACATCGCGTGCTCACCGATCATCAGGTCCCAATGAAGGGCAGCGGGAGACTCCCGCCGGGCGCGCTCCTCAGCGTCGACACCCGCCCGATCGCGCTGGTGAAAGACCGTCTTCAGCGTGCGGTACGACATCGACCATCCTTCCGGCCTACAGCACATAGCACACCAAGATCGCCACCCTATTTGCTCCAATACCCATTCTAGATCAAATAGCGCAGCAATTGCCGAGCCGCTTCTGCGCGGATCCACCGTGACATCCAAGCGTCAGTCGACCACGACCAACTACCAACCAAGCACTTGCTAGGTTACGATCGATGGCATGAGCGACGCCGTCATTCCGCCCGCGCTGGGGCCCGACGATCTGACCGCCGAATCGACCCCGGTCGCCTACGAGACGGGCGGGCCCGAGGGGGCGGTCGCCTACGTGACCCTCAACCGCCCCGAATACCGGAACGCGCAGAACTCGGTGATGACGTATTCGCTCGACGCCGCGTTCGCGAAGGCGACCGACGATCCCGCGGTCAAGGTGATCGTGTTGCGCGCGAACGGGAAGCACTTCTCTGCCGGGCACGACATCGGGACACCCGAGCGGGACTTCGACACCCACTATGAGAACGTCGCCGCCCTGCACTGGGATCACACCGACTCCTCCGGTGCCGACCAGCGGCTCGCCCGAGAGATCGAGGTGTACCTCGGGATGTGCCGCCGGTGGCGTGACATGCCGAAGCCGCTGATCGCGCAGGTCCACGGCGCGTGCATCGCCGGCGGATTGATGCTCGCGTGGTCGGCCGATTTCATCGTCACCTCCGACGACGCCTTCTTCTCCGATCCGGTGGCGCGCATGGGGATTCCGGGCGTCGAGTACTTCGCGCACGCCTATGTGCTGGGTGCCCGGCGCGCCAAGGAGATCTTGATGACCGGGCAGCGGTTCACCGCGCAGCAGGCTCTCGAGTGGGGCATGGTGAACCACGTCGTGCCGCGCGAGGCTCTGGCCGGCAAGGTCGACGAGCTCTGCGGGCAGATGGCCGCCATGCCCATGCAGGGTCTGTTCCTGTCCAAGAAGGCGGTCAACATCTGCGAAGACCAGATGGGTCTGCGCAACGCGATGGACTCGGTCTTCGGCTGGCACCACTACGCGCACAGCGCGAACGCCGAGGCCGGCGGCGACTCGCTCGGCGGCATGGACGCCAAGTCGATGAAGTCGGCCGGGGGGCCGGCCTGATGGACCTGCTGTTCGACGACGCCGCACAGGCGTTCCGCGACGAGGTCCGCGCCTGGCTGACCGAGCACGTCCCCGCTCGGCCGCTGCCGTCGATGGACACCGCCGCCGGCTTCGAGGCGCACCGCGCCTGGGAGGCCGAGATGGCCGCCGATGCCATGTCGGTGGTCAGCTGGCCCGCCGAGTTCGGCGGCCGCGACGAGCCGCTGCTGCACTGGCTGATCTTCGAGGAGGAGTACTACCGCTCGGGCGCGCCGGGGCGGGTCAGCCAGAACGGCATCTTCCTGCTCGCTCCCACACTCTTCGAGCACGCCCATCCCGATCAGCTCGCCCGGATCCTGCCGCGGATGGCCCGCGCCGACGACATCTGGGGCCAGGCGTGGAGCGAGCCGGAGGCCGGCAGCGACCTGGCCTCCCTTCGCTCGACGGCCACCCCGACCGAGGGCGGCTGGCTGCTGAACGGCCAGAAGACCTGGAGTTCCCGATCGAGCTTCGCGGACAAGGGATTCGGGCTGTTCCGCTCCGATCCCGACCAGGATCGGCACCGGGGTCTCACCTACTTCATGTTCGACCTGCGCGCCCCCGGCGTCACCGTCCGCCCGATCGCCCAGCTCGACGGTGAACCCGGGTTCGCCGAGATCTTCCTGGAGGACGTCTTCGTGCCCGACGACCCCGCCGACCCGGGCGCCTCCGGCGTGATCGGCGAAATGCACCAGGGCTGGAAGGTCGCGATGAGCACCGCCGCCAATGAGCGCGGCCTGTCGCTGCGTTCGCCCGGCCGCTTCCTGGCCACCACCGACCGGCTGCTGGCGCTCTGGCACGAACGCGGGGACACCCCGCCCACGACGGCGGCCGCCGACCACGGCGTGGTGGACGCCTGGATCGGCGCCCGCTCCTACGAACTGTCCACCTACCAGACCGTCAGTCGCCTGGCCGCCGGCGGGCAGTTGGGCATGGAGTCGTCGATCAACAAGGTCTTCTGGTCGCAGTGGGACATCGCCGCCCACGAGACCGCGCTCGACCTGCTCGGCGCCGACGCCGAACTCGACGGACCGTGGCTCGGCGGCTACCTCTTCTCGCTCTCCGGTCCGATCTACGCCGGCACCAATGAGATTCAGCGCAATGTGATCGCCGAGCGGCTGCTCGGCCTGCCCCGCGGAGATCGATAGTGGACTTCCTGCTCGACGACACCCATTCCGATCTGGCCGAGACGGTCACGGCGATCGCCACCCGGGCCGGGGGCACCGCCGTCGCCCGCGCGTGGGCCGACGGCGACCGCGAGCCGGGCCTGGCCGTGTACCGGCAGCTCGCCGAGGCCGGGATCACCGGCCTGCTGGTCGACGACGGTCTCGGCGGCAGCGGCGCCGGAGCCGTGGAGATGACGGTCGCCGCCGAGCGACTCGGCCGGTGGTGCATGCCCGGGCCGGTCGCCGATACCGTCGCGGCGGTTCCGGCCGCGCTCGACGCCGTCGCCACCCGCGGCGCCGGTGCCGGTGACCTCGCCGAACTGCTGGCCGGGCGGCCGGCGTCGTGCGTGCTGGCGCCGGTCAACCCGCGCGCCGCGGACCCCGGCGCCGCCCAGCCCTATCTGATCCGCGACGGCGCCCTGTTCCGGGCCTCCCCGGCGGGACCGGCGCGCAGTACCGTCGATCTCACCCGGACGGTCGCCGAGGCCGCCGAAGGCGCGCGGATCGCCGCCCTCGACGACGCGACCGCGCGCATCCTGAATCTCGCCGCCCTCGCCACGGCGGCCCAGTCGCTCGGCCTGGCCGCGGCCATGCTGGCGATCGCCGCCGACTACGCGAAGGCGCGACACCAGTTCGGCCGGGCGATCGGCTCGTTCCAGGCGGTGAAACACCACCTCGCCGACGTCGCGATCGCCGTCGAGATGGCCCGGCCGCTGATCCACGGCGCGGCCGTCGGAATGGATGGCGGCGCACCCGGGACGGCCGACGTGACCTGCGATGTGTCCGCGGCGAAGGTCGCCGCGAGCGACGCCGCCGACCTCGCCGCACGCCGCGCCCTGCAGGTGCTCGGCGCCATCGGCTACACGGCCGAGCACGACCTGTCGCTGCACCTCACCAAGGCCCGCGCCCTGCGCGGCGCGTGGGGCCCCCCGGCCTGGCACCGCGCCCGCATCGCCGAGCGCCTGCGCGGAGGCCGGCCGCGATGAACGAGCTCGAAGCCCTCGGCGCCGCCGTGCGGGACGCGATCGCCCGCCGCGGCGGCCGCACCGCCGTCCGCGAGGCGATCACCCGGCCCGGCCGGTACGACGACGAACTGTGGCGCCTCCTCGCCGGACACATCGGGGTCGCCGCCCTGGCCGTCCCGGAGAAATACGACGGTGCCGGAGCCTCCCTGCGCGAGGCCGCCGTCGTCGTCGAAGCCCTCGGCGAGAGCCTTGCGCCGGTGCCGATGCTCTCATCGGCGGTGGTGGCGACCGGAACGCTCCTCGCCGCCGGTGACGACGACACCTGCGCGCGCCTGGTCCCGGACCTGGCGGCCGGCACCCGGACCGCCGCACTGTGCTGGGCCGGACCGGCCGGCTGGGACGCGCCCGGCGTCACCGCCGAGGCCGGGCTGCTCAGCGGCACAGCCGAATACGTGATCGACGGCGAATCCGCCGACACCTTCCTGGTGCTCGCCGGACCCAGCCGCCCCACGCTGCACGAGGTCCCCGCCGACGGCCCGGGCGTCACCGTCACTCCCCTGCCGGTACTCGACGCGACCCGTCCGCTGGCGCGTGTCTGCTTCGACCAGACACCGGCGCATACCATCGGATCGCCGCCCGGTCTGCCCGGCCGGATCCGCACGCTCGCCTGGGCACTGCTGTCCGTGGAGCAGGTCGGCGGCGCGGCCCGGGCGCTGGCCCTGACGGTGGAGCACACCCGGACCCGCAAGCAGTTCGGGCGCGAGCTGGCGTCGTTTCAGGCCCTCAAGCACGCCATGGCCGACATGTACGTCCTGGTCGAGACGATGCGCTCGATGTCCGCGGCCGCCGTCGCCGCGGCGAGTGACGACGACCCGCAGGCCGCCGAACTCGCGGCGGCCGCACACGTCTACTGCTCGGAGGGCTACGTGAGCGTCACCGGGCAGGCGATCCAGTTGCACGGCGGCATCGGGATCACCGCCGAGCACGACATCGGGCTGTACTTCAAGCGCGCCCAGGCCGACGCACAGTTGTTCGGCTCGCCGCGTCGCGCATTGGCGGACATCGCCGTCTAGATGAGTGATTCCCGGTGATCGGGGCGCTGTTTCTCGGTCGTGCGAGCCGGTCTGAGCCCGGTGATGCCGGTCTCGGCCGGTTCGGCGTCGACGGCGCTGCCGATGCCCCTTGGCGACGATGATCGGGATGCCCGGCAGGGACAGGCGGGCAGGACGGCGGCAAGCAATCTACTCGAAAGTAAGTTCTATCCACCTGTTGCATACACACCTTAGTGTGCGTTATCCTGAGGTAGGAGCAGAACTATCCACCATCGGCCGGCAAAGGGGGGTCCGCGATGAGCGATGATGTGTTCGACGCACGCGGTCTTGTGGCCGGCCTGTCGCCCGCCGAGTTGATGGCGGTCAGTGCGGCGGTTGAGGAATCGCTGGCCGAGACGCCGTTGGGCGCCCTGTCGGAGGATGGTCTGCTGGATCTGCTCGAATCGCGGGAGCAGGCCCGCCGGAAAGGTGTCGGGGTCGATGCGGCGCTGCTGGTGGAGATCTCCGACCGCGGCGCCTGCCGGCGCGCCGGATACAACACCATGCACCAACTCCTCACCCAGGGACTACGTATCGGGGAAGGCGAATCCCGGCGGCGCCGGGTGGTAGCGGCCTCGATCGGCCGGTTCACCGCCATGACCGGCGAGCGTCTCGATCCGAAGTTCCCGGCGACCGCGGCCGCGGTCGCTGACGGTGCGATCGGTGAGACGCACGTGTCGGTGATCGAGGAAGTGATGGACAAAATCCCCACCTCGGTCGACCCGGATGACAGGGTGAAGGCTGAGGCCATGCTCGCTGACGCCGCCCGCACCCTCAACCCGGGTGGGGTGACGATGGCCGGCAACCGGATCCTGGCCCACCTCGACCCCGACGGGACCCTCGCCGGCGATGAGGACCGGCAGCGGCAAGCGAAGTTCCGGTTGTCCGCCCAGGACCGGCAACTCATGAGCGCGGTCCAGGCCCGCCTGACGCCGCAGTTGCGGGCGGAGTTCGAGGTCGTGTTCGTCCAGTGGGCCGCTCCCGGCATGAACAACCCCGACGATCCGGACTCCCCGCACGGGGCGGCCGATCAGCCCGGCCTGGACCCCGCGGTCCTGGCTGCCGCGGCCGAGCGCGATGACCGGCTGCTGGGGCGCCGCCAGCACGACGCGTTGCTGGCACTACTCGCCTGGGTCAATGCCCAGAACACCCACGCGCGCCCGGAGAGTCTGCGCAATCAGATCGTGGTCACCGTGACCGATGAGGACCTGGCCCGCCACGCCGGGATCGCCTGGACCACCACTGGCACCCGGATTCCGGTGTCAGATCTGGTGAAGATCGCCGCGAACGCCGTGCCGTACCTGGCCGTGTTCGCCAAGGCCACCGGGCAGCCCCTCTACCTCGGCCGCGCCCACCGCCTCGCCTCCCGCGCGCAACGCTTGGCGTTGTTCGCCCGCGATCGCGGCTGTACCGCGCCGGGCTGTACCCGGCCGTTCGCCCAGTGCGAGATGCACCACATGCCCGACTGGCAGCACGGCGGCCCCACCGACGCCGATCACCTCGGCGGGGCCTGCGGCACACACAACCGGTGGAACGGCAAACAACCCGGAACCTGGGAATCGACGGTTCTCACCGACGGCCCCGACAAAGGCCGCGTCGGCTGGCGGCCCGCCGGACGCACCGGGCCGTGGATCATCAACCCCCTGTTCCACCCCGACAAACTCCGCACCGGCCCAGACACCCCCGCCGAAGACCGCAGTCCGCCACCGACCGTGAACCACCGGCTCGGCGACACCGGCGCGCAGGCCGGGGGCCCTGGCGTCGAGGCTCCTCGCCCCAAGAGGCTCGTCACACCTCAACCGGCGGACGCCACAGACACCACCAGTTCCGGCGTCGAACACCTCCTCGAACAGCACCTGGCCGCCTGACCACCACCAAAGTGGCCGGGCCGCCAGGGCGTGCACGCTCACCCGAGAGCGACTCGACGCATCGGCAGCAGTCACGAGCACCGCCGCTGCCCGCGAACGCCGCCATGTCCATCACCGACACCGGGAATCACTCATCTAGGTGTACTTCCCCGTGAGGTTGTGAACGCGGGCTGAGGGGACGAGGCCGCCGATCCCGGTGTGGGGTCGGTGGTGATTGTAGTGGTGCAGCCAGTGCTGGTAGGCCGCTGCGCGTTCGGTGTCACTGGTGTACGGGGCGGCGTAGGCCCATTCGGCGGCCAGCGTCCGGTTGAAGCGTTCGACTTTCCCGTTGGTCTGGGGCCGGTACGGCCTGGTCCGCTTGTGCTTGATACTCGGGCCCAGGGCCGCGGCGAACACACGCGAGCGGTAGCAGGATCCGTTATCGGTCATCACCGCGGTCACGGTGACTCCGATCTCGGCGAAGAACGCGTTGGCCCGTTCCCAGAACCCTGCCGCGGTCTCCTTGCGTTCGTCATCGAGGATCTCCGAATACGCCACGCGCGAGTGGTCATCGACAGCGTGGTGCAGGTACCGGTAGCCCCGCGATCCTGCTGCGCCGCCGCGGGCAGCCTGGTCACGGTGCCGCCCGGCTCTGAGGTCCTGGGCCGAGCCGCGTCCATGGACCCGCCATCCGCCGCCGTCAGGGATTCGGCCGAGTTTCTTGATGTCGACATGGACCAGCCGGCCGGGACGGTCGACTTCGTACCTCTTGGGCGCGGGCCGGCGCACCGGCAGCCCGGTGGCCTGGTCCAGGTGCGCCAGCGGCGGCATCCGGTACCGAGTCAGGACCCTGCCCACGGTCGAACGCGGAAGCCGCAGGTGGTAGGCGATGCGGTGTGGTCCCCAGCGGCGAGTGAACCGCAGACCGATGATCCGCCGCTCGGTGCGCCGGTTCAGACGCGTCGGACAGGTCTGGGGACGGGAACTACGGTCGGTCAACTCCTGACCGGCGCGGTACCGGTCGGCCCATCGCTTGGCCGTGGCCAGGGAAACCTGGAACCGCTGCGCTGCCCGCCGCAGCGGCCAACCGTCCTCGACGATCAGCACCGCCAGGCGTCGTCTGCCCTCCGGCGTCAAGGGTGCGTTAGCGTGGACCATGAAGACCTCCGTGGCTTGATGTCAGTGTGGTAACCCACATCCTGCCCGGAGGTCTTCACTTCACCTCAGATGTTCACAACGTGTCGGGGAAGTACATCTAGGCCGGCCAAAATGTCGGGACTCGCGCGGCTAGGGCTGCCGATCACCGCGCGCAGCATACCTACTGACATGCCTACCGTCTGCGCCATCCTCGTAGGCATGAAATCGCACGGTCACCAGCGCCGGGCACCTGTCTGGGCGAGAATCGACCACATGGCCACCAGGGATGAACGGATGGGGGCGTTCGACGCCGTCATGTTCGGCATCGAGGGCGACCCGTTGCTCCGGTCGGGAATCGTCGCCGTCATCGTGCTCGAATCGCCGCCCGACCGGGATCGGGTCGTCGAGCGCACCGAACGGCTGACCCGGCTGTTCCCTCGCCTGCGCCAGCGCGCGGTCGGGAATCCGCTGTCCCCGGCGCCGCCGCGGTGGGAGACCGACCCCAACTTCGACCCCGACTATCACATCCGCTGGCGGCGCCTGCCCGACGGCGACGACGACCTCACCGGCGCCCTCGCCTTCGCGGCGCGGATGGGCGAACAGGACTTCGACAAGTCGCGCCCGCTCTGGGAGATCGCCATCCTCACCGGTCTGGACGACGGCCGGGCCGCGGTGATCTTCAAGATCCACCACAGCGTCGCCGACGGTATGGGCGGCCTGGCGCTCGGCGCGGCGCTGTTCGACGTGGCCCCCGACCCCGGCGATCTGGGCGCGCTGCCACCCGCGCCGGAGCCGGCACCGGCAGGTCTGACCGATCGGTTCCGGCAGGCCGCCGCGTTCGAGATCGACGCGCTGACCGAGGTGGTCACCGGTGCCGCCCGGTCCAGCGCGACGGGTGCGGCCGCCCTGGTGCGCGACCCGTTCGGCTCGACGCGGACGGCCTGGCACACCGCGTCGTCGGCGGCGGCGATGCTGGCTCCGCAGAGCGAGCCGCTGTCCCCGCTGATGTCCGGGCGGTCGCTGGCCTGCGTGTTCACCGTGATCGACGTTCCGCTGGCCCCGCTCAAGGCGGCGGCCGACGCCGCCGGGGTGACGCTGAACGTCGTCTTCATCGCCGCGGTCGCCGACGCGGTCGGCGCCTATCACCGCGCCCACGGCACCGAACTGCCCGGATTCCGGGTCAACATGCCGATCAGCCAGCGCCGTCCCGGCGACGAGGCGATCGGCAACCACTGGGTACCCGCACGGTTCGTCGTGCCGTGCGGACAGACCGGCGCCGCCGAACGGCTCCGCCGGCTGCACGGCGTGGTCGACGACGCTCGCACCGATCCGGCGCTCGGCCTGTCCGAGATCATCTACAAAGCGCTGGCGCTGCTGCCCGCGCCGGTCACCGAACGCCTGGCCGGAATGCTGATGAAGGGCGTCGACGTGGCCGCGACCAACGTCCCGGGGCCACCGGTCCCGATCTACCTGTGCGGTTCCCGGGTCACCATGATGGTGCCGTTCGCACCGAAGTCTGGCGCCGCGGTGAACGTCGCGCTGTTCACCTACGACGGCACGGCGCTGCTCGGGGTCAACACCGATCCCGCGGCCGTCCCCGATCCCGGCGAGTTCACCCGCTACCTCGCCGAGGCCGTCTCTCGGTATTCCTCCCCCGCCGGCTGAGCTCCCTCGCCGGCTGAGTTCCCTCGCCGGCTGAGCTCGTCGAAGCCCTCACACCTCGCCGGCGAACAGCAGGACGAGCAGCAGCAGGTTGAGGACGACGATGACGACGCCCGCGACGGCGGACGCCAGTTGCAGCGGGCGCCCGTCGGCGAAGCCGCCCATCCGGCGCGGGTCGCGGGTGAACCGGCGCAGCGGCAGCAGCGCGAACGGGATCCCGAAGCTCAGCACGGCCTGGGAGACGATCAGCGCCATCGTCGGGTCCACGCCGGCCGCCAGGATCGCGATCGCCGGCACCAGCGTGGCGCTGCGCCGCGCCACCATCGGGATGCTGCGGCGCAGCAGCCCGGCCATGATCGCGCCGCCGGCATAGGAGCCGACCGACGTCGACGCGATGCCCGAGGCCAGCAGACCGATCGCGAAGAGCGCGGCCACCACCGGCCCGAGTGCGTCGGAGACCGCGGCGTGGGCGCCCTCGATGCTGTCGGTGCCCTCGCGCCCGGACAGGCTGGTCGCGGCCAGCACCAGCAGCGCGATGTTCACCGTGCCCGCGACCACCAGGGCCAGCACCACGTCGTACCGGGTGGCGCGGAGCAGTCGGCGCACGCGGGCCGGGTCACCGTCGTGCCCGTGCCGGTCGATCACCAGCGAGGAGTGCAGGTAGATCGCGTGCGGCATCACGGTGGCGCCGAGCATGGAGGCCGCCAGCAGAACCGTCTCGCCGCCGTCGAGGCGCGGGATCATGCCGTTGAGCAGGCCGCCGACCTCCGGCGGGTTCACCAGCAGACCGCTGAGGAAGCCGAGCACGATCACCGCGAGCAGGCCCATGATGACCACCTCGAACCTCCGCTGCCGGGCCGGGTTGGCCAGCGTCAGCAGCGCCATCGAGACGCCGCCGACGATCACCCCGCCGATCCACAGCGGCAGCCCGAAGAGCAGTTTGAGAGCGATCGCACCGCCGACCACCTCGGCCAGGTCGGTGGCCGCGGCGACCACCTCGGCCTGCGCCCAGAAGGCCAGTCGCGCGCGGCGACCGGGCAGCGCCTCGCCGAGCGTCTGCGGCAGGGTGCGGCCGGTCACCACGCCGAGCTTGGCCGACTGGTACTGGATCATCACCGCGATCACGTTCGCCACCACCAGCACCCACACCAGCAGGTAGCCGTACTTGGCGCCGGCGGTGAGGTTGGCCGCGACGTTGCCGGGATCGACGTAGGCGATCGCCGCCACGAACGCCGGCCCGAGCAACCTCGACACCGAGCGTGGCACAGCGGTCGGTGTCGTCACCCTGGTCATGTTTTAAGGGTAGACGACTCTTCAAGTTCGGCCAACCGAACTATCGAGTGTGGTTCAGCACTTTCTCCAGCGGGCCGACGGCGAGCAGCAGGAGCAGCGGCCAGCTTCCGGACCCGGGTACCAAGATCGTGACGACCAGCGCGATCACCATCACCGCGACGGTGATCCCGCCACCCCTGTTCGCGACGAAACGGCGGCGGGCGTCACCCTCCACGAGCAGCCCGGGGTGATGGCGGCCCCAGGCGTAGATCGCCGACAGCGACGCCGACGCGATCGTCAAGATCACCACGTACAGGACATTCGAACCGGCGACCGGGCGAGCGCTCCCGAGTTCGGTGGAGAACGGCAGCAGCACGATCATCAGCAGCCAGAGCAGATGGAGGAAGACCGTTACCCCGTCGTAGCGCTCGAAGTACTCGGCCATCCGATGGTGATGCCACCAGAACCAGGCGATCACCGCGAAGCTGATCAGCACGCTGATCACCAGCGCCGAGTGGTCATCGAGGAAGTCCCAGGCACTCGCCGCCTCGGTGTCGCCGGCCGCGTCGGTCAGCGGCAGCACCAGCAGGGTGAGAGCGATCGCGACCACCGCGTCACTGAAGGCGACCAGCCGCCGCCAGCCCTCGATGGTGCGCTGCACGTCTCCCGCGTCGTCGGCCATAGCCCGAACGGTAGCCCCCAGGCCGATCGGGAGGGGTCCACATCGCCGATCGAGACGCGGTCTCACATGCCGGCCGTCATCGAGCGGCTACAGCCACTCGTCGCCGCCGGTCCAGGTCAGGAAGTCGTCGAGGTGTTCCTGGGCCGGTGTGACCCGCGGGCGTTCGGTGGACAGGTAGCCGCCCCGGTAGAACAGCAGCGGTTTGTCCTGCAACACCTCGCCGAGGGTCTGGGCACGGCCGACGACGATGCAGTGATCCCCACCGTCTAGGACGTTCTCGATGGTGCACTCCACCCAGGTGAGACAGTGCCGGATCACCGGCAGACCGAGCGGCGACGCATCCCACTGCACGCCGGCGAACTTGTCCTCGCCGGGAGCACCGAACTTCGCGCTCACCTCCTGCTGCCGGTGCGCGAGCACGTTCACGCAGAACGCTCCGCGCGCCTCGATCAGCGGCCACGTCCGGGAGGTCTTCATCGGGCAGAAGATCACCAGCGGCGGATCCAGGGAGAGCGCCGCGAACGACTGGCACGCGAAGCCGACGGGCACGTCGTCGCGCATGGTCGTGATGATGGTGACGCCCGTGCAGAACTGGCCCATCGCGGTGCGGAACTGCCGCGAGTCGAAGTCGGCGGTGCCGTAGGGCGAGAGCGGCGCCACGACTCAGCCCTGCAGCCCGATGGTGAAGTCGTGCCCCCACAGGCTGACCGCGGTCGATTCGCGCGCGATCCACGCATCGTCGTCCACTTGCCTGCCCTCGCAGCCGAATTCGATGTCGAAGCCGCCCGGGGTCTTCATGTAGAAGCTGAGCATCAGGTCGTTGACATGGCGGCCGAGGGTCGCCGACATGGGCACCTTGCGGCGCAGCGCACGGTCGTGGCAGAGCCCGACGTCGTCGGCGGTCTCCACCTCCACCATCAGGTGCACGATGCCGGTGCTGTTCGGGATCGGCAGGAAGGCCAGCGAATGGTGCCGCGGGTTGCAGCCGAAGAAGCGCAGCCACGCCGGCTCCTCGCCCGCCGCGCGGCCGACCACCTGCGGTGGCAGCCGCATCGAGTCGCGCAGCCGGAAGCCGAGGACGTCGCGGTAGAAGGCCAGCGAGGCGGCGTCATCGCTGGTGGTGAGCACGACGTGACCGAGTCCCTGCTCGCCGGTGACGAAGCGATGCCCATACGGGCTGGCCACGCGCCGATGCTGCAGCGCGACCCCGTGGAAGGCCTCCAGGACATTGCCGTCCGGGTCGGCGAAGACCACCAGGCCGTCGACCGCGCGATCGGCCTTCTCCTCGGGCGTACCCTCCCGGAATTCCACGCCCGCGCCCGTCAGCCGATCGCGGACCTGTTGCAGCGCTTCAGCGTTCGCGCACTCCCAGCCCGACGCCGCGAGATGGTCGCGGTCGGACGGCACGATCACCAGGCGCGCCGGGAAGTCGTCCATCCGGAGGTACAGCGCGCCCGGAATCGATCCGCGTCCCTCCACCATGCCCAGCACCTTCAGGCCGTACTCGCGCCACGCGTCGACGTCGGTGGCGTCGATCCGCATGTAGCCGAGGGACCGGATCGGGCTCAGATCGTCACTCATCGGCCGCCTCACACCATCGTGTCGCCGATGGGCAGCCCGAACTCCCCGTTGCCGTAGGCCACGTAGGCCCGCTCGGGGTCGTTGGCCGCGTGCACGCGACCGGCGTGCGCGTCGCGCCAGAAGCGCTGGATGGGCGTGCCGTTCTCCAGCGCGTGCGCACCGGAGTTCTCGAAGAGCCGGTCGATGGCCGAGATGGCCCGGCCGGTGGCCCGCACCTGGTCGCGCCGGGCGGCCAGCCGCAGGTCCATCGGGATCTCCTCACCGGCGAGGATCAGGTCGTACTCGGTCTGCAGGTTCCCCGACAGCTGCCGCCAGGCGGCGTCGATGTCGCTGGCCGCCTCGGCGATCCGGACCTTGGCGAACGGATCGTCCTTCGACTTCTCCCCGGCGTAGGCGGCGCGGACGCGCTTGCCCTGGTGCTCCACATGCGCCTGATAGGCGCCGTAGGCCATGCCGACGATGGGCGTCGAGATGGTGCTCGGGTGGATGGTGCCCCACGGCATCCGGTAGACCGGTGCGGTGTTGCGTTCCAGGCCGGGCGCCTCGCCCATGCTCATGGTGCGGAAGCTCAGCATGCGGTGCCGCGGCACGAAGACATCCTTGACGTCGATCGTGTTGGAACCGGTGCCGCGCAGGCCGACGACGTTCCACACGTCGCGGATGGTGTAGTCCTCGCGCGGGATCAGGAAGCTGACGAAGTCGACCGGCTTGCCGTCCTTGAAGACCGGGCCGCCGAGCACCGCCCATTCGGCGATGTCGCAGCCCGACGACCACGCCCACGACCCGTTGACCACGTAACCGCCGTCGACCACCTCGCCGGCGCCCATCGGCGCGTACGACGACGAGATGCGCACCGCCGGATCGTCACCCCAGACGTCCTCCTGCGCCTGCTGGTCGAACAGCGCGAGGTGCCAGTTGTGGATGCCGATGATGCCGGCCACCCAGCCGGTGGACCCGCACGCCGAGGCGAGCCGGCGGACGGCCTCGTAGAAGGTGACCGGATCCACCTCGTATCCGCCCCACTGCGCGGGCTGCATGAGCCGGAAGAAGCCGGTCTCGGCGAGCAGCTCGGCCACCTCGTCGGGCACCCGCCGGGCATCCTCGGTCGACTGGGCGCGCTGCTCCAGCTCGGGCAGCAGCGCGTTGATCTTGTCCAGAACCTGCCGGCCGGCTTCGCTTCGCTGAGCTCCCATGGCCTCTCCAATCTCGTTGCGTACGGGGGTCGCTGATTCAATATTAGAACACGTTCTCATTCTGATGTGGAACGTGTTCTACTATTGGAGTCGACAGAGCTGTTCGTAGGAGGCGACCGACCATGACTGCGACCCCCAGTGGTGTCCGGGAGATCGATACCGGTAACCCGCCGAGCCGTTTCGCGCGCGGCTGGCACTGCATCGGCCTGGTGGACCAGTACACCGACGGCAAGCCGCACTCGCTGGAGATCTTCGGCACCAAGATCGTCGTGTGGGCCGATTCGGCGGGCGAGGTGAAGGCACTCGACGCCTACTGCCGCCACATGGGCGCCGATCTCGCGCAGGGCACGGTGCGCGGCGACAACATCGCCTGCCCGTTCCACGGCTGGCAGTGGAACGGCAAGGGCCGCTGCGCTCAGGTGCCGTACGCCAAGCGGAACCCGAAACTGGCCAAGACCCGCCCCTGGCCGACGATGATCCGCAACGGCCAGGTGTTCGTCTACAACGACCCCGAGGGCAACCCGCCGCCGGAGGACTGCGTGATCCCCGAGGTGGCCGAGTTCGGGTCGGACCAGTGGACGTCGTGGACGTGGAACACGCTGGTCATCGAGGGCTCCAACTGCCGGGAGATCATCGACAACGTGGTCGACATGGCGCACTTCTTCTACGTCCACTACGCGCTGCCCGACTACTTCAAGAACGTCTTCGAGGGCCAGACCGCGGCCCAGTACATGAACAGCCACGGCCGTCCGGACGTCGGGATCTCCACCGCCTACGGCGACACCCGGCTGGAGTCGATCGCGGCGTATTACGGGCCGTCGTACATGCTCAACCCGATGGTGCAGTACTACGGCGAGTACGCCGTCGAGACCATCCTGACCAACTGCCACTACCCGATCGACGCGAACTCGTTCGTCCTGATGTTCGGCGTGATGGCGAAGATCCCCGAGGGACTCTCGCCCGAGCAGGCCGACAAGATGGCGAAGAAGATCACCGCGGGCATCGAGGTCGGCTTCCTGCAGGACGTCGAGATATGGAAGCACAAGACCCGCATCGACAATCCGCTGCTGGTCGAGGAGGACGGCCCGGTCTATCAGCTGCGACGCTGGTACGAGCAGTTCTACGTCGACGTCGACGAGGTGACCGACGAGATGACCGCCCGCTTCGAGTACGAGATCGACACCTCGAAGGCACTGGAGAACTGGAACATCGAGGTGCAGGAGAATCTGCGGCGCCAGGCCGAGGAGAGGGCCGCGCGCGAAGCGGCGAGCGCCCCCGAGAACACCACGGTCTGATGGCCGCCGCCTCGGACCGCCCCCTGAGCTTGTCGAAGGGCTGGGCCAAGGCGCCGGACTACACCGGGGATCCGGCGCGCCTGGCCGCCATCGCGACGGCCACCGCCCGGGACAAGCGGCACTACCTGCGCGGCGGCCTGACCGAACTGGAATGCCGCGCGTGCCACGGCTGCGTGCTGGTGAAGAAGACCAGTCCGCACCACACGAGCGTGCAGTGGACCGATGACGCCCTCGCCCGCTGCCCGGAGATCGCCGAGATCCGCGCCGGCGGCGGCAATCCCGCCCTGCTGCCGACCTGTCCCCGACTGTCCGCGTCGATCGATCACGGCGTCGCCGAGGGCATCGTGCCGCCGCGCTCCCCCGCCGCCGACCCCGACGGGTACTGGTGACACCGCCGGAGCAATCTGTCGCGGATCGTGTCGGGGCCGAAATCCGTCGCGGATCCGCTGGGAGATCCGGCAAGATCCGCGACGGAAATCCTCGCCCGACAGAATCCGCGACAGATCGACGCCGGAGCACCAGTCGGCCGCACGCCCGGCGCTAGTCCGCTTCGGAGACGACCTCCGCGACGAACGCACCGACCCGGCGCCGCAATTCGGCGATCTGCGACTCCCGGATCGCGTCGAGGTCGGTGCCCTTGTGGTAGGCGGGCGGGAGCTTGCGGACGTTCCGGTTGCACCCGAACGACTCGCAGACCAGCACCCCGACGCTGTCACCACGGCGGCCGCGCGCACCCACCCGGCGCGCGGTGTAGAGGACGGCATCCTCGTCGACGTCCACATCCCGGCACCAGGCGCACATCACGCGGCGGGGCGACTTCGCCATGGACCGGTTGAGGATGAGCGCAACGGGACCGTCGTCGTGCGGCACCACGAGGTACGCCCGGCGGGGCGCCTTCCGGTCCCGCCAGGCGTAGAACTCCCGGCGCTCGAAGTCCACCCGGTCGAAGTCGAGCGGGAAGCTCACCCGGTCCAGTTCACTCTTGGTGGCGCCGCGGAACGCGGCGAGGATCTGCTCTTGCGTCAGTGACTGCATAGGCCGTCCATCGTAGTCGCGCAGACGGAGGTGAACGACAGTCGACGGATCGCGGCAAGCCCTTTCGCGCCGGCCCGCGCCGGTGGAGGATGGACCCCATGACTGCTTACTCCGCACCCGTCGGCGCTCCCATCTGGTTCGACCTGTCGACCACCGATCCGCTCACCGCGGCGTCGTTCTACAACGAGCTCTTCGGCTGGGATGCGGAGGTCGCGTCTGAGGAGTTCGGCGGCTACCAGAACTTCACCCTGAACGGGAAGCGCGTGGCCGGGATGATGCCGTACATGCCCGAGGGCGGCGGTCCGGAGAACGTCTGGTCGGTCTATCTGCGCACCGACGATGCGGCGGCCACCTCCGAGGCGGTGAAGCAGGCCGGCGGGCACGTGATCGTCGAGCCGATGAAGGTGGGCGACGAGGGCACCATGGCCGTGTTCATCGACCCGGCGGGCGCGGCGATCGGCGCGTGGCAGTCGGACAAGCACACCGGCTTCGCCGAGTGGGGCGTACCGGGCGCCCCGTACTGGTTCGAGAACCTCTCCACCGATCAGCCCGCGGCCGTGCCGTTCTACGAGAAGGTCTTCGGGGCGCGGCCGCAGGTCGTGGAAGGGGCGCCGGGCAACTACACGCAGTACTTCTGGGGCGACACGTCGTACGGCGCCACCATGAACGCAGCCGGCATGCTGCCCGAGGGCACACCGTCGTACTGGGGCATCTACATCACGGTCGACGACGTCGAAGCGACCCTCCAGAAAGCGGTGGATCTCGGCGGCGGCATCGTGATGGGCCCGGACGTGACGCCGTGGGGCACGCTCGCCGCCATCACCGACCCGCTCGGCGCGATCATCAGCCTCGGCAAGGCGCCCGAGGGCATGTAGCGGGCCTCGGCTACCCCTGGAACACGTTCTCGTTTATGCTCGCATACTGGAACGTGTTCTAGTTTGTGGCGGCCCGGCCGCCCACAGGAGGAAAGCCGATGACGCAGGCAGCCGAGACCGTGGACGTCGTGGTGGTGGGTGCCGGGGGCGCCGGCCTGGCCGCCGCGCTCACCGCCGCCACCGAGGGCCTGCGGACGGTCCTGATCGAGAAGTCGCCGTACTGGGGCGGTTCCACGTCCCGTTCCGGCGGCGGCGTCTGGATCCCCAACAATTCGGTGCTGCGCCGCGACGGTGTGACCGACACCGTCGAGGCCGCCCGCACGTACGTCCACGCGATCATCGGCGAGCACGCGCCCGCCGAGCGGATCGACACCTACATCGATCGCGGACCCGAGGCGCTTGACTACCTGATGGCGCACGCGCCGCTCGACCTCGAGTGGGTCAAGGACTACTCCGACTACTACCCGGAGGCCCCCGGCGGGCGGGTCGGCGGCCGCTCGGTGGAGCCGCGGCCGTTCGATGCACGACGCCTCGGCGCCGACCTGGACACGCTGCACCCGCAGTACACCAAGGCACCGCTCAACATGGTGGTGCTGCAGAGCGACTACAAGTGGATGAACGTCGGCCTGCGGCACTGGCGCGGCGCGGCCAAGATGGCGAAGGTCGCCGGGCGATTCACCTGGTCCAAGAGCCGCCACAAGAAGATGATCGCGATGGGCGCCGCGCTGGCCGCCGAGTTGCTGCTGGGCTGTCGTGAGGCCGGGGTCGACCTCCGGCTGAACACGCCGATGACCGGGCTGATCGTCGAAGGCGGGAAGGTCGTGGGAGTGCGGACCACCCACGACGACGAGCCGCTGGAACTGCGCGCGCGGTTCGGCGTGATCCTGACCAGCGGCGGCTTCGAGCACAACGCGGAGATGCGCGTCGAGTACCAGCGCGCACCGATCGGCACCGAGTGGACCACCGGGGCGCCGTCGAACACCGGCGACGGCATCCGCGCGGCGCAGGCGGCCGGGGCGGGCCTCTCACTGATGGACGACGCCTGGTGGGGCCCGACCATCCCGCTGCCCAAGGGACCGTGGTTCGCGCTGTCCGAGCGCAGCGTGCCCGGCACGTTCATGGTCAACGAGCGGGGCGAACGATTCATGAACGAGTCGCTTCCCTATGTCGAGGCCGTGCACCAGATGTACGGCGGCGAATTCGGGCAGGGCGCCGGCGCCGGCGCGAACATCCCGGCGTGGCTGGTGATGGATCAGCGTTGCCGCAACCGCTATCTGTTCGCCGGAATACCCGCCCGGCAACCGCTGCCCAAGCGCTGGCTGGAGTCGGGCGTGGTGGTCAAGGCGGGTACCGTCAGCGAACTGGCCGCCAAGATGGGCGTTCCGGCCGACACACTGGCCGCCACCACCGAACGCTTCAACCGGTTCGCGCACACCGGCGTCGACGACGACTTCGGCCGCGGGAAGAGCGGGTACGACAACTACTACGGCGACCCCACCAACAAGCCGAACCCGAATCTGGGTCCGGTCGACCGTGCGCCGTTCTACGCGGTCAAGATGGTGCCGGGCGACCTGGGAACAAAGGGCGGGATCGACACGGACGCGGCCGGTCGTGCCCTGCGCGCCGACGGCACCGTGATCGACGGTCTCTACGCCGCGGGAAACACCAGTGCCCCGGTGATGGGTCACACGTATGCCGGGCCCGGCGCGACCATCGGGCCGGCGATGGTGTTCGGCTACCTGGCCGCCCTCGACGTCGCGGCGCGGGCGCGGCGCAAGCCCGCCGCCCCGGACACCTCCGACGCGGCCGTGGGGGCGTAGCGCCATGCCGATCGATCCCACCGTCGCCGTCGGCGCCGAACTCGGCGCGACCACCTTCTCCTGGACCCCGCGGGAGGTGGCGCTCTACAACCTGGCCGTCGGCGCCGCCGCCGATCCGATGGACACCGGCGGCCTGGGCTACGTCGACGACACCGAGCCCAAGGTGCTGCCGACCTTCGCCACCGTGGCGGCGACCTTCCTCGCCACCGAGCCGCCGAAGGTCCGCTTCCCCGGCGTCGACATCGACCTCGCCAAGGTGGTGCACGGCAGCCAGGAGGTTCGGGTGCACCGGCCGCTTCCCGCATGCGGAACGGCCACCACCCGCACCCGGATCGCGGAGGTCCAGGACAAGGGTTCGGCGGCGGTGATCGTGCAGGAGTCGGAGACCGTCGACGACGCGGGCGTCCCGCTGTGGACGGCGCGCAGTTCGATCTTCGCCAAGGGTGAGGGCGGCTTCGGTGGGGAACGCGGGACGTCGAGGCGGGTGTCGTATCCCGAGCGCGACCCCGATCACGACCTGCTCGTTCCGACGCTGCCGCAGCAGGCCCTGCTCTACCGCCTGTGCGGCGACCGGAATCCGCTGCACAGCGATCCGTCATTCGCCGCGGCGGCCGGATTTCCGCGGCCGATCCTGCACGGGCTCTGCACGCACGGCACGGTGTGCCGGGCGCTGATCGACGACGTCTTCGGCGGTGACCCGGCCTCGGTCGGCGCGTTCTCGGCGAGTTTCGCCGGGGTGGTGTTCCCCGGCGAGACGCTCCGGATCCGCGCCTGGGAGGATGGCAACCGACTGCTGGCGACCGCGTCGATCGTCGAACGCGACGACGCGCCCGCGCTGGGCGATGTGGTGGTGCAGCGGTCGTCCTGAGAAGAGTTCCCACGCCTGGAAAGGGCCGCCCGCATGTCTTCGCTCGCTCCCCTGCTCACCGACCGCGCCGCCGTCTCGAACGATCTCGCGGAGGTGATCGACGCCCAGGTCAAGGCGCAGACGGGGATGTCGGGCACCGCGGTGAAGGGCGCCTACGCGGCGGCCCGGAAGTTCAAGCCGGGGATCGTCGTCGCGGCGACGTCGGCCATGCTGCCCGACTTCCTGGATGCGCTGTCGCCGCTGTGGGATTCCCGGCCGGCCGGAACGTCGTTCGGCGCCCATCTCGCGGCCCGTTCCGACGAGGCGAGTGAGGCACTGCTCGCGGTGACCGACCGCCAGGCGCAGACCGCTCCGGCGGCCCTCGCGAAGGCCTACAAGAGCCTGCGCGGCAAGGCCAAGACCTACGTGGCGCAGGCGCTGGTGCCGGTGGGCGACGTGATCGAGCGTCACGCCGCCGGGGCCTGAGCGGCCCGATCGGTCAGGCGGCGCCGGCGAGGATGATCAGGATGACGGCCAGGAGACCGGCGAGCATGGTCAACAGGGCGACCACTCGCCAGACGTGGAGCCGGACCGGAGCCAAGTCGGTGACGGATGCTCGGGAGGGTGCGACGTGCTGAGTAGCCATGACGGTTCACTTTCGGTTGGACGCGGCGTGAGCCCGTGCAACCACTGTGACACAAGTTACGAAAGTTTCAGGTGAGGAGCGTTATGCGTGTCGGGACGTGGAGCCTTCGGACCATCTGGCTGATTCTGGTCGCCTGTTTCGCCGTCAGTCTGGTGGTGGCGGCGATGGCCGCGCTGAACACCGCCCTGCCCGACATCGCCCGTGACGTGCACGCGTCCAGCTCGGACATGACCTGGATCATCGATGGATACACGCTGGTCCTGGCCGCACTGCTGCTACCGGCCGGCGCCCTCGGTGACCGTTTCGGCCGCCGCGGCATCCTGATGATCGGCCTGGTGATCTTCGGCTTCGCGTCGCTGGCCGCGGTCTGGGTCGACACCCCCACCGCGCTGATCCTCACCCGCTGCGCGGCCGGGGTGGGCGCCGCGCTGATCATGCCGACCACGCTGTCGCTGATCACCGCGGGCGTGCCACGCGAGCAGCGGGCGATCGGGGTGTCGGTCTGGGCCGCGGTGGCCGGTATCGGCGCCATCCTCGGCTTCTTCGTCACCGGCGTGCTGCTTATGTTCTTCAGCTGGCATTCGGTGTTCATCGCCTTCGCGATCTCGGCCGCCGGCACCCTGGCCCTGACCTTCACCGTCGGCAGTTCCAAGGACGACGATCCCGGCTCGTTCGACGTCCTCGGCTCGCTCACCTCGGTGCTCGCGGTGGCGGGCGTCGTCTTCGGACTGCTCGAAGCACCGACGCGCGGGTGGAGCGATCCGCTGGTGCTGGTCGCCCTGATCGGCGGCGTGGTGCTCGGCGGGCTGTTCATCGTGATCGAACGACGCCGGACGTCACCGCTGCTCGACGTCGGACTGTTCCGCAACCGCGCCTTCGCGTCCGGTTCGCTGTCGGTGGCGCTGCAGTTCTTCGCGTCGTTCGGCGTCTTCTATCTGATCCTGCTGCTGCTCCAGCTGATCTACGGCTACTCCCCGCTGCGGTCGGCGTTCGCGCTGATTCCGATGGTCGTGGGCGTCGGAGTCTTCGCGCTGCTGGGCAACTGGGTGGCGGTGCGTTTCCACTCGCTGCGCTTCGTGCTGGCGGCCGGAATCGCCATCGCCGGCGCCGGGGTGCTGGCGATCGGCATCGTCGACCCGGACGTCTACTGGAAGCTCGCGATCATGCTCGGCGTGTGCGCGGTCGGGATCGGGCTGGCGACCGCGCCGTCGACCACCGCCATCATGTCGAACACGCCGCTGGAGAAGCAGGGCGTCGGCTCGGCCGTCAACGACACCGCGCGGGAACTCGGCGCCGCGATCGGTATCGCCCTCGCCGGCAGCCTGGTTGCCGCCGGATATGCGAGCCGTATCGGGCCGACCGCCGATGCCGCCCACCGGCAGATCGCCGCACTCGATCCGGCGTCCGCGGATGGCGCCGCCGACGGGATCCGCCGCTCGCTGGCCGGGGCAGTCGCGGTGAGCGACCAGCTGCCGCCGCAGGCCGCACCCCTCGCCGACTTCATCCGCACCGGCGCCGAGAACTCCTTCCTGCCGCCGATGCAGCAGGCCTGCCTGGTGCTCGGCGGCATTCTGCTGGCGGGCGCGGTCTTCCTGGGGTGGTTCGCTCCGCGGCAGGTGATCGCCACGGAGCCCGAACCCGCCGCCGGGCCGGAGCTCGTCGCGGGATCGCCCGTCGGCGACTCGCCGTAGAATCGTCGAGTGCTGGCCGTCCCACTTCTCGCGGCGGTCATCGTCGCCGCTGTCGCTGCACGCCGGTTCTCGCCCGCGTGGATCGCGGTGCCCGCCGCCGGGCTGGTGGTGGTCACCGGGATGGCATCCTGGCGGGCCGCGGCCGACGAACTCGTCTTTCTCGGTCCCACCCTCGGTTTCCTCGCCGCCATGCTGGTGGTGGCTCAGGTCTGCGCGCGGACCGGGGTGTTCATCTGGGTGGGCGCGGCGATGGCACGGCTGGGCCGGGGATCCCCGGTGCGGCTGCTGCAAGCGGTGTTCGCGGTCGCCGCGGCGACCACCGCCACGCTCTCGCTCGACACGACGATCGTGCTGTTGACGCCGGTGGTCGTGCTCGCCGCGTATCGCACCGGTGCCCGGATCGCGGCGCCCAGCGCGGCCACCGCACACCTGGCGAACTCGGCGTCGACCCTCCTGCCGGTGTCGAATCTGACCAACCTGCTCGCCTTCGGCGTGATCGGCGTCGGTTTCGCCGAGTTCGCCGGCCTGATGGCGCTGCCGTGGCTCGTCGCGATCGGCGTCGAGTACGCCGCGTTCCGCTGGTTCTTCCGCGGGCGGCTGGGCGACGGCGCCGTCGCGCCTGACACCGGGGATCCGCCAGCCCGCGCGCCGCGGGCCGCGCTGATCGGTCTCGGTCTGCTTCTCGTCGCGTTCGTGGCGGCCGGTCCGCTCCACCTGCCGCTCGCGGCGGTCGCCGGGGCGGGAGCGCTGGTGATGGTGCTGCCGTCGCTGCTGCGCTCGCCGGTCCGGACCGCCACCGAGACCGTTCGCGCGGCGAACATCCCGTTCCTGCTGTTCGTGGCGGCGCTCGGCGTCGTCGTGCTGCCGGTGCGCGAAGGGCCGGCCGGCCACGCGCTGGCTGGGCTGGTGCCCTCCGGCAGCGGTTTCCTCGCCCTGCTGGGCGTCGCGGCGCTGGCCGCGGTGGCCGCGAACCTGTTCAACAATCTCCCGGCGGTGCTGCTCCTGCTGCCGGTGGTCGCCGACCGCCCGGGCATGGCGCTCGCGATGCTGCTCGGGGTCAACATCGGGCCGAACCTCACCTACTTCGGGTCGCTGGCGAACCTGTTGTGGCGCGAGATGACGCACCGGGCCGGCGCGCGGCCGTCGGCCCGGCAGTACACGGCGCTCGGTCTGCTCACCGTGCCGCCGGCGCTGGTGTGCTCGGTCGCCGCACTCTGGCTCGCCCTGCACTGGGCGTGAGCTCGCCAGTTCGGTCGGCCCGGTTCCGGCCACACCCCGATAGGCCCTGAGTCTCGTTCAGCGCTGTCCGGCCCGCCGGGCGAAGTGCGACGCCTGGCCCTGAGCATGCGACGACACGCGGCCGAAGGAAGGAGCCTCGACGCCGAAGTACCCGTAGCCGGGCGTGGCTTCGACGCGGACTCACTTCGTTCGCCCGGCTCAGCCGGCGCACCAAGTCGCAGGATGAGGTGCGACGAGCCGCTAGGCGAGGAGCCTCGAAGCCGAAGTCGTTGTCGGTGGTCTTGTCGGGGCCGGAATGCCAGGCACGTTGTGGCAGTGCGGTTCTGTGCACGCCGGGTGGCCTGACCGCCGGGTGGGTGGTCAGGCTGCCAGGTGCTGACGCAGGAGGCGTTCGACGCCGGATTCGGTAGCGGCATCGACGTCGCCCGAGGTGCGGGAGTCGGGTGGATCGGTGTGGCCGAGTCGGTGATTGAGCACCGGCGGCGGTGTGCGCTCGGCCTCCGGGACATCCAGGCCCGTGCGGATCTTGTCCGGATGGAACAGCGGGTTGACGATCCACGGTCCGTCCGCGCCGACGGGCCGCCATGCCATGCGGCCCTTGTCGGGGCCGTCGGTGAGGACGGTCGATTCCCAGTCGCCGGGATTCTTCCCGTGTGCGCGGTTGTGTTTGCCGCAGGCACCGCCCATCTGGTCGATGTCGGTGGTGCCACCGTCCTGCCATTCCGGCGCGTGGTGGACCTCGCATTGACTGAACGGCCGGGTACAGCCCGGGGCGGTGCACCCGCGGTCACGAGCGAACAGCGCCAGGCGCTGCGCGCGGGAGGCGAGGCGATGGGCCCGGCCGAGGTAGAGGACCTGTCCGGTCGCCGTGGAAAAGACGGCGAGCCAGGGCACGCAGTCGGCGGCGGTCTTCACCAGGTCGCTGACCGGCATGCGGGTGCCGGTGGTGGTCCAGGCGACACCGGCCTGCCGGGCGAGGTCTTCGTCGGTCACCGAGACCACGACCTGGTTGCGCAGACTCTTCGGCCGCGCGTGCGCGCGCCTAGGCGTTGACCCACTGCAACATCGCCAGTAGGGCGTCGTGCTGCCGCTGGCCGAGCAGGCGATCGTCGCGCTCGGCGGCGGCAGCCAGCACCGCTGGATCCAGGCCGGGCTGATCGGCGGACCCGAAGGGTGAATCGGGGTCGTCGGGATTGTTCATCCCGGGGGCGGCCCAGAGGGTGAACATCACCTCGAACTCGGCCCGCAACTGCGGGGCCAGGCGGGCCTGGATGGCGGACATCATCTGCCGGTCCTGCGGCGAGAGCCGGAACTTGCGTTGCCGTTGGCGTTCCTTGTCGTCAGCGAGGGTGCCGTCTGGATCGAGGTGGGCGAGGATTCGGTTCCCGACGGTCATCAGCGCACTCGGAGGCAAAGTCCGGGCCGCACCGGCCAACAGTTCTTCGGCCTTGTCCCGCGCCGCCAGATCGACCGCACGCGGAATTCGGTCCATCACCTCATCGATCACCACCACATGCGCTTCACCGATCGCACCCTCGCTGACCGCGGCGGCGGTGCAGGGGAAGGCGGGTTCACGGCGTTCACCGGTCATCTCGGTGAATCGACCGATCGAGGCGGCGGCGACCCGGCGGCGCCGCGATTCACCGTCACCCAAGCGCAGGGCACCGGTGTAGAGCTGGTGCATCGTGTTGTATCCGGCCCGGGTGTATGCGCCCCGGTCTGAGATCTCCACGTACAGGGCGGCGTCGACGGCCGCGCCTTTGCGGCGGGCCTCCTCCCGGGCACCCAGCAGAGCCAGAAGACCATCCTCAGACAAGGCGGCGAGCGGGGCATCGGCGAGACGTTCCTCGATCGCCCCGAGCATCGCAACGAGATCGGCGGGCGACAGTCCATCCAGGCGGCCGTCGGCGTCGAAGGCGTCGGCATCATCGTTCACCACGACCCCCTTTCCGCTGGTCAAACTGCATTTCCCTCCCTGTTCCCAGAATAACTCACACCGTATTGTGCACGCAATATATGCCTAGAACTTACTTTCGAGTACCGTTCCAGTGAGATCGCTGATGGGTGGTTGTCAGAACGTCGAGGCATACTGCAAGCCGTGAAACGGACAATCATCGCAGCCACGGCTACGCTCACTCTGTTCCTCACCGGATGCTCATCGACCGACGACGCCGCCCCGCCGGCGGGCGAATCGTCGGCACCGGCGGCAGCCGAATCATCGGCACCCAAGGCGGATGAATCGTCAGCACAGGCGGCGGAACGGATCAAGGCAGACGTACCGTCGGTCACCCATATCGTCGAGATCACCGAGGACAACGACGGTAACGACCTGATCGGCAGGCCGAACGGGTACAGCGCGGCGACGGTGCTGGTCGATCGCCGCACGAAGTGCGACGACGCCGAGAAGCCGGCTACCTCGTGCGGAGCGATGATCGAGCAATGGGCTTCCAAGTCCGACGCCGAGAAGCGGAAGAAGTACATCGACGACATCCTCAAGGCCTCGCCGATGCTCGGTTCCGAGTACTCGACCGTCAAGGGAAACCTGCTCCTACGCGTCACCGGCAAGCTGAAGCCTTCCGAAGCCGAGGCGTACCGAAAGGCCTTCCTGAACTAAGGCATGGTCGACGGCGTGGGTGGTCGTCGTACGCTCGACGCATGACGTTCGACGGTTTCCCCGAGGCCGCCCTCGACTTCTACGACGATCTCGAGATCGACAACTCGAAGGTCTTCTGGGAGGCGCACAAGGACACGTACGCCACGGCCGTGCGCGCGCCGATGACGGATCTGATGGCCGAACTGGCCGACGAGTTCGGCGCCGCGAAGATCTTTCGCCCCCACCGTGACGTGCGTTTCTCGAAGGACAAGACCCCGTACAAGACGCACCAGGGCGCCTTCATCGCGACCGCTCCGGCGACCGGCTACTACGCACACCTCGGGGCACCCGGCTTCCGCGTCGGCGGCGGCTTCTACGAGGCGAGCGCTGAACGACTCGCCGCACTCCGGGCCGCCATCGATCACGACCGCCACGGCGCCGAACTGGCGAAGATCCTCGGAAGACTCGAACGCGCCGGCTGGACCATCGGCGGCGATCGCCTCAAGACCGCCCCGCGCGGCTGGCCCAAGGATCATCCCCGCATCGAGCTGCTGCGCCATCGCTCGCTGACCGCGATGCGCGACTACGGCTTCGACGAGGTGATCCACACGCCGGGCCTGGTCGCCCGGGTCCGTGCCGACTGGCGTCAGGTGACCCCGCTGATCGACTGGGTCACCCGGCACGGATAGCGCCGCGCCGGCGGGTCAGCGGGCGATGTCGACGACGTGCACGGTCGGCGCACGACGCGGACCCCGCACGACGACGGCCACCGTGACGCCGACGGCGACGCCCAGCAGCGTGTCCAGGGTGCGTTCGACGATCATCCGGGCCGGGTCAGCCGGTGTCTCGAGTTCGCTCAGCAGCATGATCAGCGGCGTGAAGAAACCGATAGCCAGAGCGTAATGCCTGGTCATGAACAGTTCCGTCGGGAAGATCAGCAGCAGGATCAGCGCGACGAGCCCGGTGCTCCCCAGGTGCAGCGGCACCAGCGCCGCGGTGACGGCGAGCCCGACCAGCGTCCCGGCGATTCGGTGCCCGGCCCGGCGCAGCACCATCCGCAGCTCCGTCGACGACACGCTGCCACTCTCGATGGCCGCCAGCGGCACCGCGGCGGCGGCCATCGCCCAGTTGGCGTGCGCGAATCCGAACAGCAGGCCGATCGAGCCGGCGCCGCCCACCGCCAGCAGATAGCGCAGCGCGTGCACCCGGGCCGCTTGGACCTGTTCCCGGCCGACGGCGGGCGCCGGGTGCCCGGAGACCGGCGAGGTGTCCGTCCGGCGGCCGATCCGGCCGATCGCCGCGGCCAGCAGCGCGGTCCCGGCGCCGAGCGCGATCGCGATCTCCGGCCGTACGGTCGACGCGGGCACCAGAGCCGTCGCGCCGAGCGCGAAGATCGCGAAGAACGGCCCGGCCGGGCGCAGGCGCCACCGGTCGGCCAGCAGCGACGCGGCCCCGGCGAAGGTCGTCTCGACGATCACCAGGATCCATCCGGCGGCGTGCGCCTGCGACAGCGTGACGCCGATGACCATGCCGGCGCACAGCAGCGCACCACCGCGCAGCTGGGCGAGCGTCCGCGTCCGCCCGCGATCGGTCCGCCCGTACATGCCGGCGAACGATCCGAAGACCGCGTACACGAGCAGTTCGGGACGGCCGATCGCGAGCAGCACCACGCCCGGGATCGCCAGCGACGCGGCCACCCGCAGGGCATGCGTGTGATCCTCGCGGCCGGGCCGGTAGGCGTCGGGCACGCTCACGCGCATCGTCGTCACGCAGGAGTCCTTTCGTCGCTCTCCATGGTCGGGCACCCGGCGGCAGTACGTCCAACATCGAGCACCGTGCAGCCGATCGGCGGCGCCTATCGCCGCCGGTAGACGCCCGGTTCGGCGCCGTGCTACAACCGTCGAATGCTGTTCCGCCAGCTCGAGTACTTCGTCGCCCTCGCCGCCGAGCGCCATTTCGCACGCGCGGCGGCGGCCTGCGACGTGTCACAGCCCGCGCTGTCGGAGGCGATCCGCAAACTGGAACGCGAACTCGGTGTCCCGCTGGTGCGCCGCGGCCAGAACTTCGAGGGCCTCGCCACCGAGGGCGAACAGCTCGTCACCTGGGCGCGGCGTATCCTGGCCGACCGCGATGCGATGAACCTGGAGGCGGCGGCCTTTCGGACCGGGGTGAGCGGCGACCTCCGGCTCGGCGTGATCCCGGGCGCGGCGACCACGGTGGCCGCATTGGTCGACACCTTCTGCGCCGCTCATCCGCGCGCCCGGATCCGCCTCGACGCCGGACTGCGATCCGGGGAGATCGCCGAACGGGTCCGGCGCTTCGAGCTCGACGCCGGGCTCCTCTATCCGGACGGAGTCGACACCGCCGGGCTGGTGCTCACCACGCTCTACCGGGAACGACACGTCCTCGTCGGCACCGCCGGCCTGCTCGACGACGCCCCGCTCGACGACGACCCGGCCGGCCCGACGTGGTCCGGCGTCGCCGGACTGCCGCTGTGCCTGCTGCGACCCGGTATGCGCGGGCGCGATCTGGTCGACGAGGCCGCCGCGGCGCACGGCACCCGGCTGCGGCCGCGGGTCGAGACCGACTCGGTGGCGACCCTGATCGCCCTGACCGAGACCGGCCGATGGGCGTCGATCGTGCCGCACGCCTGGCTCAGCGCGCTGCCCTCGCCGGCCCGACTGCGCACCGTCGCCCTGCCGAGCGCCCTGGACGACGCCGCACCGCTCGGCGCCCGGGTCGCCCTGGTCCGGGCCGACACCGAACCGACGTCGGTGCTCACCGCCGCCTTCGAGTACGAGGCCCGGAACGCGGCCTGGACCGGCTGAGCGGTCCCGCGGATCAGTCGTCCTCGTCGAGGATCTCGTCGACCATCGAGCCGACCGTCGGAGCGAAGTGGCCGGGCCCGAAGCGCGGTTCGCCGTTCACCTTGAGCCGATACCGCTCCAGCTGACGGCGCACCGGATCCTTCATCTCGGCGAAGACCAGGTCGATGCCGTGTTTGGAGAGGTAGTCGTCGAGTTCCACCAGCTCGTCGATCGCGGAGGAATCGATGTCGGTGATCGGCTCGCAGGCCAGCACGACGGTCGCGATCTCGCGGCCCGCCGACCGCGCCGCCTTCACCTCGCCGCGCACCCAATCGTCGAACATCGCGCCGTTCGCGAAGAACAGCGGGGCGTCGAACCGCAGGATGAGGGTCGCCGGGACGCGGCGCGCGTTCGGGTAGCTGGCGAGGTCGTGATAGCCGCGCAGGCCGGGGACGTCGCCCAGCTCGGTCCGGTACGGTCTCGACACCGAGTAGACGAACGCGAGGACGGCCAGGCCGATCGCCACCAGGATGCCCTGCAGCACGCCGAGCACCGCGACACCACCGAACGCGACGACACTGATCAGGCCCTCGACCCGGTCGATCCGGAACAGTTCGATCACCGCGCTCACGTCGACCAGCGCGAGCGCGGCGGTGATCACCACCGCGGCCAGCGCCGACGACGGCAGATACCGGGTGATGCCCGGGACCAGCAGCAGCGCGAGCAGCACCAGCAGCGCCCCGGTGACCGACGACAGCTGACTCCGCGCCCCGGACGATTCGGCGACCGCGGTCCGCGAGCTGGAGCCGATCGCCGGGAACCCGCCGAAGAAGCCGGCCGCGACGTTCGCGAGACCGACGGCCCCGACCTCCTGGTTGCCGTTCACGGTGTATCCGGCCCGCGCGGCGAAGGTCCGCGACAGCACGCTGGTGTCGGCGAACGCGATCAGAGCGATACCGGCGGCCGGAACCATCAGCTCCACCCAGTCGTGCCAGATGCGCGACGGCAACTCCGGGGTCGGCAGCCCCGGCGGCATCGCCCCGACCACCGGCACGTCGTGCTGCCACGCCGCCGCGGCCAGGAAGATCATGGCGCCGACCACCGCGATCAGGACACCGGGAATCGCCCGGCGCCACCATTTGAGCAGCAGGATCACCGCCAGGGCGACCACCCCGATCGCCGCCGCCTTCGGCTGCACCTCGCCGCCCACGATCCCCTTCCAGTCCTCGACGATCACCTCGACGATCGACGCCCCGTCCCCGGAGAAGCCCAGCAGCTTGGGCACCTGGCCCAGCACCACCACCAGCGCGATCCCGTTGAGGTAGCCGATGCGGATCGGTTTGGCGAGCAGCGTGGTGAGGAAACCGAGCCGGAACAGCCCGGCCAGCACCAGGATGATGCCGACCTCGATCGCCAGCACCCCGGCCAGTTCGACGCGCCGCGGCGAGCCGGCGACGGCGAGCGGCACGATCGCGGCCGCGATGATCGGCGCCAGCGCCGAGTCGGGGCCGAGGACCAGGATGCGCGACGGTCCGATCACCGCGTACACCAGGATCGGGATGATGGTCGCGTACAGACCGGTGACCGGCGGCAGCCCGGAGACCTCTGCGTAACCGAGCCCGGCGGGGATCATCAGCGCGGCGACCGCGACGCCCGCGACCAGGTCACCGCGCAGCCAGCCGAACCGGTAGGCCCGGACGGTCGCCAGCGCCGGCAGCCCACGCGTCAGGTACCGGACACTCCGCGTTCCCCCGCGATTCATGGAGCGATCATCCCGCACCCCGGCGACCGGCGCGGCCCGATCGGGCCGGGCACGACGGTCAGTCCGGCAACGGCACCGCGGCGATCGCGACGGTCCCGCCGCCGGTGCGCTCGGCGAAACTCAGCGTGCCGCCGACGGCGGCGAGTCGTACCCGGCGCGACGACAGCCCCAGATGCCCCTCGGCGAGCCGGGCCGCGAGCCGCTCCGGCCGCACCTGTTCCGCGGGCATCCCGACACCGTCGTCGACGACGACCAGCCGCGCACCGCCGTCGTCGTCGACTTCGAGAGTCATCTCCACTCGCCGCGCCCGGGCGTGCTTGACGACGTTGGTCAGCAGTTCCCGGGCGGTCGCGTACAGCACCTCGTCGATCGGCGACGGCCCCGGCGGCCAGGCGGCGGTGTCGACGATCACGGCCAGGCCCGGCGCCGCGGTCGACGTCGCCAGATCCCCGAGCGCCACCGCGAGTCCGTGCTGTTCCAGCACCGCCGGATGCAGCGAGGTCAGCGTCGAGCGCAGCAACCCGGACGACTCCCGCAGCGCCTCGTCGACGCGGTCGGCCGCCGCGGAGTCCCCACGCCGGACGGCACCGAGTTCGCCGCGCGCGGCGAGGACATACTGCAGCACGCCGTCGTGCAGGGCCTCGGCCAGGTCGCGGCGGGCGCGCCGGTCGACGCTGAGGACGTCGTCGAGCAGTCGTGCACGGTCGGCGGCCAGCCCGGCGATCGTCTCGACGCGGGACCGCTGCAGCCGGGAGATGCCGATCGCCCCGACGGCGAGTCCGCCGATCACCAGGGTGTGCAGCAGGACCAGTGACCACGGCTCGCCGTTCGCCGGGCGGGCGGCGACGCTCGCCCCGAAGAACACCATGGTCGCCGGGATCGCGACGGCCGCGCAGATCACCGGCCGCAGCTGGGTGGCCGCTGCCATCGGGATCAGCGCGAAGCCGGTCAGCAGCACGTCGGACGTCCAGCTGATGGTGTCTGAGTAGGCGGCCAGCACCGCGACCGCGGTGACCGCGGCGAGGTCGACGAACAGCGCCGACCAGGCCCAGTGCAAGGTCCGCGGCCCCGGGTGCCGGGCCGGGATGACGGTCGCCACCGCCCAGGCGAGGTAGCAGCCGACGACGGTCCAGATCAGCGCCACCCAGCTCGCCGGCGGGTCGAGGAGGACGGCGAGCACCAGGAACACCGCGAGGAACAGCCGCAAGACCACCTGCACGCGCATGCCCAGCAGGGCGTGATCGGCGTGAATCCGATCGATCTCCGGTGACGCGCTCATTCGATCAGGCGCCGCCGCATGCCCTCGGCGACGGCCGCCGCCCGGTCGGAGACACCCAGCTTCTGGTACAGGTTCGCGGCGTGCGTCTTGACCGTCGACGCGCCGATGTAGAGCTCGCCGGCGATCTGCGGGATCGACAGTCCCCGGGCGAAGCCGTCGAGCACCTGCCGTTCCCGTTCGCTCAGCGCCGGCGCCTCGGGGCCGGCCTGCTGCCGGATCTGCGCGACGAGCCCGCCCGCCAGCTCGGGCGGCAGCACCGTCTCACCGCGCGCCACCCGTTCGACGGCACCGACGATGGCGTCGCGGTCGGCTTCCTTGGACAGGTACCCCGACGCGCCCTCGCGCAGTGCCTCGAAGACCACCGCCGAATCGGTGACCGCCGACAGCAGCAGCACCTTGGTGGGCAGCCCGTCGCGCACCACCGCGTGCACCAGGTCGACGCCCGTCATCCCGGGCATCTGATAGTCCACGACGGCGACCTCGGGCCGCAGTTCAACGATCAGGGCCAGGCCGATGCGCGCATCGGCGGCCTCCCCGACCACCGTCATCCGGCCGCTGCTCGTCAGAGCACGGGAGACTCCGTCCCGGAAGAACGGATGGTCGTCGACCACGACGACGGAGATCGACCTGGGCGCCATGCCCGGTCACCCTACTCGCCGGGCCACCCCGCCCTCCCCCGATCGGGGGAGGGCGCGATCAACCGGGCGATCCACCCGTCGGGGGACTCCGCGAAGCCCCTACGCCCGGCAGAGTCATAGGTGTCAGAAACAACGACGGCCACCACCCCACAAGGGCACCGGTCACCAGACAGGGAGACACACCATGACCACCCGGAACACCACCATCAAGACCCGCACCGCCGCCGTGATCGCCGGATTCGGCGCCCTCGCCGCCGTCGCCACCGGTGCTGCGGCCGGAGCCGCCCACGCCGGTACCTTGCCGGCCGGCCAGTCCACCGTCGCGATGACGCTGACCAACCACACCGATCGCACCGAGTACCTCGCCGGCGCCAACCCGGGCAGCGGCCACTGGATCAACGCGCCCCGCCGCACGCTGGCGCCCGGGGCCAGCGAGATCGTCACCGCCGCCGCCCCGCACGCCCAGGCCGTGACCGTCGACTACCGGATCGGCACCGCCGGACCGCACGCGATCTACCAACTCGTCAACACCCCGGCCGGCGCCAACACCAATGCCACCGGCACCACCGGCGGCCACTACTTCATCAACGCGAACCTCAGCAGCGGCTACCCGCACACCAACGTCGGCTACGACCTCTGGTGAGCCGTTCGTGATCGACGGAGACCGCGGAGAGGACCCGGTCCGGGGGCACCGCGCCCCCGGACCCGGTCTGTCGTGCGCGGTGCTCGGGCGGCGGCCGCACCGGCCCACTGACCGGAGTGCGCCGATCCGAGACAATTCGGCCGGAGCCTGCTCAGTCGAGAATGTCATCGAGACGGTCGGCGCCGTCGAGTAGGCGACGCGGCCACCGGCTGAGCTGTTCGGAAGTCGCGGACCGTACTTGATGAGCGCTTCCCGGTGATCGGGACGCTGTTTTCTCACGCTTACGGGTCGGTCTGAGCCGGGTGAGCCAGCCTCGGCCGGCTCGGCGTCGATGGCTCTGCCGTTGCCCCCTTGGCGACGATGATCGGGACGCCCGGCCGGGCCAGGCAAGCAGGACGGCCGCAAGCAATCTACTCGAAAGTAAGTTCTATCCAGCTGTTGTATTCACATCTTGGTGTGCGTATTCTGGGGGTAGGGGAAGAACCATCTACCGTCGGCCGGCAAAGGGGGTCCGTGATGAGTGACGATGACGTGTTCGACGCCCGCGGTCGTGTGACCGGCCTGTCTCCCGCCGAGTTGGTCGCGGTGATCGATGCCGCCGAAGAATCTCTCGCGGACGCGCCGCTGGCTGCGCTGTCCGAGGATGGGTTGCTGGATCTGTTGGAGTCGCGGGAGCAGGCCCGCCGGAAAGGTGTCGGGGTCGACGCAGCCGTGTTCGTGGAGATCTCCGACCGCGGCGCCTGCCGGCGCGCCGGATACAACACCATGCACCAGTTGCTGACGCAGGGCCTGCGTATCGGGGAGGGCGAGTCCCGGAGGCGCCGGGTGGTGGCGGCCTCGATCGGCCGGTTCACGGCGATGACCGGCCAGCGTCTGGATCCGAAGTTCCCGGTGACCGCGGCCGCGGTGGCCGACGGGGCGATCGGTGAGACGCACGTGTGGGTGATCGAAGAAGTGATGGACAAAATCCCCACCTCGGTCGACCCGGATGAGAGGGTGAAGGCTGAGGCCATGCTCGCCGACGCCGCCCGGCGGCTCAATCCGTCCGGAGTGACGATGGTCGGGAACCGGATCCTGGCCCACCTCGATCCCGACGGCACCCTCGCCGACGACAAAGACCGGCAGCGGCAAGCGAAGTTCCGGCTGTCGGCGCAGGACCGGCAGTTGATGTCGGCGGTGCAGGCCCGGATGACGCCGCAGTTGCGGGCGGAGTTCGAGGTCGTGTTCGTCCAGTGGGCCGCTCCCGGCATGAACAACCCGAACGATCCCGACTCCCCGCACGGTGCGGCCGATCAGCCCGGCCTGGACCCGGCCGTTCTGGCCGCCGCTGCCGAGCGTGATACCCGGTTGTTGGGGCGCCGCCAGCATGACGCGTTGCTGGCACTGTTGGCGTGGGCCAACGCCCAGTTCTCCTTCGCCAAGCCCGACAGTCTGCGCAATCAGATCGTGGTCACCGTCACCGATGAGGACCTCGCCCGGCACGCCGGGATCGCCTGGACCACCACCGGCACCCGCATCCCGGTGTCGGATCTGGTGACGATCGCCGCCGACGCCGTCCCCTACCTCGCGGTCTTTTCGAAGGCCACCGGGCAGCCCCTCTACCTCGGCCGCGCCCACCGCCTCGCGTCGCGCGCGCAACGCTTGGCGGTGTTCGCCCGCGACCGGGGCTGTACCGCGCCGGGCTGTACCCGCCCGTTCACCCAGTGCGAGATGCACCACATGCCCGACTGGCAGGACGGCGGTCCCACCGACGCCGATCACCTCGGCGGGGCCTGCGGGACACACAACCGGTGGAACGGCAAACAACCCGGAACCTGGGAATCGACCGTCCTCACCGACGGCCCCGACAAAGGCCGCGTCGGCTGGCGGCCCGCCGGACGCGCCGGGCCGTGGATCATCAACCCCCTGTTCCACCCCGACAAACTCCGCACCGGCCCAGACCTCCCGGCCGAAGACCGCTCCCCACCACCGACCGTGAACCACCGGCTCGGCGAGACCAGCGAGCGGGCCGGAGGGCTTGGCGTCGAGGCTCCTCGCCCCGACATGCCCGTCGCACCCGCACGCGCGGACACCACCGGCTCCGGCGTCGAACGCCTCCTAGAACAGCACCTGGCCGCCTGACCACCACCACGGTGGCCAGGCCGCCAGGGCGTACACGATTACCGGTAGCGACCCGGCACACCAGCAGCGGTCCCCCGAGCACTGCCACTACCCGCGAACGCCGCCACGTCCATCACCGACACCGGGAAT
This sequence comes from Gordonia sp. PP30, assembly GCF_023100845.1. Lineage (NCBI taxonomy): Bacteria > Bacillati > Actinomycetota > Actinomycetes > Mycobacteriales > Gordoniaceae > Gordonia > Gordonia sp. PP30. Next base: position 697,464 of record NZ_CP095864.1, on the reverse strand, counting down.
CACTCATCTAAGGCGCGAGTCGTCTCGTCGACGGCGCCGAGGCGCATCTCGAGACCCCGGCCGCCTGTCGAACGCCGTCTCGAATAGATCGTTGAGCCGGTCGGGCCCCCGGGGACCCCGACCGAGTCGGAACGACTTTCCGCGGTCGGGGGTGCGTTTCGACTCGATCTCGCCTTGCGGCTCGATCGGCTCAACGGGCGGTTGGGGCGTGGCGAACCGATTCCGGTGGACAACTCCGATTCCGCCGCGAAAACGGAGCTACACCGAAACCGGGGCCGTCTCGGCGGCGGCCTTGGCCCACCGGTAGTCCGCCTTGCCCGCCGGGGTGCGGCGCACCTCCTCCACGAACACGACCGTGCGCGGCACCTTGTATCCGGCCAGCGACGTCCGGCAGAACTCCTGCAACTCCGCCAGGGTCGGTTCGGCTGCACCCTCGGCCACCTGCACGACGGCCGCGACGCGCTGCCCGTACTTCGGGTCGGGGGCCGGGACGACGAGAGCGTCGGCCACCGCCGGATGCCCGTGCAGCGCGGCCTCCACCTCCTCGGCGTAGACCTTCTCGCCACCGGTGTTGATGCACTGGCTACCGCGGCCGAGGAACACGATGTTGGCCTCGTCGTCGAGATAGCCCATGTCGCCGAGCACGGAGATCCGGGTGCCGTCGGCCATCGTCGGGAACGTGCGGGCCGTCTTCTCCGGGTCCTTGTAGTAGCCGAGCGGAATGTTGCCGACCCGCGCGATGTAGCCGACCTCGTTCGGCGTGGTGATCCGCTCGAAGTGCTCGTCGACCACCATCATCCGGTCGGTCGGCGGCACCTTGAGGTTGCCGTTCTCGTCGATCATGATCTCGCCGTCGTTCCCGGACTCGGACGCGCCGAAGTTGTCGCGCAGCACGAGTTCCGGCTTCACCGCGGCGAACCGGTCGCGCACGCTCTTGCTCCAGATGGCACCGCCGGAGGCGATCATGAACAGCGACGAGTAGTCGACGTCGCCTGCCCGCTTCTCCATCTCCTCGACCAGCGGCATACCCATCGCGTCGCCGACGATCAGGATCATCTGCGTCTGGTCGCGCGGGATGTTCGCCACGATGGACTCCGGATCGAAGTCGCGTTCCAGGATCAGCCGCCCGCCCAGGCTCAGGAAGGTGAACAGCGAGTACGACGCGGCGCCGTGCATCAGCGGCGCCGCGATCAGGAACGCCAGCGACGGGAAGTTCGCCACCTCGCGGCCCAGTTCCTCGTAGCTCTCCCGCGCCGGACCGTACGGGTTGCCGCCGGAGATCGGCTTGCGGAAGAAGTCGTCGTGCTGCCAGACCACGCCCTTCGGGTAGCCGGTGGTGCCGCCGGTGTAGATCAGGTACAGCTCCTCACCGTTGCGCTGCGGGAAGTCGCGCTCGGTCGACTGCTCGGCGACGTCGCCGAAGTCCACCAGCGTGACCGACTCGTCGGCGTCGACGGCCGAGCGCAGCGCGTCGGTCGCCTCCCCGATCACGACGACGACCCGCAGGTCGGGCAGGCTCGGCAGCAGTCCGGCCAGCATGTCCTGGTGCTCGGGCAGCTCGACGAAGACGGCCGCCGCGTCGGAGTTGGTGAAGATGTACTCCAGCTCGGGCGCGGTGTAGCGATAGTTGACGTTGACCGGCACCGCCCCGATCTTCAGCATGCCGAGCAGTGCGAGGACGTGCTCGACGCTGTTCTTCAGGTACAGCGCCACCTTGTCGTCGCGGCCGATCCCATTACCGGCCAGCAGGTGCGCGACCTGGTTGATTCGCGGGTCCATCTCGGCGTAGGTGTAGCCCGTCCCCTCGTAGGTCAGCATCACCCGGTCCGGCACCGCATCGGCGACGGTCTCGAAGACGGAAGCGAGGTTGAACTTCATCGTGGTTCTCCTTGCGAGGGCTGGATCGGTCAGTCGGTGGTCAGGATGAGGCCGGAGGTGGGGACGCCGGTGCCGGCGGTGACCAGGGCGGAGCGTGCTCCGTCGACCTGGTTCACCGAGTCGCCGCGCAGCTGGCGGACGGCCTCGGCGATGCCGTTCATGCCGTGGATGTAGGCCTCGCCGAGTTGTCCCCCGTGGGTGTTCAGCGGGAGCCGGCCGCCGACCTCGAGCGCACCCGGCTCGGCGACGAAGTCCTTCGCCTCCCCGCGGCCGCAGAAGCCGAGTTCCTCGAGCTGCATCAGCGTGTACGGGGTGAAGTGGTCGTACAGGACGGCGACGTCGACGTCGTCGGGTGCGAGTCCGGCCTGGGCCCACAGCTGACGCCCGACCAGGCCCATCTCCGCCAGCCCGGCGAGTTCGTCGCGGTAGTAGCTGGTCATGATGAACTGATCGCGTCCACTGCCCGAGGCCGCCGCCGCGATCGAGACCGGACGTTGCCGCAGGTCGGCGGCCCGTTCCGGCGAGACGACGACGATCGCGACGCCGCCGTCGGACTCCTGGCAGCAGTCCAGCAGGTGCAGCGGCTCGGCGATGTACCGACTGGCCTGATGGTCCGCCAAGGTGATCGGCTTGCCGTAGAAGAAGGCCTTCGGATTCACCGCGGCGTGCTTGCGGTCGACGACGGCGATGCGCCCGAAGTCCTCGCTCGTGGCCCCGTACTCGTGCATGTAGCGCCGCGCGACCATCGCCACGAACGCCGCCGGGGTCGACAGACCGTGCGGATAGGAGAACGCGTTGTCGGTGCCCGACGAGTTCTCCTGGTTCGCGACGGCCGCGTTGACCTGGCCGAACCGGTTCCCTGACCGCTCGTTGAAGGCCCGGTAGGCGACGACGACGTCGCACACTCCGGTCGCGACGGCCATCGCCGCCTGCTGCACCGTCGAACACGCCGCACCGCCGCCGTAGTGGATGCGGGAGAAATAGGTCAGTTCGCCGATGCCGACGGCCCGCGCGACGGCCACCTCCATGTTGGTGTCCATGGTGAAGGTCACCAGGCCGTCCACCTCCGCGGCGGTCAGGCCGGCGTCGGACAGTGCCGCCTCGACGGCCTCGGCGGCCAGCCGGAGTTCACTGCGCCCGGACTTCTTGGAGAAGTCGGTGGCGCCGATCCCGGCGATGGCGGCCTGCCCGGACAGGTTGCGGGTCACTGTTCCTCCAGGGTGAAGGTGACCGTGGAGATCACATGCTTGCCGAGCGGGTTGGTGCCGGTCACCGCGACCTCGACGGTGTCTCCGCACTCCGCCTCCGCACCCGCCCCCTGAGCCTCCCCGCCCGCCCCCTGAGCTTGTCGAAGGGTGACCACCTCACCGGTGAAGGTGAGCGTGTCGTGCGCGTACCAGGGCACGCCGAGTTTCAGCGTGATCGACGCGATGCGGGCGCGGGGACCGGCCCAGTCGGTGACGAACCGCTCCACCAGCCCGGTGTCGGTGAGGATGTTGACGAAGATGTCCTGGGAGCCCTTCGCCTGCGCGAGGTCCCGGTCGTGATGGACGTCCTGGAAGTCGCGGGTGGCCAGCGCCGTCGCGACCACGAAGGTCGGGGTCGCCTCGATCGTCAGGGGCGGCAGGGTGTCGCCGACGCGGATCATCGTGCCCGCCAGGCGTAGAGGGTCCAGTCGTCGAAGTCGAGGAATTCCACCTCGACGTCCATGCCGATCTGGACATCGGCGGGATCCACGCCGCGCAGTTCGCCGAGCATCCGCACCCCTTCCTCGAGTTCCACCAGCGCGACCACGAACGGCAGCGACCTGCCGGGCACCTTCGGCGCGTGATGTACGACGAAGCTGTACACGGTCCCCCGCCCGGAGGCCACCGCGTAGTCGGTGGGCGGGAACTCGCCGTCGTCGCCGCGGGGCTTCCAGGTGGCCGGGATCGGTGGATGGCGGAGGGTGCCGTCGCCCTGCCGCTGGATGCGCAGCTCGTGGGCGGCGACGCCGTCCCAGAAGAAGGCGGTGTCGCGGGAGACGGTGGGGCGGATCATCGCCGACGGGTCCAGGTCGGTGCGGTCCCGAAGCTGTTCCGGCGCAAGGTCTCGACGAGGTGGTTCCTGAGCGGAGTCGAAGGGTGGTTCCTGAGCGGAGTCGAAGGGTTGTTCCTGAGCGGAGTCGAGGGGCTCGACCGGCGTAGGCCGCGCGGCGGGCCGGAATTTGAGGATGCGGAAGTTCATCTCGGCCACCGTCTCGTCGCCGACCCGCCAGGTGTTGCGGGTGGTGAAGAACCAGCCCTCGCCGAGCGCGGTCTGCTTGGGGCCGGCGACGTCGATGAGCTCCGCGGAGAGCGTCACCTCCTCGCCGGGTCGCATGTAGCGGTGGTAGACGGTGTCGCAGTTGGTGGCCACCACCGACGTGTAGCCGGCCGCGTCGAACAGTTCCGTCGCGCGGCCGAGCGGATCGTCGTCGGCGCGCACGCCGTGCAGACCGCGCATGGTCCACACCTGCGCCATGGCGGGCGGGGCGACGACGCCGGGATGCCCGGCGGCGCGGGCCGCGTCGTCGTCGACGTAGACCGGATTGGCGTCGCCCATCGCTTCGACCCAGTTGTGGATCATCGGCCGGTTGATCGGATCGCGGCCGCCGATCGGCGCGCTCGGCCCGGCCGTCATGATCTCGCGGGCGGCGGCTTCGATCTCCGCCGGCTGAGCACCGTCGAACCCCGCCGGCCGAGCACCGTCGAAGCCGGTCATCGCTTGCTCCTCGGCAACCCGAGCCCGGCCGTCGCGATCATGTCGCGCATCACCTCGTTGACGCCGCCGCCGAAGGTGATCACCACGTTCCGTTTCGCCTGGATGTCAAGCCATTCGGCGAACGCGGCGGTGGCCGGATCGGTCAGGTCGCCGTAACCGGCGAGGACGTCGTCGATCATTCGGTAGATCGCTTGCAGCCGCTCGGTGGCGAACACCTTGGTGGCCGCGGCGTCGGCCATCGAGATCTCCCCCGAGCTCGCGACCTGCCAGTTGAGCAGTTCGTTGAGTCGCTGGTAGGCGCCGATCCGGGCGACCGTCCGGCGCACCTCCTGCTGGCAGATCACCGGCCGTCCGTCGTAGGTGGCGCCGGTGGCCCAGGCCCGCAGACGGTCGGCGAGGCCACCGATACGACCGGCCGGACCGAGCATCACGCGCTCGTGGTTGAGCTGGGTGGTGATGAGCTTCCAGCCGTCGCCCTCCGCGCCGACCCGCATCGCGACCGGTACCCGCACGTCCTGGTAGTAGGTGGCGTTGACGTGGTGGGCGCCGTCGGCGGTGATGATCGGGGTCCAGGAGAACCCCGGATCGGTGGTGTCGACGATCAGGATCGAGATACCCCGGTGCTTCGGGGCGTCGGGATCGGTCCGGACCGCGAGCCAGATGAAGTCCGCGTCGTGCCCACCGGTGGTGAAGACCTTCTGGCCGTTCACCACGTACTCGCCGCGGTCGGCGTCGAGCACGGCGCGGGTGGTGAGCGAGGCCAGATCGGTGCCGGCCGCCGGCTCGGTGTAGCCGATCGCGAAGTGCACGTCACCGGCCAGGATGCCGGACAGAAAACGTTCCTTCTGCTCGGGTGTCCCGAACCGTTGCAGCGTCGGACCCACCGTCTGCAGGGTCACCGACGGCAGCGGGACATCCGCGCGCACCGCTTCGTCGGTGAATATCTGCTGCTCGATCTCGCCGAATCCCTTGCCGCCGTACGCCTCCGGCCAGCCGACGCCGAGACGGCCGTCCGCGCCGAGTTGCTTGACGATGCCGCGGTAGGCGGCACCGTGCCGCTGCGTCCGCAGTTCGGCCTCGTCCTCCGGCGAGATGAGGCCGGCGAAGTAGTCCCGCAGTTCGGCGCGCAGGTGCCGCTGTTCCGGGGTCAGTTCGGGGAACACGCCGCCTCCTTCACGGTGACGTCAGCGAGCGCATCGAGTGCGGCCGTCGGGCCGCCTGCGAGTCGTGCCAGGTCCTTGGCCAGCGAGAAGTACCGGTGCAGCGGGTAGCTGCGGTCGACGCCGATCCCGCCGTGCAGGTGCGTCATGGTGCGCAGCGCCGCGGGCAGTTCGGCGGCCAGCCAGTACGACGCGGTGGCCAGATCCTCGTCGGCATTGCGCCCGGCGGCCAGCCGCCAGGCCGCCGAGGTGGCGATCAGGTGCAGTGTCCGCGAGACGACGTAGACGTCGGCGAGTTGCTGCCCGACCGCCTGGAACGCCGCGATCGGCTTCCCGAACTGCTGCCGCTCGCTCACGTGCGCGGCGGTGCGCTCCATCGCCCCGGCCAGCAGTCCGTCGGCGTAGGCCGCGCACAGCGCGCGATACACGTCGCCGAGCGGCGCACCGTCGAGCACGGCGGCCGGCTGCGCACCGTCGAAGGTGACCGCGAACTCCGCGGCCCCGGTGGACGACGGCGTGCGCGTCAGGAGCACGCCTGGCGCGGACGGATCGACGACGGCGGCGCCGCCGGCGATCTGGACCAGCAGCGCACCGGCGCCCTCGGCGAATTGGACGCCCACCGCGGTCCCGGACAGCCGTCCGGCGGCGTCGAGCGCGAGGCGCGACGGCGCACCGGGAGCCGGGTTGCGCTCACCGAGTGCCACCGCGAACCAGCCGCCGCCGGTCACGACCGGCGCCCAGCGACGCGCGGCCTCGTCGTCGTGCGCCAGCGCGGCGGTGCCGGTGAGCGTGGCGATCAACGGGGTGACGACGGCCCCGCGGCCGGCCCGCACCGCGAGCGGCGCCAGCGCATCGAGAGCGAGCCCGTCGCCACCGGCGGTCACGGGCAGGCCCAGCACGGTGAGCCCGGCGCCGGTCAGCGCCGCCCAGGCGGCCCGGTCGAAGCCGTCGGCGTCGAAGGCAGCCGTCCAGTCCGGACTCAGCCTGTTCACCACCTCGTCGGCCGCCTCGGCGACCGCCGCTCCCGCCTCATCGAGGGTGAAGTCCACCCGATCCTCCCAAGTGCTCGCCGCGAAGAAGTTAGAACACGTTCTATCTTAGAACACGTTCTACTTCAAGGCGGCCCGTCATCGTGGCAGCCCGAGGATCCGCTCGGCCGCGGCGTTCTTGAGGATCTGCGTGGTGCCGCCCGCGATCGACAGACAGCGGTTGAGGAGCAGCAACTCGGTGGCCCGGGTGGCGGCGAGGGCGTCGACCCCGAGCAGGTCGGTGGCGAATTCCGGCACCGACTGGCGATGGACCACACCGATCAGCTTCCGGACGCTGGAGATCGCCCCCGGATCGGTCCCGGAGAGTCGTTGCACCACGGCGCGGGCATCGAGCGCCCGCCCGATGTGCGCATCGGCGACGATCCGCCCCAACTCGCCCAGCACGTCCGGCGGCAGCTCGCACCCGTCGATCTGCCGCAGCAACGCGTCGACCTCCTTGCCGAGACCGGCCCCGCCCATCGCCACGCGCTCATTGGCGAGCGTCGTGCGCGCCAGCCGCCAGCCCTCGCCGGGCGCGCCGACCACCAGCGCGTCGGGCACGAACACCCCGTCCAGGAAGACCTCGTTGAACATCGCCCGGCCGGTCAATTCGCGCAGCGGCCGGATCTCGATGCCCGGACTGCTCATATCGACCAGGAAGTAGCTGATGCCCTTGTGCTTCGCGACGTCGTGATCAGTACGCGCCAGGCACACCGCCCACTGGGAGAAATGCGCTTCCGAGGTCCACACCTTCTGGCCGGACAGCAGCCAGCCGCCGTCGACCCGCTCGGCGCGGGTGCGCAGCGACGCCAGGTCCGAACCGGCCTCGGGCTCGGAGAACAGCTGACACCACCGGATCTCACCGGCCAGCGTCGGTCCGACGAAGCGCTCACGCTGCTCGTCGGTGCCGTGTTCCAGGATCGTCGGCAGCGCCCAGCCCGCGATCACCAGATCGGGCCGGGTCACCCCGACACGATCCAGTTCGGCGTCGATCAGCAGTTGCAGCGCGGGATCGGCACCCAGCCCGTACGGCGGCCGCCAGTGCGGCACCAGGAACCCGGTGCGCGCGAGTTCCACGCGCCGGCGATCCTCGGGCGCGGCGGCGATCGTCTCGGCCGTCGCCGCGATCTCCAGCCGTCGCGCCTCCGCCGCCGCCAGATCGAGCGTGAACTCCCGGCGGAGGCCGTCCCGGGCGAGAGCGGCCAGCTCGGCGCGCTGCACCGACCCCTGTCCGAGCAGCATCCGCGCGGCCAGGGCCGAGCGCAGCGACAGGTGAGCGTCGTGCTCGAAGGTGAAACCGATGCCGCCGAGGATCTGGATCGCGTCTTTCGCGGTCGCCGGGGCCAGGTCGGCGGTCAGGACCGCGGCGGCCAGCCGGCTGAACCGGACCTGTTCCCGCCGGGCCGCGTCGGCGCCCGGGCGCACCAGGTCGTCGAGTGCGGCCGCGAGATCCCACGCCGCGGCACCGAGCTGCTCGCTGCGGCACAGCATGTCGGCCGCGAGGTGCTTCACCGCCTGGAACGAGCCGATCGGCGCACCGAACTGAGTGCGGACCTTGGCGTAGTCGACCGCCGTATCCAGCACATGTCGTGCGACGCCCGCCTGATAGGCGACGACCCCGAGAGTCAGCACCGCGAAGAACAGTTCACCGTCCGCCAGTTCGGTCAGCCGCGCGTCGTCGACGCCGTCGATCCGGATGCGCCGTGGCACGGCGGTGCCGTCGAGCGGCCCCGGCATCTCGGTGACCGCCACGGACGTCGCCGGCGCGTCGATCAGCCACCAGCGCGGCCGGTCGTCCCCGAAGTCCAGCGGTGCGGCGATCAGCGCGTCGCCGGTCCAGCCCGGCACCGGCCCGAGGTCCACGCCGCCACCCGTCACCCGCAGCGGCAGGCCCGCCGCGACCGCCGTCGCCGGGACCACGACCGGCCGGGTCCCGGCGATCAGTTCCGCGGCGATCGGGGAGCCCTGCCGGGCGGCGACGAAGGCCGCGGCGACGGTCGGCGCCAGGGGTCCCGGCACCAGCGCGGCCCCGCACGCCTCGAGCATCACCGCGACGTCACCGAGGCCGCCGCCCGCTCCCCCGCACTCGTCGGGGACCGCCGCCCCGAACACGCCGAGGTCGCCGATCTCGGTCCACCACGCGCGCCACGATGCCTCGCCGGTGTCGAGATCGGACCGCACCGCCGCGGCGGTGCCGCGCGATTGCGCCCACGCCGCCAACGCCTGGGTCACGGCCGTCTGCTCGGCCGAGGTGGCGATCATCACGGCTCTCCTTCGCGTTTACGCTTGTTCCCGGCAATTAGAACCTGTTCTAATCAGGTTAGGGTTACAACGAATACCCGAGGAAAGCAAAGGACGCTACCCATGGCCGCTTCCGGACCCAGCAACGCCGACACCACCGCCCCGGCTCCGCCGGCCGGAACGCCGACGTCGGGTGCCGAGGTCGGCTCCGCCGCCCAGCGCGAACGACGCCGCCGCATCCTGGACGCGACACTCGCACTGGCCTCCAAGGGCGGCTACGACGCCGTGCAGATGCGCACCGTCGCCGACAAGGCCGAGGTGGCCGTCGGCACCCTGTACCGCTACTTCCCGTCCAAGGTGCACCTGCTGGTCACCGCACTGGCGCGCGAACTGGAACGCGTCGAGGGCCGGGTGGACCGTACCCAGCTGCCCGGCGACACCCCGATCGAGCGACTCGGCAACGTCCTCGACATGATCACCTACGCCATGCAGCGCGACCCGCTGCTCACCGAGGCCATGACCCGCGCCTTCATGTTCGCCGACGCATCGGCCGCCGGCGAGGTGGACCGGGTGGCGACCACCATCGACCGGCTGCTGGCCGGCGCGATGCTCGACCCCGCCGATCCCACCGTGGAGCCGACCGAGAACGAACTCGCGATCGCCCGGGTGATCTCGGACGTGTGGATGTCAAACCTCGTGCAGTGGCTCACCCGCCGCGCCTCGGCGACCGATGTGACCAATCGCATGGCTCAGACGGTGCGTCTGCTGCTCGATCACTGACGCACGAATACGGGTTCTGGGGCCTCCACCGGTAACGTGTTGCCACATGGATTCGTCTGCTGACACGCGGCCCGAGGCACCGGCCGCGACCCCGCAGGACAAGCCGCGCAAGAAGGACAAACACCTCTATCAGATCGACTTCGTCCGGCTGGTCACCTTCGCCGGCGTCGTTCTCGATCACGTCATTCTCGCGATCGCGCCCTACACCGAGCTCATCGCCCAGGGCGTCGGCCTGCTGCTGCGCTACACGCGCTACTGCTTCTTCGCCCTCACCGGCTTCGTCCTGACCTACCAGTACCGGCACCGTGAGCTGCACGCGCCGACGTTCTGGCGGCGGCGGTTCAAGCTGATCGGGCTCCCCTTCGTCACGTGGTCGCTCTTCTACTGGGTGTACAACCGCTGGCGCCGCGGCGGCTGGGGCGACGTGTGGGCCGCGTTCGACGGCCCGCACGCGGCGCTTACCGCGGGCAAGTCGATCGCCTACGACCTGATCACTGGGCACGCCGCCTACCACCTGTACTTCCTGTCGGTGAGCATGCAGATCTACGTGGTCTTCCCGGCCGTGCTCTGGGTGCTCCGCCGCACCAACGGCTACCACCGCTATCTGCTCGCCGTCTCGGGCATCTTCCACCTCTGGCTGCTGTACCACATGGTCCGGCCGGCGCTGGACATCTTCACCCACGGCCCCCTGGGCCTGCTGTGGCGTTACCTCGGCATCACCTTGCTGCCGTACCAGTTCTTCGTCCTGGCCGGCTGTCTCGCGGCCTTCCACTTCGAGGCGTTCAGCGCCTTCATGAAGCGCTGGCGCTGGCCGCTCTCGGTGATCGCGCTGATCACCATCGCCGCGACCCTGGCCTACTACGCCGATCAGGTGATGGGCCTCGGCGGGAAGCTGACCGCCGAGGACGTCTTCCGCGCCACCAACGTGTTCATGGTGCACAACGCCTTCGCCTTCATCGGCATCATCGTGCTCCTGTGGACCGGCGGCGTGATCTGGCAGACGCGCCGTCGTCCCGGTTCCACCGCCGACAGCCTGATGGCCAAGGCCGCCGACCGTTCGTTCGCGATCTACCTGGCCCACGTGGTGGCGATCTTCGCGGTCACCCCGCAGTTCCTGAGCGCCAAGGTGGGGATCGGCTGGATGATCGTGCCGATGTACCTGGTGGTCTGTGCCCTGACGCTCTTCCTCGTCGAGGTGCTGCGTCTGAGCCCGATCAGCCTCATCACCACCGGCCGCAACCGGCTCGACTGGCGCAAGCAGAATCCGGGCAAGCAGCTGGTCGTGGCCTGCGCGTCGATCATCATCGGCGTCGTGATTCAGCAGACCCTCGGTTACGGCATCGGCACCTACCTCGCCGGGACCGGCATCCTGCTGCTGATCGGCGCTTCCGCGGTGCTCTACAAGCAGCGCACCTCGGGCATGGTCGACGCCGCCTGACCCGACCACGCTGGCGTCTCTCCACCGTCCCGCCGGAACGGGACGGCGCGGGCGATACCTGACCAGCACGGTCCAGGTCCGCCAGCCGGATGGAGGAACGCCCGCGTCATCCGGCCGCGACCGGGCGGGGCGACGCGCCGCGGAGGCCGAGCGCGTCGAGCCAGCCGATCAGCAGCGACACCACCTCGCCCCGTTCGAGCATGCCCCAGTTCCAGCGCACCACCGTCAGGCCCAGGCGCCGCAGCGCCAGTTCCCGGCGCTTTTCGGCGGCCATCGTCGTCTCGGCCGACTCGCCGGGCCGCAGCAGCTCGTCGTCCCGCCGAATCTGGACTCAGCTGGCCATACCTGACCAGCGGCGTCCAAGTCCGCCAGCGGGAGGGAAGAACACCAGCGCGTTCAGCGCAGGGCGCGGATCACTTCGTCGGCCATCGCCCGCTTGCCCGCGGCGTTCGGGTGGAACGGCATGGGCTGGCCGTAGCCGCGGACCCACGGGTCCGCGGAGCAGATCGTGTGCTTGGCCCCGTCGGCCTCGGTGCGGACCACCTGGGCGCCGGAGGCCTGCGCGGCCCGGGCGGTCGCGTCGGCCAGCCGGGTGCCGACGTCAGCGGTCTCGGCCACCTGCCACGGCTCCATCGGCAGCCGGTCGCACCAGCCCTCGTTCACCGAGACCACCGGCAGGTAGTCGACCAGCACCACGCGGGCCTCGGGGGCGCGGGTGTGAACCGCGCGCACCACATCGATCAGCGACCGCTCCACCGACTGGTACCGGTCGGGCATCGGGAAGGCCGACGGCCAGTTGATCGAGTTGCAGTACTTGCCGAGCGGCGGGAGGTACAGGCCGACCGCGAGGTTGGCGCACACCATGTTCGCGATCCGCCCGATGTAGCCGACGTCGTTCCCGCCGACGGTGACCGTCACCAGCGAGGTGTCCGGGGTCACCGCGTCGATCTGCGGGGCCCGATCGTGATGTTTGGGCGACGGCCGAAGAATGTCCTCGGTCACCGCGCCCGAGCAGGTCGCGTCGACCAGCTTCATGTTCAGTGCGCGCGCCACCTGCCGCGGGTAGTTGTCGGAGGTCTGCCCGCAGCGCCCGACCGGGTGCCCTTCACCGGGGCCGGCGGCGAACGAACTGCCGAGCGCGACGTACTTGGCCTTGACGTGCTTGGCCTTCGGCACCACCGGACCGGCCTCGGCGGACCCGGAATTGGATTCGGCCAGCATCACCCCGGCGATCACCACCGCGACCACTGCCAGAGCAGCGATCAGGGCGGCCGCCAGGCGGCCCGAGGGGATTGCACGCATGGGATCTAGTTTTCCACACTCAACCTGAGAATCACCGTTTCAGACGCTGGCGTGCTCCGCCGCTGTGGGCAGGTCCACACGCCGCGACGCGACGACCGCGGTCAGCGTCGCGATGACGCCCAGCAGCGCGAAGCCGAAGATGCACCAGAGCCCCCAGGCCGCCATCTCGAAGGCGTGCGGATACGGGAAGTCCGGCGCCGGATCGAAGGCGATCCTCGGGTTGGACAGGAAGAAGCAGACGCCGGCCAGCGCGATCACCGCCGCGGCCGCGCTGATCCCGGCGAACGGCTGCTCCATCACACCGAAGAACAGGGCGAGCCCGCTCACGACCAGCACTCCGCCGAGCACGATCGTCCACACCGAGAGATCGACACCGCTGTCGCGCAGACCCCAGCCGCTCTCGACCACCTGCGCCAGGCCCGGGGAGGTCGACGGCGGCAGGAACCGCAGCCACGGCAAGAAGGTGAAGACCACCATTCCCGCACCCGCGAGCACGGTCACGGCGGCAGCGAATCGGCGTTCAGACATGGTGTACAGAATAGGACAAACGCGCGTCAGCGCCGATTCAGGTCCCGCTCGATGGACGGCCACGTGGTGTACAGATCCTGCTCCCAGTACTGCCACGAGTGCGTGCCCGTCGGCCGGAGGATCACCGTGTCGTCGACCTTGGCGCGCGCCAGCGCGTCCGCCATCTGCACCGTGCAGCTGTGCACGCTCGCCTCGATGGCGCCGCCGGTCACGAGCTGATCGGCCAGCACCGCCGCGTCGCCGTTGATGAGCCGCGCACCGAGGGTGTCGAACTCGCCGGGCAGACCGGTTCCGCTGGCCAGATACACCTTGGTGCCGCGGAGCTTCGCCGCGTTCAGGTACGGGTCGTTGGCCTTCCAGCCGGGGCCGTCGAGCGGGCCCCACATGTTGGTGACGTCGCCGCGCCCGCGATCCTCGACGACCGTCCTGATGTACGCCTGCCCCAGCCCGTCGCTGGTCCGGCCGCAGCCGCTGTACGACGCCGCCGCGCGGTACAGCTTCGGCGCGGCGATCGCGAGGTTCAGCACCGAGGTGCCCGCCATCGAGATGCCGGCGATCGCGTTGGTCCCGGTGCTGCCCAGCTGCTTGTCGAGCAGCGGCGGCAACTCCTTGGTCAGGAAGGTCTGCCACTTGTTACGGCCGAGCACCGGATCGTCCTTGACCCAGTCGGTGTAGTAGCTGAACGCGCCGCCGATCGGGGTCACCACGTTGACGTGCTTGTCGGCGAAGAATTTGACGTAGTCGGTCTTGACCTGCCAGGTCGCGTCGTCCTCGCCGCCGCCGGCACCGTTCAGCAGATACAGGATCGGCGCCGGCTTCGATACGTCGCGCGGTCGCAGGACGGTCAGCGGGATGTTCCGGTCCATCGCCGCCGAGTAGACGACGATCGTCTCCTGCTGCGGGCCGGCCGGGCTCACCGCGACGATGTGCGACGACGCCGCGGAATCCTGCGGCGGGACGCTCGGAGCCGGGGCGGCCGGGGACGGCGCGGGCTGCGGATCCGCCGACGCGACACCCGGGGCCGCGAGCATCGCCGCCGCCGCTATCGCCAACGCCGTTCGGGTTGCCGCGCGCATAGAAGACTCCTGTCACACTAGTAACAACAATCACAAGCGTAACAGGAGCGAGGCCCCGACAGACATGCTGTCGGGGCCTCGCACTGGGGCTTCGACGGGCTCAGCCGTCGTCAGGACGGCTCAGCCGTCGTGGGACGACCTCAGCCGTCGTCGGGACGGCTCAGCCGGCTTCGCCCTCCACGGCCTTGGCCAGCTCGACCGGGTTGTCCGGCACCTCGCGCGGACGCTCGGTTCCGGTGAAGGTGAACTTGGCGTCCTCGCCGTCGTCCTCGCCGTCCCAGCCTTCGACGTCGACCAGGATGATCTGACCGGCGCCGATCTCGTTGAACAGGATCTTCTCGGACAGCTGGTCCTCGATCTCCCGCTGGATGGTGCGACGCAGCGGGCGCGCACCGAGCACCGGATCGAAACCGCGCTTGGCGAGGAGGTTCTTGGCCTTCTCGGTCAGCTCCAGCTCCATGTCCTTGGTCCGCAGCTGCTGCTCCACGCGGCCGATCATCAGGTCGACCATCGCGATGATCTCGTCCTGCGTCAGCTGGTGGAAGACGATGACGTCGTCGATGCGGTTCAGGAACTCCGGACGGAAGTGCTTCTTCAGCTCGTCGTTGACCTTCAGCTTCATCCGCTCGTAGTTGGAGCCGCTGCCGTCGTCCTTGCTGAAGCCCATGCCCACGGCCTTGGAGATGTCCCTGGTGCCGAGGTTCGAGGTGAAGATCAGCACGGTGTTCTTGAAGTCGACCGTGCGGCCCTGGCCGTCGGTGAGACGGCCGTCCTCGAGCACCTGCAACAGGGTGTTATAGATCTCCGGGTGGGCCTTCTCGATCTCGTCGAACAGGACCACCGAGAACGGCTTGCGGCGCACCTTCTCGGTTAGCTGACCGCCCTCGTCGTAGCCGACGTACCCGGGAGGGGCACCGAACAGCCGCGACGCGGTGAAGCGGTCGTGGAACTCGCCCATGTCGATCTGGATGAGCGCGTCGTCCTCGCCGAACAGGAAGTTCGCCAGGGCCTTGGACAGCTCGGTCTTACCCACACCGGACGGGCCGGCGAAGATGAATGAGCCGGACGGGCGCTTGGGGTCCTTCAGACCGGCGCGGGTGCGACGGATCGCCCGCGAGACCGCCTTGACGGCGTCCTCCTGGCCGATGATCCGCTTGTGCAGCTCGTCCTCCATGCGGAGCAGACGGGTGGTCTCCTCCTCGGTGAGCTTGAACACCGGGATGCCGGTCCAGTTGCCCAGCACCTCGGCGATCTCCTCGTCGTCCACCTCGGCGACGACGTCGAGGTCACCGGCACGCCACTGCTTCTCGCGCTCGGAGCGCTCGGAGATGAGCTGCTTCTCCTTGTCGCGGAGGCTGGCGGCCTTCTCGAAGTCCTGCGCGTCGATCGCGGACTCCTTCTCCTTGCGGGCGTCGGCGATCCGGTCGTCGAACTCGCGCAGGTCCGGCGGCGCGGTCATCCGGCGGATGCGCATGCGCGCGCCCGCCTCGTCGATGAGGTCGATCGCCTTGTCCGGCAGGAAGCGGTCGTTGATGTAACGGTCGGCCAGGGTGGCCGCGGCAACCAGGGCCGCGTCGCTGATCGACACCTTGTGGTGCTGCTCGTAACGATCGCGCAGGCCCTTGAGGATCTCGATGGTGTGCTCCACCGAGGGCTCGCCCACCTGGACCGGCTGGAAACGACGCTCCAGCGCGGCGTCCTTCTCGATGTACTTGCGGTACTCGTCGAGCGTGGTGGCGCCGATGGTCTGCAGCTCACCGCGGGCCAACTTCGGCTTCAGGATCGACGCGGCGTCGATCGCACCCTCCGCGGCACCGGCCCCGACCAGCTGGTGCAGCTCGTCGATGAACAGGATGATGTCGCCGCGGGTGTTGATCTCCTTGAGCACCTTCTTCAGGCGCTCCTCGAAGTCACCGCGGTAGCGGCTGCCGGCCACCAGCGAACCGAGGTCCAGGGTGTACAGCTGCTTGTCCTTGAGCGTCTCCGGGACGTTGCCGGAGACGATCGCCTGCGCCAGGCCCTCGACGACGGCGGTCTTGCCGACGCCGGGCTCGCCGATCAGCACGGGGTTGTTCTTGGTGCGGCGGCTCAGCACCTGCATGACCCGCTCGATCTCTTTCTCGCGCCCGATGACCGGGTCGAGTTTGCCCTCACCGGCGGCCGCGGTCAGGTTGCGGCCGAACTGGTCGAGGACGAGCGAGGTCGACGGGGTGCCCGAATCGGACGACCGCCCGCCGGTGCCCGCGGCCTCCGGCTCCTTGCCCTGGTAGCCGGACAGCAGCTGGATCACCTGCTGGCGCACGCTGTTGAGGTCGGCGCCCAGCTTCACCAGAACCTGGGCGGCGACGCCCTCGCCCTCGCGGATCAGGCCGAGCAGGATGTGCTCGGTGCCGATGTAGTTGTGGCCGAGCTGCAGCGCCTCGCGGAGGCTCAGCTCGAGCACCTTCTTGGCGCGCGGGGTGAAGGGGATGTGCCCGGACGGCGCCTGCTGCCCCTGGCCGATGATCTCCTCGACCTGGCTGCGGACGGCCTCCAGCGAGATGCCCAGCGACTCCAGCGCCTTGGCGGCGACACCCTCACCCTCGTGGATCAGGCCCAGGAGGATGTGCTCGGTGCCGATGTAGTTGTGATTGAGCATCCGCGCTTCTTCCTGCGCCAGGACGACAACCCGGCGTGCGCGGTCGGTGAACCGTTCGAACATTGTTCTCCCTATGTATTGCTGGCTCCGGTGTTGCATGCCCCGGATGAGAAAGCACGGCAGCGAGCCCTTGCTTCCACTGTAGTGTCTGCTGGACTCAACGCCTCGTGCCGGAGCGATGTTCCCGGGCGGGTACGCCACAAGCGAACGCCGTGACAGACTGTTCGCCATGTCACGCGCGGAACTCAACCGGGGCCGGTTCGGCGGGATGGCGGCGCTCGGCGTCGTCGGCGCGTTCGCGCTGGTGGCCGCCGCCGGGGTGGTCATGTCCGGTTCCCCGCCCCCCGGATACACCGGTGGCGACGGCGTGCTCCGCGCTTACCCGCACGCCCCGGCCGCGTCGTGGACCATCGACGACTCCGGGATGCCCGGGTACGGCGGCACCGGCCAGGTCGCCGTCGCCGGAACCGCCGGGGACGACTGGCTGATCTCCTATCCGTCCGATCTCGGCCGGTCGTTCCTGCTGGTCGACGCCACCACCGGGAAGCCGCGCTGGCCCGGCCCGGTGAACGCCGGTCTCGGCGACTGCGCCGTCAACGACGCGCAGCAGGTCGGCTGCGCCGTCCGCCTCGGCGGGGTTCCCGACGGCTTCTATCTGGTCGACGACGACGGCCACCCGCAGCGGACCGGCCCCCTCGACGGGACCGCGACGGTCACCGCCGTCGGCGACGACTTCCTCCGCGTCGACCAGCTCGGCTACCGCGCGAGCCTGCGCACCGCCGACGGCACCCTTCGCTGGCGCCGCGACTTCAGCGGCACGCCCAAGCCGCGGATGGCCGACGGTCTGCTGGTGGTGGACACCACCGACGGCCGGTCGGCGGTGCTCGACGCCACGACCGGCGCCGTCGAACTCGACTGCGCCGACTGCTCGTTCGACGTCTACCCGCGGGGCGTGCTCGCCGAGGTCACCGCGCCCGGCCACGAATCGGTGTCGGTGTACCCGCGCGACGAGAACGGGCCGGCCCGCACGCCGGTGCGCACGGCGCAGGGCATGCGGGTGGTGCCCGGACCGTCGACGCTGCCGGTACTCACTGGGGCCGGATCGAGTCAGGTACTCGCCTCGTCGGGCTACTACGAGGTGATCGACCCGCACACCGGCACGGGCTGGCACATCGCCGACCCGGAGCTGTCCAAGACCACCCAGCCGTGCGGACCGCTGGTCGCCATGCGCAAGAAGGACCACTCGCGGGTCTTCTACACGCTCGCCGACGGCGACGCCCTGGGCGTCGTGCCGCCGCCGGACTACCTGGACCCGTCCCGCAACCTCGACTACCTGTCGTGCGTGGGCGCCGACCACGCCACCGCGGTGTTCGCCGCCCCGGACGCCCTCACCGCGTACGACGCCGCCACCGGCCGGGTCGCCTGGCAGCGCGACATCAACGGCCAGGCGAGCGTGGTCGACGGCTACCTGGTGCTGGTCGAGGGCACCGAGATCACCAAGCTCGCCCCGAACTGATTCCGGAGTACGAGAGTCATCCCTGGTCAAGGGGGTCGTTTCGACACGGACTCGGCTAGCGCCTCGCCCGGCTCAACGGGCTGTCATGGGGGCCGCGCCGGCAGGGCGGCCTGTCATGGGTGCCGCGCCGGCAGGGCGGGCTGTCGTGAGTGCCGCGCCGGCAGGGCGGGCTGTCGTGAGTGCCGCGCCGGCAGGGCGGGCTGTCGTGAGTGCCGCGCCGGCAGGGCGGGTTGTCGTGGGTGCCGCGCCGGGGGCGGGCTGTTACAGCCGGCTGCCGTGGGTTCGGCGCCGGAAGGAGTCCCTAGCGCGCGAGGAAGGCCTGCAGCGCCGCGGAGTACATCGGGACGTCGGCGGCGGCCATCAGTTCACGACACGAATGCATCGCCAGTTGCGGGGCGCCGACGTCGACGGTGCGCAGACCCGTGCGGGTGGCGGTGAGCGGGCCGATCGTGGAGCCGCACGGCAGGTCGGCGCGGTGCACATACCGCTGCAGCGGCACGCCCGCGGTACGACACGCCAGCGCGAACTCGGCCTCGCCGATCGCGTCGGAGGCGTAGCGGAGGTTCTGGTTCACCTTGAGCACCGGGCCGCCGCCGAGGTCGATCCGGTGGCCGGGTTCGTGCCGCTCGGGATAGTTGGGGTGGGTGCCGTGCGCCATGTCGCCAGAGACGTGCAGGCTCGACGCCATCACCCGCAGGAAGTCGTCGCGGGTGCCGCCCAGCGCGCCGACCAGCCGCTCGCACACGGTCACCAGGAAGTCCGAGGCCGCACCGCGTTCGGAACCCGAACCGACCTCCTCATGGTCGAACAGCGCCAGCATCGGGATGCCCGAGCCCGGCGCCGCGGCGAGCAGCGCCCGCAGACCCGCGTAGCAGGTGGTCTGATTGTCCAGCCGCGGTGCGCTGAGCAGTTCGCGGTCGGTGCCGATCAGCCGCGAGGGCGTCACGTCGTGCGTCATCAGTTCCCAGCCCAGGACGCTGCCGGGCACCAGGCCGGCACGCTCGGCCACCCACTCGACGATCGGCCGCGAGTCGGCGATGCCGCGCACCGCGTCGACGTGCCGCTGCGGGTCGAGCTGCACGCCCTTGCGGTCCTCGGACAGGTGGATCGCCAGTTGCGGCACCCGCAGGATCGGCTCGTCGATGGTCACCAGGGCGTGTCTCACCGCGCCGCCGTCGTCGTAGGCGAGACGGCCGGAGAGTCCGAGGTCGCGGTCGAGCCACGAATTCAGCCACGCGCCGCCGTACGGTTCGAGCGCGACGGTCGCAAGAGACTCGCTGCGCCGGTCCGGGTGCTGCTTGAGCCGCAGGTTCGGGCTGTCGGTGTGGCCGCCGACGATCCACAGCGGCGCGTCGTGCCCGGCAACGCCGTCGGCGTTCCACGCGATCAGCGACCCGCCGCGGATCACGTACCGGCGTCCCGCCGCTTCGTCGAACGCCTCCGTCTCGTACAACCGGCGGTATCCGGCGGTCTCCAGTTCCGCGGCGACGCTCGCGCAGACCGCGAACGGGGAGGGCGAGGCGTCGATGAAGGCGCCCAGCCCCTCGGCGGTGGCGGAGGTGGCGATCATCGCGTCAGACCGCGGCGAGCACCGAATCGATGGCCGAGTAGAACAGGCCGAGGCCGTCGTCGCTGGGGCCGGTCAGCGCCTCGACGGAGTGCTCCGGGTGCGGCATGAGACCCACCACGCGGCCGTTCTCGCTGGCCACGCCCGCGATGTCGAGCTGGCTGCCGTTCGGATTGTCCCCGGCGTAGGTGAAGACGATGCGACCCTCGCCTTTGAGTTCTTCGAGCTTGCGCTCGGAGGCGACGTAACGGCCCTCCCCCGACTTGAGCGGGATCAGGATCTCCGCGCCCTCGTCGTAGCGGGTGGTCCACGCGGTCTGGTTGTTCTCCACGCGCAGCCACTGGTCGCGGCAGATGAAGTGCAGGCCCTCGTTGCGGGTCAGCGCGCCCGGGAGCAGCCCGGCCTCGCAGAGGATCTGGAAGCCGTTGCAGATGCCGAGTACCGGCAGGCCGCGCTGCGCCGCCGCGATCACCTCGCCCATCACCGGGGCGAACTTGGCGATCGCGCCGCAGCGCAGGTAGTCGCCGTAGGAGAAGCCGCCGGGGACGACCACGGCGTCGACGCCCTTCAGGTCGGCGTCGCCGTGCCAGAGGCTGACCGCTTCGGCACCGGCCAGCTTCGCGGCGCGAGCCGCGTCGACGTCGTCGAGCGTGCCCGGGAAGGTGATGACTCCGATACGCGCGCTCATGTCAGTCCGCCACGCGGTGAACGGCGAAGTTCTCGATCACCGTGTTGGTGAGCAGTTCCTCGGCGATGCGCTCCAGAGCGGCGTCGTCGACGGTGTCGTCGACCTCCAGCTCGAACCGCTTGCCCTGCCGGACATCGGCGACCCCGGCGAAGCCGAGGCGCCCGAGCGCTCCGACGATCGCCTGCCCCTGCGGGTCCAGGATCTCGGCCTTGGGCATCACATCGACAACTACACGCGCCATGCCGCCTACTTTAGGGCATCCTCGATGGCCGCGATCACCTCGGGCGCCTCCGGCTCGGTCCGCGGGCGGAACCGCGCGAGCACCTCGCCGTCGGCACCGACCAGGAACTTCTCGAAGTTCCATTGAATGTCGCCCGCCTCGCCTTCCGCGTCGGTCGCCTGGGTCAGCGCCGCGTACAGCGGATGGCGGCCGTCGCCGTTCACCTCGGTCTTGGCGAGCAGCGGGAAGGTGACGCCGTAGGTGACCGAGCAGAAGGTCGCGATCTCCTCCGGCGAACCGGGCTCCTGCCCCATGAACTGGTTGCATGGCACGCCGACGACGGTCAGGCCACGATCGCCGTAGTTCTTCGCGAGCGTCTCCAGTCCCTCGTACTGCGGGGTGAGACCGCACTTGGACGCCACGTTCACGATCAGCAGCGGACCGGGCAGATCCGCGAGCGAGAAGGGCGATCCGTCGAGCGCCTCCACCGAGATGTCCTTGATACCGCCGGGATTCTGAGCCATGCCTCTCAGCCTAATCAGCCCGGTGAGGAAGGTCACCCTTTATTGTGTTGCAGCAATAGTTGCGTCTGCGTAACCATTGTCGGGTGCCTTCCCCCGTGCCTGCCCTGGATACGACCGTCGCCTGCGTCGGCGACTTCGTCGGCCGCATGCTGGCGTGTTCCCGGGCGAGCACGGCGGAGACCCTCGCGACCACCGATCTGACCCTGTCGCAGGTGCGCACCCTGTTCGTGCTGATGCACGCCGACGGGGCCGTACCGATCCACGAGGTCGCCGAGCGGCTCGGGCTGTCGCTCGCGGCCACCGGCCGCGCGGCCGACCGCCTGGTCGCCGCGAATCTCATCGACCGTCGCGAGGATCCCCGCGACCGGCGCGTCAAGCGTCTGTCACTGACCAGCGCCGGCACCGATCTGCTCGCGGAGCACTTCGCACTGCGCGACGCGGATGTGCGCGACATCCTGGCACCGATGCCCGACGACCTGCGCGGTCGGCTGACCGCCGTGCTGTCCGAGGCCGTTCGGTATCTGCCCGCCCCGACGTGCACGCGGGATCCCGCGGCGCGCTGACCATCGACCATCACCGACCCTCCCACCGGTAAGGAACCTCATGTCCCAGGCCACTCCGGCCGCCGCGGCCCCCGACAAACTCGGACGCGACGTCTTCGTCGTCGCCGGTGTCGTGGTCCTCGGCGCCATCATGTCCATCCTGGACGTCACCGTCGTCTCGGTGGCCCAGCCGACCTTCATCAAGGATTTCCACACCACGCCGGCCGGCGCCGCGTGGTCGATGACCGGATACACCCTGGCGCTGGCCGCGGTGATCCCGATCGCCAGCTGGGCGGTCGGCCGGTTCGGCGCCAAACGGGTCTACATGACCTCGCTGGTGCTGTTCGTGCTCGGCTCCATCCTGTGCGCGACCGCGGTCGGGATCGGCCAGCTCGTCGCCTACCGGATGATTCAGGGCCTCGGCGGCGGTCTGCTGATGCCTGTCGGCATGATGATCATGACCAAGGCCGCCGGCCCGGCGCGCGTCGGTTCGGTGATGGCCGTGCTCGGTATCCCGATGCTGCTCGGCCCGATCGCCGGCCCGATCCTCGGCGGCTGGCTGATCGAGGTCGCCAGCTGGCACTGGGTCTTCCTGATCAACATCCCGATCGGCGTCGTCGCCCTGGTCTACGCCTTCTTCGCTCTCAAGGACGACGACGAGAAGTCGAAGTCGAGCATCGACTTCCTCGGCCTGATCCTGCTCTCGCCCGGCCTGGCGCTGTTCCTGTACGGCGTCTCGTCCAGCGCCGAGCACCACACGTTCAACAACCCCGGCGTCTACCTCCCGATGATCATCGGCGGCCTGCTCATCATCGGGTTCATCGCCCACGCACTGCGCAGCAAGAACCCGCTGCTCGACCTGCGGCTGTTCAAGAACCGGACCCTGACGATCTCCATCCTCACGATGGTGACCTTCATGATCGCGTTCTTCGGCGCCTCGCTGCTCTACCCGCAGTACTTCATCACCGTGCGCGGCGAGTCGACCCTGGTCGCCGGCCTGCTGCTGGCCCCGCAGGGCGTCGGCGCCATGCTGACCATGCCGATCGCCGGCCGGATGACCGACAAGATCGGCCCCGGCAAGTTCGTCCTCGGCGGCCTGGTGCTGATCCTGATCGGCGTCACCACCTTCACGCAGATCGGCACCGACACCTCCTACTGGCTGCTCTGCGGCGCGCTGTTCGTCCAGGGTCTGGGCATGGGTATGACGATGATGCCGATCATGTCGTCGGCGCTGGCGTCGCTGCGCGGCCCGCAGGTCCCGGACGGCTCGACGCTGGTGAACGTGATCCAGCAGACGTCGTCGTCGATCGGCACCGCGGTGATCACCGTGATCTACACCGGCCTGCTGTCCGCGACCACCCTGCAGATCGTCAACTCCGGCGGCTCCCCCGAGGTGCTGAAGAAGCTCGGTCCGGAGGGCATCGCCCACGCGCTGACCGATTCGGCGAACGCCTACGGCACCACGTTCATCGTGGCCGCGGTGCTGGTGGCCGTCACCTTCATCCCGGCGTTCTTCCTGCCGCGCAAGAAGATCGCCGCGTCGATCCCGGAAGAGGTCATGCTGGAGGGCACCGACAGCCCGGCCCCGCCGACGCTGATGCACTGATCGGTCGGACGATCTAGCGATTCCTCGACAGGAACGCCTCGACGGCGCCCCGGAACACTTCCGGGGCGTCGTCGTGTATCAGGTGCCCGGCGCCGGGCACCCGCAGACGGGTCGACGCCGGATTCCGCCGCGCCATCTCCGCCATCTGCCCGGGCGGGGTCACCGAGTATTCGGCTTCCAGCAGCAACGACGGCGCCCGGACCGCCTCCCACTGCGCCCAGAAGTCGCGGCCGCCCCACTCCTCGGCGAGCGCCGCCCAGACCGGGATGCTGCCGTGCAGCCGGCCGTCGTCGAAGGCCTCGTAGAAGTAGCGACCGGCGACCGGCCCGAAAAGGGCGACGGCCTCGTCCAGGCTCGCGAACCGCTCCGGCCAGGACTCGAACCACGGCGCCCAGGTGCCGGTGGTCTGCCCGCGGAAGTCCGGCGCCATGTCCTCGACCACCAGCCCGGAGACCAGTTCGGGGTAGGCCGCGGCGGTGCACCACGCGTGCAGGCCGCCCATCGAGTGCCCGATCAGCACCACCGGCCCCCGGTCGATCCAGGTCAGGATCTCGGCGACGTCGGCGACGAAGCGCTCGGTGGACAGATCGGCGGCCGACGGCTCACCCACCAGCGCGGCCCCCTGGTGGAACGCCGCGTCGAAGGTGAAGACCCGCCCGTACCGGCGCAGCCACGGGATCTGCCTGCGCCAGGTGCGTCCGCGCCCCATCAGTCCGTGCAGCAGCACGATCGGCGGACGCCCGGCGGAGTCGTCGCCCCCGTAGTCGAGCAGCCCCACCGTCGCCTCCACGGCTACCGACCTTAGCGGTCGCGGCGTACGGCGAGTGCGAGTCACCATCCGAACCGACGAAGGAGGTTCGACATCCGAAGCGACGAAGGAGCTTCGGATGTGGCCGAAGGCCGGCCTGAAGACAAGGACAGCCTTCAGTCCTTCTTCGTCGCGCTTGCGCGACTAGGCTGAAAGCCATGGCTGTCGTCAAGATCAATGCGATTCACGTTCCCGAGGGACAGGGTCCCGAGCTGGAGAAGCGGTTCGCGGCGCGCGCCGGCGTCGTCGAACAGGCCCCCGGTTTCCTCGGATTTCAGCTGCTGCGTCCCACCAAGGGCGACGACCGCTACTTCGTGGTGACCCAGTGGGAAGACGAGGCGAGCTTCGATGCGTGGGCGGGCGGCGACGCCCGCGCGGCCAACAAGAGCGACCGCAAGCCGGTGGCCACCGGGGCGGACCTGCTGGAGTTCGACGTCGTTCTCGACGTCAAGCCCTCGGCGTAAGACTAGAACGTGTTCTAGTATCGGTGGGAGACCTTCCCCGATACCAGGAGCACGCATGTCCGTCACCACCCCTATCGCGACCGATCAGCTGTACCTCGGCGGACGCTGGACGGCGCCGCACTCCACCACGCGCCTCGACGTCCACTCCCCCGCCACCGGCGAGCTGATCGGTTCAGTACCCGAAGCGGACGCCGACGACGTCGACGCCGCCGTGCGTGCGGCCCGCGCCGCCTTCGACGCCGGTGTCTGGCGGCTGACGCCGCCGTCCGAGCGCGCCGCGGTGCTGCGCCGGGCCGCCGCCCTCATCAACGAGCGTTCCGCCGACATCTGCGCGCTGGTCTCAGCGGAGATGGGCGCCACGCCGGCCGATGTCGCCACCCTGCAACAGCTCGCCGGCACCGGCGTGCTGGCCGGGTACGCCGACGCCGCCGAGGCGTACGAGTGGTCGGAGAAGCGCACCGGCATGTTCGGCGAGACGCTGGTGGTGCGCGAGCCGGTCGGCGTGGTCGGCGCGATCATCGCCTGGAACGTGCCGCTGTTCCTGCTGTGCAACAAGTTCGGTCCGGCACTCGCGGCCGGCTGCTCGATCGTCCTCAAACCCGCCCCGGAGACGCCGCTCAACGCCAACCTGCTGGCCGAACTGTTCACCGAGGCCGGCGTCCCCGAGGGCGTGATCTCGGTGGTTCCGGGCGGCGTGGCGACCGGCCGGGCCCTCGTCGACCATCCCGGCGTCGACAAAATCACCTTCACCGGGTCCACCGCGGCCGGCCGGTCGATCGCCGCGCGCTGCGGCGAGACGCTCAAGCGCTGCTCGCTCGAACTCGGCGGCAAGTCGGCGGCCATCGTGCTCGACGACGTGGACCTCCCGGCGGCCGCGCCGATGCTGGTGTTCTCCGGCATCCTCAACGCGGGCCAGGCGTGCGTTGCGCAGACCCGCGTCCTGGTGCCGCGCTCCCGGCACGACGAGATCGTGGCGGCCATGGTCGACGTCGCCGCCGGCTTCACCCCCGGCCTGCCGGACGATCCGGAGACCAAGATCGGCCCGCTCATCAACGACAAGCAGTTCGAGAAGGTCACCGGCTACATCGCACGAGGCAAGGCCGACGGCGCCACCGCCGTGCTCGAGGTCCCCGGCCCGGCGATCGGCACCGAGAACTGGGTCGGCCCCACCATCTTCACCGGTGTCACCAACGACATGGCGATCGCCCGCGAAGAGATCTTCGGCCCGGTGATCAGCGTGATCGCCTACGACGACGTCGACGAGGCCGTCGCCATCGCCAACGACTCCGACTACGGTCTGGCCGGTTCGGTGTGGAGCGCCGACATCGACCGCGCCGTCGAGATCGCCAAGCGCGTGCGCACCGGCACACTGGGGATCAACTGGTACGCGATCGACCCGGCGTCGCCCTTCGGCGGCTACAAGAGCTCCGGGATCGGCCGGGAGAACGGGCGCGAGGGCCTGGAGTCGTACCTGGAGCACAAGTCGATCCTCATGCCGCTGGGCTACACCTCGTAGTCCCGGCTATCCGGGCGCGCCACCGGCCGAGTCACCCCTTCCCCTCCGTGTCGCGGGTCCATCTTCGTGTCGCGGGTCCTGCACGACCCGCGACACGCAAGTAGACCCGCGACACGCGCTGCGGGCGGGCGGCCGCGTGGGCGACGCGGTCGCAGATCAGCCGGCGGGGACCGGCTCCGACGACGGCGCGGGGGTCACCTCGCTCGGCGCGGGAGCGCCGGACGACGGCGCACCCGGGCTCGGCGCGGGCACCGAGATGGCACCGCTCGGCGGGGTGGTGCCGCCCTGCTTGTCCACCATGTCTTCCAGCGTCTGATCGGTGATCAGCTGCGCGTCGTTGATCAGCCAGCGCCCGCCCCGCCGCTCCATCGTGTAGACCACGCGCGCCGGGTTGGTCTGCACTTCCTCGTTCGCGGCACGACTGGCCGACTGGTTGATGAACAGCAGCACGGTGGCCGTGTTCCGGGTGTTCTCGACGACGCCGGAGCCCTGGTCGGTGACCTGCGCGACCACCTGCTGCTGCTTCACCTGCTCGGCGATCCGGTTGCCGACGACGTGGCTCTCGTAGTCCTTCTTCGCCGGGCCGATCAACACGCCCATCATGAAGTTGATGTGGTCGGAGATGTTCTGCGGCGTCCAGGCGTACATCTTCTGGACGTACTCCCGCGCGGCGGTGAGGGCGCTGTTGCGGGCGTTCTCCTCAGCCCGGGCCCGCCCGTACTGCACGCCGAAGAACACGGTGCACACCACGGCCGCGACCGTCAGCAGGCCGATGACGACGGTGACGATTCTGCGCGCGCTCACCAGACGAACTCCAGGTCGGTCACTTTCAGGTCGCCGTTGATCCGGGTCATGCCGACCTGATAGCGGAAGGTCTGGAACAGCGGCTGCGTCTTGCCGTCCTTGGTCTTGCTGGTCCAGCCGACGACCATCAGCACCGTGCCCTCCTTGTCGGTGGCCTCGCTGACCGCCTCGCTGAGCACGTTCGTCTGGGTCACCGCGTCCGCTTTGCGGATCATGTCGGTGACCTGCTTCATGTTGTCCCGGAACACCTGCTGCGCGCGGCCGCTGGTCTTGTTCATCGCGAGCTTGTACATCGCGTCGGCGTTGTCGGAGTTGAGGGTGGTCATGTCGACCACCACCTGCCGCGCGAACGTCGCGTACTGGGCGCGCAGTTCACGCTGGTGGGCGATGGTCTGGTAGCGCATCCCGAACACGATCGACAGCACCGTGCCGGTGACGATGATGATCACCGCGAGGATCAGGGCCACCGCCCGCCGGGCCGCGCCGCCGGAGACCCGGCTCGTCCGCGATGCACCCGCCGCCTCCCGCGCGGAACGACGACGCTGCGCCGCGACCCGCCGGTCGCGGTATCCGACGCGGTCGGCCGCGGCGATCCCGCTCGCTCCGGTCTCGATCTCCGCCGTGTCCGGCGTCTCGGTCGTGTCCGGCGTCTCGGCAGTGTCCGGCGTCTCGGCCGTGTCCGTCGTCTCGGCGGTCTCGGCGGTGTCCGTCGTCTCGGCCGCGGAGGTCAGAACCTCCGCGGTCTCCTCCCCGTCGGCCGCGGTCTCGGCATCGTCGGCGCCGGACGTCGCGGCACCCGGGATCGGGGCGGCCTTGCCCACCTCGTACCCGGGGATCGCCGAGGCGGCCGGTTTCTTCGTTTTGCGCCCGAGCGGGCTGGTCTTGCGAACGACCGGGCCGGCCGGCTTCGGGATCTCGTCGTCGGAACTCAGGACTCCACCGTCTTCGTGATCAGGTCGTACCATTGCGTCTTCGCGCCCGGCTGCTCACCGAGCCCGGCGTTATAGATCTTGCCATCCGGTCCGATGAACTGCCCCGTCACCGGATCGTAGGTGGTCGCGTAGGTGGCCGGCGTCGGGTCGTAGCTCTGCGGCGTGCCGGGCACCAGATAGCCGGCCGGCTGCTTCGGGAGGTTGGTGAACGGCAGCCCGTTGGGGAAGGCGACGTTGTCGCGGGCCGACGGCTTGTAGCCGGTGCGGCATTCGGCGGGGGTCGGGGCGCGACGGCCCGGGAACTCCGCGCACGGGAAGTTGCGGGCGCCGCGCACCGCGGCCTGTGCGTTCTGCGGCAGCCGGCAGAGGGTGCCGGCGGGCACCTGCTGCGGGGTCTGCGCACTCGGGAAGCGCCAGTCGGCCGGCGGAATGAAGCCGACCGTGCAGGTCGGCGGATCCTGGAAGCCGAGCGTGAAGTTCACGTTCGGGCCGCGGTCGCTGTTGCCGGTGTTGATCGCGGTGATCAGCGCCGAGAGGACGCGCGGATACAGCACGATCGTCTGCCGCAGATTCGGCAGGTAGATCGCCATGGTGCGCGCATCGACCGACAGATTCGAGATGGCCGTCGGGAACGACTGGCTGATGTCGCCGAACAGTTTCTGCGCGGCGGTGGCCGTACCGGGGCCCTTCTGCAGAATCCCGGTGATGTCGGTCTTGTGGGCGCGCAGGGTGTCGGTCACCGTCGTCATGTCGCGGGTCCACGACCGGATGTCGTCGGCGGTCCGGTTCTGGGTCGCCAGGATCGGCCCGGCCTGATCGATCAGGTCGTTGACGGCGTCGACGTTCTTGTTCGCCGCCCCGACGAACAGGATCATCGAGTCGAGCAGCCGTTGCAGCGCCGGGCCGGTGCCGTTGAAGGCGAGGAAGGCCTCGTCGAGCACTTGACGCAGCTGGGTGTTCCCGACCGCGACCAGCAGGGCATCGGCCTGGTCGAGCATGGACGAGATCTGCACGGGCAGCTGCTCGTCGGTCATCGTCACCTTGGCGCCGTCGCCGAGGGTGCCGTCGGCCGGCCGCGTCGGCGGCAGGAACTCGACGAACTGCTCGCCGACCGCGGACACGCTGCGCACGGTGGCGCTCGAGTTCGCCGGGATCTTGGTGCCCGAGTCGATGCTCAGCTCGGCCTGCACCCGGTTCTCGGTGAGCCACATCTTGGTGACCTTCCCGACGTCGACGCCGCGGAAGCTCACATTCGCGTTCTGATACAGGCCGCCGGACGACGGCATGTCGAGCGTCACCCGGTACGCGCCGATCCCGACCATCTGCGGGATACGGATGTAGAACACCGCCATCGAGACGACGGCGACCACGGTCACCAGTGCGAAGATGATGAGCTGGCCGCGGACGAAGGACGTGATCTTCATCGGTGACCGCCCTTCTGCTTCGGCTTAGGGCTGGGGTCGGGCTGCGCCGGGCGCTGGGCCCACGGCCCGGTGAACGGTTCCGTCAGCGGATCGGCCGACTTGCGCGCGTTGGCGCCGGCCGCGCCCAGCAGCCCCTCCGGACCGGTCAGCCCGATCGATGCGCCCATCGACTCGCTGAGCCGGCCCACCGTCAGGTCGAGGACCAGGTCGGAGTTGACGTAGTCGCCCTTGACGACGGTGTCGATCTTGTCCTCGATGAACGGGAACGTGAGCAGCATCCGCAGCGAGTTGGTCAGCGCCGGCCCGGTGGTCGCGAGCTGCGACAGCAGGGCGCGCATGTTCGGCAAGATCACCTTGATGTCGTCGCCGTTCTTGGCGAGGATCTCGTTGGCCGTCTTCGACAGGTCGCCGACCGCACCGAGCGCGGTGATCAGGTTCTGCCGCTGGTCCACCAGCAGTTGCAGGATCCGCGGCCCCGACGCCAGCGCCCGCTGCACGGTGGCTTCCTGCCCGTTGATCTCCGCGGTCAGCCGATCCAGGCCCTCGGTCGCCGCGATGATGTTCGTGGTCTGCGAGTCTAGGTCACTGACCAGGGTGTTCAGCCTGGGAATCAGATTCTGCAGGGTCTCGCCGCGCCCGCCGAAGGCATCCGACAGCTCGTGCACGATCTCGCCCATCTGCGACAGACCACCGCCGTTGAGCACCACCGACAGTGAACTGAGCACCTGCTCGGTGGTCGGATACCGGCACGGGTCGACGGTCTGCGCCTCGGTGATGTCCGGGATCTTCCTGCCCGACGCCGGGGCGACGTTCGACGGCGGCGGACAGTTCGGCAGCGAGAGGCTGCCGCCGGCCGGCACGTACTTCCCGTTCGGCTGGTCCGGCGGCACGATCGCCAGGTGCGAGGACCCGAGCACGCTGGTCATACCGATCATCGCGTGCGAGCCGTCGGGCACCTTGACTCCCGGGTCCAGCCGCAGCGTGATCTTGGCGTTCCAGTGGTCCACCTCGATGTTGCCGATACTGCCGACGGTGCTGTCGGTCATCATCACCGGGGCGTTGCGGACCAGGCCGGCGGCCGACGGAATCATCGCGGTGATCTGGTACGACCCCTTGCCGGTCCCCTGGGCGCCGATCGACGACACCCCCGAGCCCAGGTCGGTGCCGCACGCGGTGAGCGGCACCAGCAGTGCGGCGGCCGCGGCGACGGCGACGATTCGGCGGGCGGTGCGCATCAGTTACCCCCGAACGGCAGGAGCATCTTGAGCATGGGATCGGCCGGTTGCGGCTTGGTGCTGGCGACATCGCGGTCGGCCACCCCGGCCTGTGCCCGGGCCTTCACGCTCGGATTCTGGTACTGGATCTGGTCCTGCGTCGCCGCGCGGCCGATCAGCGGATTGGCGACGAACGGCGGGAAGTTGACGGCGACATCCTTGAGGATCGGTGCCAGCAGGTCGACGCACTTCTCCACGCCGGCCTCGTCGTCCATCGGGCGGGCGGTCGATGCCATCGAGCCGCACAGCAGCGTGATGAGGTTGTTGCCCATGCCGAGACCGAATACGCCGTCCAGCGACCCGGTCAGCGGGTTGTACATGTTCATGAAGTTGGCCAGCTGGTTGGGCGCCGAGTGCAGCAGCCCGCGCAGTCCCTCGTCGTTCCGCTTGAGGGTGTCGGTGAACGGCACCATCTTCTGCATGGTCGCGGCCACCGCCGCGGTGTTGTGGTCGAGGAATCCGCGGAGTTCGCCGAGCGCCTCGTCGAGGTTGTCCATCGCGTCGCCGAGCGACTCGTTCGAATCGGCCAGCACGCTGCTCACCGAGGCCATCCGGCCGTTGAACTGGACCAGTTCCTGGTGATTCTGCGACAGCAGGTCGGTCAGCTTCTGCAGGCTCTTCACCGTCGCGAACAGGTCGTCGCGGTTCTCGGCGAGGGTGCCCATCACGGTGGACATCTCCTTGAGCGACGTCGCCATGGCCGCGCCGTTCCCGTCGAGGTTCGCCGCCAGGGTGTCGATCGTCTTGACCGCGGTGCCGTGGTCGACGGTCCCGTTCTCGCCCGACTTCGGGCCGAGGACCTCGCTCAGCTCGTTGAGCTGCTTCTTGACGTCGTCCCACTCCATCGGCACGGCCGTCCGGTCCATCGGGATGTCGTTGGCGTCGCCGCCGAGCTTGGGCCCGGTCGTGTACGACGGCGTCAGCTGGACGAACCGGCCGGAGACCAGTGACTGCGCGACGATCACCGCGCGCACGTCGGTGGGGATCGGCACGTCCTTGTCGATGCGCATCACGACCTTGACGTCGCCCTTGCGCGGCGTGATCGACGAGACCTTGCCGACCGGCACCCCGATCACCCGGACCGGGTCTCCGCTGTACAGCCCGGTGACCGACGGGAAGTAGGCGGTGATGGTCCGCGTGGTGACCCGCTGGTAGCCGAACCACGACAGCATCACGACCAGCACGGCGATCAGCAGCACGGCGATGATCGCGATCACCCGCTTGGGGAAGGAGAGCCCGGCGATCCGGTCGGTGGCGCCCATGTCAGCGTCCTCCCGTCGGGGTCGTCGTCTTCTTCGTGGTGGTCGGCGGCACCGTCGGCGGCTTGCTGCTCGGCACCGGCCGCTTGGGGCCGGGGGCACCGAGCTTGGGCCCCTCGGACCAGTTGTTCGGCAGCAGCGGGAAGCCGGAGTACTTGGCGAAGTACTGGGCGGCCTCCGGGTACTTGCCCGCGAGGATGCGCAGGAAGGTGCCCATGTAGTCGCCCCAGGTCGGCAGGCCGACGAGCGAGGAGAAGTACGGGCCGGAACTGACCGCCTCACCCATGATGTTGGCGTACGGCCCGAGATTGTCGATGGCGGCGGAGAAGTTGTCGGCGTTGTCGTTCAGGATGTCGAGCACCCGGTTGAACTTCTCCAGGACCGGCGTCAGCTGCGCCTCGTTGTCCTTCACGAATCCGGTGAGCTGCGCGGACAGGTTCTCGGTGCCGGAGATGATCTGCCGGATCGCATCGCGCCGCATGTTCAGCTCGCCGAGCAGGGCGTTGGCGTCGATCAGCAGCTGCTGGATCTGGTCGCTGCGCTTGCCGATGATGTCGGTGACGCCGCGGGCGCGGCCGAGCAGTTCGTTGAGGGCGTTGTCCCGGTCGGCGATGGTCTTGGACAGGCGTCCGACGCCCTCGACCGCACCCTTCATCTCGGCCGGGGTGTCGGCGAAGGCCTCGTTCATGGTGTTCAGGGCGCGGTTGAGCTGATCGGTGTCGGTCTCGGTCAGGGTCGACACCGAATCGTCCAGCGCGTCGGTCAGCGAGTACGGGGCGACGGTGGCCTCGACCGGGATGGTCTGGCCGGGTCGCAGGCGGCCGTCGCCGAGCGAGTCGATGGTGAGGTTGCGGCGGCCGAGCACCGTCTCGGTCTTGATGGCCGCCCGCGTCCGGTCGCCGAGCACGATGGTGTCGTCGAGCCGGAAGGTGACCTTGGCCAGCATGTGACCGCCGGTGCGGTCCAGCGAGATGTCCTTGACGGTGCCGACGTTCACCCCGGCGACGGTGACGGTGTCACCGGTCACCAGTCCGCCGGAGTCCTCGAAGAGCGCGCTGTAGGTGCTGATCTGGCTCAGGAACGGCAGCTTGTCCAGTTGCAGGGCGCTCAGCACCACGGCCGCGGTCAGCGCTACGCCGATGATGCCCATCGACACGCGGGACCGGCGTCCCTCGCGGCGCGGCGGCGCCGGAGCCGGAAGGTCGTCGGCGGTCGTCTCGTTCTCCGCCGTGGCGTCGTCGTTCATCGGGTCGAGCACCTCCCCCCGTCTTTGGTCTTGTCGCCCATCGCGTCGATCGCGGTGAAGAAGTACTGGGTGTCGCCCGGACCGGGCAGCAGCAGCCGGATGCGGCAGAAGTAGATCTGCAGCCAGGCGCCGTAGCTGCCGAGATTGGAGAGGGTCTTGAAGTCGCCGGGCAGTTTGGCCAGCAGATTCCTCAGGAACGGCTCGGCGGCCAGGGCGTTGTCGGAGATCTGGCCGAGCGAGGTCAGCGAGCCCTTGATGTCCGGCCGGGTCACGGCCAGCAGGTCACCCATGTCGGTCGACGCGTCCGCGGCCTGGCTGAGGAAGTTCCCGATCACGTCGCGGTCGCCGGAGAGCCCGGTGATCAGCTGCTGGAGCCGGTCGACGCTCTGGTCCAGCCCCCGGTGATCGGCTTCGAGGATGCCGAGCGTGGTGTTCAGGTTGTCGATCACCGAGCCGATCAGCTTGTCCCGGTCGGCGAGGGTGTTGGTGAACGAATCGGTGGCCGCCAGCAGTTGCTGCAGCGCCGGGCCCTGGCCCTGGAACACCGCGATCAGCGCCGCCGACAGCTGGTTCACCTGCTCGCCGTTGAGCGTGCGGAACAGCGGCTTGAAACCGCCGAGCAGATTGTCCAGGTCGAGCGCGGGCTCGGTCTGATCGATCGGGATCTGCGCCCCGGACTTGAGGTACTCACCCGGCGCGGCGGTCCCGGGCTGCAGTTCCAGGTACCGGTCGCCGGTGAGGTTCTGGTACCGGATCAGCGCACGCACGGTGGTCGGCAGCTTGTAGTCGGAGTTGACCGAGAAGCTGACCTTCGCGTCGTTCCCGCGGGT
Organism: Gordonia sp. PP30; assembly: GCF_023100845.1. Classification (NCBI taxonomy): domain Bacteria; kingdom Bacillati; phylum Actinomycetota; class Actinomycetes; order Mycobacteriales; family Gordoniaceae; genus Gordonia; species Gordonia sp. PP30. Next base: position 663,433 of record NZ_CP095864.1, on the reverse strand, counting down.
CACCTGGATCTTGTTCACCACGCCGACGTCGACGCCGGCGATCTGCACGTCGCTGCCGGGCTTGATCTGCGAGGCGCTGGTGAACAGCGCCGTGTAGCTGTCGGTGCTGCCGGGCTGGTAGCGGCTGAACACCATCACCAGGCCGGCCATGACCAGCACCATCACCACCACGAAGGTGGTGAGCTTGATGACCGTCGCCCGGAAGGCGCGGGCCCGCTTGTCGATGTGCTTCTCGCCGCTCGTCACGAGTTCTCCGTCAGCCAACTGCCGGCCCTCCGAACAGCAGGTTGAACAGCTTGAACGGCTGCACCTTCGGCGTGGTCCGCGGCTGGTAGGGCTGCGGGGCGTTGTCGCTCACGTAGAACGGCACGTGCTCTTTCGTGGTGATGTCGCTCAGGCCGCCCTGGCAGGTGGGCGGGCCGTCGCCGTGCACCTCGGGGAGGTCCTGCGGCCAGCGGTACGGGTCCTGCCCGGGGATCAGGCCGGCGTCGAGCAGCAGCATGCCGTTCTTCCCGCCGAGCAGCGGTGTGGCGACGTCGACCGCGTTCGACGATCCGATGATGAAGCACCGCAGGCCGGGGGCCTGCCTGCCCAGCAGCGTCATCAGCGGGTTGAGGTCGGTGAGGGTGGCCATCAGGTCCTTCTTGGACGTGGTGAGCACCCCGTTCGCGGTGTTCGCCATGCCGGTCACGTTGATCAGCAGGGCGTCGAGGTTGGCCGTGTTGTCCACCAGGATGTTGCCGAGGACCGTCGCGTTGTCGACGGTGCGCAGCAGGTCCGGCGCCGCGTCGGCGTACACGCCGGTGAAGCCTGCGGTCTGCTCGATGAGGTCGTTCAGCTCGGGCAGGTGCTTGTTGGTCTTGCCGAGGACGTCGGTGAGCTCCTGCAGGGCGACGCCGAGCTGCTCGCCCTTACCGGACAGGGCACCGTCGATCGCCCCCATGGTGACGTTGATCTTGTCGGGCTCGATCTGTGCCAGCACGTTCACCAGCTGCTGGTACAGCGTGTTCAGTTCGACGACGACGTGGTCGGCGGCGATCACGTCGCCGCCGCGGAGCCGGCCCTTACCACCCGAGTCCGGGATCACCAGGTTGACGTCCTTGGCACCGAAGATGGTGTTCGACTTGATGTCGGCCGTCACGTTCGCCGGGACCAGGTGCAGCTGCGAGCTGTCCATGTCGAGGGTGAGCCGGGCCCGGTTGCCGTCGTTGTTCACGGTGGCCACCCGGCCGACCTCGACGCCGCGCAGTTTCACCTTGGCGGCCGGATTCATCACCAGTCCGGCGCGCGGGGCGTACAGCGTGACCGTCTGCGTGCTGGTGAACCAGCCGAGGAACTGTCCGGCGGCCAGGGCGATGATCGCGGCCAGCCCGCCGACCAGGATGACGGCGGCGAGCTTGCGGACGCGGTCCGAGCGACGTGTGTGCATCCGCTCAGCCCGCCAGGTTGAAGTTGCCGTCGGTGCCGTAGATCGCGAGCGAGGTCAGCAGGGTGATCACGACCACCACGACCAGCGAGGCACGCACCGCGTTGCCGACCGCCACCCCCACGCCCACCGGACCTCCGGAGGCGTTGAAACCGTAGTAGGTGTGGATCAGCATCACCGCGATGGCCATGCAGATGGCCTGGACGAACGACCACAGGATGTCGGACGGGATCAGAAAGGTGGAGAAGTAGTGGTCGTAGACGCCGGACGACTGCCCGTACAGGACCACCGTCGCGAACCGGCTGGCCAGGAACGACGCGAGCGCGGCGAGCGAATACAGCGGGATGATCGCGATCATCCCGGCGACGATGCGCGTGCTGACCAGGAAGGGTACCGAGGCGATAGCCATCACCTCGAGCGCGTCGATCTCCTCACTCACCCGCATCGAACCCAGCTGCGCCGTCGCGCCGGCGCCGATGGTCGCGGCCAGGGCGATGCCTGCGATCACCGGAACCGCGATGCGCACGTTGATGAAGGCGGAGAAGAAGCCGGTCAGGGCCTCGACGCCGATGTTCGCGAGGGAACTGTAACCCTGGACGGCGATGGTGCCGCCGGTGAAGAGCGTCAGGAAGCCGACCACGACCACGGTGCCGCCGATCATCGCCAGCGCGCCGGTGCCCATGGAGATCTCCGCGATCAGCCGCAGCGTCTCCTTCTTATACAGCCGCAGCGCACGCGGGATCGAGATGATCGAGTCCCAGTAGAAGAGGGCCTGGTCGCCGATCTTGTTCCAGTCCTCGCCGGCCCGCTTCAGCGCGACGCGGGCGGTCAGGAATCTGGTTGCCTCGGGAATCACCATGTCAGTTCATCGTCGCTCTCAGGCCGACCGCGGTGACCACCACGTTCACCACGAACAGCGCCATGAAGGAGTACACGACGGTCTCGTTCACCGCGTCGCCGACACCCTTGGCGCCGCCCTTGACGTGCAGCCCGCGATAACAGGCGACGAGTCCGGCGAACAGTCCAAAGAGGGCCGCCTTCACCATCGAGATGATCAGTTCCGGCAGGCCGGTGAGCAGGGTCAGGTTGGCGATGAACGCGCCCGGATTCACGTCTTGCAGATAGACGGAGAAGACGAAGCCGCCCGCGATGCCGATCGTGCAGACCAGGCTGTTGAGCAGCAGCGCCACCCCGGTCGATGCGATCACGCGGGGCACCACCAGCCGGTGGATCGGATTGATGCCGAGCACCCGCATGGCGTCGATCTCTTCGCGGATGGTGCGGGCGCCCAGGTCAGCGCAGATCGCCGTCGCGCCGGCACCGGCGACGATCAGCACCGTGACGATGGGACCGATCTGGGTGATGGTGCCCAGCGCCGCACCGGCACCGGAGAGGTCTTGCGCGCCGATCTCCCGCAGCAGGATGTTGAGGGTGAAGCTCACCAGCACGGTGAAGGGGATCGCCACGAGGAGGGTGGGTACCAGCGAGACGCGGGCGATCGCCCACGACTGTTCGACGGTTTCCCGCGCCTGGAACGGCCGGCGGAACAGTTCACGGGATGTCTCGACCGCGAGTGCTACGAAGTCCCCCACCCCGGCCATCGGGGCAGCAAGCCGGTTCGGCAAGTCCCCTCCTTGTGCCTGCGTGGACGTGAACCTATCACGCGCCTGTTCGCGGCTCGTGATCCGCGAGGTCCTGAGAATCAAATGAGATTTTGCGCGGAAAATGTCGCACTGTCAGCGTGTTCGAAGAACGACGACAGCCGGTCACTCAGCGCCGCGGGGTCCCATTCGTCGCCGTCGGCGGTGAAGGTCTCCCGGATCGTGGGCGCCGCCATGAGCATCACGGTCGGGCCGTAGACGACGAAGACCTGCCCGCTCACCTGCCCCGCGGCCGGCCCGGCGAGGTAGCGGACCAGGGTCACCACGTGGTCGGGAGACAGCGGATCCACCCGACCGGCCGGCGCCTCGCCGAAGACCTGCGCGGTCATCGCGGTCCGGGCGCGCGGGCAGATCGCATTCGCGGTGATCCCGTAGTTCGCGAGCGCCCGGGACGCCGACAGGGTCAGCGCGGTGATCCCGGCCTTCGCCGCACCGTAGTTGGCCTGACCGGCCGGACCCAGCAGTCCCGCCTCCGAGGCGGTGTTGATCAGGCGCCCGTAGACCGGGCCGCCGGCCTGCTTGGACTGCGCCCGCCAATACGCGGCGGCGTTCCGGTTGAGCAGGAAGTGGCCGCGCAGGTGGACGCGCACCACCGCATCCCACTGGTCGTCGGTCATGTTGAACAGCATCGCGTCGCGAGTGATGCCCGCATTGCTGACGACGATGTGCAGGCCGCCGAGTTCCTCGGTCGCCACCCGCATGATCTCCGCGGCGGTGGCCGCGTCAGCGATGTCGCCGGTCACCGGGACCGCGCGGCCGCCGGCGGCGGCGATCTCGTCGACCACGTCGCTCGCCTCGAGGGCGGCGGCCAGGTCGTTGACGATCACGGTGGCGCCATCGGCGGCCAGGCCCAGGGCCTCGGCCCGGCCGAGGCCGGCACCGGCTCCGGTGACGACGGCGATACGACCGCTCAGCGGCTCACTCATGCAGACTCCCCTTCGAGGTAAGTAGAACCTGTTCTAACACATGACCCCGTCGTTCGGGCGAATCGGGCGTCACCGACGACCGTCGCTCACCCCAGACTCAGCGCCGAGCGCGGACAGCTCGCCACCACCTGACGCAACTCCTCCTCGCGCTCCGGCGGCACCTCGTCCTCCAGAATCACCAGGTAGTCATTGTCGTCGAGCTCGAAGACGTCCGGGGCCATGCCGACGCAGACGGCATTGGACTCGCACAGGTCGAAATCGCACGTGACGCGCATCAGTTCCTCATCTCCTCGATCGGCCGGATGTTGACGGACCGATGATTACACGTTAGAACGTGTTTCAGAACTAGCCAAGCAGGAGAGCGTAGATGCGCATCGCGTACACCCCCGAGCAGGACGAACTCCGCCGCGAATTGCGCGCCTATTTCGCCGCGCTGATGACGCCGGAACGTCGTGCGGCACTGACCGGCGGCGACGGCGAACTCGGCGCGGGCGATGCCTACCGCGACGTCGTGAAGCAGATGGGCGCCGACGGCTGGCTCGCCCTGGGCTGGCCCACCGAGTACGGCGGTGCCGACCGCTCGATGATGGATCAGCTGATCTTCACCGACGAGGCCGCGATCGCCGGTGCACCGGTCCCGTTCCTGACCATCAACTCGGTGGCGCCGACGCTCATGGCCTACGGTACCGACGAGCAGAGGTCGTTCTTCCTGCCCCGTATCGCGGCCGGTGACCTGCACTTCTCCATCGGCTACTCCGAACCGGGCGCCGGTACCGATCTGGCCGCGCTGCGCACCAGCGCGGTGCGCGACGGCGACGACTACGTGATCAACGGCCAGAAGATGTGGACCAGTCTCATCCCCTACGCCGACTACGTGTGGCTGGCCTGCCGGACCGATCCGGACGCGGCCAAGCACAAGGGCATCTCGATGCTGATCGTGCCGACCACCGCGGAGGGCTTCTCGTACACGCCGGTGCACACCATGTCCGGCGTCGACACCTCGGCGACCTACTACTCAGACGTGCGGGTGCCGACGACGGCGCTGGTGGGCACCGAGGGCGGCGGCTGGCCGCTGGTGACCAACCAGCTCAACCACGAGCGGGTCGCGCTGTGCAGCGCCGCACCCATCATGACCGCGCTGCGCGAGACCGTCGAGTTCGCCGAGGCCACCTCGCGGCTGGAGATCGGCTGGGTGCGCGCCAATCTGGCGCGGGTGCGGGCGAAGGTCGAGTTCCTGAAGCTGATCAACTGGAAGATCGCCTCGATCGCGGCGCAGGGCGGCTCGCCGTCGCCCGCGGATGCGTCGGCCACCAAGGTCTTCGGCACCGAGTTCGCCACCGAGGCGTACCGGCTGCTGATGGAGGTGGTGGGCCCGGCCGCGACACTGCGGGCCGGCAGCCCCGGCGCGCACCTGGCGGGCCGACTCGAACGGTTCGCGCGCACCTCGCTGATCCTGACCTTCGGCGGCGGCACCAACGAGATCCAGCGCGACATCATCGGGATGCTCGCGCTGCAACTGCCGCCCGCCCGGCGCTGACCATCCCCGCAGGCAGGAGAGATCCCATGGACTTCACCCCCACCGAGGCCGCCGCCGAACTCGGCGCCCTGGCCGGCGAGATCGCCGCGGCGATCAGCACCCCCGAGCGCGTCGCGGAATTGGAGAGCGCCGCCGCCCCGATCGACGCGCGGCTGTGGCGCGAGCTGGGCGGCGCCGGCCTGCTGGGCGACGTGTCGTTCGGGCCGCAAGAGACCACCGCGGTCGCGACGGCCCTGGGCCGCCGTCTCGCGCGGGTCCCGTTCGGGCCGCACGCAGTGGCCGCGCTGCCGCTGGTGCGCGCGTACGGGTCGGCGTCACTGACCGACGAGCTGGTGGCACCCGCGTACACCGGATCGACGGTGCTGAGCGCCGCCGTCGAGGAGGATCTGGCCCGGCCCGCACCGGAACCGCGGACCCGCCTGACCGACGGCCGGCTCACCGGCGCGAAGGTCAACGTCCCCTACGCCGGGGCGGCGGATGCGCTGCTGGTCAGCGCCACCGGCGACGACGGTCCGGTGGTGGCGGTCGTGCGCACCGGCGCCCCCGGGGTCACGGTGACCACCGCCCCCGCCACCGGCCTGGTCCCCGTCTACACGGTCGAGTTCGACGGCGTCGTCGTGTCCGGCGCCGAGGTGCTGACCGGCGGAGTGGCGACGGTCACGCGGCTGTCCGACCTGCTCCGGCTGGCCGTGTGCGCCGAGCAGGCCGGCGTGCTGGCCGCGGCCCTCGACGCGACGGCGGCCTATGCCCGCGAACGCGAACAGTTCGGGCGGCCGATCGGGTCGTTCCAGGCCGTCGCCCAGCGTCTGGCCGACGCGTACATCGACGTGCAGGGACTCGCCCTGACCACGGCGCAGGCCGCGTGGCTGCTCTCCCCCGAGGCGGACGCCGGCGCCGCCGAGATCACCGCCGCGACCCTGACCGCCAAGTTCTGGGCCGACGACGCCGGACACCGGGTGGCCCACACCGCGGTGCACGTGCACGGCGGCGTCGGGCTGGACACCTCGTATCCGGCCCACCGCTACTTCCTGCGCGCCAAGCAGAACGAGTTCACCCTGGGCACCGCCCCCGCGGTCCTCGACGAACTGGGCGGTCTGATCGGCACCGGCGCACTCGAGTAGCCGTGCGACGCCGTCTCGCGCCACGTCCTGCGCCATCGGCGATCACGACGAACGCGGCAGCCGCACACATCCGAGTCGATCGCGACCGACTCGGACGTGCACGACTGCCGCGGAACTGTTGCCGCTTGCCGCGGATCCGCGCGCTACGACGGCCCATACGGCAGCAGCGCCATCTCCCGCGCGTTGCGCACCGCGGTCGCCAGCTGCCGCTGCTGCTGCGGCGACAGGCCGGTGACCTGCCGGGATCGGATGCGGCCCTTATCGCTGAGGAATCGCCGCAGCGAGGCGGTGTCCTTGTAGTCGAAGACCAGCGCGGGATCGGCCTTCTTCGGGGGCCGCTTGCGCGCGGCCGACTTGCTCCCCGCCGGTTTGCGCCGCGCCATCACCAGCTCGCTTTCGAGATGCCGGGCAGTTCGCCGCGGTGCGCCATCTCCCGGAACCGGATTCGCGAGACGCCCGCCTTTCGCAGGTAGCCGCGCGGGCGGCCGTCGACGGCATCGCGATTGCGCAGCCGCACCGGGCTGGCATCCCGCGGCTGCCGCGCCAGCTCTCGCTGTGCCGCATCGCGCTCGGCGACCGAGCGCGCCGGGTCGACGATGATCTTCTTCAGTTCGCGGCGTCGTTCCGCGTAGCGCGCGACGGTCTCGCGCCGTCGCGCGTCGGCGACGATCTTCGATTTCTTGGCCATGCCTTCTTCCTCAGCGTTCTTCGCGGAACTCGACGTGCTTGCGCACGATCGGGTCGTATTTCCGCAGCGTCATGCGGTCCGGATCGTTGCGCCGGTTCTTGCGCGTCACGTACGTGTATCCGGTTCCGGCGGTCGATTTCAGTTTCACGATCGGCCGCACATCGGTGCCCTTGCCGGCCATCAGACCTTCTCTCCCGCGGCGCGCAGTCGTGCGATCACCGCGTCGATTCCGTCGCGGTCGATGATCTTGATCCCGTCGGTCGAGACCCGCAGGGTCACCCGGCGGCCCTCACTGGGCACCCAGTAGTGGCGGCGCTGCAGGTTCGGCCGCCACTGCCGGTTGGTGCGGCGGTGCGAATGGGAGACCTGCTTGCCGAAGCCGGGAACCTTGCCGGTCACTTGGCAGCGAGCGGACATCATTCCTCCTTATTGATAGCGATTGGCATTAAGACGGAGGCGACGGTACCGTACGTCTCAACAAGATGGCAATCGTTACCAACAAGGAGGCACGTGTGCCCACCGCATCCGGCAAGACCCCGGTCACCCTGGTCACCGGCCTGAACCGCGAGGCCACCGCCCGCATCGCCAACACCCTCGCCGTCTCCGGCACCGCGCTCATCTCGCACGACCTGCGCGCCTTGCCCCTCGGCTACGTGGTCCGGCAGACCCGCAACGTGATCGGCGACGCCGACCTGTTCGCCATCGAGGGCGTCCAGCTGGAACACGGCTGCGCCACCTGCACCCTCCGGCACGACCTGCTGCCGATGCTGCGCACCCTGCACCGGACGCCCGGTGTCGAGCGGATCGTCGTCGTGCTCGACCCGGCGTTCGAACCCGAGCCGGTGGTCGACGAGATCGCGCACACGCTGGTCGAGTCCGAAGACCTTCCCGAGGGCACGGCCGGCGACGACGTCGAGGTGATCAGCTGCGTCACCGCGGTCGCCGCGGACAGCTGGCTGAACGACGCGACCGGCGACCTCACCGTCTGCGAGGCCGGGATCTCCGAGGTCGAGGACGAGCGCACCCTCGCCCAGATCGCGATCGCCCAGGTGCGGTTCGGCGACGTGCTGGTGATCACCGGAGCCCCGTCGCCCGATCACTACGAGGAGGCGCGGCTCTCCGCCGCGCTGCGCCGGATCAACCCCGCCGCGATCCAGCATCCGGTCGCCCACGGCGGCGCCTTCGGCATCGCGGACATGCTGATCTCGCTCGCCGCCGTCCGGCCGGAATCCCGGCGGGGCCGCGTCTCGACCATCTTCGACCCACTGCTCGACGGCTGCCCACCGCTCGACGCGGACTGCGGGATCGAGATCGTCGTCTTCGAGGCCGCCCGCCCGTTCCATCCCGGGCGCCTGCACGACGCTCTCGACGTGCTGCTCGACGGCGTGATCTGTTCCCGCGGCCGCGTCTGGCTCACGTCGAGCAACGACGACGTCCTCTGGCTGGAGAGCGCGGGCGAGTCCCTCGGCATCGCCAAGGCCGGCCGCTGGCTGGCGGCGCGGGACGAGACCGAGCTCGACGACATCGCGCCTCAGGTACGGGCGATGGCCGCCCTCCGGTGGGACGCCCGGCACGGCGATCGGCACTCGTCGATCGTCGCCGTGACCCACCGCGCCGACGCCGCCGAGATCGAGCGCGCGCTCACCGGTGCCCTCGTCACCGACGACGAGCTCGCCCGGGGCAGCGACTACCTCGCCGCCCTGGAATCACCCTTCGGCGACGACCACCACGACCCGTGCGATCCCGACCGCACCCCGACCCCCATCGACTCCGAGGAGACCACCCGATGAAATCCGGCATCCACCCCGCCTACGCCCCCGTCGTGTTCCGCGATGCGACCACGGGAACGCAGTTCCTCACCCGCTCCACCGCCACCTCCGAGACGACGATCGAGTGGGCGGACGGCAACGTCTATCCGCTGATCACCGTCGAGGTCAGCAGTGATTCGCACCCGTTCTGGACGGGCAATCAGCGCGTTATGGACACCGCTGGGCGAGTTGAGAAGTTCCACCGCAAGTACGGCCGGCGTTCTGTTTAAGTACCCCTGCGTGTAATCGCCGGTCCGGTCCGGCGCCCCAGTAGTGTGCAGGCCGGAGGTCGTCGTGACAAAGCTGAACAACTACATCGAACGCATCCGCCGGATGGACCTGAGCATCGGGGACATCAAGCGCGAGCTCCGGGAATTCCGGGACGAGACCGCACGATCGCTGGATCACACGGAGACCGCTGCCGCGATCGCCGCCCGTCGCGCGAGCCTGCGCCGGGCCGCCGCCCGCGTCGTCGTGCTGGTGCACAACCCGACCGTGTGGTCGAGTCTCGACGAGTTGGTCCGGCTGATGGACGACGCACCCGATTTCGAGCCGATCGTCGTGTCGATCCCGCATCACTACTCCGGCCTCGGGCCCAATCACGGCGAAGCCGAGGTGCACGACGTGCTCGAGGCCGCCGGCGTGGAGCACGTCCGGCTGCCCGACGCGGCCATCGGCTCCGCGACGGCGCTGCTGCGGGCGCTCGATCCCGACATCGTCATCCGGCAGAGTCAATGGGATCAGGACGTCGACGACGCGTTCAGCACCGATGCGCTCGCCTGGGCCCGCACCATCCTGGTGCCCTACGGCACGCTGAACGTGATCCAGAACGTGCCGTGGGGCGACCCGCCGGTCAACAGCGCCGTCGACACCGCCTGGCATCGCGCGTGCTGGCTGGTGTTCGTCGCGAACGAGACCGTCCTGCGGATCGCCCGCCGCGACAGCCTGACCGGCGGCCGGCAGTTCCGCGCGCTCGGCCACCCGAAGGCCGATGCGGTCCGCGAGGTGGAGCCCGTGTGGCCGGTCCCCGAACGTGACGGTGCACGACGGCCCCGGGTGGCGTGGTCGGCCCACCATTCCATCCTCAGCGGCTGGAACGACTTCGGCGTGTTCCCTGAGATGCGGGAGGGGATGCTCGAGTGGGCGGCGGACACCCCGGACGTCGAGTTCGCGTTCTTCCATCACCCGCTGCTCATCGACACCATCGAGCGGCCGAAGAGCCCGGTCAGTCCCGCCGAGTTCCAGGACTGGCTGGCCCGGTGGAACGCGCTGCCGAACACCGCGTACTGGACGGGCCTCTACGCCTCGGCGGCCGCCGCCGCGGACGTCGTGGTCACCGACGGTCCGAGCATGCTGTCCGAGAGCCAGATCCTCGGCAAGCCGGTCCTCTTCGTCGAGCGGCCGGGCCACGTGCCCTTCAACGAGATCGGCGAGATCCTCGCCCAGGGGGTGCACCTGGTGTCGTCGGCGGAGGAGGCCCGGGCGCGGTTCGGCGACATCCTCGACGACGACCCGCTCGCCGAGGTGCAGCGGCGCAATGTGCGGCAGTTGTTCGGCGAGCCGGGTGCGGCCGGGCGGATCCTGGACGAGATCCGCGCGCAGATCGCCGTCGAGCGCGGCGAGGCCTAGTTCCGAGTCCAGGTTCAGCTCAGCGTCGCCCCGAGCCGTGCGACGGCCGATTCGTACTCGGCGATCAGGCCGTCGATCAGCTGCGCCACCGGCACGATCTCGTTGCAGCGGCCGACGATCTGACCGGCCGGCATCGCGACCACCTCGGCGTCGTCGCTGGCCGAGATCCGGGCGTGCGCCTCGCCGACCAGGAGATTCTGCAGCGGCATCGGGAGCGGTTCGGGCGCCCCGGGCGCGTCCCACGCGTCGGTCCATCGGGTCTTGAGCAGACGCGCGGGTTTCCCCGAGTAGATACGACGGCGGACCGTGTCGCGCGAGGTGGCTTTGAGCAGGGCGCGCTGCACGGTCGACGGGCCGTCGCCGGTGCTGCCGAGCCGGTACTCCGCGGCGGTGAGCCAGGCGGTGCCCATCCAGACGCCCTGGGCGCCGAGCGCGATCGCGGCCGCCATCTGCCTGCCGCTGCCGACACCTCCGGCCGCGAGGACCGGCGCGCGGTCGCCGACGGCGTCGACGATCTCCGGCCACAGCACCATGGAGGTCACCTCGCCGGTGTGCCCGCCGCCCTCGTAGCCCTGGGCGATGACGATGTCGACGCCCGCGTCGAGGTGATGCAGCGCGTGTTCGGCGGTGCCGGCCAGTGCCGCCACGGCGAGCCCGCTGTCGTGCGCCTGCGCGATCACGTCGTCCGGCGGCGAGCCGAGCGCGTTCGCGATGAGCTTGATCTGCCCGTACTTGCGGGTGTGCTCGATCGCGACGTCGACGTGCGACCGCGCCACCGAGTGCAGCCAGCCCAGGACACCGGTGTTGACCCGGTCCTGGCCGGCGGGCAGCGGCGGGACCCCGAGGTCGTCGAGCGTGCGTTCCACGAAGGCCCGGTGCTCGGGCGGGATCAGCGAGTCGAGGTCGGTCTTGGAGCCCTCGGTCGGGATCTTCGCCGGCATCACGACGTCGACGCCGAACGGCTTGCCGTCGGTGTTCTCGTGCATCCATTCGAGGACCTCGTCGAGTTCGCCGGGGTCGTTGAACCGGACACAGCCGAGGACGCCGAGGCCGCCGGCCCGGCTGATCGCCGCCGCCACGTCCTGACTCGGTGTGAAGCCGAAGATCGGATAGTCGATGCCGAAGCGCTCGGCGAGGCCGGTGTGAATTCCCGTCATGCATCAAAACTAGAACGTGTTACTGTTCTGCGGCAAGACCCGGCTGTGTTCTAGGAGGATCGCCATGTCCGAGCCCGAGTGCCTCGTCGAGCAGCGCGGCCACGTCCTGATCGTGACCATGAACCGGCCGGAGGCACGAAACGCCCTGTCCGGGGACATGATGGCGATCATGGAGGAGGCGTGGGACCGGGTCGACGACGACCCCGAGATCCGCGTCGCGATCCTCACCGGAGCCGGCGGCTATTTCTGCGCCGGGGCCGACCTGAAGGCGATGAACCGCTCCGCCCCCGGCGATGCCTTCGCCAAGGGCGGCTGGGACCTCACGCGTCTGCCCGCCCTGCTGAAGGGGCGGCGGCTGACCAAACCGCTGATCGCCGCGGTCGAGGGCCCGGCCATCGCGGGCGGCACGGAGATTCTGCAAGGTACGGATATCCGCGTGGCCGGCGAGAGTGCGAGGTTCGGGGTGTCCGAGGCGAGGTGGGGTCTGTTCCCGCTCGGTGGCAGCGCGGTCCGCCTGGTCCGGCAGATCCCTTACACCGTCGCCTGCGACGTCCTCCTGACCGGCCGCCACATCACCGCGGCCGAGGCGAAGGAGTACGGGCTGATCGGGCATGTCGTGCCCGACGGCGCCGCGCTGGACAAGGCCCTGGCGATCGCCGACCAGATCGCCGCCAACGGCCCCCTCGCCGTCCAGGCCATCTTGAAGACGATCCGCGATTCGGAGGGCCTGCACGAGGAGGAGGCTTTCAAGATCGACGCCGAACTGGGCGCGAAGGTCTTCCAGTCCGCCGACGCGAAGATCGGCCCCCGGGCCTTCGCGAACAAGGAGAAGCCGGTCTTCACGGGCGAGTGAGTGAGCCTCCGACCCGGCCCGCTCACCGGCGGCGCAGATCCTCCAAGAGCCGCCGTTCAACGGTGGACCTGCTCACCATTGAGCGACGCCGAAGCACCTGAGCGGCCATCCGCCGAACGAGCCCACCATAGTCCGAGCAACTCCACATCGCTCGGCCGGAAAGTGCCGGATCGGGGTTCGCAGTGAGCACTGAATCGGCATTCTGGCGACCGGCACGACCAGCACCCGAGCACAAGCAACCACGCACGCGTTGGCGCAACCGGAGGACCGCTCGTCAAGAAGCCGCGCCTGAGACGCATCCCCGAGTACGTCCCATTCCTCCGATCCGACTAACACCGACCACGACCAAACCGACATACGAGACAGGACGCACCCGCAACACCGCACTCAAGGAGGAGTCTCATGTCGGACCGATCAACTCGCCTGCCCGTTCGGACCCGGATCGCGGCAGCCGCGGTAACAGCGGCCACAGCTGCGGTAGCAGTCGTCGCCGGGACCGGGACGGCCGAGGCGGCCACCAAGGAGTATCCGCTCCACGACTGCATCAACGTCAGCCCGAACATCGTCGACATGCCGTACATGCCCTCGCGCGTGATCATCTCCGAGTACGCGGGCACCACCTACATGCAGGTCGACTACAGCAGCCTCTGGATCGGCGCCGGGTACGACTCCGTCGCCCGACTCGACTGGCACAACCTCAAGACCAACAAGCGCGGCACCCTGGTCGACCACAGCGTGGTCCGCCCGCCCAACACCGGCGTCCACAACTTCACCATCAAGCGCAGCACGTTCGGCCCGGGCAAGGTCAACGTCACGCTGAGCACCGTGAACCGCAATGCTCTCTGGGCGATCCCCGCGCGCAGTTGCAGCGGCACCGTCGTCGCGCCGTGAGACTGGACCCCGGGGCGGCCCACCGATAGCGTCGGGGCATGCGTAAGCCCGACCGACTCGTCGCCGCCGGTGCCTGGCTATTGGAGAACGGACACCGCACTCTCCTGGCCCTCACCGGCGGCCGCTTCCCGAAAACCGTCGCCGGAATGCTCCCGATCGAGTTGCACACGGTCGGCCGCAAGTCGGGCAAGCCGTACTCCACCCTGCTGACGTCGCCGGTACAGGACGCCGACCGGATCGTGGTCGTCGCCTCCAAGGGCGGGCACAGCGACCACCCCGACTGGTACAAGAACGCGATCGCGACGCCGGACATCACGGTGACGGTCGACGGCACGACCCAGGCGGTGCGCGCCCACACCGCCACCGCGGCCGAACGCGCCGAGCTGTGGCCCCGCGCCGTCAAGGTGTACCGCGGATACGAGGGCTATCAGCGCAACACCGACCGCGAGATCCCGCTGCTGATCCTGGAGCCGCGACCCGCGGACTGACGCCTCACAGCAGAGCCCCCAGTTCAGCGATCGTGCCGGCGTCGCGCGCGGTGACCATCAGAGTCGTCACCCCCGCCGACGACCAGTCCGCCAACTGCGCTCGCACCTCCTCGGCCGCGCCCACCAGCATCGTCTCGCGCACCATCTCGTCGGGTACCGCCGCGATGGCCTCCGCCTTGCGGCCGGACAGGAACAGCCGCGTCACGTCGTCGACGACGGCGCCGTACCCCATCCGCCGGTACAGATCGGCGTGGAAGTTGCGCTCCTTCGTACCCATGCCGCCCACGTACAGCGCCGTCGACGGCCGATAGCGATCGAGGGCGGCGGGCACATCGTCGGTGACGACGCACTGCGCGGTCGCCGCGATCTCGAAATCGTCCCGCCCACGGCGCGCCCCCGGCCGCGCAAAGCCCTCGTCGAGCCACTCGCCGAACATCGGCGCCATCCGCGGCGAAAAGAAGATCGCGAGCCAGCCGTCGGCGATCTCCGCGGTCTGCGCGACGTTCCGCGGCCCCTCCGCCCCGAGCCAGATCGGGATGTCCGCCCCCTCCCGGGCCAGCACCTCGCGCACGACCCGTACGTACTCCCGAGTCCGCGCCAACGGCCGCGCGAACGACTGCCCGTACCACCCCTCGACCACCTGCGGCCCGGAGACGCCGAGGCCGATGATGTGCCGTCCGCCGGTCAGCCGGTCGAGGGTCAGCGCGGCCGTCGCCAACGACTCCGCCGGTCGCGCCGACAACTGGGCGACGGCGGTGCCCAGCCGCACGGTCGACGTCGCCGCACCCCACCACGCCAGCGGCGTGTAGGCGTCGCTCCCCCACGACTCGGCGGTGAACACCGCATCGAAACCGGCCTCCTCGGCCGCACGGATCAGCTCCGGTGCACCGGCGATCGGTCCCGCGCCCCAATAGCCCAGTTGCAGACCCAGTTTCATCGACATCCTCCACCGCACAATGGTTGCGCCCAATACTAGAACCTGTTCTACTTTTCAGTGTGACCATCAGCCCAGAAGTCGAGGTTCCCGTACCGGAGACGGCGATCCTGGAAGCCGATCTCGCCATCTCGTTCGACTACACGCGCTCACTCGGACCCGTACTCTCGCCGTTCGCGCTGGCCCTGCGCGACGGCCGGATCCTCGGCGGCCGCACCAGCGACGGACGCGTCCTGGTGCCGCCCGTCGAGTTCGACCCGGTGACCGGCGCACCGACCACCGAACTGATCGAGGTGTCCACCGACGGCATCGTGACGACCTGGTCGTGGCAGCCCGAACCCCTTGCCGGACAACCACTCTCACAGCCCTTCGCCTGGGCCCTGATCCGGCTCGACGGTGCCGATAGCGCGCTGTTGCACGCCGTCGCGGTCGACGGCCCGGAGCAGATGTCGACCGGCATGCGGGTACGCGCCACTTGGCGAGCCGCCCAGACCGGGCGCATCGACGACATCGAGTGCTTCGTCCCCTTCGACGGAGCTCAGGGGGCGGACGACGGAGCTCAGGGGCCGGACGACGAGACCCGCACCACCGAGATCATCCATCCCGCCGCGGACGACGGCGAGTTCGTCACCCTCACCACCCCGGTCGCCCTGAACATCCGGCACTGCGCCACCGAGGAGGAGTCCTGGTACCTCGACGGACTCAAGAACGGCCGGCTCATCGGCGGCCGAGTCGCCACCGGCGAGGTGTACTTCCCACCCCGCCAGGCCAGCCCCGCGGACGGGTCACGCACGGCGTCGCGCGTGGAACTCCCGGACACCGGCATCATCACGACCTTCTGCATCGTCAACGTCCCGTTCCTCGGTCAGCAGATCGCCCCGCCCTACGTGGCGGCCTACGTGCTGCTCGACGGCGCCGACATCCCGTTCCTGCACCTGATCCTCGACTGCCCGGCCGATGAGGTCCGCATGGGCATGCGCGTGCGGGCCGTCTGGCGGCCCGAAAGCGAGTGGGGCCACACGCTCCGCAACATCAGCCACTTCGCGCCGACCGGCGAGCCGGACGCCCCGTTCGAGTCGTACCGGAACCACCTGTAGAGAGAACGCACCATGACACAGTCGCCACCGCGCGTCGCCATCGTGGGCTTCGCCCACAGCCGCAACGTCCCGGCCACCACCGGCACCACCAACGGCGTCGAGATGCTGATCCCCTGCTTCGACCGCCTCTACAACCAACTCGGCATCACGCGCTCCGACATCGGGTTCTGGTGCAGCGGATCGTCGGATTACCTTGCCGGACGGGCCTTTTCCTTCATCTCCGCGATCGACGCGATCGGCGCCGTGCCACCGATCAACGAGTCGCACGTCGAGATGGACGGGGCCTGGGCGCTCTACGAGGCCTGGGTCAAGATCCTCACCGGCGAGGTCGACATGGCCCTCGCCTACGGGTTCGGCAAGGCCTCCGCGGGCAACGCCGACGCCACTCTCGCCCTGCAGACCGACCCGTACACCGTCGCCCCGCTCCTGCCCGACGCCCGTTCCCTCGCCGGGCTGCAGGCCCGCGCCGGACTCGACGCCGGCGCATGGACCGAGCGCGACATGGCCGAGGTCGCCGCACGTACCACGGGCGACGACCCCGACGACCTGCTCGCCGCCGACTACGTCGCCGATCCCCTGCGCGCGCACGACATCGCCCCATACGCCGACGCCGCCGCCGCGGTCGTGATCGCCACCGAGGAACGCGCCCGGGAACTCACCGAGAACCCGGCCTTCGTCACCGGGTGGGATCACCGGATCGACTCGCCGAATTTCGGCGCCCGCGATCTGACCGAATCCCCGTCGACCGTCCTCGCCGGCGACACCGCGTTCGGGTCGCGAAGCCGCATGGTCGACGTCGCCGAGCTCCAGGCGCCGTACACGCACCAGGAACTGATCCTCCGGAAGGCTCTCCGGCTGCCGGACACGACACGTATCAATCCGTCGGGTGGCGCTCTGACCGGCAACGCCCTGTTCTCCGGCGGACTCCAGCGGATCGGCTACGCCGCCCACGCGATCCTCACCCGGCAAGCGGGCACCGCGGTGGCGCACGCGACCAGCGGACCGCTGCTCCAACAGAACATGGTCGTGACCCTCGCAGGAGGTGAGAACTGATGGGCCACAACAGATCCGCGGTGCTCGGCACCGGGCAGACCAAGTACGTCGCCAAGCGCACCGATGTCACGATGGCCGGGATGGTCCGCGAGGCGATCGACCGGGCCCTCGCCGACGCTCAGGTGGAGATGGCCGAGATCGACGCCATCGTGATCGGCAAGGCACCCGATCTCTTCGAGGGATCGATGATGCCGGAGCTCGCGATGGCCGAAGCGATCGGCGCGGTGGGCAAGCGGCTGATCCGTGTCCACACGGCCGGATCGGTCGGCGGCTCCACCGCCATCGTCGGTTCGTCGCTGGTGTCGTCCGGGGTGCACCGCCGGGTGCTCGCGGTCGCCTGGGAGAAGCAGTCCGAGTCCAACGCCATGTGGGCGCTCTCGATCCCGGTCCCGTTCACCATGCCCGTCGGCGCGGGTGCGGGCGGTTACTTCGCCCCGCACGTCCGCGCCTACATCCACAACTCCGGGGCCCCCGCCCACATCGGCGCGATGGTCGCCGCCAAGGACCGCCGCAACGGCGCCCGCAATCCCCTCGCCCACCTCCACCAGCCCGACCAGACGGTCGAGAAGGTGATGAGCTCGCAGATGCTGTGGGACCCGATCCGCTTCGACGAGACGTGCCCGTCGTCCGACGGCGCCTGCGCGGTGGTGATCGGCGACGAGGCCGCGGCCGACGCGGCGGTCGCCGACGGCCGGCCGGTGGCCTGGATTCATGCGACCGCGATGCGCACCGAGCCGCTCGCCTACAGCCACCGCAATGTCGTCAGCCCGCAGGCCGGGCGCGACGCCGCCGCGGCGCTCTGGCGCGACGCCGGGATCACCGATCCGCTCACCGAGGTCGACGCCGCCGAGATCTACGTGCCCTTCTCCTGGTTCGAGCCGATGTGGCTGGAGAACCTGGGCTTCGCGAAGCAGCACGAGGGTTGGAAACTCACCGAGGCCGGGGAGACGGAGATCGGCGGAAAGCTCCCGGTCAACGCCTCCGGCGGGGTGCTCAGCTCCAATCCGATCGGCGCCTCCGGGATGATCCGCTGCGCCGAGGCCGCCATCCAGGTGATGGGCAAAGCCGGCGACCACCAGGTCGCGGGCGCCCGCAAGGCCCTCGGCCACGCCTACGGCGGCGGTTCGCAGTACTTCTCGATGTGGCTCGTCGGAGCGGACCGGCCGTAGCTCGAGGTGCGGTTTCGAGACGCCCCCAGGGGCCTCGAAGCTCCCCAGCCGGCGGGCACGAGTCCGGTCGTGCAACCCGACCGAAGGAACCTCGGCGGGCGGACACCGGGCCGGACGGAAGCCGCCCCGCCGACGGGCAGGTGCGCCCGGCACCCCGCCGACACCTACCGCCGGCCCGCCCGGTTCCAGCCGGCCCACTCGCCTGCTGTCCCGTGGCTGCCCGACCACCACGAGACAGCAGTCGACGGCACAGACCCGACCGGAGCACACCACCGGCGCGCCCGATTCTCATTCCCGGCTGCTCGCCTGCTGTTCCACGGTCGCTGGACCACCACGGAACAGCAGCCGACCGGCGAGACTGGGAGGAGCAGGCGCTACCAGCGGGTGGTGGAGGTCGCGGTCAGCTTGAATCCGTGCGCGGCGGACGGGGTTTCGCACTGCACACCGCCCGCGAAGGCCGCGCACACGAAGACCCCGTTGGGCAGCGAGCGGCCGGTCGGCAGTTCCTTCGGGCGCGCGGGCCCGTGCTTGTCTCCCGGCGCCGACGAACCCGGGAAGGTCACGGCACCGGCGGCGGTCAGCTCCACCGAACCGGCACCCTTCGGCTGCGTGCCCGGTGCGAGTTCGCCGGAACAGACGACCGTCGCCCGGGTCATGTCGCACACCCACCGGCCGCCACCCGCGGCGAAACGGTAGTCGACATCGCTCCCCGTCCGCAGGAATCCCTCGCCGGAGACCACCTCGCCCGGCACCACCCGGTCGGCCGGCGGCTTCCCGGCGGCCGGACTCGGGGTCGTCGGACTCGTCACGACGCTCGAGGCCACGACGCTCGAAGCCGCGCGACCCGGTGCCGAGCGCGTCGTCGACGACGGGGTCCGTGCCGCCGTCGCGCTCTCCGATCCGGCCAGGGAGACCGAGGCACTGGAGGCTTCCGACGAGTCACCGCCGCAGGCGGTCAGAGTGGACGCGAGGGCCGCGGCGGAGACGGCCGCCAGGAAGAGTCGTCGCATACGCCCAGCGTAACGGCAGCAATGGGCCGGACCGCCAAGCGACGTGCCGCACACCATTCCTAAGGCCCACCTAAGAATAGCGAGGTCTAGCTTTTCATTCGGACCATGGTCCGGTTAGTCTCGCAACGTCCGATTCGCGAACCAGGAGGAACTCCATGACCCGCGCCCAGCAAGGCCAGTCCGTCGCCACCACCATCGCCCGGGTGATTCTCGGCATCATCTTCTTCGCCCACGGCTGGCAGAAGTTCGTCACCAACGGCATCGGGAATGTCGCCGACGGTTTCCAGGCGATGGGCGTGCCCGCACCGACCTTCTCCGCATGGTTCGCCGGGATCGTCGAACTCGTCGGCGGCGCCGCGCTGATCGTCGGGCTCGCGGTCCCGCTGGTCGCCCTGCTGCTGATCATCGACATGATCGGCGCGATCTTCACCGCGCACATCGACCAGGGCTTCTGGGCGTCGAACGGCGGCTACGAACTGCCGCTCGCCCTCATCGCCGGCCTGATCGGCATCGCCGTCGCGAACCAGGGAATCCTGTCCGTCGACGGCAATCTGCTGGCACGCCGACGCCGCTGACCCGGTGGTCTCGACCGCGATGCCGGTCGAGCGGAGCATCCACGGCGGCCGAGCGGAGCGCATGGCGGTCGAGGTCTCGGCTCCGCTCGACCAGCGTCCGGATCAGGCCGGGCGCAACGACTTCATCGTCGCCTCGATCTCCCAGAAGGCCCGCAGAGCGACGAGATCCCCGTCCGCGTCCGCCTTGTACGTGAAGACCCCCTCGGCTTCGGAGACGTACCCGCCGATGTGCGTGACGATCTTCCCGATGTAGGCCACCTCGTCACCGCAGATGATCTCCCTTTCGAAGACGAAGTCGATCCGCTCGGTGGTGCCGATGGTCTTGTCCCAGAACTCCGAGAGCTGCCCCGCCCCGCGGTGTCCGGCACCGGCCTCGTCGAACATCGACGGCCCGACGGGATCCTCGACGATCCCGTCGGCCGCGAAGTTCGCGAGCCACGCCTCCTTGTCGCGGGCCATCACCGCGTCGCGGGAACGACGTCCCGCCAGCACCGCGGGATGGTGCTCCCGGTCGATGTTCAGGTAGGGCGGCGACTCGCCCACTACGCGGTCCCGTAGTCGACCTGGAGTTCCTTGATGCCGTTGATCCAGCCGTGCCGGAGCCGGCGCGGCTGCTCCAGCTTGGTGATGTCCGGAACCATGTCGGCCAGCGCGTTGAACATCAGGTTGATCTCCATGCGGGCGAGGTTGGCACCGATGCAGAAGTGCGTGCCGTTCCCGCCGAAGCCGACGTGCGGGTTCGGGTCGCGGGTGATGTCGAAGGTGAACGGGTCGTCGAACACGTCCTCGTCGAAGTTGGCCGAACCGTAGAACATGCCGACGCGCTCGCCCTTCTTGATCTTCTGCCCGCCGACCTCGGTGTCGTTCTTCGCGGTCCGCTGGAAGCAGTTGACCGGGGTGGCCCAGCGGACGATCTCGTCGACCGCGGTCGCCGGACGCTCCTTCTTGAACAGTTCCCACTGCTCAGGATTGTCGAGGAAGGCGTTCATCCCGTGGGTGATCGCGTTGCGGGTGGTCTCGTTGCCGGCGACGGTGAGCAGGATGAAGAAGAACCCGAACTCGGCCTCGTCGAGCGAATGACCGTCGATGTCGGCGTGGACCAGCGTGGTCACGATGTCCTCGGCCGGGCACTTCCGGCGGGCGTCGGCCATGTTGTAGCCGTAGCCGAGGATCTCCGCGGACGCGACCTGCGGGTCCGCCGAGAATTCCGGATCGTCGGCGTTCATCATCGAGTTGGACCAGTTGAAGAGCTTCATCCGGTCTTCCTCGGGCACGCCGAGCAGGTCGGCGATGGCCAGCAGCGGCAGGTCCACGGCCACCTGGTGGACGAAGTCCCCGCGCCCTTCGGCGGCCGCCTTCGCGACGATCGCGCGCGCGGCGTCGTCGAGCTTGGACTCCAGCGCGTGCACGGCCTTCGGGGTGAACGCCCGCGAGACCACCTTGCGCATCCGGGTGTGCTCGGGCGGGTCGTGGTTGATCAGCAGCGCCTTGGTGACGTCGATCTGCTCCTGCGTCATCTCGTCGTCGAAGCGCATGATGACGCCGTTGTCCGCGGCCGACCAGTCCTCGGCGTTCTTCGAGATCTCGCGGATGTCGGAGTGTTTGGAGATGACCCAGTAGCCGCCGTCGTGGAAGCCTCCACCCTTGCCGGGTAGCTGCGCATTCCACCACACGGGCGCCGTCTGGCGGAGTTCGGCGAACTCCTTGACGGGGATGCCCTTCTCCAGCAGGTCCGGGCTCGTGAAGTCCCAGCCCTCCTGGTGCATGAACGGGCACTTGCCCGTCGAATCGGATGCCGCGGCATTCTGCATCATCTGCGTCACGCCTCCACCTCTTCTTCGCGATTCCAGCGGCTCACGGAAAATGAGAACCGGTTACAGTTTTGGTACTTCCCACTGTGCCACACTGGTGAGACGCAAACAAGAACTCGTTTCAGTTTGCTGGTGAGATGTCGTGACGAAAGGCAGATACATGGGCGACCCGGTGATCGTCGAAGCGGCCCGAACTCCAATCGGCAAGCGCAACGGATGGCTCTCCGGCCTCCACGCCGCCGAAATCCTCGGCGCCGCGCAAGTCGGCGTGATCGAGCGCGCGGGCATCGACCCCGCACTCGTGGAGCAGGTGATCGGCGGCTGCGTGATGCAGGTCGGTGAGCAGGGCAACAACGTAACCCGCACGGCCTGGCTGCACGCCGGCCTGCCCTGGCAGACGGGTGCCACCACCGTGGACTGCCAGTGCGGCTCCGCGCAGCAGGCGAGCCATCTGATCGCCGGGCTGATCGCCACCGGCGCGATCGACGTCGGTATGGCGTGCGGCGTCGAGTGCATGTCGCACGTGCCGCTGGGCGCCAACGTCGGCACCGACGCCGGACCGCGGCGCCCGGCGTCGTGGGACATCGACATGCCCAACCAGTTCGAGGCGGCCGAGCGGATCGCACGGCGGCGCGGCATCACGCGCGACGACGTCGACGCACTCGGCCTCCGCTCGCAGACCCATGCACGACGCGCCTGGGACGAGGGACGATTCGACCGCGAGGTCCTGCCGGTGACCGCCCCCGAGCGCACCCGCGACGGGGAACTCACCGGCGAGACGCTGACCGTGACCCGCGACCAGGGGCTGCGTGACACCACCGCCGAGTCGCTGGCCGGCCTGAAGCCCGTGCTGGGCGACGGCATCCACACCGCGGGCAACTCGTCCCAGATCTCCGACGGCGCCGCGGCCGTACTCCTGATGGACGCCGCGCGCGCCCGCGATCTGGGGCTGCGCCCCCGTGCCCGGATCCGCGCGCAGGCGCTGGTCGGCGCCGAGCCGTACTACCACCTGGACGGTCCGGTTCAGGCCACCGAGACCGTGCTCGCCAAGGCCGGGATGACCATGGCCGACATCGACCTGGTCGAGATCAACGAGGCCTTCGCGTCGGTCGTGCTGTCGTGGGCGCGCGTCCACGACGCGGACCTGGACATCGTGAACGTCAACGGCGGCGCGATCGCCCTCGGCCATCCCGTCGGCAGCACCGGCGCCCGGCTGATCACCACCGCACTCCACGAACTGGAGCGCAGCGATCGGCAGACCGCACTGGTGACCATGTGTGCCGGCGGCGCCCTCGCCACCGCCACGATCCTGGAGCGGATCTGACGGGCGGACTCACCCCTCGGCGCGGGCCTTCAGCCGAGCGAGCGTCTCCCGGATGTGCTCGGCGTTCGCCGCGGTGCGGTCGCCGACACCGGTGGCCAGCTTGGCGACCGGAAGGAACCAGCCGGGACGCGCGTCCCAGGTGCTCTCCGTGACGCGGCACCCGCC